>CAYPND010000004.1:7396-97203 GCA_964412175.1 uncultured Microbacteriaceae bacterium | reverse complement strand
GAGAGCGACTAGACACCCCTTAAGCCTGGAGGAGCCCGACCTGAACAACCTCCCTGGGAACTACAACTAGAGCGTCGCCTGCGTGTATCTCACGGTTTGTGACACCTCGCACGTGAAGAAGCATGCGATGTGTCTGAACCCGTACGAAGCGCAGCCGGAGCATCAGCGCTCGGCCGGCTCGACCGTCGCGCCCGCGGCGGCGAGCTCGTCGAGCGCTGCCAGGCTCGTGGCGGGAGCGACACCGGCGATGAGGTCGGTGAGCACGCGCACGCGGCGCCCCGCCGCGAGGGCGTCGAGCGCCGAGGCGCGCACGCAGTAGTCGGTCGCGATGCCGACCACGTCGACCTCTGTCACGCCAAGCTCGTCGAGGGCCGTCACGAAGCGGCGGCCGTCGTCGGTCGTGCCCTCGAAGATCGAGTACGCGGGCACCCCCTGGCCCTTGCGCACGTGAATATCAACGAGGCCCGTGTCGATCGCTGGGTGGTATTCGGCGCCCTCGGTGCCCGCCATGCAGTGCCGCGGCCAGGTGGCGACGAAGTCGGGCTCGCCCTCGAGCGCGAAATGACCACCGTTGTCGTTGTCGGCGTCGTGCCAGTCGCGCGAGGCGATGACGACGTCGTAGTCGTCGGGGTGGTCGCGCAGGTGCTCGGTGATCGCCGCGGCGACCGCGGCGCCGCCCTCGACCCCGAGGGCTCCCCCCTCGGTGAAGTCGTTCTGCACATCGATGATGACGAGCGCTCGGGCCATGTCGCCTCCGGGGGCTTCGGGGGTCAGTTATTCGAGAGGTTGTCGCCGCACGAGAAGACGCCCGTCGTGAGGGTGTCGAGCGCCTCGCGCGTACTCGCGCTGACGTTCTCGCGCACGGCGGAGAACGAGAAGGTCAATACCGATCCGTCGGCAGCTCGCACGATGCCTGCCAGGGTGCGGGCCGAATCGATCCACCCGACCTTGCCGAGCACGGCACCTCGCGCGATCGCGTTCGCGCCCGTGAAACGCTGGGCGAGGTCGCCGCTCACCCCCGCAATAGCGAAAGCGCCTCCGATTATCGAGAGGTTCTGCCCGCCGCCGTTGACGACTACGAGCAACTCGGCGACGTATTGGGCGGGAACGGCGTTGAGGTTGCTCAGGCCCGAGCCATCGCGGACGGTGATGCCCGTGGTCGAAACCCCGTAGGTGTCGAGAGCGCCAGCGAAGGTGCGCGTGAGCGAGGCCGCCGAGCCGTCAAACCCGATGACGCGCGAGGAGACGCGCGCGAGCATCTCAGCCACGGTGTTGTCGCTCGTGTCGATCATGTACGCGACGAGCGCGCTCACCGGCTGCGACTGCACCTGCGCGAGCGCGGTCGTGCTCACCGCAGAGCCGAGGCTCACGGACGGAACCCCGTCGGGGTTGCCGGCATCAGCGAGCGCCGTCGCGAATGCCGCGCCCGCCCGGCCCACCGGGTCGGTCGAGCGCGGGCTGATGGCGCTGCGCGGGTCGTCGCGGTCGCCATCGACCTGCAGTGCCGTGACCTCGGAGGTGTAGCCGCTGGTCTGCAACGAGCGGTCCCACGACGAGTCCCAGCGGTCGGCGACACTCCAGTAGGTCGCGTCGAGCACGACCTCGGCGATGCCGGGGGCATCCGGATTCGCCGTTGCGTATGCGGCCACCGTCTGCGCGGCGAGATCGGCGAGCTTCGGGGCGCCGGGATAGACACTCTCCTGGCCGGCCGGCAGTCGGCTCAGCGTCGCGTCGCCACCGCCGATGAGCACGACCGTGCCGGGCGTCGACCCCGCGACGACCCGGGTCGACAGGCGGTAGTCGGGGCCGAGCGTCGAAAGCGCGACGGCGCCGGTGAGAATCTTCAGCACGCTCGCGGTCGGTGCGGGAGTCGTCGCCTGACGGTCCCACAGCAGCTCGCCCGTGGCGGTGTTGACGACCGAGCCGAAGAGCGTGGTCAAGCGCTCGTCCTGCGCGAAGGCGGCGATCGAGCACGTGCGCAGCCGACTCGGGTCGGCGATCGCGGCGGGCAGCGGGCGCGGATCGGGGGTGGGCGTCGTCGAAACGTCAGGCAGGACGGCGGCGGCGCTCGCCGAACCAATCGAGACGCCCGCGAGCAGCGCTCCGGAGGCGAGCAGCAGGAAGCCGACGCCGAGGGCAGTGGTGAGCACGGCGCGGGGGTGGCGCCGCACGAGCGCGCCGATGCCTCCTCGCGCGGGCGCATCCCCCGCCGACGGGGCGAAGGGTTGGGCGGCCGCGGCCGCCGCGACGGGATCGGCGTTCAGCAGCTCGGTCGGTGCCAGCACCGGCGGGCGAATCGACGCGCTCGCTCGAGCGCCGGAGCCCTTCGCGCGCGCCTCGCGCAGCGCTCGACGACTGAGAGGCTGCTCCGGCTCGGTCATGGGGTCATGATACCGAGCGCACTCGCACGCTACTCGCCGGGGTAGCGCAGGCCGATGAGGCCGCGCACCTCGTCGAGCACGCCCATGATCGCGACCGATTCCTCGAGGGGCAGTGAGGCCGGCGCGCGCCCCTCGACACGGCGTTCGAGCTCGGCCGCCTGGAAGTGCATGCCGCGGGTGGCGACGTGCTCGTCGAAGCGCTCGACGACGTTCCACGCCCGGTCGTAGCGGGTGAGCGCCGTCGGGGTGTACCAGACGCGATCGAGCTCAATCGCCCCCTCGGTGCCGAGCACGACCGCACGGTTCGAGCCCGCGGTGTCGAGAGCGCACTGCAACACGGCCTGACGGCCGTCGTCATAGCCGAAGAGCATGGCGGTCTGCCGGTCGACGCCCGTCGGAGTCGTGGCGGCATGGGCGAGGATGCTCGTCGGAATGCCGAGCACGTCGATCGCGAACGACACTGGGTAGATGCCGAGGTCGAGCAGCGCTCCGCCGCCGAGCGCGGGGTTCTGCAGCCGGTGCTCGGGATCGGTCGGCAGCGACTGGGTGTGGTCGGCGATGACCGTGCGCACCTCGCCGATGGCCCCCGCGGCGAGCAGGCCGCGCAGGTGCACCATGTGCGGCAAGAAGCGCGTCCACATCGCCTCCATGGCGACGACGCCGCGCTCAGCCGCGCGATCGGCGATGCGCTGCGCATCCGCTCGATTCAGCGTGAGGGGCTTCTCGATGAGCACGTGCTTGCCCGCGTCGATCGCGAGCAGCGCGGTCTCGAGGTGAAACGGGTGCGGGGTCGCGATGTAGACGACGTCGACCTCGGGGTCGGCGACGAGCTGCTCGTAGCTGCCGTGGGCGCGCGGGATGCCGAACTCCGTTGCGAAGGCCTCGGCCGCACCGGGAGCCCGCGACCCGACCGCGGTCATCGTGAACCCCGCATCAGAGAGATCGCGCGCGAAGGTGCGAGCGATGTGCCCCGTCGCCAGGATTCCCCAGTTGAGCGCAACGGTCACGATCGGCCCCCTCCACCGAGCGCCGCCCTGGCCCTCGGTGCCGTCAGCCTATCCAGCGGCTCGGCGCGGACCGATCAACAGTTGACCCAGCGCGCCGCCGCGCGGGTGAACGAGTACGGCTCGTTCGGCACGCCGCCATGCGTCATCGCGAACAGAATGCACACGCCTGCGGTGCTGCCCGTGTAGGTCGGCTTGTAGAGGGATGCCCGGTGACTGGCCGAGTCCCACCACTTCTGCGCGACCGTGGTGCCGGTGTTGCCCGAGCCGCCAGCCAGGTTGCCGTCGCAGCCCACGCTCGGCACGCCATCGCTGCGCTGCGACCCGATGTGACCCCACGCGCTCATCGGGTCGGTGCTCGGATCCTCCGCCATCCAGAACAAGCGGTCTTCCATGCAGCTGTCGTATCGAATGTTGCTGAACGGCACGGGCGGCAGGCAATTCGCGACCCGGATCGCGTTGACCTGCTGCGCGAACGACTGCAGGTCATCTGAGGTCGTACCAGCCACGCCCAGCGCCGAGGTGCGGCTGGGCGCACCTGGGGTCGAGCCGCCGATCGCCGCAGGGCACGCGGGCACTGCCGGCGCGGAGGGCCAGACGATGGGCGCGGGTTGCGCGGCGAGCGGTTGCGTCGACACGACCCGCGCGGGATCGGTCGTAGTCGTCGCGCTCGAGACGGCCCCGGCGCTCGCGGGAGCGGTTGTGGTGGTCGCCGCCGCCTCCTCGATGGGAGCCGAGGGCTCGGGCGACGGTTGGGTGTTGCTCGGCGCCGGGGCGGGTGTCGACGAGACCGACAGGTCGTCGTACCCAACCTCGGGTGCCGTCGAGGTCGTGCCGGAGGTCGCACCGACGACGGACGCCGTGGAGCTGAGCCTGGCTGAACCCGGACCGCTCACGACTGGGACGGCGAGGCCGACCACGAGCGCGACCGCCACGGAAACGCTGACAGCGCGATAATCGATCCCCCCGAATCGCATCGTCCGACCCCGGCTAGCAGTTGACCCAGCGCGCCGCCGCGCGGGTGAACGAGTACGGCTCGTTCGGCACGCCGCCATGCGTCATCGCGAACAGAATGCACACGCCTGCGGTGCTGCCCGTGTAGGTCGGCTTGTAGAGGGATGCCCGGTGACTGGCCGAGTCCCACCACTTCTGCGCGACCGTGGTGCCGGTGTTGCCCGAGCCGCCAGCCAGGTTGCCGTCGCAGCCCACGCTCGGCACGCCATCGCTGCGCTGCGACCCGATGTGACCCCACGCGCTCATCGGGTCGGTGCTCGGATCCTCCGCCATCCAGAACAAGCGGTCTTCCATGCAGCTGTCGTATCGAATGTTGCTGAACGGCACGGGCGGCAGGCAATTCGCGACCCGGATCGCGTTGACCTGCTGCGCGAACGACTGCAGGTCATCTGAGGTCGTACCAGCCACGCCCAGCGCCGAGGTGCGGCTGGGCGCACCCGGGGTCGCGCCGCCGATCGCCGCAGGGCACGCGGGCACTGCCGGAGGCGGCGGGGGCGGTGCGGGCGCAGCGGGTGCGCTGGGCGCGGGTGCGCTGGGTGCGGGAGCGCTACCACTGGGACTGCCAGGGCCGCCCGCGGTCGAGCCTCCGGTCGCGGCTCCACCCGAGAAGGAACCAGATTCGGATGATCCAGCCGCGGTCGTTGTGGAGGTCGTGGAGGCGGAAACCGAAGCCTGGGCGGTCTGCTCGCCGTCGCTCTCGGCTTGAGCACCAGCCTTGGCTCCCGACCCGACCTCGTCCGCGGCACGTCGCTCGATGTATTCGGCAAGTGAGACGGTTGAATCGTCGTCAGCACGAGCGCCCGCCGCGGTGATGACGGGACCGCTGCTGTTCGAGCTGCCCGACAATAGGACCGAGACATCACTACCCGTGTTACCAAGAAACGGTATAGCCACGAGCATTAGTGCCGTGAGTGCAGAACCAGCGTAAACGGTGCGCAACATTCTTCGTTCCCCCCGAACGATCTGTATCAACAGCCCCCCGGCTGTCGATAGTCACGGTATGCCCCGAGCGTTACGTAGCCAAGGGACCATAGTCGAAAAACGAACGATTGCCCCGCGAACTGGGGGCGTGTCGCGCAATTTCCGCCCCCGGTCGGGGGTATTGACCATTCGTAGTCCGTCATTTTTCCGCTTGCCGAAAGTTCGCTGAAAGCGGAGACACCACCGATCGCGTCGCGACAACGAAAGGACCGCAGGCGCGACGCATCGCGTCGCGACGGAGAGCCGATTGGGGGACTCGAACCCCGCGACGCGCAGCGTCGCGTTACAGAGCCGACTGCGGGACTCGAACCCCGCGACGCATCGCGTCGCGAGAGAGAGCCGACTGCGGGACTCGAACCCGCAACCGCCCGATTACAAGTCGGGTGCGCTACCAGTTGCGCCAAGCCGGCGAAGGCCGCGAACGGCCAGGGCGCGGGGCCCCTCTTGAGCCTACCGGCGCTACGGCGTCGGTGTGGGTGTCGGCGTCGGGTTGGTCGAGAACTCGTCGCCCGCCGCCTGCAGCACGAACTGCGCGAACTCCCCCTGGTCAAATGGGTAGCTGTACTCGTACACGTGGCCGTTAACGAAGATGGTCGGCGTTCCAACGATGCCCTCGACCTCGACGTCACGGATCGCAAGGGGGCCGGTCTGCGCGCGCGTCGTGGCGGCCTTGACCCACGACTCGAAAGTGCGCTCGGTAATGCACGACGCGAGGGCGCTCGATGCACTCGCTGCTCCCCCCGCCAGCTCGATGAGACGGGCGTCGTCGAGGCCCGGCGTGCCCTCCTCGGGCTGCTCGTCCAGAAGGCTCGCGTTGAACGCGAAGAATGAGTTGGGGGTGAAGTTGGCGACGCACGCCGCGGCGTTGGCCGCTCGCAGCGAGTACTCGGTGCCAGCCGATCGGCTCGTCAGGATGGCGATGGGCCGGTACTCGACCGTGGCGGCACCCGACTCAACGAGCGTGCTGATGAAGTCGGCGTTCGTGGCCTCGAACTCGCCGCAAATGGGGCAGAGGTAGTCGAGCACGATCTGGATGTCGACGACGCCTTCGGGGTTGGCCTCCGAGACGACGGGCCGGTCGCCCGCATCCAGAGCCGGGGTCGGCACGGCGGCAAAGCCTTCGCCGATGCGGATTCCGTCGCTCGCCATGTTGCGTGGGCCCGGACCCTCGGGGCGCACAGAATTCACAAGCACCAGGGCGATGACGGCGATGATCGCAATGGCCGCGAGGGCGATCCCGCCCTGCAGTAACAGACGCGCGCGGCGCTCCTTCTTCTCGTGCTCCTGTCGCAGCGCTCGAGCCTTTTCGCGGGCCTCGGCGCGGCGCTGGTTCTTCGAAGGCCGCGGGTGCGTGGATCGCTGGTCGTTCATGCAACCTCAGTTCGACGGGAGGACGGTTCTCCCCGGGACACGGTTAAGGGCGCTCGCGGCGCCCCGTCCCGATAGTACGCCGCGGGCCTGTGACGGTGCCAGGCGGAGGCCCGGAATGGGCCACGGCCCCGCGAAGTGGCATACTGGGGCGCGGTGGCCGATGATGTCCACCACGCCACACGGCACATCCATTCACTACGGATCGTCCGGCACGTACCTGCCGGTGAAGGAGAAGATCAGCATGGCTACAGTGACCTTTGACAAGGCCACCCGTCTGTACCCGGGTTCCACCGTTCCCGCGGTCGACGCTCTCGACCTGCACATCGCCGACGGCGAGTTCCTCGTGCTCGTCGGCCCCTCTGGATGCGGCAAGTCGACCTCGCTCCGAATGCTCGCAGGCCTCGAAGAGGTCAACGACGGCAACATCTTCATTGGCGAGCGCAACGTCACCGACGTGCCGCCGAAAGACCGCGACATCGCGATGGTGTTCCAGAACTACGCGCTCTACCCGCACATGACGGTCGCCGAGAACATGGGCTTCGCCCTCAAGATCGCCGGCATCAACAAAGACGAGCGCGCGACCCGCGTGCTCGAGGCCGCCAAACTGCTCGACCTCGAGCCCTACCTCGACCGCAAGCCGAAGGCGCTCTCGGGCGGCCAGCGCCAGCGCGTCGCGATGGGCCGCGCGATCGTGCGCCAGCCCCAGGTGTTCCTCATGGACGAGCCGCTGTCGAACCTCGACGCCAAGCTGCGCGTGCAGACCCGCACCCAGATCGCTTCGCTGCAGCGCCGCCTCGGCGTCACCACGGTCTACGTCACGCACGATCAGACCGAGGCCCTCACGATGGGTGACCGCATCGCGGTTCTGAAAGACGGCATCCTGCAGCAGGTCGGCACCCCGCGCGACCTGTACGAAACCCCGAACAACGTCTTCGTGGCCGGCTTCATCGGCTCGCCCGCGATGAACTTGTTCCCGGCCGAGGTCGCCGACGGCGGCGTGAAGTTTGGCACGGCGATCGCTCCGGTCGAGCGTGACGTGCTCTCGTCGACGAGCGAGAAGATCGTGACGGTCGGCGTTCGTCCGGAGGACATGATCGTCAGCACGAGCGGCGAGGGCCTGCCGGTCGAGGTCGAGATCGTCGAAGAGCTGGGCGCCGACGGCTACCTCTACGGCAAGACCGAGGTGCAAGGCCAGCGCGTCGACATCGTGGCCCGCGTCGACGGCCGCGTGCACCCGCACGCCGGTGACACGGTCTACATCACGCCCGAGGCGAAGCACGTGCACGTGTTCGACACGGCATCGGGCCTGCGCCTGAACAAGGAGCCCGTCTCGAGCTGAGACGCCGCGTGAACCACCGGCGAGGGCGGGCGTGCTGAATCGGCACCCCGCCCTCCTCGCATTCGCCCCGCCGCCCCCGACAGGAGCCCTCGCATGAGCGCCTCGCTCTCGATCACCTCGGCCGTCACCGATCCGGCGCTGCTCGACCTGCCGTGGCAGCTGCCGCTCGAACTGTGGCCCGACGACGCGATCGCCTCGCTGCCGAAGGGCATCTCGCGCCACCTCGTGCGCTTCGTGCACATGAGCGACTTCGTCGTAGCGGTCAAGGAGACGACGGAGGAGATGGCACGGCGCGAGTACGACATGCTGCGCACCCTGCAGCGCCTCGACATCCCCTGCGTCGAGCCCGTCGCCGTGATCACGGGTCGGGTCAGCGCCGAGGGCGAGCAGCTCATGCCCGTTCTCGTCACGCGGCACCTGCGCTTCTCGCTGCCGTACCGGGCGCTCTACTCGCAGACGCTCCGGCCCGACACGGCGACGCGGCTCGTGGATGCCCTCGCGCTACTGCTCGTTCGCCTGCACATCATCGGCTTCTTCTGGGGCGATGTCTCGCTCTCGAACACGCTCTTCCGGCGCGACGCCGGAGCCTTCGCGGCCTACCTCGTCGATGCCGAGACGGGCCAGCTCTACGAGGGCGGCCTCTCGAACGGGCAGCGAGAGAACGACCTCGAGATCGCGCGCGTCAACATCGCGGGCGAGCTGCTCGACCTCGAGGCCGGCGGGCGGCTCGATGAGAGAGTCGATGCGATCGAGACGAGCAACGGCATCATCGAGGCCTACCGCTCGCTCTGGAAGGAGCTCACGGGCTGGGAGTCGTTCGACCGCTCGGAGCGCTGGCGCATCAACCAGCGCGTCGAGCGCCTCAACGACCTCGGCTTCGACATTGAGGAGCTCGCGATCACGACCGATGGCGAGAGCACCGAGGTGCGCATCCGCCCCAAGGTCGTGGATGCGGGCCACCACACCCGCCGCCTACTGCGGCTGACCGGCATCGACGCGGAGGAGAACCAGGCGCGCCGCCTGCTCAACGACCTCGATTCGTACGCCGCCTCGAACTACCCCGATCGCGAGGCCGACGAGGAGGTCGTCGCCCACGAGTGGCTCGCGCGCGTCTTTGAGCCGGTCGTGCGCGCTATTCCGAAAGACCTGCGCGGCAAGCTCGAGACCCCCGAGATGTTCCACCAGCTGCTCGAGCACCGCTGGTACCTCTCGCAGAACGAGGGCCGCGCCATCCCGCTCGCCGAGGCGTTGAGCTCGTACATCGACACCGTGCTGCGGCACCGTCGCGACGAGGCGACGATGATCGCGCCGCCGACCGAGACGATCGGGCTGCCGTCGCTCGAGACGAGCGAGATCGAGATCGTCGAGGGCGACGACGCCCCGACCGGCAGCTGGCGCGACAAGGTCTGAACGCGATCGCCGCGAGGGCCCGAGGGCTGCGCGCGGCGATCGGTCGAGCATCCGCCCCTTAGAGGTTCTTGACGGCCGTCAGCACCTTCGTGAGCGAGTCTTTCGCGTCGCCGAACAGCAGGGTCGTCTGCGGCTCGAACAGCAGGTCGTTCTCGATGCCCGCGAACCCGGGGCGCATCGAGCGCTTGAGGAAGACGACCTGGCGGGCCGAGGCCACGTCGAGGATCGGCATGCCGTAGATAGGCGAGCCGGGGCTCGTCTTGGCGGCCGGGTTCACGACGTCGTTGGCGCCGACGACGAGGGCGACGTCGCAGTTCTTGAACTGCGGGTTCACCTCGTCCATCTCGGCGAGCACCTCGTAGGGAACGTTCGCCTCGGCGAGCAGCACGTTCATGTGGCCGGGCATGCGGCCCGCAACGGGGTGGATGCCGAAGACGACCTCGATGCCCTTCGCCTCGAGCGTCGTGGCGAGCTCGGCCATCGTGTGCTGCGCCTGCGCGACGGCGAGGCCGTAGCCGGGCACGACGATGACGCGCTGCGCGTAGCCGAGCAGTATGGCGACGTCTTCCGCGCTCGAGCTGCGCACGGGCCGGTCGCTCTGCGTGGTCGAACCGGCGGTCGACCCGCCGCGGAACGCGCCGAACAGGGTGCCGGTGACGCTGCGGCCCATGGCCGAGGCCATGGCGCGCGTGAGGATGGTGCCGGATGCTCCGACGAGCGTGCCCGCGACGAGCAGCAGGGTGTTGCCGAGCACGAGGCCCGAGGCGGCGACCGTGAGGCCCGTGAAAGCGTTGAGGAGCGAGATCACGATGGGCACGTCAGCGCCGCCGACCGGCAGCACGACGAGCACGCCGAGCGCGGTGCCGAGCGCGAGCAGCACGTAGGCCGCGGTGGCGTCGGCGGTCAGCACGAGCCACACGGCGCTCGCGAGAGAGCCAAGCGCGACGAGGGTGATGACCGCGGGCGCGCCCGGGAAGACGATCGGGCGGGTCGGCATGAGCTCTTGCAGCTTGGCGAACGTGATCGCCGAGCCCGAGAACGACACCGCACCGACGAGCACCGTGAACGCGACGGCGACGACCGCGCCCAACTCATCGGCGACGAGCGGCAGCTCGAGCAGGGCGACGAGCGCCGCGGCGCCGCCGCCGACGCCGTTGAATAGGGCGACGAGCTGCGGCATCTGGGTCATCTTGACCAGGCGCGAGGCGGGCACGGCGATGAGGGTGCCCACGGCGATGACGCCGAGGATGAGCGCGACGTTGTCGAGTTCGGTCGAGAGGAACACGACGACCATCGCGAGCAGAGCACCGAACGCGCCGATGAGGTTGCCGCGGCGGGCCGACTTCGGCGAGCTGAGGCCCTTGAGGGCGAGGATGAAGCAGACGGCCGCGACGAGGTAGAGCAGCGCGGTCCACTCGGGGCTGAGCACGATCACTTCGACTCCTCGCGATCCTTCGCCGCGGCGAGCTTGCGGCCGCCGAACATCTCGAGCATGCGGTCGGTGACGACGAAGCCGCCGACCAGGTTGACGGTCGCGAGCAGCACTGCGATGAGGGCGACGATGAGCACCGGGATGCTCTCCGCCTGCCCGGCGACGATGACGGCTCCGACGAGGATGATGCCGTGGATGGCGTTCGCCCCCGACATGAGCGGGGTGTGCAGGGTGCTTGACACCTTCGAGACGACCTCGAAGCCGACGAACACCGAGAGGACGAAGAATGTCAGCAGGGTGATGGCGTCCATCAGTTCGCGCCCTTCCGGTCGGCGATGGCAGCCGCGGTCGGCTCGTGCCGCACCGCCCCCTCGTGCGTGAGGCACGCGCCCGCGACGACCTCGTCGTCGAAGTCGGGCGCGAGCACCCCGTCGCGCGTCATGAGCGCGACGAGGTTGGCGATGTTCTGGCCGAGCAGGCGCGAGGCGTCGAAGGGCATCGTCGACGCGGCATCCTTCATGCCGACGATCGTGACGTGCCCGCCCGTGACGGGCACCAGCACATTGTCGCCGGGCTTCGCGCCCTCGACGTTGCCGCCCGTCTCGGCCGCCAGGTCGACGATGATCGAGCCCGGGGCCATGCCCTGCACCATCGACGCGGTGATGAGGCGAGGGGCGGGACGACCCGGGATCGCAGCGGTCGTGATGATGATGTCGGACTCGGCGACGTACGGGGCGAGCAGCTCGCGCTGCCGGTCGGCGCGGTCGGCCGCGAGCTCTTTCGCGTAGCCGCCCGCCGCGTCAGCCGCGGCGTCGAGGTCGAGGTGGATGAAGGTGCCGCCCATCGATTGCACCTCGTCGGCCGAGGCCGAACGCACGTCGTAGGCCGAGACCTTGGCGCCGAGGCGCTTGGCCGTCGCGATGGCCTGCAGGCCGGCGACGCCGGCCCCGAGCACGAGCACACGCGCGGGAGGGATCGTGCCGGCGGCGGTCATGAACAGGGGAAGGAAGCGGGGGAAGCGCATGGCGCCCTCGAGCACGCAGCGGTAGCCGGCGACGAGCGCCTGCGAGGTCAGCGCGTCCATCGACTGCGCGCGCGAAATGCGCGGGATGAGCTCGAGCGAGAAGGCCGTGATGCCCCGGGCGGCGAGCGCCGCGACGCCGTCGAGCTCGCTCGCGGGCGAGGCGAAGCCGACCGTGATCGCCCCCTTCGGCAGCTTGCCGATCGTCGCCGTGTCGAGCGGGCGAACGTGCACGAGCACCTCGACGGTCGAGAGGGGGATGCTCGCCGCGAGCTCGGCCCCGGCCTCGACGTAGGCGGCATCGGCGTAGCCGGCCGCGACGCCGGCCCCCTTCTGCACCGTCACCGCGTAGCCCGCGGCGACGTACTGGGCGACGGCCGCGGGGGTCGCCGCGACGCGTCGCTCCCCCTCGATCGGCTCGCGCCGGATGGCGATCTTCATGAAAACTCCCGTTCGGCTGGAAGAGCAAACAGGGGAACAGTATCGCTTTCGAGGTGCTCAACCGGCGTCACCCCACCCACGAAGGGGGAAAGAACGTGCGTTCTTTGCAGGAGCGCAGGAGCCCTCAGGCGAGGATCGACACCGGGTTCTCGATGCGGGCGACGAAGGCGGCGAGCCAGCGCGCGGCGAGCGCGCCATCCAGCACCCGGTGGTCGGCCGAGAGGGTCACGGTCATGACCGTGCCCACCGCGAGGGCGCCGTCGACGACGACGGGCGCCGGTCGCGCTGCCCCCACCGCGAGGATGCCCGCCTGGGGCGGGTTGATGATCGCGCTGAACGCCGGGGTGCCGAACATGCCGAGGTTCGAGACGGCGAAGCTGCCCCCCTCGATCTCGTGCTGCTTGAGGCTGCCGCTGCGCGCGCGCGTCGCGAGGTCGCCGATCGCGGCCGAGAGCGCCGTGACGCTGAGCGACTCGACGCCGCGCACGACGGGGGTCACGAGGCCGTCGTCGAGCGAGACGGCGATCGCGATGTCGGCCGTGCGGTGGCGCAGCATCCCCTCATCGGTCCACGTCGTGTTGGCCTCGGGAACATCGATGAACGCCGCCGCGACCGCCTTGACGACGAGGTCGTTGACCGAGATCTTGACGCCGTCGATCGCATTGATCTCGCGCCGCAGCTCGAGCAGGCGATCGACCCGACAGTCGGCCGTGAGGTAGAAGTGCGGAACCGTGCTCTTGCTCTCGGTCAGGCGTCGCGCGATGGTCGTGCGCATGCGCGAGGTCGGGATGAGCTCGGGCTCGAGGCCCGCGGGCGCGGCGGCGCGGGTCGGAGCCGCGGAGGCCACCGGGGCAGCGGCGGCCGGAGCGCCGGCCGCGAGCAGGGCCTGGACGTCGCGCCGCACGATGCGACCACCCGGCCCTGAGCCGACGACGCCCTCGAGGCTCAACCCCTTCTCACGCGCCAGTCGGCGCACGAGCGGGCTCACGAACCGACGGGCGCCGGAGTCGGCGGGCGGGGCGGCGGGCGCCGGAGCGGGCGCCGCGACCGGAGGGGCGGCCGAAGCGGCCGCGGCGGCAGGATTCGCCGCCACATCCGACGGGGGTACCACCACAGAACCCCCGTCGGATGCGGCAGACGGTGCTGCCGCGGGAGAGGCAGGGGCCACCTCCCCTGCCTCTCCCACGATGGCGATGGGAGCACCGACGTCGACAGCGTCGCCCTCCCCGATGAGAAGCTGCAGCACGGTACCGGCGGTCTCGGCCATGTACTCGACGACGGCTTTCTCGGTCTCGATCTCGGCGAAGGGCTGACCCACCGCGACCTCGTCGCCGGGGGCGACGAGCCACTTCTGCACGGCCGCCTCGGTGACGTTCGCGAGCACCTCGGGCATGCGGATGGTCGTAGCCATCAGGCACCCGCCCCGTTCGCGACGATCGCCTGCAGCGCGGTGACGACCTCTTCCGTGCGGGCGATCGCGGCGCGCTCGAGCACGCGCGAGATCGAGGGCGACGACTCCTGCCCCGTGACGCGCTGCACCGGCTGATCGAGCCAGTCGAAGAAGCGGCGCTGGATCTCGTCGGCGAGCCAGGCGCCGTAGCTCGTGCCCTGAGCGCCCTGCTCGACGATCAGCACAGCGTTGGTCTTCTTCACACTGGCCTCGATGGTCGCCCAGTCGATCGAGGCGCGGTCGAGCCAGCGCAGGTCGATGAGTTCGGCGTCGACGCCCGTCTGCTCGATGGCCTCGAGGCTGTGCTTGACCATCGAGAGGTAGCTGATGACCGTGACGGCGGAGCCCTCGCGCCGCACGGCAGCCGTGCCCGGCGGGATGATGTAGTCGAGGTCCCCCGCGATGATCTCGTCCTTCTCGGCGTATAGGTCGACGTGCTCGATGACGAGCACCGGGTCCTGCAGCGCGAGGGCCGCGTTCATGAGCCCGACGTAATCGGCCGCCGACGAGGGCGCGACGATGCGCCAGCCGGGGCTCGTGGCGAAGATGCCCGCCGGGTCCATGAGGTGCTGCGAGCCGTAGCCCGAGCCCATCGCGACTTTCGTGCGCAGCACGAGCGGCACGGGGTTGTCGCCGCCGAACATGTGGCGCGCCTTGCCCACCTGGTTGAACACCTGGTCGGCGGCGACCCACATGAAGTCGGGGTACATGAACTCGACGACCGGGCGGTAGCGGCCGTCGAGCGCGAGCCCGCCACCGAGGCCCATGAAGGCGTTCTCGCTGATCGGCGTGCCGAGCACACGGTCGGGGTAGGCGTCGGCGAGGCCCTTGGTCGCGCCGTTCGTGCCGCCCTTGAGCCGGTGGATGTCCTCCCCCATGATCACGATGCGCTCGTCCTCCCCCATCCGACGCTCCATCACCGCGGCCACGGCGTCGACGAACTTCGTCTCCTCGCGCGCGGCGTCGGATCGGCTCGGGTCGAGCACGCGCAGAGCGCTCAGCTCGCTGCCGTCGCCGCGCACGCCGACATTCACGAACGCCGTGTCGGGCCAGAGCTCGGGGCGGATGCGCCGGCGACCCTGCTTCTCGGGGTCCGCTTCGAGCAGTTCGGCGGTGGCCGCATCCATCGCCGCGATCGACTGAGCGCGCACGCTCTCGATGCCGGCGTCGTCGATGAGGCCGAGCTTCGTCATCTCGGCGGCGACCCGGTCGAGCGGGTCGCGCTTCTTCCACTCCTGCTCCTCCTCCTTCGTGCGGTACCCGAAGGCGCTGCCCGGGTAGGGCCCGTTCTGGTGGAAGAAGCGGTAGACCTCGGCCTCGATGACGACGGGGCCCTCGCCCGAGCGCATGACCTCGGCGGCCTGCTGCATCGCGAGGTGCACGGCGAGCGGGTCCATGCCGTCGACGCGCCACGAGGGGATGCCGAAGCCCTGGCCGCGCACCGACAGGCGGGTGTCGGCGACCGACTCGTCGATGTGGGTCGCGACCGCGTAGAGGTTGTTCTCGATGAAGAAGGCGACCGGCAGCTTCCAGGCCGCGGCGAGGTTCATCGATTCGAGCACGGAGCCGATCTGTGCGGCGCCGTCGCCGAAGTAGTTGATCGTGAGGTCGGTGGTGCCCGAGCGCTTCTGGGCCCAGGCGTTGCCCGTGGCCATGGGGGCGCCGCCGCCGACGATGGCGTTGGTGCCGAGCGCGCCGGCCTCGAACCACTGCAGGTGCATCGACCCGCCGCGACCACGGCAGTAGCCCTGGGCGAGGCCGAGGATCTCGGCGAGCGTGCGCTGCAGCACGGTCTGGATGTCGGCTGTCACGAGCGCGTCGAGGGCGAGGCCGCCCTGCGCGACGTGCGTGAGGGTCTTGGCGAGGAACTGGTGGTGGCCGCGGTGCGAGCCGTTGACAGCATCGGTTGAGCGCAGGCCCACGATCGAGCCGACCGCGCCGCCCTCCTGGCCGATCGACGAGTGGGCGGGGCCGTGCACGAGGCCCTCGGCCGCGAGGTCGAGAACGCGCTCCTCGAAGGCCCGGATGAGGTGCAGCTGCCCGAGCATCGTGGAGAGCAGTGTAGGGTCGGCCGCCTTCCAGTCGGCGGGCGTGGTCGTGATCTCGACCCACGGAACCTCGGTCTGCAAACGTCGCTGTTTCGCCATAGTGAACACGCTAGCGGGCATTGCATCCAATCTCAAGAGATTGTCCCTCCGTTCCGGGCACAGGTAACGACTTGAGGCTATGATTGCATCCAGTCATCGCGACGGAGGGATGCAGCATGGCACTTCCCGGACTCCGCGGCACCGAGCACATCGGTTTCACCGTGCCCGATCTGGACGAGGCGCACCGCTTCTTCGTCGACGTCATCGGCTGCGAGTACGTCTACACGCTCGGTCCCTTCGAGCGCGACGACGACTGGATGGCCGAGCACCTCAACGTGCACCCCCGCTCGGTCATGCGCGAGCTGCGCTTCTACCGCTGCGGACACGGTCCGAACTTCGAGGTGTTCCAGTGGGAGCCCGCCGACGGCCAGTCGCCGCAGCCGCGCAACAGCGACATCGGCGGTCATCACCTCGCCTTCTATGTCGACGACCTCGATGCCGGCGTGGCGCACCTGCTGCAGCACGGCATCCGGGTGCTCGGCGAACCGACGGCGAGCCGCAATGCGAGCGAGGGCCAGCGCTGGGTCTACTTCCTCAGCCCCTGGGGCATGCAGTTCGAGCTCGTGAGCTTTCCCGACGGCAAGGCCTACGAGCGCGAGAGCGACGTCGTGCTGTGGCATCCCGCGCGCCCGGCGGAGTGAGCGTGCCTCCTGCGCGCGAGCACGGCGCCGCCGCGGCGCACGTGGCCGACCTGATCCGCGAGGCGATCATCCGAGGCGAGCACGCTCCCGGTGCCCGCATCCGGCAGGAGGAGCTCGCCCTCGAGTCGGGAGCCAGCCGCGTGCCCGTGCGCGAAGCGCTGCGCATGCTCGAGGCCGAGGGGCTGGTGACCCTCGTGGCCAATACCGGTGCGTGGGTGTCATCGCTGAGCCTCGCCGAATGCCAGGAGATCTACCGCGTGCGCGAGCGCGTCGAGCCGCTGCTGCTGCGCATGAGCGGGCCGGGCCTCGACGAGCCGGCGCTCGAGCGGCTCGAAGCGCTCGCCGCCCGGATGCCCGAGTCTGACGACCCCGAGACCTTCCTCGAACTCGACCGCGAGTTCCACCTGTTGACCTACACGGGCACGACCACCGTGGTGCTCACCGAGCTCGTGCACCGCCTGTGGAACCGCACGCAGGCGTACCGACGCGTCTACACCGGCCTCATGGATGCTCGCGCGCGCTGCACGGTGCACGACGAGCACCGCCTCATCGTCGGAGCCCTGCGCGACCACGACATCGACGCCGCCGAATCGATGCTCGCCGGACACATCCGACGAACGCGGCGGCAGCTCGCGAGCCACCCCGAGGTGTTCGCGGTCGGCGACGAGCCCTAGCGACGCTTCTCGGGCCGCATGGCCTTCATGGCCTGCAGCACGTCGACGGCCGACGAGATGGGGCGCACCTCGGCCTCGTCGTCGTGGCCGAGGTCGCTGAGCGACTGGTACGCCATCTCGCGGCGGCCGATGACGAACCAGATGCCGCGCGCGGGCACGTCGCCCGCGTTGATGTAGAGGTGCGGGCGCGAGGCGTCGAAGCAGAACGAATCGCCGGGCTCGAGCTCGTACGTCTCGAAGTCGATGCGCAGCGTAAGGCGGCCCTCGAGCAGCACGCCGTACTCGAGCGCGGCGTGGCGCATCATCTTTCCCTCGATCGACGACGACCCCGACGGCTGGTAGGTCACGATGAGCGGGTCGGCGATGCCGGTGTCGCCGACGGCGAGACGCTCCCAGGTCACCCCGTTTTCCATCTCGATCACGGGGTTGTCTTCGCGGCGCTGCACGACCGAGTCGCTACGGCGGCTGCCGTCGGGGTCGAGGGCGGTGCCCGACGACCCGACCGGGCTCAGGCCGAGTGGGGCGGCGGCGACGCGGTTGGTGCCCATGAGTCCGTCGAGCGAGATGCCGAGGTGGTTGACGAGGGCGTAGAGGGTGCTCACCGAGGGCTGGGTCTTGCCCGTCTCGACCTGCGAGAGCAGGCTGGCCGACACCCCCACGGCGGAGGCGACGGCGCGCAGGCTCAGCTTGCGGGCCTCGCGCACTCGACGCAGTTCAGATCCGACATCGAACTGCATCATCACACCTTTCTGCAGCGGCGACGATCATCGTTGATCGACAGCCTCGCTGAACACGAGAACGTGGGTTCAGCATAGCCGACCACCCCGTCTACCCCCACCGAAGCGCAGGGTGCTCCGGGCCGGGCCGGGCGGCCTCGGCTTGTTCACGCGAGTGTGAACCATTACTGTACGAAAGCGGCCGGGGGATGCCCGCCCGCCCGAATGAAGGAGACCCCCGTGGATCGCGACCGCACCGCCGGGCACCCCGCCATCGCCTTCCTGGGGCTGGGCGCCATGGGCGCGGGCATGACCGGCCGCCTGCTCGATAAGGGCTTTGCCGTGACAGTGTGGAACCGCAGCCCGGGCCCAGCGCAGACGCTCGCCGAACGGGCTGGGGTCGACGTCGCCGGGTCGGTCGCCGAGGCCTTCGCGGCGCGCTCGATCGTGCACTCCATGCTCACCGACGACCGTGTCGTGCTCGACGTATTCACCGACGAACTGCTCGCAGCCGTGCCGGCCAGCCGCGTGCACGTCAACCACTCGACGATCAGCCCCGGGGCGGCGGCTGAGCTCGCCGAGCGCCACGCGCGCCACGGGGTCGGGTACGTGACCGCCCCCGTGCTCGGTCGCTCGACGGTCGCGGCGACGGGCGCCCTGCTCGTCGTCGCCTCGGGCGACCCTGGGGCCGTGGAGATTGCCCTGCCGTCGCTGCAGAGCCTGGGCTCGCGCGTCTGGAACCTCGGCACCGACCCGCGCCTCGGCAGCGTCGTGAAGATCGCCGTCAACTACTCCATTCTCAACGCCCTGCAGTCGATCACCGAGTCAGTCGTGCTCGTCGAGTCGGCCGGCATCGACCCCAGCACCTTCGTCGAGATCCTCACCCACACCGCGTTCAGCGGCTCGGCCCACAAGGGCTACGGCCCTATCATCGCCGAGAAGCGCTACCTGCCCGTGGGTTTCGCGATGTCGCTCGGGCTCAAAGACCTCACGCTCGCCGAGAACGCCGCGACCGAGCTCGGCGTGCAGCTTCCGGTCGCGCCCGTGCTGCACGAGCTCTTCGATGCGGCCCTCGCCGACGCCTCGCTCGCCGAGCTCGACTGGTCAGCGGTCGCCGAGGTCACGCGGCGGCGCAGCGGGCGCTGAGCATCCCGCCCCGACCGCGGCCAGGAGAGCGCTGAGCCGTCAGTCGGCGAGCAGCAACGCGAGGTTCTCGGGCCGCGCGTCGAGCGTGCCGGCCTCGATGCGCAGCGCGAGATCGACGACGCGCTCGTTCAACGGCGCGGAGCCGCCGAGCCGGCGCTGCTCGCGCACGACGAAGCCGTTGATCTCGGCGACCTCGCTGCGGCGACCCTTCATCCAATCCTGCAGCACGGTCGTGCGGGTCGACGGCAGCGTGTAGTCGGTGAGCACGCGGTCGAGCAACGTCACGGCGTAGTCGTCGGGCTCGGCGATGTCGGCCTCGGTCATGCCGAAGATGGGCATGAGCCTGCTGCCCGTCGCGAGGCACGTGCGCACGGCCTCCTGCCCCGTCGCGATCATGAACTCGCGCATGCCCGGCAGACGCACGGCGTCGCCGAGGGGCAGGTCGAGGATGGCCGAGGGCACGAGCTCGGCGGCGTTGGCGACGAGCTTCATCCACTTCGACGAACGGATGTCGCTCGAGATCTCGACCGTGCCCGCGGCGCGCAGCACCGAGGCGGCCTCATCCTCGCGCCCGATGGTCGAGGGGTGCATGCTGCCGATCGCGAACCAGGATTTCTCCGGCGGGCTCTGCCGCTCGACGACGCCCGGCTTGAACATGTTCGACGAGACCTCGATGACGGCGCCGAGCGTGCGCTCGAGGCCAATGATCTCGGCCATGTCATCGAGCTGCATGCCGTTCTGCAGCCCCACCACGAGACCGTTCTCGGCCACGAGCGGTCGGATCAGCTCGCTCGCCCAGCGCGTGTCGTAGGCCTTGACGAGCACGAAGACCAGGTCGAAGGGCTCGCGCAGCTGGGCCACCTCGCACAGGTGCTTCACCGTCACCGGGGTCGTGACCGTCGCTTGGGGCATCTCGACGCGCACGCCGTGGCGCCGCATGGCCTCGACGTGGGCGGGCCACTGCTCGATGAAGGTCACGTCCTGGCCCGCGCGCACGAGGTCGGCGCCGATGCCCGCACCGTTCGCGCCCGTGCCGAGCACCGCGACGCGCGGCGCGCTCATGCGCGGCATCCTGACAGGATCGCCGGCACGATCACGCGCGGGGCGCGGGGCGACGGCGGCGCTTCGAGCGAGCGATCGCGTACAGGATGGCCGCCGCAAGGATCAGCACGCCCTGCAGGATGTACTGCCACATCTGATCGAGCCGCAGGAACACCGTGGCGTTGAGCACCTGGATGAGGAGCATCGAGCCGAGCAGTGTGCCGACGAAGGTGCCGCGCCCGCCGAGCAGGCTCGTACCGCCGAGCACGACGGCAGTAATGCTCGAGAGCGTGTAGGCCACGCCCTGCGCCGGGTCGCCGACACCGATCTGCGTCATGAGCATGATGGCCCCGAAGAAAGTGAGCGCCGAGGTCGCCACGTAGCCAAGCACGACCGTGCGGTTGATCTCAACACCGACACGGCGCGCCGACTCCTCGTCGGAGCCCGCGGCGCGCAGGCGCCACCCCCACGGGGTCGTGCGCAGCGCGTACTCGAGGCCGAGCACGACGAGCACGAGCACGATGAACGCGACCGGCACAGCGCCGAGCTTGGTTGTGATGAGGCTCGAGATGTCGCGGTTAATGAAGCCCTCGGCGGTGGGCCGCAGGATGAAGCTCATGCCCTGCAGCGCGATGTACACCGTCAGGGTCGCCGCGATCGCCGTGAATTTCGCGTACCGGATCAACGATCCATTGAGCAGCCCGACGATGAGCGAGACGCCGAGCATGGCCGCGAAGCCGAGCACGATCGAGGTCACGGGGGCCTCATCGAGGATGAAAAACGAGCCGACCACGACGAGGAAGCCGACGAGCGGGCCGACCGAGAGGTCGATGCCGCCGGTCAGCAGCGCGATCGTCTGGCCCATCGCGATGAAGCCGAGCGCCGACACGAGCAGCAGCATCGACGAGATGTTGAAGTCGCCGAGGTACCGGTCGTTCTGCGCGAAGATGAACGCCCCGAGGCCGAGCATGACGGCGACGAGCAGCACCGTGGGCGCGTAGTCGCCCTGCAGGAACCGACGCAGCTTCGCGGCGCGGGCGGCCGTACGCTCGTCGCTCTCGGCCTCGGCGATCTCGTCGACACTGACCGTCTGCGTCGTCGAGCTGACGGCCGCGTGGATCATGCGCTCCTCGGTCAGGTCATCACCGCGGAGGGTGTCGACGACGTGGCCGCGCGACATCACGATGACCGTGTCGCACAGGCCCTCGAGCTCTTTCGCGTCAGAGGAGGCGATGACGACAGGGATGCCCGATGCCGAGACATCACGAAGGATCTGGTAAATCTCGGCGCGCGCGCCGACATCAACGCCCTGCGTGGGCTCGTCGGCGAGCACGAGCACGGGCTCGGAGAGCAGCGCCCGAGCGACCATGACCTTTTGCTGGTTGCCGCCCGAGAGCGAGGAGACCGTGGCATCGAGCGAAGCGGCCTTGACCGAGAGCGACCCGAGGGTCTCCCCCACCATGCCGAGTTCACGCTTCCGGCTCATGAGCGCGCGCCCGCGGAAGCGGTGCAGCGCCGAGACCGCGGCGTTTTCGCGCACCGAAAGGCGCATCATGAGGCCCTCGGTGATGCGGTCGGAGGGCAGGTAGGCGGCCTTGCTGAGCAGCTCGCGCGCCGTCATGGTCGTGCCGTTGATGCTCACCGTGCCATCGAGGGGCACGAGACCGGCGAGCGCGCGCAGCAGCTCGCTCTGGCCGTTGCCGACGACGCCCGAGACTCCGATGATCTCGCCGCGGCGAGCGCTGACCGACACGTCGTTGAAGCCGGGGCCAGTGACAGCGTCGATGACGAAGTTCGGCGCCTCGTCCGACCCCTCGTGCTTGGGCGGGAAGGTCGAGTCGAGCTGACGGCCGACGATGAGCGACAGCAGTTCTTTGTCAGAGATCTCATCGACGACGGCCGTCTCGCGCAGCTTGCCGTCGCGCAGCACCGTCACGCGGTCGGCGAGCTCGCGTACCTCGGCGAGGCGGTGGGTGATGTACACGACCGAGGTTCCCTGGGCGACGAAGTCGCGCACGAGGGCGAAGAGCATGTCGACCGATTCCTGGCCCAGCGGTGCGGTGGGCTCGTCGAGCACGAGCAGCGCAGGCTTGACCGCGAGGGCCTTGGCGATCTCAAGCAGGTGCTTCTGCGCCACGGAGAGGTTCTCGACGCGGTCACTGAGGTGCACGCGCAGGCCGGTGGTCTCGAGGAGGCCGCGAGCGATGTCGTCGACGCGCTCGCCGGCGAAGACCGACGTCGGGAGGGCGACGAGCAGGTTCTCGAGCACGGTCATGTCGGGCATGACGGCGGGGTGCTGGTGCACGAAGGCGATGCCGCGGCGGGCGGCGGCGCGCGGGTCGAGGTCGTCGAGCGCCTCGCCGCGGAAGGTCAGGGTGCCCGTGTCGGGGCGGATTGTGCCCGTGGCCACGTTCATGAGGGTCGACTTGCCGGCGCCGTTCTCGCCGAGCAGCGCGTGCACCTCGCCGGGGAGCACTTCGAGCGAGACGTCGGTGAGCGCAGCGACGCCTCCGAAGCTCTTGGATATGCCGGTCATGGTGAGCGTCGCGACGGTCGTCGGCGCGGCGGTGGCCTGGTTGTTCACGGTTGAACCCTCAATCGGTGCGTGCGAGCGGGTGTGGAGCGGCCGGTCCCCCGGCCCGCAGAATCGAGTTCTACGAGCCGGGGGCCGGGATCGCGATACAGCAGTTACTGCAGGAGCGCTGCCTGGTCCTCGGGCGACATCTGCGCCGAGAGGTAGATGTCACCGGGCAGGTCGTCGCGGCAGGTCACGGGGCTCGGCGAACCGCTCACCGAGTCCTCGTACACCGGAGCGGCGAACGCGGTCTCGCTGGGGATCACACCGCCCGTGGCGCGAGCCACGGCATGCTGCACGGCGAGGCGCACGTTGTCGTTACCGGTCGCGACCGTGAAGAGCTTGAAGTCGGGGTTGGCGTCCTTCTTCTCCTCCCAGAAGCAGCTGAGAACGTTGCCGTCAGAGGTGACGAGCGCGGGGATCGAGCGGCCGCTCTTCTCGAACTCGGGCAGGGCGCCGACGAGCGACGGGCCGAAGTCGGAGACGATAACGTCGATCTGGTCGTACTTCGCGATCGCCGCGGTGAGCACCTGCTGCGTGAGTGCCGGGTCCCAGTTCGTCACCTCGTAGGGTTGCTCGCCGATGTACTGGTACTTCGGGTCGGTCAAGACCGACTCGAAGCCCGTGCGCTCGTCGATGCCCTGGCTGTTGCCGGCCGGGCCCGAGAGGAACAGGATGTTGGCGCCGTCCGGGAAGTTCTCCAAGATCCAGTTGCCCCACGCGACACCGTCAGCGACGAAGTCAGCGCCGACCCACAGGTCGTAGTCCTCGCCGTCGACGCCGTTCGGGTTGACGCGGTAGGGAACCGTCACGACGCCCGCCTCGTAGGCGCTGCGGAGCGCGGGGAGCATGGCCTCGCCGGCGTCCGGGAACACGACGATGGCGTCGGCACCCGACGCGACCATGCCCTGGATGTCGGAGATCGACTTCTGCGTGTCGCCCTGACCGTCGGCGTAGAGGTACTCCACGACGCTCGGGCACTTGGCGACCTCGTCGGCACCGGCGGCCGTGGTGACCAGGCGCCAGCTGTTGCCGCCGAAGCCGTCGAGCAAACCGACGACGGCCTCTTTGGGGCCACACCAGTCGGGTGCGCCCTCGACCGGCGTGCCCGGCTCGGCCGGCTGTTCGGACGGAGCGGCACAGCCCGCGAGGACGAGCGCCGTCAGTCCCGCTGCGGCGATGGCCGCGGAGATTCTGCGGTGAATCATGGTTTCCTCCATTGTTGAGCGCGACGGCCTTGTCGCACATCTCTTGGTGCACCCGCTCCGGTGGAACGGGTGGTTCGGGGGGGTGCAGGTGGGTCAGGGTGTTGCCGCGCCAGCGGGCTCGCCCCGGGGGGTGAACCGCTGCCGTACTGTCGTCCAGTTGACCGTGTAGATCGCAACGCCGATCGCAAGTGCGGCGGCCTGGACGAGGGTGCGCACCGCGAACGGCACGCCCAGAGCGAGCACGAACTGGTCGAGCTGGCTGAGGAACAGGGCGGCCACCACCGTGGCCGCGGGGAAGCCTCGACCGCCGAGCAGCGAGGTGCCTCCCAGCACCACGACGGCGACCGAGGTGAGCAAGTAGCTGTTGCCCTGGAAGGCGGTGGGCTGGTTGGTGATGCCGGCGAGCAGGATGCCGGCGCTCGCGAAGAGCAGCTGGGCCCAGACGTAGGCGGCGCCCTGATGGGTGCGGTACCGCAGGCCGGTCGCGCGCGCTGCGGCCGGGCTCGCCCCGACCGCCTCGAAGCGCCGCCCGACAACCGTCTTCTTGACCATGACGGTGACGAGCGCCAAGAAGCCGATCGCGAAGAGCACGGCGTTCGGAATGCCGACCGTGCGACCGCCCGCGATCTCGCTGAGCAGGTTCGTCGTCGTGCGGGGGATGCCGCCCGATATGCCGAGCACGGCACCGAACAGCAGGGCGTTCGTGCCGAGCGTGGCGATGATGGGGTTGAGTCCGAGCCGGCCGACCATGAAGCCGTTGAGCAGCCCCGCGCCGATCGCCCAGGCGAAGGCGACGAGCACCGCGGGCAGCAGCAGCGCGTCGTTCTCGTTGGGCATGTGGGTCACGATGACAACGGCGAGCGAGACCGAGCCGGGCACCGACAGGTCGATGCCGCCCTGCTGCACGACGAGCATCTGGCCGAGGCCAACGATGGCGAGCACGGCCGCGAAGGGCAGCATGCCGAGCACGGCACCTTGCGAGACCGAACTCGGTGCCAGGAGCGCGCTGAGCACGACGAGCACGACGAGCGAGGTGAGCACTGTCAGCAGACCCTTCGAGACGCCGAACCGGGCGCTCGTGAGCAGTCGCGTCGGTGTCGTGGCGTCGGCCATGCTTTCCCCTTTGAAAGAGTCGGTGCTCCCGGCCGTTCACGCTGGACGGGGTGTTGAGTCACACTTTATGGAAAAGCGCTGGTGTTCACAAGCGTTGTCCATAACGATTCCGCTCCAGGAGCCGCGGATGTTCGTTTTCCGCGCCTCCGACCGGGTTCGTCGGCTGCCGATCGGGCGGACAGACAGTCACCGTGCGAATGGTCGCCGTCGCCGATCCGGCTCGCATCCTGCTCCTCTCGCTTCCCGTCCGGAAGGAACCAACGTCCCGCATTCCGGGGAATGTCTATGCCTTTGCATGATCTTTCGCGGTGCGCGCCGTTCGGGGCGACGGGGATGCCCGCCGCGAGAACGACCCGCGCGCGAGCATCCCGAGACCCAGGGGTGCAGCCGCGCCACCCGCTCGGCATCGACGCGGCGCGCCCCGTGCGCTACCGTTTATCACAACTGAACATTGTCGTTCGAAAGGCGGCTCTTTGATGAACACTGCACACACCCGGCGCGCGCTCGTCGTGGGCGCGACCGGCATCGCCGGCCAGACGGTCAGCCGTCAGCTCGTCGAGGCGGGGTGGGAGGTGCACGGCCTCGCGCGTCGCGGCAACTCGATGGTCGATGGCGTCATCCCGATCCAGGCCGATCTGCTCGACGCCGAAGCGACCGCCTCGGCCCTCGCGGGCCTGCGACCCGAGATCGTCATCATCACGGCGTGGATACGCAAAGACACTGAGGCCGAGAACATCGCTGTGAACAGCGCGACCCTGCGCAGCCTCTTCGCGGCGCTCGAACCCGACGGCGAGGTGCGCCACGTCGCGCTGCTCACGGGGCTCAAGCACTACCTCGGCCCGTTCGAGGACTACGCGACCGGCGTCAAGGCCGAGACCCCCTTCAAGGAGTCGGAGCCTCGCCTGCCGAGCCCGAACTTCTACTACGCGCAGGAGGACGAGCTCTTCGCCGCCGCCGGGCGCATGGGCTTCACCTGGAGCGTGCACCGCTCGCACACCGTCTTCGGCTTCGCCGTCGACAACGCCATGAACATGGTGCTGACGCTCTCGGTCTACGCGACCATCTGCAAAGAGCTCGGGCAGCCGTTCGTCTACCCCGGCTCGGTCGAGCAGTGGAACTTCGTGACTGACGTCACCGACGCCGAGTTGCTCGGCGAGCAGCTCGTGTGGGCATCGACCCATAAGGAGGGCGCGAATGAGGCCTTCAACATCGCCAACGGCGACGTCTTCCGCTGGCGCTGGCTCTGGCCGCAGATCGCCGAGCACTTCGGCGTCGAGTGGGAGGGGCCGACGGCGACGCCGCGCACCCTCGTCGCCTCGATGACCGAGGTGGCCCCCGAGGTCTGGACGCGCATCGCCGAGCGCGAGGGACTCGTCGAGAGCGACGTGAGCAAGCTCGCGTCGTGGTGGCACAGCGACAGCGACCTCGGCCGCGAGGTCGAGTGCATCACCGACATGACGAAGAGCCGCGAGGCCGGGTTCCTAAACTTCCGGTCGACACGCACGAGTTTCTTCGACACGGTCGCGCGCTACCGCGAGGCGAAGCTGCTGCCGTAGAGCAGATCGACATGACGAAGGGGGGCGGATGCGCACAGCATCCGCCCCCCTTCTGATTCGCGCGCGGCCGACCCGAACGGCCGCGCGCGACCGTTCTACAGAGACGCGTCGAACTCGATGTGCGCCTTGATCGTCTGCGCGGGGTTGCGCGCCGCGGCGACGGCCTCGGTCGCCGAGTCGACGTCGAAACGCTGGGTCACAAGCGACGTGAGGTCGATGTTCGCCTGCGCCATGAAACGAAGGGTGTCGGGCCAGACGCCGGGCGAGCCGATCGAACCCGTGATCGTGAGCTCTTTCGACTGGATGAGACCGAGCTTCGCCGGCGCCTCGCGCCCCACGTCGATGCCGATGTAGCCGACGCGGCCCTTGAAGGCGGCGAGCTCGAGCGCCTGCGCCATGACCTCGGGACGACCCGTCGCCTCGATCACGACGCTCGCGCCGCGGCCCCCCGACTCGCGGTCGAGCACCGCGGCCAGCTCGTCGGGCGAGACCGCGAAGTGGGCCCCCAGCGACAGCGCCTTCTCGCGGCGGTGCTCGCTCGGCTCGGTGACGATCGTCTTGGCGCCGAGCTTGGCCGACGCGGCGGTCACGCACAGGCCGATCGGTCCGGCGCCGAGGACGACGAGGGTGTCGCTCGCGTTGACGTTGCCCACGCGCATGAGCGCGTAGTAGGCGACACTGAACGGCTCGACGAGTGCGGCGTTGGTCCACGAGACGCCCTCGGGCAGCTTGTGCAGCCACGACTCCTTCGCGACGAAGAACTCCGCCGCCGCGCCGCTGATCGAGAAGCCGAAGTGGTCGTCGCCGATGACGCACTCGCCGACGACGCCGTCGCCCTTCGTCAGGCCGGTGACCTTCGAGCCGACGGCCATGACCTCGCCCGACCACTCGTGGCCAGGGATGATCGGGTACTGGAAGGGGATGATGTAGCGCCCCTCGAGCAGCTCGATGTCGCTGTGGCAGACCCCGACCGAGCGCGCGGCGACGAGCACCTCGTCATCGGCGATCTCGGGGATGGGCAGTTCGTCGACCTGCGGGGTGTCGACCGAGACGTACTGCAGTGCCTTCATGAGAGTGGCGCTCCTTGAACTCGTAGGGGTGATCAGAAGGCGCGGACGAGGACCTTGACCTGGTCGCCGGTCGGCGACAGCAGGGTCTCGAAGCCCTTCTCGACGATGTCGGCCATGTCGATCTTCGCGCTGACGACCTTCTCGACATCCATGCGGCCGCGGCCGATGAGGTCGATGATGCGCGGCCAGTCGGTCACGGGGTAGCACCAGGTGCCGCGCAGGGTGATGTCGCGCTCGGAGAGCACCATCGGGTCGATCGCGGCGGGCTTGGTGTGCAGACCCGTCTGCGAGATGGTGCCGGATGCCCGCACCGAGGCCAGGGCGGTCTGCAGCGCGATCTCGTTGCCCGAGCACTCGATGACGGCGTCGACGCCGATGCCGCCCGTGCGGTCGCGCAGCTCGGCGGCCACGTCGGTCGAGCGCGGGTCGAGCAGCTCGCCCACATCGAGCGAGCGCGCGAGCTCCTGGCGCTTGGGGTTCATCTCCGACATGTAGACGGTCGCGCCGAGGGATGCGGCGTAGAGCGAGGCGAGCGCGCCGATCGGGCCGAGCCCGGTCACGAGCACGGTGTCGCCGGGGCGCACCTGCGCCTTGTCGACGCCGTAGGCGGCGACGGCGGTGGGCTCGACGAGCGCACCCTGGGTGTTGGTCATCGAGTCGGGCAGCGTGGCCACCTTCGACTCGTGCACGATCGCCTGCTCGGCGATACCGCCCCACTCGTCGCTCAGGCCCACGCAGGCCATCGAGGTGCAGAGGTGGTTGAGGCCCCGCTGGCAGAAGTAGCACGCGCCGCAGAACAGCAGCGGCATGACCGAGACGCGGTCGCCGGCGCGCACGCTGCGCACCTCCTTCCCGACCTCGAGCACCTCGGCCGAGAACTCGTGGCCGAGGATCTGCGGGGCCGTCGAGCCGTTGAGCTTGTGGGGCTGGGTCGGGATCACGATGGGCCCGACGGCGTACTCGTGCAGGTCGGTGCCGCAGATTCCGCACCAGAAGGGCTTGAGCCGCACGTCGCGGGGGCCGAGGGCTCCCGGCTCGGCGACCTCTTCGACCCGGATGTCTTTGGCGTCGTGGAAGACGGCTGCTCTCATGGCTTAGTTGCCACCTTTCTTGGTTGATCGGGATACTGCTGGTGCGGTCAGGCGGCGCGCGTCGGGTCGAATAGCACCTTGCCGCGGATCTCCCCCGCCGCGAGGCGGGCGAGCTGGGTCGGCACCTCGTCGAGCCCGAACACGGCCTCGACGAGCTCGTCGCCGAGATCGGTGCGGGCGAGGATCTCGAGCGAAGGGGCGAGGTCGTCGCCGCACACGTGCGCGACGGTCGTCGCGATCGTCACCTCGCTCAGCACGAGCTTGTGCACGTCGAGCTCTTGGGGCTTCGAGGGCAGACCCACCTCGAGGATGGTCCCGCCCTGGCGCACAATGCGCAGGGCGACGTCGAGTTGCCCCGGCGCCCCCGTCGCCTCGATGACCACGTCGGCACCGGTCGGTCCGACGATCGCGCGCAGGGCATCCTGCAGCTGGTCGTCGACCGGCACGACGCGCGTGGCGCCGAGGCGCAGCGCGCGCTCGAGGCGCTCGCCCGCGAAGTCGACGACCGTGATGTCGGCATCGGCGAGCGAGATGAGGCCGGCGAGGATGAACGTGCCGATGGCTCCAGCCCCAAAGAGCACCACGCGGTCGCCGTCGACGACCTGCGCGCGGCGTGCGGCGTGCAGCCCGACCGCGAGCGGCTGGGCGACGCCCGCGGCGTCGAGCGCGCAGTCGTCGGGGATGCGCACGAGCGTCGACGTCGCGACCGCGACGTACTCCGCGAGACCGCCGTCGATGTTGAGGCCGTGCGTCACGTAGAGCTCGCACAGGTTCGTGCGGCCCTGGCGGCAGCGCTGGCACTCGCCGCACGCGACGCCCGCGCCCGAGGCGACGTGGTCGCCCACCGCGAGGCCCTCGACCGACCCTCCCGGCAGGTCGACGATCTCGCCCACGAACTCGTGCCCGATGATGAGCGGGCCCTGGTGGCCGCTCTTGGGGTGCGGGGCGTCGATCGGGAACATGATCGGCCCGGCCTTGTACTCGGTCGCATCGGTGCCGCAGATGCCGCTGCGCAGCACCTTGACGAGCGCCTGCCCCTCGACTGCGATCGGCACGGGCAGGGTCTCGATGCGCACGTCGCCGCGACCGTGGTACACGGCGGCGCGCATGGTTCCAGTGAGAGCGGGCATCAGCTCGGGCTCACTTGCCGCCGCGGCCGTCGAACGTGTTGAGGTGCGACTGCGAGTCGCGCAGCGTGCTGAGCTCGCCGCCGACCGCGTAGTAGCGCTTGCCGGCGACGAGCAGCTCCTCCGCCGGGAACTTCGTGATGACCTCGCACCCGGTGGCGGTCACGACGACCTCTTCCTCGATGCGTGCCGCGCCCCAGCCGTCGGCCGCCGGCCAGTAGGTCTCGAGCGCGAAGACCATGCCCTCTTCGAGCACCTCGGGGTGGTCGAACGAGGTCAGGCGCGAGAAGATCGGCTTCTCCCAGATCGACAGGCCGACGCCGTGGCCGTACTGAAGGGCGAAGGCCGCCTCTTCGTCAGGGAAGCCGAACTCCTGGGCCGTGGGCCACACGGCGACGATGTCGGCCGTCGTCGCGCCCGGCTTGACGAGCGCGATCGCGCGGTCCATGTACTCGCGGGCCCGCGTGTATGCATCCTTCTGCGCCTGGCTCGCCGAGCCGACCGCGAAGGTGCGGTAGTAGCAGGTGCGGTAGCCGTTGTAGCTGTGCAGGATGTCGAAGAAGGCGGGGTCGCCCGGACGGATGAGCCGGTCGCTGAAGACGTGCGGGTGCGGCGAGCAGCGCTCGCCCGAGATCGCGTTGACGCCCTCGACGTACTCCGAGCCGAGGTCGTACAGGGTCTTCGCGACGAGCCCGACGGCCTCGTTCTCGCGCACGCCGGGCCGCAGGAAATCGTAAAGGTTCTCGTAGGCCGTATCCACCATCGACGCCGCCTGCGTCAACAGCCGGATCTCGTCGTGGGTCTTGATGCGGCGGGCCTCGAGGAAGATCTGCTGGCCGTCGACGACCTGGATGCCCTCCTTCTGCAGCGCGAAGAGAATCGGCAGCTCGATCACGTCGACGCCGAGCGGCTGGTCGGCCACGCCGAACTTCTCGAGCTCTCGCTTGATCTTGCGGGCGACCTCCTCGGCGATGCCGGCGTCGGGCGGGAAGGCGCCGCGCAGGGTCGAGATGCCGGCGCGCGCGCCGCTCTCGAGGCGCGGGCGCTTCGCGCCCTCGTGCGGCGAGTGCGGGTCGGCGTCCATCTCCGAGGTCGTCACGTCGAGCCACGGGTTGTAGAGCTTGTGGTGCTTGGCCGCCGAGCCGAAGTCCCACGAGATGGGGTCGGTGTTGCGGGTCAGGAGGCTGAAGCGGATGAGCTTGTCCATCGCCCACGTGCCGATGTGGGTCGCCGTCATGTACCGGATGTTCGAGAAGTCGAACGCGAGGAGCGCGCCGACGTCGGAGCGGTCGAGCTGCGCCTTGAGGCGGGCGAGCCGCTCGTCGCGCAACCGATCGAAATCGATGCGCGCCTCCCAGTCGACGCCGTTCGTCCCCGTGGTTCCCGTGTTCTTCATGGTGGTCGCTCTCTGTTCGCTGCGGTGATGGCCTCGTCGCTCAGACGAGGATCATCCCGCCCTCGATGGGGATGATCTGGCCGGTGATGTAGTCGCTGTCGGAGCTGGCGAGGAAGATGCCGGTGGGCACGATGTCGCTCGGGTCGGCGGGGCGACCGAGCAGGATCGAGCTCGACATCGAGTCGAAGCCGTTCTGGCCCTCGCCGATCTCGTCGAGCTCTTTGTCGAGTTTGGTCCACAGGGGGGTCGCGACGACCCCGGGAGCGAAGCCGTTGACGGTGATGCCGTGCTCCGCGAGAGCGCGGGCACCCGACTGGGTAAGGGAGATGACGGCGGCCTTCGCGGCGCTGTAGGGCGCGAAGCTCGAGAAGCCCGTGCGACCCGCGATTGAGGCGGTGTTGACGATCTTGCCGGGGGAGCCCTGCGCGATGAACTGCCTCGCGGCCTCCTGGGCCCCGATGAGCACCCCGAGCACGTTGACCTTCATGATCAGCTCGAAGTTCGACTCGGTGACGTCGAGGTACTTCATGGGCGAGTTCATGCCCGCGTTGTTGAAGTAGGCGTCGAGGCGGCCGTGGCGCTCGACCGCGGCCGCGATGCCCGCCTGCACCGAGGCCCGGTCGGTGACGTCGACGCGCACGGCGCTCGTGCTGCCGCCACCCGTGGTGATGCGCTCGGCGAGGGCCTGGCCCGCCTCGAGGTTCAGATCGGCGATCACGGCGTTCGCGCCCTCGGCGGCGAAGCCCTCGCACAGGGCGGCACCGATGCCCGATGCGCCCCCGGTCACGACGATCGTGCGACCGTGCAGTCGTCCCGTCATGAGGATGCTCCTTTGCGTCCGTGATCGTGCGTCGATGCCCGGCGCGCGGGCGGGAGGCCGCATCGCCGCGTGTTCACTATAGGTGAACTTACTGCCCCGTGTCATCCAAATCAAGTGAACAACTCGACTCCGGATGCCCCGCCTCGCATGCCCCCCGCAACCGAGCCGCGCATCCCTGTGACCGGGTTTTCCGGGAGATCGGGGCACGTCGGGCGCGAATGCGGGGTTGCCGCGGGGCACCGCCGTGGTGTTGAGTCTGGGTACAAGCCGTGCAGCCCCGTCGCCGCCACCGTGCGCCCGTTCTGCACGGCGACCGACACGAAGGAGTGGACAATGGCTTTCACCGTCACCGGGGTGCACCACGTGGGCATCACCGTGCGCGACATGCAGCGGTCGTTCGAGTGGTACACCCGCATGTTCGGCGTCGAGCCCGGCCCGGTCAATCACGGCTCGGGCGCTGACCTCGAGCGCGGGGTTCAGGTGCCGGGCGCCGAGCTCTCGTTCTCGATGATCCGCATCGGCAACGTCAACATCGAGTTCCTGCAGTACCACCAGCCCAAGGGCAAGGACTGGGATCGCACGAACGGTGACGTCGGCTCGGCGCACATCTGCCTCGAGGTCGACGACATGGACGCGGCCTATGCCGAGCTCATCGCGCGGGGCGCGGTGTTCAATGGCCCGCCGGTCACCCTCACCGATGGTGACCTGGCGGGTTCGCAGTGGGCGTACCTGCGCGACCCCGACGGCATCCAGCTCGAGATCTGGCAGTACCCGCGGGTCTGATCGGGCCGACACGCTGACGGCGGGCGGCCCTCGAGGGGCCGCCCGCCGTCAGCGGTGCAGAGGCTGCCTAGTGCTGGTGACCGTCGTCCTCGGCGAGGTACGTGTACGGGTTCGCGATCGGCTCGTCCTCGGGAAGAGCGGGGTTCATCCACTCGGCCCAGGCGTCCTCGCCAAGCGCGCCGCGCACGTGCTCGACCGAGGCCGCGACGCGGTCGGCGACCGGCTTGAGGGGCAGCCCGATGCGCTCGCCCGCGTACTTGACGACCTTGCCGTTGACGACGACCGTGTGCACGTCGGCCGTGCCGGCCTGGTACACGACGTGGGCGTAGGGGTTGAGGATGGGCGTCATCGCCGGCGACTCGTCGTTCTTCAGCAGCACGATGTCAGCCTTCTTGCCCACCGTGATCGAGCCGAGCTTGTCGGCCATGCCGATCGTGTGCGCACCACCCATGGTCGCCTGCCAGACGGCGTCCTCCGCCTTCATGCGGTTGACGTTGACCGTCTCGCCCTTGTTGTGCGCCTCGAGGTGGTCGCGCGACCGGAACGAGCTCAGCGTCGCGCGCATGGCCGAGAAGAAGTCGGCGCTCCACCACACGCTCGTGTCCATCGAGAGCGAGGCCGTGATGCCATACTTCTTCGCGACCCAGGCCGAGGGGTAGCCCTGGCCGGCGCTCTGCTCGCTCTCCGTCGCGATCGAGATCGTGCCGCCGGTCGCCGCGATCTTGTGGTAGCTGTCGGGCCCGAGCGAGCTCGCGTGCACGTAGGTCACGGTGTCGTCCATGAAGCCGTTCTCGTACATGTACTCGATGTTCGGGTCGCCGTTGACGCCCCAGACGCCCGCGTGGGTCGTGACGCGCAGGCCGAGGTCGCGCGCGGCCTGGAAGGCGCCCTTCTCGTGGAAGTCGGGACCCGAGTTGACGTCGAAGGCCACCTGCAGGCCCATCATGTCGTCGGCCGTGAAGTTCTTCACCCAGTTCTGGAAGCCGGGCTCGTTCATCCACTCCCACGGGGCCCCGAGGTAGTTGCCGTAGGCGAGCACGAACCGGCCCGGGATGCTCTTCAGCGCTTCCACGGCGGCGTCGGCGTAATCGAGCGTGCGCAGGGCGTGCGACCAGTCGACGGTCGTCGTGACGCCCTGGTCGACCGACTCGAGCGCGCTGAGCTGGTTGCCCGCGGCGATGTCCTCCGCGCGGAAGACGTGACCCCACGTGAGGTAGTAGAAGACGAAGTACTGGCTGAGCGCCCAGTCGCCGCCGTAGCCGCGCAGCGCGGTCTGCCACATGTGGCGGTGGGTGTCGATCATGCCGGGCATGATGATGCCGCCCTTGGCGTCGATCTCGAGCGCGCCCGCAGGCACGTCGAAGTGGTGGCCGACACCGGCGATCGTGTCGTCGATGATCAGCACGTCCGCGTTCTCGAGCACCCCCGCCGAGTCGACAGTAATGACGGTGGCGTTGCGAAAGACGATCGGTCTGCCTGGGGTGAAGTCCCCGGCGCGGGGCGCGGCGTCGGTCATGAGTTCCTCCTCGTTGAGCAATTCAGTGAGGGTGTACGTCGATGTACAGCCTCAATGGAATACTAAGTCCATTCACCTGGATATATCCAGAGCCGAGCGGGACCGATCCGCGAGAGGAGCCGCGCATGGCGCAGCCCCACCACACCGCCTGGGGCCGTCGCGTCTCGGCCATGGCGGTCATCGCCGCGACGGGGGTCGCGGTCATCTACATCCCGCAGCCCATCCAGACCCTCGTCGCCCTCGAGTTCGGGGTCGATGCCTCGGCAGCGGCGGCCGCCACCGTCGCCGTGCAGGCCGGATACGCACTCGGGGTCGTGCTGCTCGTCTCGCTGGGCGACCGAGTCTCCGCCCGCTCGCAGGTGACGACGCAGCTCGTCGCGACGGCGCTCGCGCTCGGGGCCGCGGCGGCATCGCCTGCCTACGCCGTGTTCGTCGCCCTGTGCTTCGTCGCGGGCGCCACCGCGACCGTCGGGCAGCTGCTCATCTCGGCGGCGCTGCGCCTCGCCCCTCCCGCGACGCGCGCCCGCACGGCGGCCGTGCTGCTCGGCTCGTTCATCGTGGGGCTCTTCGTCGTGCGCACGGCGCTCGGCACGGTCGCCGAGCTCATCGGCTGGCGCGGCGCGGTGGTGGCGTGCGCGGTGTTCGTACTCGCACTCGTGCCCCTCAGCCTGCGGGTCTCGCCCGCCGACAGCCCGAGCGACCTCCCGGCCTACGGGCGCATCCTCGCCTCAATCCCGCGCATCGCCGCGAGCTCGCCGACCCTGCGCCTCATGACGGCCGTGCACGTGCTGTGCTTCATGGCATTTATCTCGCTGTGGTCGATGACCACGGTCTACGCCGTGACCGAGCTCGGCCTGACGGTCACGCAGGCTTCGCTCGTGGGCCTGGCCGGGCTCGCCGGCGGCATCGCGACGATCGCCGCGGCGCCCCTGCACGCGCGCTACGGCATCCGGCGCTCACTGACGGTCTGCAGCGCAGCGGCGCTCGTCGGTGCCGTGCTCGTCGCCCTCGTGCCCTCGGTGCTCGCGCTGACGCTCGCAGCCCTGTTCCTCGTCTCGGCCGGAGTCAGCAGCGAACAGGTCTCGACACAGGCCGTCGCGCTCGCCTCGGTCGACCCGAGCGAGAACGGCCGCGCCAACACCGTCTACATGGCCGCGACCTTCCTGGGCGGCTCGCTCGCCACGGCGGTCGGCTCGCAGCTGTTCCTGCTCGCCGGGTACGCCGCGGTGGGCGTCATGGGCGTCGTGCTGATCGCGAGCGCCGCCTCTCTCGCGGTCGTCGCGCAGCGCCGCGGGATGCTGGCCCCGGCTACGTGAGGCGCCAGCCGCGATCGACGTTGAGGCTGATGCCGGAGACGCCGCGGTTGTCGAGCAGGAACATGGTGGCGCCCACGATGTCGCCCATCGTCGCGAGCTTGCCGCCGGGCGTGCGCGACTGGTAGCCCTCGAGCGCCGCCGTCTTGTCGGCCCAGAACGGGCTGTCGCCGATGATGCCGGGGTGCAGTCCGTTGACGCGCATCGGGGCGAGCTCGAGCGCCATCGAGTGCGTGAGGCCCTCGACACCGCCGTTGATCGTGGCAACCGTCGTCGAGCCGGGGTACGGCGCATCCTTCGCGCGACCCCCGAACAGCACGATACCCGTGTCGACGGTCGGCACGAGGCGGTCGAGCAGCGCGTGTACGGTCTCGGTATAGCCGACGAGCTTGAGGGTCACGAGGCGGCGGGCGCGCGCGATGTCGTACTCGCGCACCGAGTTCGCGTCGCGCTCGATGGCCGCGAGCACGAGGCCGTTGACCTCGCCGATGCTCGCGAGGCTCGCGGCGATCGCCTCGGGCTCGGAGATGTCGACGCCGAGGCCCGTGGCCCCCTCGCCGATCGAGGCGGCGATCGCCTCGGCCCGCTGCTGGTCGCGCCCGGTGAGCACCACGCGGTCGCCGCGGGCGACGACCTCCTTGGCGATCTCGAGGCCGATCCCGGATGTTCCGCCGACGACGACGATGGTGCGCTGAGTCACTGCTCCTCCTTGAGCGTTTCGGTCTGGTGCGATGCGGCCGGGCTATTCGGAGCCGAGCTTGTCCGAAAGGTAGGTCCAGTCGCGCGCGAAGCGGTAGGCGTGGCGCGCGGGCATCTGGGGCGATTGCGTCTCGAGCCACCGCACGGGTTCGCCGACAGCGAGGAACGAGTGCACGCAGCCGACGCCCGCCCAGGCGATGTCGCCGGGCTTCATGCGCACCTCGTAGCCGTCGAAGGTCGCGTCGACCTCGCCGTCGAGGATCAGGTAGGCCTCTTCGAGCGGATGGTCGTGCGGGCCCGCGACGCCGTCGGGCTCGTACTGCACCATGAACATCGTGTGCAGCACCGAGCCGAGGTCGCTGTCGACCATCATCTTGAGCGAGATGCCGCTGTAGACGAGCAGCGCGGTGCGCATGCTCGCCGACTGCGCGAGCAGCTCCTGCGACTGCTTGCCGGGGTTCATCTGCTCGGTCGTGATCGCGCCGAAGGAGCGCGTTCGCGGGTCGCGCGGGTCGACTTTGACGGGCGGGCCGGGGGCGATATCGGGCACCCGGAAGGTGTCGTAGCCGTGGTGCGCCCGCGGCGGCGGCGAGTAGATGTCGCTCCACACGGCGGGCGCTTCACCGACCGCGTGCCACGAGTGCGGCACGCCGAGCGGGATCACGCCGTAGTCGCCCTCCACGAGGTGCACCGTGGCCTCGGGGGTCACGAGCAGCACCTCGCCCTCGACGAGGTAGAACGACTCCTCGACCGAGTGCACGTGCGTGGGCACGACGCCGCCGGGCTCGAGGCGCGACATCCCGAAGTCGGTGTGGGCGGCGTCGTCGTCGAAGCCGACCGCGCACCAGCGCGTGAAGCCGGAGGAGTCGGGGGCGAGGGCGCCCGGGTCGCGGTAGTCGGCCTCCTCGGCCGTTCGCACCACATAGCGGTTGGTCATCATCGACTCCTCAGCACACTGTCACGACGCACTGTCGCGTTCACCCGCGGTGAACATAGTCAATGCGATCGCATGGTCTTCTGTCAAGCGGACCAGCCCCCGCACGACGACTCAGACGGCGTCGTGCGCCGCGATGAGAAGCCCGGCATTTGCGGGCGCGGGCACGAGCTCGCCGCGCTCGACGCGCTCGGCAAGCCGCAGTACGGCCTCGTTCACGGGAGCCCGACCACCGAGCTCGGCACGCCGGTCGACGATGTACCCGCTGAACGCGTCGAGCTCGGCGCGGCGGCCCTTCTCCCAGTCCTGCAGCACCGCGACGCGAGTGTCGGGCTGCGAGAAGTGCGAGAGCACGCGATCGAGGAGGTCGAGCGAGTACTGATCGCCGTCGGGCACATCGGCGGCGGCGATGCCCAGGCTCGGGCGCATCGTGATGCCGAGGTCGATCGCGAGCGCGTAGGCCTCGCGCGACATGGCATCCATGACCGGACGCACCCCGGGCATCGTGGCGGCCTCGAGCAGCGGGATGCCGAGCAGGGCCGAGGGCAGCATCTCGGGAATGTTCGCGATGAGCTTCATCCACTTCGCGGAGCGAATGTCGTCCGTCACCTCGATCTGCGCGGCGTGCGCAAGCACGGCCGCGACGTCGTCGAGGCGCGCCGTGCGCTCGCCCGAGAGCGTGCCGATCGAGAACCAGGTGTCGGCCGTCGCGACCTGCCGGCGCACGAAGCCCGGCTCGCGGAGGTTCGCGGCGATGCCCATCGCGCACCCGATCGTGCGATCGGCGCCGAGGGTCGCGGCGACCTGGTCGATCGTCATGCCGTTCTGCAGGCCGACGAGCACCGAGTCGGGCCGCATGAGGGGGCGCATGAGCTCGGCGACCCAGCGGGTGTCGTAGGTCTTCACGGAGGTGAAGACGAGGTCGAAGGGCTCGCGCAGCTCGGCGACCTCGCACAGGTGGTGCGCCCGCACCTGCGTCACCTGCACGTCGCCCAGGGTGTCGACGGTGAGGCCGTCCGCGCGCATCGCCTCGACGTGGGCGGGCCACTGGTCGATGAGCCGCACGTCGAGCCCCGCCCGGACGAGGTCGGCGGCCACGGAGGCGCCCACCGCGCCCGTGCCGACGACGGCGATTCTCAGGTCTTGCCGCTCCATCGCCGCCTCCTCGTGCGTTCAGTAAAGGTGAACACTGTGAGGATACACACGGGCCGAGACCGCTACAACGCCGAGCGCCTCCGCGCGACCTCGTAGAGCGCGACGCTCGCCGCGATGCCCGCGTTGAGCGACTCGGTCGCCGCCGAGATGGGGATCGACACGATCGCGTCGCAGGTCTCGGTGACGAGCCGCGACAGGCCCTTGCCCTCGCTGCCGACGACGATCACGAGCGGGCGGTCGGCGAGCTCGAGCTTCGGCAGCTGCATGTCGCCGCCGCCGTCGAGCCCGAGCACGAAGACGCCTTCGGCCTTCATGGCCTTCAGGGTCTGCGTGAGGTTCGCGGCCATCGCCACGGGCGTGCGGGCCGCGGCCCCCGCCGAGGTTTTCCAGGCGGCGGCCGTGACGCCCACCGACCGACGCTGCGGCACGATGACGCCGTGCCCGCCGAACGCGGCCGTCGACCGGATGATCGCCCCGAGATTGCGCGGATCGGTCACGCCGTCGAGCGCGACGAGCAGCGGTGTCTGGCCGCGGTCGATCGCGCGCGAGACGAGATCCATCGGATGCGCGTACTCGTACGCGGGCACCGAGATGGCGATGCCCTGGTTGACGGAGTTCTCGCCCGTCATGCGGTCGAGCTCGGGCCGCATGACCTCGAGCACGGGCACGCCGCGCTTGGTCGCGAGCGACAGCGCCTCCTTGACCCGGTCATCCATCTCGATGCGCGAGGCGATGTAGAGGGTGCTCGCGGGGATCTTCGCGCGCAGGGCCTCGAGCACCGAGTTGCGGCCGCTCACGATCTCGGCATCGGCGCTCTTCTTCGGGGCGCGCGATCGGCTCGACTGCTGGCCGCCGCCGTTGCCGCCGCCCGAGCGGCTCTTCGCCGCGGCGAGGCGGTCGTTCGCAGCCTTGCGCTTCCCGGCCGGGTGCCACGTCCGGTCCTCCGCTCGGGGCGTCGGGCCGCGGCCCTCGAGGGCCTGTCGACCCTGGCCTCCCGAACCGACCGTGGGGCCCTTCTTCTTCTTGCTCGCGCCGGGGCGCCCAGGCTTAGCCATCGATACTCCAGTCGGTTGCGGTCGGTGAGTCTTCGAGCACGATGCCGGCGGCAGCGAGATCGTCGCGAATGCGGTCGGCCGTGGCGAAGTCGCGGGCCTTGCGGGCCTCGCGGCGTTCGCCGATGAGCCGGTCGACGAGGGTCGCGAGCGCTCGGCGCGCGGGGTCGTCAGGCCGGGCATCCCCCTCGGCGGAATCGAGCCCGAGCACGCCGACCATGAGGGCGACCTCGGCGCGCACCCGTGCGGCCGCCGCCGCATCGTCGTCGTCGAGCGCCGCGTTGCCGAGCCGCACGCGGTCATGCAGCACGGCGAGCGCCTGCGGCACGGCGAGGTCGTCGTCCATGGCCGCGGCGAACTCGGCGGGCAGCGCGACGGGCGCCTCGGCATCCGGCTCGGCGAAGCGCGTTCCCGCGATGCGGCGGGCCGCGCGCGCGAGGAAGCCCTCGATGCGCTCGAGCGCGGCCTGCGCCTCGTCGAGCGACCCGGGCGTGTAGTCGATGGTCGAGCGGTAGTGGGCCGAACCGAGCCAGTAGCGCACGACCGCGGGGCGGTGGCTCGCGAGCAGGTCGGCGGCGAACACCGAGTTGCCGAGCGACTTCGACATCTTCTGACCGCCGACGGTCACGAGCCCGTTGTGCACCCAGTGCTGCGCGAAGGCATCGCCCGCGGCCGCCGACTGGGCGAGCTCGTTCTCGTGGTGCGGGAAGCGCAGGTCGAGCCCGCCGCCGTGGAGATCGAAGGCCGGCCCGAGGTAGCGGGCGGCCATCGCCGAGCACTCGATGTGCCATCCCGGCCGGCCAGCACCCCACGGCGACTCCCACTGCGCGGTGCTCGGCTCGTCGGGCTTCGCGCCCTTCCACAGGGCGAAGTCGCGCGGGTCGCGCTTGGCGCGCGCGGGCGCGTCATCGGCCTCGGCCATGTCGTCGGGGCTCTGACGGGTGAGCTCGCCGTAGCGGCTCCAGCTGAGCACATCGAAGTAGACGTCGCCCGAGCCGTCGCTCGCTGCGTAGGCGTGCCCCGCGGCGATGAGGCGCTCGATGAGGGCGAGCATCTGCGGGATGCTCGCCGTCGCACGCGGCTCGTAGGTCGGGGGCAGGATGCCCAGAGCCCGGTACCCCGCCGCGAACTCGAGCTCGACGCGGTAGGCGACGGCGAACCACGGCTCGGCCTCGCTCGCGTTCGCGAGCACCTTGTCGTCGATGTCGGTGACATTGCGCACGAAGGTCACGGCGTAGCCGCGCGCCGTCAGCCAGCGCCGCCACAGGTCGTAGACGAGGGCGCTGCGCAGGTGGCCGATGTGGGGCGCCGACTGCACGGTCGGCCCACACACGTACATGCCGATCTGCCCCTCGACCCGCGGTTCGAGGTCGACGACGGCCGCCTTGAGGCTGTCGAAGAGGCGCACGGTCACCGCCACAGCCTACCGGCGGCCCGCGACGGACCGCGGATGAGAGCGGCGTAGCCGACGACCGCGCTCGTCGGCGGAGCCGCATCGCGCCGCAGGAGCGGCGGCGCGATCAGGAATGAAGCAGCGCCGTCGCGATCGCCGCGACGCCCTCGGCGCGGCCGGTGAACCCGAGCCCGTCGCTCGTCGTAGCGGCGACGCTCACGGGGGCACCGAGCAGGCGCGTGAGCAGTGCTTCCACCTCGTGGCGCCGGGCGGCGAACCGCGGCCGCTGAGCGACGACCTGCACGGCCACGTTGACGACCTTGAAGCCCGCGTCGCGCACGAGCTCGAGCGTCGCGATAAGGAAGACTTCGCCACGCGCCTCGGCGAAGCGCGGGTCGTCGACGCCGAAGCGCGAGCCGATGTCGCCGAGCCCGGCGGCCGAGAGCAGCGCGTCGCAGACGGCGTGGCTGATGGCATCGCCATCGCTGTGCCCCGCGAGCCCGGGCTCGTCGGGCCAGTAGAGGCCCCCGAGCCAGAGCGGCCGGTTCTCGTCATAGGCGTGCACGTCGATGCCGATTCCCGTGCGCAGGGCGGGGCGGTCGCCCGCGGCGAGCTGCTCCGCCCGCCGGAGATCCCGCGGCGTGGTCACCTTGAAGGCGCGGTCGTCGCCGGCGACGGTGACGACGGGATGCCCGGCCGCGGCGAACACGCTCGCATCGTCGGTGTGCTCGGCCCCGGGCACGATCGCCGCGACGGCCGCGCGGTATGCCTCGAACGGGAAGCCCTGGGGTGTCTGAATGGCGGCGAGCTCGCTGCGATCGACTTGCTCGAGCACGGCCCCCGCCTCGTCGCGGCGCGCGATCGTGTCAACGACCGCGAGCGCGGGGATGACCCCCACCTGGTCGGCGCGCACGCGCTGCACAACCCGCGTGAAGACCTCCGGCGGCGTGAGCGCGCGAGCCGCGTCGTGGATCAGCACGACCTCGACGCCCGCGGCAACGGCGGCTAGCCCCGCCGCGACGGAGGCCGCGCGGCTGTCGCCCCCGGTCACGACGGTCAGGGCATCCCGAGCGGCACCGGCGACCCGCCGTCCGATGGCGAGCGCCTCTCCCCGATGGCTGGCGGGCGCGACGATGACGACCTGTGCGGGCTCGGGCTGTGCGAAGACGCCCTCGAGCGCGTGTTCGAGCAGGGGCCGACCGCCGATCGGCACGAAGGCCTTCGGCTGGCCGAGGCCCAGTCGCGTGCCGCTCCCGGCCGCGACGACGACGATCGCGAGGCGCGGTGCGTCGGATGCCGACCTGCTCGGAGGCACTGACGTGCTCAGGAGGCGAGAACCTCGTCGAGCACGGTCGAGGCCTTCTCTTCGTCGGTCTTCTCGGCGAGCGCGAGCTCGCTGATGAGGATCTGACGGGCCTTCGCGAGCATGCGCTTCTCGCCCGCGCTCAGCCCACGGTCTTGATCGCGGCGCCACAGGTCGCGCACAACCTCGGAGACCTTGATGACATCGCCCGAAGCGAGCTTCTCGAGATTCGCCTTGTAGCGGCGCGACCAGTTGGTGGGCTCCTCGGTGAACGGCGCGCGGAGCACCTCGAAGACCTTGTCGAGGCCCTCCTGGCCGATCACGTCGCGAACGCCGACGAGGTCGACATTCTCGGCCGGGACCTCGATCGTCAGGTCACCCTGCGTGACGTTGAGCTTGAGGTAGAGCTTCTCTTCGCCCCGGATGGTTCGGTTCTTCACTTCGATGATTGTCGCCGCACCGTGGTGTGGGTAAACGACCGTCTCGCCGACCTGGAAAAGCATGGATGGTGGTCCTTCCGCAGAACTGCCAGTCTACCACAGCGATCTCTCAGCAATTCGGCTCGGCCGGGCTCCGACGGGGCGCCGGAAGGCCCGCGGCCGCTAGCTAGACTAGACTCGGCCAGGTTCTCGCGGGCGCTCAGTAGCGCGCGCCGACGGGCCTCCTGACGGGCTGAAGGAGTCAATTCGTGAAATCTCGCTTGGCGGCGTCCATCGCCCTCGCGGCGGCGCTCATGGTCGGCGCGACGGGGTGCACCTTCTCGGCGGAGATCGCCACGGAGAAGGAGTACGACCCGAGCGACGGCGTCGGCGCCGAGGTCGGCGAGCTCGCGATACGGAACGCCCTGCTCATCGGAGAGACCGGCGACGAGCTCAATCTTGTTATGACCGTGGCGAGCGCGGCCGACGTCGACCGCCGCCTCACCGTGCAGTGGGAGGCCGCGGGCGAGCGCGTCACCGAAGCAATCGTCGTCGCGGCCGGCGACCGCACGCGCGTCGGCGGCCCGGATGACGAGAACCAGATCGTCATCACCGGCAGCGGCGCGACGATCGGCGGCCTCGTGCCCGTGTTTTTCGCGTACAACGGCGCCGCGGGCGTCGAGGTGCTCGTGCCCGTGCTCGACGGGGCGCTACCCGAGTACGAGCTCTATATTCCTTGACCCGCCCTTCGGGCGGCGAATCCCTTAGCTCGCCCTCCGGGCGGCGAATCTCTCAGCTCGCCCTGCGGGCGACGACTTCGTCGCTCGAGCTAGGCCTCGAAGCGGTAGCCGAGGCCGCGAACCGTCACGAGCATGCGCGGGTTCGAGGGGTCGGGCTCGATCTTCGAGCGGATGCGCTTGACGTGCACGTCGAGGGTCTTCGTGTCGCCAAAGTAGTCGGCACCCCACACGCGGTCGATGAGCTGCCCGCGCGTCAGCACGCGACCGGCGTTGCGCAGCAGCAGCTCGAGCAGCTCGAACTCCTTGAGCGGCATCGCCACGACGGCGCCGTCGACCGTGACCTGATGCTTCTCGACATCCATGCGCACGGGGCCGACGGCGAGCACCGAATCGTCGAGGTCGCCAGCATCCGTCTGGCGACGCAGTACGGCCCGGATGCGCGCGAGCAGTTCGCGGGTCGAGTACGGCTTGGTCACGTAGTCGTCAGCGCCCAGCTCAAGCCCCACGACGATGTCGACCTCGCTGTCTTTCGCAGTCAGCATGATGATCGGCACCGCCGAGCGCTGGCGCAACTCGCGGCAGACCTCGGTGCCCGGCAGGCCCGGCAGCATGAGGTCGAGCAACACGAGGTCGGCACCCGCACGATCGAACTCGGTGAGCGCCGCGAGACCGTCGCTGGCGACCACCGTCTCGTAGCCCTCGCGAGTGAGCAGGTAGGCGAGCGGCTCGGCGAGCGCGGCTTCGTCTTCGACGATGAGGATTCGGGTCATGACCGTGCTTTCGTGAGGAGAGGTTGCGCCGGCTCGAGGACGCGCGGCAGGCGGATGGTGAACGTCGACCCGCGGCCGGGCTGCGACCACACGCGCACGTCGCCGCCATGGTTCTGCACGACGTGCTTCACGATGCTCAGGCCCAGGCCCGTTCCGCCCGTCGTGCGCGAGCGCGCCTGGTCAACGCGGAAGAAGCGCTCGAAGACGCGGTCGAGCTCGTCCTCGGGAATGCCGATGCCCTGATCGGTGACGGCGATCTCGATGACGTCGTCGCCCGCGGTCACGCCGATGCCGACGCGGGAGGGCGAGGGCGAGTACTGCACGGCGTTGAGGATGAGGTTGTGCAAGGCCGTGATGAGCATGGCCTCGTCGCCCCAGACGCGCAAGCCCTTGGCGCCGCCGCTCGCGAGGGTCACGCGCTGCGCGTCGGCATGCACGCGGTTCTGATCGATCGCCGAGGCGATCACCTGGTCGAGCTCGACGACCTCGGGGTGCGAGAGCGCGTCTTTCGCCTGCAGGCGCGAGAGCTCGATGATCTCTTGCGTCATGCTCGCGAGCCGCGATGACTCCTTCGTCAGCTGCGCCGCGAAGCGCCGCACCTGCACGGCGTCGTCGGCGGCGTGGCCGAGTGCCTCGCCGAGCAGGCCGATCGCGCCGATGGGCGTCTTGAGCTCGTGGCTGATGTTGGCGACGAAGTCGCGGCGCACCGCGTCGAGCCGGTACGAATCGGTGCGGTCCTCGGCGAGCAACAGCATGAACCGGCTGCCGAGGCGAGCGACCCGCACCGAGAGGTGCAGCGCGGCATCGCCGAGCGGCCCGCGGCTCAGCTCGACCTCCTCGGTGATCGGCTCGCCGCTGCGTCGCACACGGTCGACAATCTCGACGAGGCCCGGATGCACGAGCGTACGATGCCACACGAGACCGAGCGTGACCGCTCGTGGCGAGGCGGTGATGACGTTGTTGCTCGGGTCGAGCACGACCCCGGCCGACTCGAGAGCGTCGATGACCTGCGCCACGCCATCGGGCACCGTGGTCGAGGCGACTTCGGCCGCCATGCGGCCCCGGCGGGCCGCCGCGATGACGGTGACGACGGCACCGCCCCCGAGCACCGCCCCGAGGGCGAGCGCGAGGGGCACGAGCAGTGCCGAGTCCATGAGCACTAGATTAGTGACCGGCGTAGCGGCCCCGGCATGCCGAGCGCCCCGCTGGCCCGAGGTCGCCGAGAATTCACCTGCGGGCCAGCGACCGTTCACCGCCGAACGGCACTGTGGCAGGGATTGTGCCGCAGCCCCCAGACAAGAGGACGTGACCAGATGCGTGAAGTGTTCCAGCAGGAGCTGCGAGAGGTGCGCGAGCGGCTCGTGGAGATCGCCGGGCTCGTCGCCGTGTCGATCGACAACGCCACCCGGGCGTTCAACGAGTCGAACGTCTCGCTCGCCGAGACCGTCATCGCCGACGACGCGAAGATCGACGCGGCCGCGGCCGAGCTCGACGAGCTGGCCATCAACATCCTCGCCCGGCAGCAGCCCGTGGCGCGCGACCTGCGCGTCGTCGTGAGCGCGCTGCGCATCAGCGCCTCGCTCGAGCGCATGGGCGACATGTCGGAGCACATCGCGCAGCTCGCGCGCTACCGGTTCCCCGACAAGGTCGTGCCCAAGAGCCTGCGCGGCACCTTCAAGGAGATGGGGGCGCTCGACGTCGAGATCGCCCGCAAGCTCGTCGAGCTGCTCGAAACCGAAGACGTCGCGATCGCCGAGCACATCCGCAACGAAGACGACAAGATCGACGCCCTTCACCTCAGCGTCTTCGACAAGGTGCTCGGTGAGACCTGGAAGGGCGAGGTCATCGACACCGTCGACGCCACGCTCGCCTCGCGGTACCACGAGCGCTTCGCCGACCACGCCGTGTCGATCTCGAAGAAGGTACAGTACCTCGCCACGGGCGACTGGGTGCCGGCCGACTAGAGCACCGAGCGCTACTTCTTGCCCTGCGCGGCGACGGCCGCGGCACCCGCGGCCGCGGCCGCGGGGTCGAGGTACTCGCCGGGCTTCACGGGCATGAAGTCGTCGCCCAGCTCGTAGACGAGCGGGATGCCCGTGGGGATGTTGAGCTCGGCGATCGCATCGTCGGAGATGCCGTCGAGGTGCTTCACGAGCGCACGCAGCGAGTTGCCGTGAGCGGTGACGAGCACCGTCTGACCGGCGGCAAGGTCGCGCGTGATGTCGCTGTGCCAGTAGGGCAGCATCCGGTCGATGACGAGCTTGAGGCTCTCGGTGCGCGGTACGTCGCCGTCGATGCCCACGTATCTCGGGTCGTGCACCTGGCTGAACTCGGCGGCGTCGTCGAGCGGCGGCGGCGGGGTGTCGAAGCTGCGGCGCCAGGTCATGAATAGCTCTTCGCCGTGCGCCGCGAGCGTCTCGGCCTTGTTGAGGCCCTGCAGCGCGCCGTAGTGGCGCTCGTTGAGACGCCAGCTGCGCGTGACCGGCAGCCAGTCGAGGTCGGCGACCTCGAGGGCGATGTTGGCGGTGTGGATGGCGCGCTTGAGCAGGCTCGTGTAGAGCACCCGCGGAGCGAGCCCCGAGGCCTTGATGAGCTCGCCCGCCCGCCGCGCCTCGGCCCGGCCCTGCTCGGTGAGCCCCACGTCGACCCAGCCCGTGAAGATGTTCTTCTCGTTCCAGACGGAGTGGCCGTGGCGGAGCAGGATCAGGGTGTGCGTCATTGCTCCAGCCTACCGAGGGCCGACAATGATCAGATGGCAGAGGGGCGCATCACGCGCGGCACGACGGGGGTCAACCGTCTTCGGCGCCTGGATCGCTGGCTCGCGGCCCAGCCCGCCCTGCGCCGCGCATCCGACCCCCTCATCGTCGATCTCGGCTACGGCGCCGCGCACTGGACCTCGCTCGAGCTTCTCGAACGGCTGCGCCGGGTGCGGCCGGATGCCCGCGTCGTCGGCATCGAGATCGACCCCGAGCGGGTGCGCGCCGCCGCCGCGTTCGCGCGCGAGGGGCTGAGCTTCCGGCAGGGCGGCTTCGAGGTGCCGCTCGACGGGGATGCCCGGCCCGCGATCATCCGCGCCGCGAACGTGCTGCGGCAGTACGACGAGGGCGAAGTGCCCGCGGCCTGGGCGCTGCTGCGCTCGCGCCTGCAGCCGGGCGGGCTGCTGCTCGAGGGCACGTGCAGCGAGGTGGGCCGCGTGGCGAGCTGGGTCGCGCTCGACCCGGAGGGCCCGGTGTCGCTCACGCTCGCGCTGCACCTCGCCTCGCTCGACGAGCTCGGCGGCCCCGCGGTCGTGGCCGAGCGGCTGCCGAAGGCGCTCATCCACCGCAACGTGCCGGGCGAGAAGGTGCACGCCCTGCTGCGCGACCTCGACGCGCAGTGGGCGCGGCAGGCCCCGCTCTCGACCTTCTCGCCGCGCCAGCGCTTCATCGCCGCGACCCGCGGCCTGCGCGAGGCGGGATGGCCCGTGCTCGACGGACCTGTCCGCTGGCGTCTCGGCGAGCTCACCGTGCCCTGGTCGGCGGTCGCTCCCCTCCCCTGAGCTCGCTCCCGTGACGAATCACGGAACTTCTGGCCGCCCTGGGTCACTGATCACACCTGCCAGAGAGCAGCGGTGCTCGGATTCCGTGATTTGTAACGCGGGCCCGGGACACGAGCAGGGTGACGGCTGGAGGGCATCAGCGCAGGTGGTCTCCCCGAGAAACCGCGGCGAGCACTGCGGCCTCGACGAGAGGCCAGTCGTCGAGAATCTGGTGGTAGCTGAAGCGCAGCACTCTGAACCCGTGCGTTGACAAGTGCGCATCTCGATTTCGGTCGCTCTCGAACGACGACTCGACATCATGGAAGCTCTTGCCGTCGACTTCGACGACCAATCGCTCGCCGATCAGGAAATCGACCCTGCCGATCCCGGGGAATCTCACTTGGCGACTGATGGGAATGTGGTGCAGACGCATTCGGAGCCAGAAGATCGTCTCGATACCCGACTCGCACATCCCGTCAACGCCGCGCGGGGTCAATCGGGCAACGAGGGGATGATCGGGCCCCACCAGCCCGAGGTGCAGAGCGCTGTCAACGGCGATGGCGAGGTGCTCGTCGGGAGCGCAACGCTCGTAATCGGTGAGTGCGTCGGACACGGTCGCGAGCGCCCGTGTGGTCGCGGTGGATGACCGGCGCCAGTGCACCGTAACGTCAGCATCGCGCGGCTCGCGTCGGCGAGTCGGGTCATGCGCCGAGCGGAGCTGTGTCGCATCCCGATTCACCGCCACATGCACGCGCGGGTCGTTGAACACCCACACCCCGTGGTGCTGGAGGGCGTGCTGGCACGTGAGCTGCCCGCCGACACGAACGGCGTTGATGACGACCTGAGGCATCCCCGGCAGCACGAACCACCCCTGACGAACACGGAGCAGCTGACCCGAATGGCAGAGAGCGGCGATACGACGTGGAGTGAAGCCGCACTGCCTCAAGCGGAACGTCGGTAGGAGGCCGCCGCGCTCTGCGGCGAGATCGTGGAGAACACGCATAGGCGCAGGTTCGCGTGCCCGCTGGGCCGTGCGATCGTGTGCACCGAGTCTGGGGAATAGTGCTGCCGCGCCTCCTTCCCGTGGGGAGTTGTGTCACAAATCACGGACTTTCTCCAGAACAAGCCCGATCTCGCCGCAATACTCGGCTCACTGAGGCAGAGAATTCCGTGATTTGTTCCGGGGGGCGGGGCCGGGGGCGGGCCGTGAGACCGGACTCAGAGCGGGGGCAGCAGGGCGCGGGCCTCGTCGGCGGGGGTGCCGAGGTGCACGAGCACGTCGAAGACGAGCGGACGCAGCAGCACGATGACGACCTGGTCGCCGACGCCCTCGACGGCCGTCGGCGAGCATCGGCCGGCGAGCACGGCCGCGACGGCGCGGGCGGCGTAGCGCGCGGCCTCGTCGTCGCGGCTGCGGCCAAGCAGGCGCACGACCTCGGCCGCCGATTCCATGAGCTCGGCGAGCACTGGCCGGGGTGATCCGTCGCGCACGATTACCTCGACGCGGCGGGCGAGCGCGCGCACGTGGCGGGTCGTGAGGTCGGCGACCGCGAGCAGCCGCACCTCCTCCGCGAGACCCGCGCGGCGCGAGCGCAGCCAGGGCGACACGGCTGCGACGCCGCGGGCGCTCTCGAGCGAGCGGGTCCAGTCGTCGATGAGCGACTGGCTGCGACGGCTGCGGGCGAGGGCGAGCTCGGCGGCCGGGGCGTCGCCCGCCTTCAGGGCCTCGTGCAGCCCGACGATCGACTGGTCGAGCAACGAGAACAGGGCCGTCGCCTCGCCGCGCTGCCGCACGAGGTCGAAGCGCGGGATGAGCGCCGTGATGAGCAGCGCCATCGCCCCGCCGATGAGGCCGTCGAGGCTGCGCGCGAAGACCCCGCCGTCGGGCGGGGGCAGCACGGCGACGAGCATCGACTGCACGCCCGCCGCGATCGCGAACGGCGCCGAGGGCGACACGGCACGGGCGACGACGAGCGTGATCGCGAGGATCACCGCGATCTGCCATGCCCCCTGGCCGATCACCTGCACGAGGAGCGCCGCCACGATGATGCCGATGTTGATGCCGATGACGATCTCGACGACGCGGCGTGGCGTGGTGTCGCGCGCGAGGCCGAGCGCGACGATCGTCACCGTCACGGCGACGAGCGGCACCTCGTGCCCGAGCAGCCCGCGCGCGAGCAGGTACGCCGCGGTCGCCGCGACGACGATCTGCAGCACGGCGGGCAGCGAGCCGACGACGCGGTCGAGCGCGGCGCGGGCTTCCAATCGCCGCCGGATGCTGCGCTCGAGCCGCCGCATCGACGCACCCTGCCCGCTCACGAGCGCGACCCGCTCAGGCCTGCGAGCGCGGCACGGCGCCGAGGCGCGGGATGCGCGGCACCCCCGCGGTCGCCCCCGCGTCGGTCGGCACGATGACCTGCTGCGCGGCGGCGATCGCGACACCGTCGGCCTCGACCACGAGGGTCGCGGCGGGGTCGAGCGAGCGCTTGACGACGGCGAGCGCGATGGGGCCGAGCTCGTGGTGCCGCGCGCTCGAGGTGACCGTGCCGACCGGGGCGCCCTCGTGCAGCACGGGCGCGCCGTGCCCGGGCAGCAGGGCGTCGGAGCCGTCGAGGTGCAGCATGACGAGCCGGCGCGGCGGGTGCCCGAGGTTGTGCACCTTCGCCACCGTCTCCTGCCCGCGGTAGCAGCCCTTGCTGAGGTGCACGGCCGAGCGCAGCCAGTCGAGCTCGTGCGGGATCGTGCGGTCGTCGACCTCGCCGCCGAAGCGCGGGCGCCAGGCGGCGATGCGCAGGGCCTCGAGCGCGAGCGTGCCAGCGACGGGCAGGCCACCCGCGCGAGCGGTCGCGGCGACCTCGGCGAGGCGGGCGCGCTCGACGAGCAGCTCGACGGCGGGGAACTGCGCGCCGGGGTGGTCGTCGTGGGCCGCGTACTGCCAGCCGCCGGTCTGCACCGCCGCCCAGGGGTCGTGCCAGACGAGCGGCACGCCGTTCGGCGCGGCGGGTTCGACGAGCGGTGCGGAGCCGGTCGGCAGCAGCTGCCCGAGGGTCGCCCACTGCTCCGACTCGTCGGCGACCTCGACCCGCAGCATGAAGCGCATGCGGTCGAGCCACGCGGCGAGCGCCGTCGTCTGCGCCCCCTCGACGAGCAGCCAGGCGGTCACGCCGTCGTCGACGATGCGGATGCTGTGCTCGAGCCGCCCGTTCGGGTCGAGCAGCAGGGTCTCGGCCGACTGGCCCGGGGCGAGCGAGGCCAGCGCCTGCGAGGTGAGGGAGTCGAGCCAGGTCAGGCGGTCGGGGCCTGTGACGGTGATGACGCCGCGGTCGCTGAGGTCGACGATCGCGCGGCCCGCGGCGAGCATCCGCTGCTCGGCTACCGGGTCGCCGTAGTGCGCCGCGACCGAGGCGACGGCGGCATCGTCGGCGACGGGGTCGGCGGAACCCGCACCCGCCATCGCGACGGCACCGGGCAGGGCCAGCAGGGGCGAGAGCTCAGGCATCGCGGTTGAGCGTTCCCGAGGCGTGGGTGCGCAGGTCGTTACCGAGCGCGGCGATGTCCCACGCCCACAGCAGGCGGCCCTCGACGAGGCCGTAGATGCGCGTCGCAGCCGCGTACTCCTTGGCGCTCGCCGAGCGCATGACGGCGTCGGTCTGCAGATCGATGCGCGCGTCGGCGACGCGGCCCAGGTACAGCTCGCTCACGCCGCCGGGGTGGATGAGCGCGACCTCGACGTCGAAGCCGCCGTGCGGGGCACGCAGCTGCTCGACCTGCTCGGCGGTCGCGAAGGGGCGCGGTCCCTCGCCGGGCAGCATGCCCGGGCCGGGGTCGCCCGGCTGGGAGGGGCGGTGCAGGCGCCAGTAGCCGGCCTCGGCGCTCAGGGGCGTGTTCGCCTCATCGAGCAGCCAGGTGTGCGACGAGTAGTTGAGGTAGTTGAGGCCGTCGTGGCTGAAGCTCACGCGCTGGCCGAACTCGTGCTCGCGCGTGCGGTCGCCGTCCTGGTAGTGCACGACGCCCGTGCCGTCCCACACCCCGATGAGCCAGGCGAGGGGCGCGAGCTCGGCCGGCAGGCTCGTGTCGAGGGAGAACACGGCTCCGGGCGGAATCAGCGCTGGCCGCGGTACAGGTTGACGAGCACGACGACCGAGACGAACCCGATCGAGAGCGTCGCCAGACCCAGCAGACCGAGGAAGAAGATCTCAAGGGCGAAGAGCATGGCTCCAGTGTACGACGGTGCGAGCGGGGAGAACGCCTACAGCGTGGTCACGAGCAGCGTCGCGACGGAGGCCGCCATGAGCAGCAGGATGGCGCCCGTCACGGTGACGAGCATCCGCATGACCAGGCCGTCTTTCGACTGCAGGCTCACCTGGATGACGAAGGTCATGATCATCGCCCCACCCGCGATCGCGGGGAGCACCGCCCACCACTGATCCGAGGGCAGCACGAGCGCGACGACGAGCACCGCGGCCGCGACGGCGAGCCAGACGGGCAGCGCGGTCGCGATGGTGCGGGACATTCCCCCATGCTAGGGCGCTTGTACACTGAGCGGGACACCGTGGAGGACATGTGGCTCAGCTGTTGATCCTGACCTCGCAGGTGAACACCGACGTTCTCCCCGCGCTAGGGCTGCTCAGCCATCGGGTGCGCCGAATTCCGGCGGAACCGGCGGCCCTCGTCGGCGCGCCCCCCGCTGACGTCATCATCGTCGACGCGCGGGCCGACCTCGCGAGCGCCAAGTCGCTGTGCAAGATCCTCACGACCACGGGCGCTGGCTCGCCCATCATCGTCGTGCTCACCGAGGGCGGCCTCACGGCCGTCAACGCGGAATGGGGCATCGACGACGTGCTGCTCGAGACCGCGGGGCCCGCCGAGGTGGATGCCCGGCTGCGCCTCGCCGTGGGCCGCCAGTCGCGCGACGAGGGGTCGAGCATGATCCGGGCATCCGGTGTCGTCATCGACGAGGCCAGCTACTCGGCGAAGGTGCACGGCCGCACGCTCGACCTCACGTTCAAAGAGTTCGAGCTGCTGCGGTTCTTCGCCACGCACCCCAGCCGCGTGTTCACGCGCGAGCAGCTGCTGAGCGAGGTGTGGGGCTACGACTACTTCGGCGGCACCCGCACGGTCGACGTGCACGTGCGGCGCCTGCGCGCCAAGCTCGGCGACATGGAGTCGCTCATCGGCACGGTGCGCAACGTCGGCTACCGCTTCACGGTGCACGAGGACGACGCCGAGCAGGCCGCGCGGCGGGTCGACGCCTAGCCCTGCCCGCTCTCCTTCACCGCGTCGACGGCGAGCACTCGTGCACCGACGCCCACGAGTGCTCGCGTCGGCGGCTCAGCAGCAGCCGGTCGACTCGCAGCACGCGCCGGGGCAGCACTCCTCGGCGCAGCAGGGGCCGAATGCGATCATCGAACGCAGCACGGTCATGGTGTCTCCCTTCTCCTTATTCTTCTCGGAACCGGCCGCTCAGCAGCAGCCGGCGTTGAGGGCGCGAGCGATGGCGTGGATCGCCTCGGACTCGGCCCGGTAGTGCACGTTCAGCCCTCGGCGCTCCTTGCTCACAAGCCCCGCCCGCTCGAGGCGCTTGAGGTGGTGGCTCACTGTGCCCTCCGTGAGGTCGACGGCGGGGGCGAGGTCGCACGTGCACGCCGTGCCGTCGGGAGCGGTGAGCAGGGAGGTGAGCAGTTGCAGCCGCGTCGGGTCGGCGAGCGCCTTCAGCCGTAGCGCGAGCTGCTCGGCCTCATCGCGGCTCAGGGCCGCGGAGGAGCCGATCGGCTCGCAGCAGATCGGGGCGGTGGTCGAGATCAGAGGCAGCGGGGCGGGCATGCCCCGAGTCTGCCAGTGATTTGATATATGTCAAATAAAGGATTGGCGACCGCAGCGTCGCATCAGCGATGGGCCGGCGTGAGCCCGAACTCGGCGGCGAGCCCGAAGACGTGCTCGGCGATCTGATCGCGCGTGCGCCGCAGGCCCGGCCGGCCGCTCGTGCTCTCGAGCATGATGCTCCACGTGCGGAACTCGCGGCCCTCGAGCGACTCGAGGGCGTCGTCGCAGTTGAGCACGACGATGTGGTCGGCGGCCGCCACGAACTCCGGCGTCACGGGCTTGGGGTACTCGCCGAACGAGGGGATGCCCAGCTCGTCGAGGGTGTCGGTGACGGCGGGCAGCACGCGCGCGGCGGGATGCTCGCCCGCACTGACCACGCGCGTCGAGAGCGGCGCGATCGAGCGCATGAGAGCCCCGGCGATCTGCGAGCGCCCCGCGTTGCCCGAGCACACGAACAGGAACGAGGGCGGGGCCGGGCGCGATGCGTGCCGCGCGCGGAAGCGCAGGGCCTCGAGCCGGTCGGCCGCGAGCTGGGCGGCGAGGGCGCGGCCGTGGTTGGCGGGGTGGTCGAGGTGCCGGTAGCGCCGGAAGCTGTCGAGCACGAGAGCGCGCACGACCGACTCGTCGATCGCGCGAGCGTGCTGGTCGGAGAGCCGCTGGGTGACCTCTTCGATGATCTCGAGGGTCTGCGGGCCGTGCACGGTCATCGGCGGCACCCCCTGCCCTGCTCCCCTGGTCCCCCTGCCACGTGACCAGGCAACGAGTCGCGCGTGAACGGCACGTGAACGCACGACGGCTCGGGCAAGGCGGTTGGGCGATTCCTGCCACAATGGGCCGCATGCACGACGACGGGCTCACGGAAGCCGGCTACCAGGTCGATGGCGGCGTGGGGGGCGACTTCCTCGACGACTACGACGAGTCGACGAGCGTCGACGACGGCACGCTGCCCCCCGACCGCTACCTCGACCGCGAGCTGAGCTGGTTGCGCTTCAACCAGCGGGTGCTCGAGCTCGCCGAGGACGAAGCGGTGCCGCTGCTCGAGCGCGTCAACTTCCTCGCCATCTTCGCGAGCAACCTCGACGAGTTCTTCATGGTGCGCGTCGCCGGCCTCAAACGGCGCATCGTCACGGGCCTCGCCGTGCCGACCAACACCGGCCGCGCTCCCGCCGACGTGCTCGCCGACATCAACGCGCTCGCGCTCGAGCTGCAGCTGCGCCACGCGCGGGCCCTTCACGACCACGTCAAGCCCGCTCTCGACGAGGCCGGCATCCACATCGAGTCGTGGGCCGACCTGAGCGAGACCGATCGGTCGCGCGTCGACGAGATCTTCTCGGCGCAGATCTTCCCCGTGCTCATGCCGCTCGCCGTCGACCCGGCCCACCCGTTCCCATACATCTCGGGGCTCTCGCTCAACCTCTCGGTGCGCGTGCGCAACCCGAAGACCGAGCGGGTCGAGTTCGCGCGCCTCAAGGTGCCGCAGGTGCTGCCGCGCTTCGTGCAGCTGCCCGATGACGGCACCGGCCGGGTGCGGTTCCTGACCCTCGAAGACCTCATCTCGAACCACCTCGACGAGCTGTTCCCCGGCATGGAGATCCTCGAGCACCACGAGTTCCGCGTCACGCGCAACGAAGACGTCGAGGTCGATGAGGACGAGACCGAGAACCTCATCCAGGCCCTCGAGCGCGAGCTGCTGCGTCGGCGGTTCGGCCCGCCAATCCGTCTCGAGATCACCGATGACATGGATGCCGTGACCCTCGGTCTGCTGGTGCGCGAGCTGGGCATCACCGAGCAGGAGGTCTACCGGCTGCCCGCGCCGCTCGACCTCGGCGGCCTCTTCGAGATCTCGAAGCTCGACCGGCCGCACCTCAAGCACCCCAAGCACGTGCCGGTGACCTCGGTGCAGCTGCAGCCGGCCGAGCCCAACGCGGCGCCCGACGTGTTCGCCTCGATCGCGCGCGGCGACATCCTCGTGCACCACCCCTACGAGTCGTTCGCGACGAGCGTGCAGGCCTTCCTCGAGCAGGCGGCGCGCGACCCCAACGTGCTCGCCATCAAGCAGACGCTCTACCGCACGAGCGGCGACAGCCCCATCATCGAGGCGCTCATCGACGCGGCCGAGGCGGGAAAGGCGGTGCTCGCGCTCGTCGAGATCAAGGCGCGGTTCGACGAGCAGAACAACATCGAGTGGGCCCGCAAGCTCGAGAAGGCGGGCGTGCACGTCGTCTACGGGCTCGTCGGGCTGAAGACGCACTGCAAGCTCGCGCTCGTCGTGCGGCAGGAGAAGGGCGGTGCGCTCAAGCACTACGCCCACATCGGCACGGGCAACTACAACCCCAAGACGAGCCGCATCTACGAAGACCTCGGGCTCTTCACCGCCGACGACCAGGTCGGCAAAGACCTCACCCGGCTCTTCAACGAGCTCTCGGGCTACGCCATCGAGAAGAAGTTCAAGCGGCTGCTCGTCGCGCCGCGCTACTTGCGCCGGGGCCTGCTGAAGCTCATCAACACCGAGACCGAGCATGCCCGCGCGGGCCGCCCCGCGGGCATCCGCATCAAGGTCAACTCGCTCGTCGACGAGGCCATCATCGACGCCCTGTACCGCGCGAGCGCCGCCGGGGTGCCCGTGGACATCGTGGTGCGCGGCGTGTGCGCCCTCGTGCCCGGCCGCCCGGGGCTGAGCGAGACCATCCGGGTGCGCAGCGTGCTCGGCCGGTACCTCGAGCACTCGCGCATCTTCTCCTTCCACAACGCGGGCGACCCGCAGGTCTACATCGGCAGCGCCGACATGATGCACCGCAACCTCGACCGCCGCATCGAGGCGCTCATCCGCCTCGTCGAGCCGGCGCACCTCGCCGAGATCGACGAGCTCTTCGAGACGACCATGAGCGATCGCACCGCCTCGTGGCACCTGCAGCCCGAGGGCGACTGGCAGCGCGTCCACCGCGATGAGCGCGGTCGGCCGCTCGCCGACCTGCAGAGTGTCGTCATGAACGCGATCGCGACCCGGCGCCGCCTTAGCGCTCCGCGCGCATGAGCCCCGCATCCCCCGCCATCGCCACCGCCTCCGACATCGTCGAGGCGGCCGGCGCCGTCGTGTGGAAGATGGTCGACGGCAAGGCGCGCATCCTGCTCGTGCACCGCACGCAGCACAAAGACGTGTCTCTGCCCAAGGGCAAGGTCGACCCGGGCGAGACCCTGCCCCACACGGCCGTGCGAGAGATCGCGGAGGAGACCGGCTTCGAGGTCGCGCTCGGTGCGCCGCTGGGAACGGTCGAGTACCGCTTGCCGAACGGCCGCGACAAGGTCGTGCACTACTGGTCGGCCGAGGTGGATGCGGGCCAGGCCGAACGGCACAGCTATGAGGCGAACGGCGAGATCCGCGCCCTCGAGTGGGTTCCGCTCGCGAAGGCCGCCAAGCACCTCACCTACGCGCACGACGCGGACGTCGTCGAGCGCTTCGCCGCGCAGGTCGAGGCTGGGCTCGCGCGCACGTTTGCCCTCGTCGTGCTGCGGCACGGCAAGGCCATGCCGCACGAGCAGTGGGACGGCCCCGACCACACGCGCCCCCTGCTGCACCGCGGGCTCGAGCAGTCGCGCTCGGTCGCCGGCGGCATCGCCGCCTTCGGCCCCGAGGTGCTCGTCTCGAGCACCGCCGCGCGCTGCCTCGCGACGATCGCGCCGACCGCCGAGGCCACGGGTCTCGAGGTCAAGCACTCGCGCGGCCTCAGCCAAGACGCCTACTCCGCCGACGCCACGCGGGTGCGGCGCCAGGTCGAGAAGCGCCTCGGCCGCCGGGTCACAGCGGTGCTCTGCAGCCACGGGCCTGTCATCCCGCAGATCATCGCCGCGGTCGCCGAGCTCACGGGCGCCCCGGTGACCCCCGCCCTGCGGCGCAGCGCCGCGCTCTCGACGGGCGACTACACCGTCCTGCACCTGTCGCGCGAAGGCGACACGCCACGTCTCGTGGCGATCGAGACGCACAGCCCCGCGCTCGTCGGGTGACTCGGCGCGAGGCGGATCAATAACCGCCGTTAACCTTCCGTTCACCTGAGGTGAGTGAGATGGTAATCACGTGCCTCCGAGCGCGTTCCCGCAACGACGTCGCCGTCTCGACGTCGGGCCACCCCCACCCCAGGAGTATTCGTGACGCACACCCGTGCCGTGGGCTTCGTCGGCATCGCGCTCTCGGTGAGCCTCATCACGGCCGGATGCGCGGTCAACGAGCAGATCGGGCCCGGAGCATCCGACTCCCGAATCACTGGCACGCTCGTCGGCGCCGGCTCCTCGGCCCTCGGCGCGGCTCAGAACAGCTGGATCGCAGGATTCCAGACCGCCCACCCCCGTGCGAACGTGACGTACGACCCGACCGGCTCCGGTGCCGGGCGTGAGGCCTTCGCCGGTGGCGGTACCGACTTCGCTGGCACCGACCGCGCCTTCTCGACGGAAGAGCTCGACGGAGCGGTGGAGTTCCGCGGCTGCGCCACCGGCTCCGGGGTCGTTCAACTGCCCCTGTACATCTCCCCGATCGCCGTGATCTTCCAGCTCGAGGGGATCGACTCGCTCAACATGTCGGCCGACGTCATCGCCGGCATCTTCGCGGAGCGCATCACCGACTGGAGCGACACTGCGATCGCCGAACTGAATCCCGAGATCAAACTGCCCGAGCTCGCGATCACGCCCGTGCACCGATCCGACGACTCGGGGACGACCGAGAACTTCACCGACTACCTCGCCCAGGCCGCGCCGTCCGTGTGGGCGTTCGAGGCGGACGGGGTCTGGCCGCTCGACTCGGGCGAGGCGGCTCAGGGCACATCGGGTGTTGTGGATGCCGTGACCAACGGCGTCGGGACGATCGGCTATGCCGACGCCTCGCGCGCGGGCGACCTCGGCATCGTCTCGGTCGGGGTGGGCGACGAGTTCGTCCCCTACTCGCCGGAGGCGGCCGCCGCGATCGTCGACGCCTCGCCGACGGTCGAGGGGCGGCCCGACTTCGACCTCAGTCTCGAGCTCGACCGCGACACGACGGCATCCGGGGTGTACCCGATCGTGCTCGTGTCGTACCTCGTCGCGTGCGAGCGCTACACCGACCCTGTGAAGGCCGAGCTCGTCGCCGAGTACTTCCGCTACATGGCGAGCACGGAGGGGCAGCTCGTCGCGCAGGACGGCGCTGGCTCGGCCCCGATCTCCGACGCCCTCTTCCTGCGCGTGAGCGCGGCGATCGAGGCGATCTCGTGAGCGCGCCCATGGTGCCAGCCCGGCAGCGCATCGGCGATCTGATCTTCTCGCGCGCGGCCCTCATCGCCGGTGCGGCCATCCTCGTGGTGCTCGCGCTCGTCGCGATCTTCCTGGTCGCGCAGAGCATCCCCGCCGTGCTCACCGACCCGGCGGAGTTCATCGGCGCACCGCCGAGCCTGTGGGACTACGTGTGGCCGCTCGTGTTCGGCACCCTGTGGTCCGCGCTGCTCGCGCTGACCATCGCCCTGCCGCTCGCGATCGGCATCGCGCTCTTCATCTCGCACTACGCACCGAGGCGGCTCGCGCAGCTGCTCGGCTACATCGTCGACCTGCTCGCGGCCGTGCCCTCCGTCGTCTTTGGGCTGTGGGGCATCGGCGTGCTCGCACCCGCGGTGCTGCCGGCCTACACCTGGCTCACCGAGAACCTGGGCTGGATCCCTCTCTTCGCCGGTCCGGTCTCGGGCACGGGCCGCACCATCCTCACCGCCGCGATCGTGCTCGGCGTCATGGTGCTGCCCGTCATGACGGCGATCTGCCGCGAGATCTTCCTGCAGACGCCCGTGCTGCACGAAGAGGCCGCGCTCGCCCTCGGCGCGACGCGCTGGGAGATGATCACGATGGCGGTGCTGCCGTTCGGGCGCCCCGGCATCATCTCGGGAGCCATGCTGGGGCTCGGTCGCGCCCTCGGCGAGACCATGGCCGTCGCGATGGTGCTCTCGCCTCAGGCGATCGTGACGTTCGCGCTGCTGCAGTCGGCCAACCCGTCGACCATCGCCGCGAACATCGCGCTGAGCTTCCCCGAGTCGTACGGCGTGAACGTGAACCTGCTGATCTTCACGGGCCTGGTGCTGTTCATCATCACCCTCGTCGTCAACTCGATCGCCCGGTACATCGTGAACCGGCGCAGAGACTTCTCGGGAGCGAACTGAGATGACCGCCCTCCAGCCCCGAACGGGCATCGCCAGCAGCCTCACGCAAGGCCAGTTGCACCCGCGCACCCCCTGGGTGGTGTTCGGGCTGAGCCTGGCCGCGGCAGGCGCGATCGTCGCCCTCATCGCGATGGCGACGGGTGCCGAGTTCTCGATCGTCGGCACGATCCTGCTCGGCCTGCTCTTCCACATCGTGATGATCGTCATCATCAGTCGGCAGGTCGAGGGCTCGCGCACGGCCACCGACCGGTTCGTGACCGCGCTCGTCACCGGCGCCTTCGTCATCGCCATCACGCCGCTCATCTCGGTGCTCGCGACCGTCGTGGTCAACGGCTCGGCGCGGTTCGACGTCACCTTCTTCACCTATTCGATGCGCAACATCGTCGGCGAGGGCGGCGGCGCCCTGCACGCGATCGTCGGCACGCTGCTCATGACCGGCACGGCGGCGATCATCTCGATCCCGATCGGCCTGCTGACCGCCATCTACCTGGTGGAATACGGCCGTGGGCCGCTCGCCCGGGCGATCACCTTCTTCGTCGACGTGATGACGGGCATCCCCTCGATCGTCGCCGGCCTGTTCGCCTTCGCCCTCTTCGCCCTGTTCTTCGGCCCCGGCGTGCGCATGGGTTTCGCCGGGGCGGTCGCGCTCTCGGTGCTCATGATCCCGGTGGTGGTGCGCTCGTGCGAGGAGATGCTCCGCGTCGTGCCGAATGAGCTGCGTGAGGCGGCGTTCGCGCTCGGGGTACCCAAGTGGCTGACCGTTCTCAAGGTCGTGCTGCCCACCTCCGCAGCGGGGATTGCGACGGGCGTCATGCTGTCGATCGCCCGCGTGATCGGCGAGACGGCTCCCTTGCTCATCGTCGCCGGTTACACGGCGAGCATGAACTACAACCTGTTCTCCGACCGCATGCAGTCGCTGCCCGTGTTCGTCTTCACCTCGTACGCCAACCAGGGGGTCGACACCCAGGCGTACCTCGACCGCGCCTGGGCCGGCGCTCTCACGCTCATCCTCATCGTCATGCTGCTCAACCTGATCGCCCGCATGATCGCCCGCTTCTTCGCCCCCAAGCTCGGCCGCTGAGCCCCACCCCGATCGAAGGAATCCTGCCCTCGTGTCCAAGCGCATCGAAGTCAACGACCTCAACGTCTACTACAGCAAGTTCAAGGCCGTCGAGGGCGTCAGCATGGTCATCGAGCCCCGCAGCGTGACGGCCTTCATCGGCCCCTCGGGCTGCGGCAAGTCGACCTTCATCCGCACGCTCAACCGCATGCACGAGGTCATCCCCGGCGCCTATGTCGAGGGCGAGGTGCTCATCGACGGCGACGACCTCTACGGCCCCGGCGTCGACCCCGTGCTCGTGCGCCGTCAGGTCGGCATGGTGTTCCAGCGCCCGAACCCGTTCCCGACCATGTCGATCCGCGACAACGTGCTCGCGGGCGTCAAGCTCAACAACCGCCGCATCAGCAAGACCGATGCCGACGAGCTCGTCGAGAAGTCGCTCCGTGGCGCCAACCTCTGGAACGAGGTCAAAGACCGCCTCGAGCGTCCCGGTTCGAGCATCTCGGGCGGCCAGCAGCAGCGCCTCTGCATCGCACGGGCGATCGCCGTCGAGCCCGAGGTCATCCTCATGGACGAGCCCTGCTCGGCCCTCGACCCCATCTCGACGCTCGCGATCGAAGACCTCATCGAAGAGCTCAAGAAGGACTACACGATCGTCATCGTGACGCACAACATGCAGCAGGCCAGCCGCGTGAGCGACAAAACGGCCTTCTTCAACATCGCGGGCACCGGCAAGCCCGGCAAGCTCATCGAGTACGACGACACCTCGGTGATCTTCTCCAACCCGAGCGTGAAGGACACCGAGGACTACGTCTCAGGCAAGTTCGGGTAGCGGCGCGAGGCCGCGGCCGGTCTAGTCGCCGACGCGGTACCCGATGCCGCGCACGGTATGAACCACGTCGGGAAGCTCGGGGGCGGCTTCCGCGAGGCGGAGCCGGATCTTGGCGATCATGACCCGCACGCGGGCGAGGTGGGCGGGAACCCCCGCCTCGAAGACCTGCACGAGCTCGGGAAGCCGCACGACCCGCGGCGAGGCTCGCATGAGGTACTCCAGGATCGCGAACTCCTTGGGCGAGAGGTGCACCTCCCGACCAGCGACGAGCACGCGGTGCGAGAGCGAGTAGAGCTGCACGTGACCGCACTGCAGCTCGGTGGGCAGGGGTTCGTCGCGCAACCGGGCCGGCTCGAGCGCCCGCACCTCGTCGGCGATGCGCGGAGCGTCGAACGGCATCGGCAGGATGCCGCGAGCGCCTCGGTCGAGGGCGGCGACGGCATCGGCGTGATCGTCGTCGCACGCCAGCCCGATGAACACCGGGGCGCGCGTCAGCGACACGACGACGTCGGTAAAGTCGACGATCGACATGCCGATGAGATCGGTCGGAGCGATCACCGCCGACACCTCGGCGTGCCCGAGCTCGACGAGCGCCGCGGCCGAGTCGGTGCGGTGCACGACAGCGAGGCCAAGGGAGCGGAACTCGCGGTCGGTCACGCGCAGGGGCCTGCTGGGCGAGTCGACGATGATGACCCGCGCCGGCCAGACCGACGGAGAGCCGCCCGCCGCCCCCTCGCCGGCCGCCATCGCGCGCTCGGTCGACATCACCCGAAACGGCCGGAGATGTAGTCCTCGGTGCGCTTGTCGGCCGGGTCCTCGAAGATCTTCGTGGTCTTGTCGAACTCGACCAGCACGCCCGTGCGGTCACCCGTCGACTCGTCGGCGAGCGCCGTGAAGAACGCCGTGCGGTCGGCGACGCGAGCGGCCTGCTGCATGTTGTGCGTCACGATCACGATCGTGTACTCGTTCTTCAGCTCGTGCATGAGGTCTTCGATGCGCGTCGTGGCGATCGGGTCGAGCGCCGAGCACGGCTCGTCCATGAGGATGACATCCGGGCGCACCGAGATGGTGCGCGCGATGCAGAGGCGCTGCTGCTGACCGCCCGAGAGGCTGAAGGCGCTCTGCTTGAGCTTGTCCTTGACCTCGTCCCACAGGGCGGCCTTCGTGAGCGCCTCCTCGACGAGGTCGTCCATCGAGCTCGGCTTCATGCCCGTGACGCGCGGGCCGTAGGCGATGTTCTCGTAGATCGACTTGGGGAAGGGGTTCGGCTTCTGGAACACCATGCCGATGCGACGACGCACCTCGATGGCATCGACATCCTTGCCATAGATCTCCTCGCCCTGGAAGGTGATCTGGCCCTCGACGCGCGCACCGTCGACGAGGTCGTTCATGCGGTTGAGTGAGCGGATGAGGGTCGACTTGCCGCAGCCCGAGGGGCCGATGAGGGCGGTGATCTCGTTCTCACCGAACGAGAGGTTCACGCCCGTGACCGCGCGGAACTTGCCGTAGAACACGTTGACGTCGATGCACTCCATGATCGGGTTGGGAACGTCGGCGAGCGTGCGCTGCGCCGCCGTCTCGACGTGCATCGACGGCTTGCGCCCCTCGGAGAGCGAGAACTCGGCGGGCTGGGACTGGGTTGCCATGAGTGGGGTCCGTTCGGTTTCGGTCGACGTGAGCGGCTTACCAGCGCTGCTGGTAGCGGTTGCGGATGATGATGGCGAGCGCGTTCATCGCGAGCAGGATGCCGAGCAGCAGGATCGAGGTCGCTGCTGCGAGGATCGCGAAGCCCTCCTGCGGCCGACCGACCCAGTTGAAGATCTGGATGGGCATCGTCGTGTAGCCGCTGAGCAGCCCGTTGGGGTCGAAGCTCACGAAGACGAGCGCGCCGAGCAGCAGCAGCGGCGCCGCCTCACCGAGCGCGCGCGAGAGCGCGAGGATCGATCCCGTAGCGATGCCGGGGACGGCGCTCGGCAGGGTCTGCCGCATGACCGTCTGCAGCTCGGTCGCGCCGAGCGCCAGCGAGCCCTGCCGGATCTCCATGGGCACGGCGCGCAGTGCTTCGCGCGTGGCAATGATGATCACGGGCAGGATCAGCAGGCTGAGCGTGAACGCGCCAGCGATGACGATGTTGCGGTTCGCGACGCCGATCGCTACCAAGAATCCGAGGGCGAGGAGGCCGTAGACGATCGAAGGCACCGCGGCGAGGTTCTGGATGTTCAGCTCGACGAGGCGGTTGAACCAGTTCTTCTTGTCCGCGAACTCCTCCATGTGCACAGCCGCCGCCACGCCCAGCGGGATCGACATGACCGCGGTCGTGATGATCACCCAGACGGAGCCGAGAATGGCCGGGCGCGCGCCCGCCTCTTCCGGGTCGGAGGCCGGGTACTCGGTGAAGAGCCTCGAGTCGAACCGCGGCCAGCCGTCGATAACGGTCGTGACGATCAGCACGACGAGGAAGCCGAACGCGACGAACAGGCTGAACCAGAGCGCGATGAGGAAGAGGATCGACTTCGGGCTCGAGTCTCCCCCGCGTGCGCGACCCCGGACGGTCGCGCCGCGGATGTGCCCGCCCATGGTGACGGTGGTCAGAGCCATCAGTAGGCCTCCCGGAATCGGCGCACGATGCGGATCGCGATCGCGTTGATGAAGAGCGTGAGGAAGAAGAGCAGGAGGCCGACGGCGAAGAGCGTGTTGTACTCGATCGATCCGACGCGCGAGTCGCCGAGCGCCGCGTTGGCGATGAAGCCCGTCATGGTCTGCCCCTGCTCGAGCGGGCCGGTCACGACCCGGGCCTGGCTGCCTGCCGCGATGGCGACGATCATCGTCTCGCCGACCGCGCGGGAGACCCCGAGCACGATCGCGGCGATGATGCCCGAGAGGGCGGCGGGGAAGACCACGCGGATGGTGGTCTGCATCTTGTTGGCGCCGAGGGCGGCGGAGCCCTGGCGCATGCCGAGCGGCACGGCCGACATCGAGTCCTCGCTGATGGACGCGATCGTCGGGATGATCATGACGCCCATGACGAGGCCGGCGGCGAGCACGCTGAAGGCACCGGTCTCGAGCTGCAGCCACTCGCGGAAGACGGTGGTCTGCACAAACTGCAGGGCGAAGAGGCCGTACACGACCGTGGGGATGCCGGCGAGCACCTCGAGGATGGGCTTGAGCACCTTGCGCACGCGCGAGGAGGCGTACTCCGATAGGAAGACCGCGGCGCCGAGCCCCAGGGGGATCGCGACGAGCAAGGCGATCGCCGTCGTCCACAGCGTGGCGCTGACGAGGGGCAGCACGCCGAACGAGGCATCGGCGAAGCGGGGGGCCCAGCGGTCGCCGAACAGGAAGTCGGTGACAGGCACGACCGCGAAGAACTCGAGCGACGGCCCGAGCAGCGCAATGACGATGCCGATCGTGATCGCGATGGTGACCCACGCCGCGATTCGGAACACGAACTTCACCGCGAGCTCGCCGTAGCGGGGCCGGGTGCTGGACAGGGACACCGCGGGGCGGCCCGACGAAATCGTCGGGCCGCCCGTGGGGGTGAGTGTGCTCATGAAGTGCACTCTCTCCTCGTGTCTTGGTGTTGCGTGATGGGGATGGTGGTGCTTAGCCGGCGAGCGAGGCGAGCTCGTCCGCGGCCGTGGTGATCTGCTCGTCGGTCAGCGGCACGAAGATCGCGGCCTCGGCGATCGACGCGGCGTTGGCCACGTAGAAGTCGACGAACGTCTTCACAGCCTCGTTGCCCGTGTAGGACTCGTTGGCGACGTAGATGAACAGCGGGCGGCTCAGCGGCGTGTACTCGTTCGACTGAACGGTCTCGACATTGGCCTCGACGCAGCCGGCGCCACCGTCGATCGCGACGGCACGCAGCACGTCGGCGTTCTCCGCGACGTAGCTCAGGCCGAGGAAGCCGACGCCGCCGTCCTCACCGGTCACACCCTGGATGGTGATGTTGTCGTCCTCCGAGGGGCTGTAGTCGGTGCGGATGGCACCCTCTTCGCCGTTGATCGCGTCGGTGAAGTAGTCGAACGTGCCCGAGTCAGTGCCCGCGCCAAAGAGGGCCAGCGGCACGTCGGGGAACGACGGGTCGATCTGGTTCCAGTTGGTGACGGTGCCCTCCGACGCGGGGCCCCACATCGTGGCGAGCTGCTCGACCGTGAGGCACTCGGCCCAGTCGTTCGCGAGCGGGACGATGACCGAGAGGCCGTCGTTCGCCATGATGATCTCGGTGAACTCGATGCCGTTCTCCTCGCAGGTCGCGATCTCCTCGTCGGAGATGGCGCGCGAGGCGTTCGAGATGTCGGTCTCGCCGGCGCAGAAGGCGGCGAAGCCACCGCCCGTGCCCGAGGTGGCGACGGTGACGTTGATGCCGGGCTCGACGTCGCGGAACGCGTCGGCGGCAGCCTCGGTCAGGGGGGCGACGGTCGACGAGCCGTCGGCGACGACGGCGCCGGTGAGGCCCCCGTCAGCGTCGGTACCGGCGTCGGTGGTCTGGCCGCCACAGGCGGAGAGCACCAGGGCGGTGATCGCGGCGGTGGCCGCGATACCGGCGAACTTGAACGTGCGCTTGGTCACTGTGTTCCTTTCACAGGCGACCCTGCGGGCCGCTTCGGATGAAATGTGGGCGCCGGCGAACCGACTTCTCCGATCGAAGGCCCCCCGGGTGAACGTGACGTGAACGGCGAGCGTCTGCCGTGTAGCGATCGGCGGTCGACTCGATCTCCTCGATGGTCTCGAGCATCCGCTGTTTCGGTGAACGCAGGGTTAACGGCGGTCGATGATTCGACTCAACCGTTACCCCCGCGGGGCGGGGGCGGTGACGACCCGCACGGCGAGCACGCCGAGCGCCGCGCCGATCAGCTGGGCGCCGATGAACGCGGGGGCGCTCTCGGGCGCGATGCCCGCGAAGCTGTCGCTCAGCATGCGGCCGACCGTGATGCCGGGGTTCGCGAAGCTCGTCGAGCTGGTCACGAAGTAGGCGCTGCCGATGTAGAGACCGACGGCGGCCGGCACCCAGTCCTGCTGACCGCGGGCCACGAGGGTCAGGATGACCGCCACGAGCCCGGCCGTGGCGACGACCTCGCCGAGCAGCAGCCCGGGCTCGGCGCGCACCGTCGTGCTGATCGACACGGCCGCGCCGCCGAACATGAGGTTGGCCAGCACCGCGCCTGCGGCGAAACCGAGCACCTGCGCGACCACGGTGGGCAGGATCTCGCGGGCGGGCACGAGCCGCTGCACCGCGAGCGCGGCCGTCACGACCGGGTTGAGGTGGGCGCCGCTCACGGCACCGAGCACGACGATGAGCACGACGAGCCCGGCCGCGGTGGCGACAGCGTTGATGAGCAGCTGCACCCCGACGTCGTCGGTCAGGCGGGTCGCCATGATGCCCGACCCGATGACGGTGGCGCCGAGCCCGGCGCTGCCGATGGCTTCGGCGAGCATCCGGATCGGGAGGGGGCGGGCGGCAGGCGGCGGGGCGGCGGGGTGGGCGTCGGTCACGGCCACACCCTACGTCATCGCATAGACTCGGGTCTATGAGACCGCGCGGCACGGTGGCCCCCGAGCTCGCCGCCCTCGGCGACGCCACCCGGGGCGCGATCGCGCGCCTGCTGCTCGAGGCCGACGACCACGCGCTCACCGTGGGGCGGTTGACCGAGGCGCTCGCGCTGCGGCAGCCCACCGTCTCGCACCACTTGCGCGTGCTGCACGAGGCCGGGCTCGTCGAGCGCGAACCCCGCGGTCGCGAGGTCTGGTACTCGCTGCCCGAGACGGTCGCGGCGCGGCTCGAGGAGTGGTCGCCGCCCACGGGCGACGCGTCGATCGGCACAGAGCTGCTGGGCCGCATCATCGACGATCTCGGCACGCGCTTCACGGGCACTTTCTCGCGCGAGACCGTGCAGCGCGTCGTGCTCGACAGCTACGACCTGCTGCGCGCACGCGACGGCGCCGGCCGGGCCCTGCCCTCGGCGACGGCCCAGTTCGCGGCCGAGCGCCTGAGCGCCCAGCAGTCGACCGAGCTCGAGGGCGAGCGACCGCCCGGAGCGCCGCTCGAGGTGCTCTTCGTCTGCGTGCAGAACGCGGGGCGCTCGCAGCTCGCGGCCGCGATCATGCGCCACCTCGGCGGCGAGCGCGTGCGCGTGCGCACCGCGGGCTCGGCGCCGATCGATGCCATCCGCCCCGCGGTCGTCACGGCCCTCGACGAGATCGGTGTGCCGCTCGGCGGCGAGTTCCCGAAGCCGCTCACCGACGACGTCGTGCGGGCCGCCGACGTGGTCGTGACGATGGGGTGCGGCGACGCCTGCCCCGTCTTCCCCGGCCGGCGCTACCTCGACTGGGCGGTTGCCGACCCGGCCGGGCAACCCCTCGACCGCGTTCGCGAGATCCGCGACGACATCGACGCGCGCGTGCGCGGGCTGCTCGACGAGCTCGCCGCCTGAACCCGCGGGGGCGTGCGGCGGCGGGCGAGCATCCGCTTGCCCCAATGCATAGATGTGTGTCTATACTTTGAGCATGAAGAAGACCGTCGACACCACCCCCAAGCCCACCGTGCTCTTCGTGTGCGTGCACAACGCCGGCCGCTCGCAGATGGCCGCGGGCTACCTGCAGCACCTCGCGGGCGACCGCGTCACGGTGCTCTCGGCGGGCTCGGAGCCCAAGGACCAGATCAACCCCGTCGCGATCGAGGCCATGGCCGAGGAGGGCATCGACATCGCGAACAACGTGCCGAAGATCCTCACCGTGCAGTCAGTCGTCGACTCCGATGTCGTCATCACGATGGGCTGCGGCGACGCGTGCCCGATCTTCCCGGGCAAGCGCTATGAAGACTGGGAGCTCGAGGACCCGGCCGGTCAGGGCATCGAATCGGTGCGCGCGATCCGCGACGACATCAAGAGCCGCGTCGAGGCGCTCGTCGCCGAGATCGCCCCGGCCCGATAGAACGCGCTCGCGCTAGGTGCTTTGGCGCTCGCCCAGCGTAAGCACGATCGAGGGCAGGGTGAGCCAGGCGACGGGCAGCGCCACGAACAGCGCGATCATGATCGCGACGATGCCGCGGCGGGGTGAGCGCGTGAGCCTCCAGTCACACCGCGTGTCGCGCACAACGGTGTCGGCCATCTCGGCCACGGCCCGCTCGGTGCGCTCGCGGGCGGAGAGCTTCTTCTCGGTCATGCGGTTTCCTCCTCGGTCGGGTCGGCGCCGTCGAACGGCGCGAGAGAGAACAGCTGCTCGACGGGCACGTCGACGAGCCGCGCGATGCGCAGCGCGAGGGCGAGCGACGGGGCGTACTCGCCCCGCTCGAGGTACCCGACGGTCTGGTAGTGAACGCCGACGGCGTCGGCGAGTTCTTGCCGGCTGAGCCCGGCCCGCACCCGATGCTCTTCGATGCGGGTGTAGACGGGGTCTTCCGACTTCGGCTTTCGTCCCATGCTTGTAGCATAACTACTACATAGTAATAATGCAACAGGATGCCCGGAGTCGGGTACGACGAAGGGCCCCGTGCACGCACGGGGCCCTCTCGACTGCGGTCGGCGCTAGGCCGTCGCGATCGCCACGATCGGGTCGGTCGTCGGCTGCGGGCTGCCCGACGCGGGCTCGACCGTCACCCCCACGACCGTGCCGGCCTGGAAGGCGCCCTCGAGCACCTGCACGACCGCCCCCTCGCCGTCGACCGCGAACAACCCGGCAGGGGTCGGCACGCCGTCGGTGATGTACCAGAGCGCGTAGCGCTCGTCGTCGCTCAGCGGCTGGAGGCCGTCGAAGACCATGGCCGACAAGCCGACCGAGGCGCTCGAGACGAGCGTCGCCGTCGCCCCACCCGCGACGGGCGACACGACCGTCGACACATCGGGGGCCGCGACGATCGCGGCGAGCTGGTCGGTGCTGCTCGGAGCACCCGGAGCGATGACGCCCGCGGCGGCGACGCCCCCGAAGAACAGGGCGACCGCGGCGGCCGCCGCCGTCACGAGCATGGCGGGTCGCGAGAACCAGCGCGCCTCGGCGCGGGCAGCCGCCGAGCCGCGCGGAGCCTCGGCAGGGGCATCCGCCACCACCGGCGCGACCGCGGCGAGCGGCGTGACCGCGGCGAGCGGCGCCACCTGCGGCGTCCGGGCGATCGCGTCCATGACCGAGGCCTTCAGGGCCGCCGACGGCGCGACGGGCGGCACGGCGAGCCCGAGGGCCGCCTGCACGTCGGCGAACCGCTCATCGGCCATCGGGTCGTCGTTCATCGTGTCGTTCGTGTTCGCGTCGCTGTCGTGCTGACTCATGACGCCACCCCCAGTTCTTCGCGCAACCGCATCATGCCGTCGCGCAGTCGAGTCTTGACGGTGCCCATGGGGACGCCGAGCATCTCGGAGACCTCGCTGTGGCTGTAGCCGCCGTAGTAGGCGAGCTCCACCGCTTGTCTCTGCAGCTCGGTCAATCGGCCCAAGGCCTTCTCCACTCGATCGTGTTCGATGCGGATCTCCACGCTCTCCGCGACCGAGTCGTATTCCCGGTCGAGATCGCGGATGCCGATCTTGGTGTCACGGTCACGAGACGACTGCGCACTGCGTACGCGGTCGATCGCTCTCCGGTGGGCCATTGTCAGCATCCAGGTCACCGCTTTCCCCTTATTCGGATCGAAGCGGGGAGCGGTTTGCCACACCTCGAGAAGAACCTCCTGCACCACCTCCTCCGACTGCGAGTGGTCGCGCAGCACGTGGCGCACGAGGCCCAGCATGCGCGGGGCGATGAGGTCGTAGAGCTCGCTGAAGGCGCGCTGGTCGCCGGTGGCGACGCGCAGCAGCAGAGCGTTCGTGGTCTCGACCGTGACGTCGGCGGCAGGGGCGACGTCGTCGAGCGCGATTTCTGGGGGCACGAGTACCAGCATTGCAGGACTCGGCCTGATCTACGGCTGAACGGGCCCTGCGGGTCGCCGGGCGAGCAGGGCGGCGGCGAGCGCCGTGACGAGCGCGAGGGCCTGTGCGAGGGCCGAGACGACCTTGTCGGCGTACCAGACGGGCTCGAAGAGGAAGGGGAGGCCGATCGTCGTGAGGTCGAGCGGCACGAGCGTCGTGACGACGACGAGGCCGAGGCCGCCCGCGGCGACGACCGCGGCGAGCACGGCGGCCCAGCGCCGGCGGGTGAGCAGCAGGGCGGTGGCGGCGATGTTCACGGCGGCCTGGATGCGGAAGAGCATGCCCTGGCTCACGAGCGTGCCGGTGATGGCGTCGAACGGACCGGCGAGGCGGAGGTGGATGACCGCGTTCACGATGAGCGCGGCGGCGGTCACGAGCAGCAGGACGATTCGGAGTGCGCGCATGGGTCGGGCCCTTTCAGGAGGCGGTGCGAGGGTCGGGAGACGAGTACGGCCGGTGGGGCGGGGCTCGGGTCCCCTCCCCACCGGCCGGTGGTCAGCGCGGGCCGCTCATCGAGCGGTGCGCTGGGTGGTGCGCTGCGACTACTGGATGCCCAGGTTGGTCGCGATGCCGCCGGCGAGCGCGGTCGCGGTCATCGGCATGTGGCTGGCGGCCTCCTTGAGGAGGTCGAAGTACGCCGGGTCGTTCGCGATGTTCGCGTCGATCGCCGCGAGCAGCGTCGTGGCGTGCATCTCGAGCTCGGCCTGCACGGCCTCGGCCGGCAGCTCGGGAACGACCGAGTTGATCAGCTGACCGAACGACACCGCGTAGGCGCCGAGGTCGGCGACCGCCTGGTCGGCGAGAGCCTGGTCGCCCGTGGCCTTGCCGAGCGTGTAGTTCACGAAGAACGGGATGTGCGAGCGCCACGAGTCGAGGAACGGCTGCTCCGCGTCGGGGTACGCCGAACCGACCAGCGCAGCGACCTCGACGGAGTTCTCGTCGAGAGCGGCGACAGCGGCCTGAACGTTGGCGGTGGTGAGGTCGCCGCCATCCTGCAGCGCCTGGTCGATCGCGGCACCGGCGAGGTACACGTGGTCGGCGAGCAGGGCGGTGAGCTGGGCGCGGAGGCCCGCGCCGTCGCTGTTGACCGTGTCGATGACGGCGGTCTCCTCCATGGGAGCCTCCTCCGCCTCGACGGCGGTCGAGCAGCCCGACAGGACGAGTGCGGCAGCCAGGCCGAGGCCGGCGAATGCGAAAGTCTTGCGCATGATGTGATTCCCCTTAGTTGGTGTTGGTGCTGTTGCTGTTGGTGTTGGTGCGGTGTGCCGTGCGGAGCAAGCGCCTGCTACCCCTCGACGATGACGCGAGCGTTCATCGTGAGGTGCGGCTGGCAGAAGTACAGGTACTCCCCCGGCTCGGTGAAGGTGAACGAGAAGGTGTCCCCCTCCTGCCCCATCGGCGCGAGCGCGTGATCGAACAGGCCGTCGGCCGACTGCGATCCGCGCAACCCGGTGCTCTCGTTCACGTCGCCCCAGGCACCCGAGGTGATCGTGTGCCCGATGGTCTCGCCGTTGCGCCAGGTCACGGTGGTCCCGACGGGCACCGTGACGTCCTCCGGCATGAACCGGAGTCCGATCGTGATGACCTCGTTCGGGCCCGCCTCGAGCGACTGCTCCTCGGCCTGCGGCAGCCCGGTCGACGTGGCGATGATGGCCGGGGTGTTCCCGGTGCATCCCACGAGGACGGCGAGCAGAGCCGGCAGGGCGATGAGCGCGATGCTCGAGCGGAGAGTGCGTGCGGTCGGTGACATGCCTCGTGTTCGGCACCCCGGGGGCACGGGTTTGCTCCGGGCGAGTTTGCTCAGCGCACTCTCAGGTTCGGCGCGTGAGCGGAGCAGCCCCGGAGGACGAGAGAAGCCGGGCCGCAGAACGCCTCTCGGCGAGTGGCCGCTCGTAGCGGCGAAAAATGGAGCCCGGGGTTACTGCGGCCCGGCGACAGCAGTGTAACCGGCCTCTCCCGCGCGGCATTCCCCACGAGCGTCCGGATGCCCGGCGCTCAGTCGAGCGAACCGGCCCGCTCGAGGGCTGCGCACGCCGTGAAGTCGCGCGCACTCGCCGCGAGGCGCGACGCTCGGATTGTCAGCTCAGCGGCGCGGGCATCGTCGGCCGCGGCATCCGCATCGTCGGCGAGGTCGGCGGCTCCGGCCGCCGCGGTGCGGCAGAAAGCGGCCGCGCGATCGAGCGCCACCGCGACGTCGCCCACGTAGGCGCCGCGCAGCACGGCATCGGCGAGCACGCGGATCTCGTCGGGCCCCGTCGGGGCCTCGGCGCCCGCAACGACCACGTCGGCCGTCGAGAGCACCTCGCTGCCCCGCTGGAACAGTAGCGCGACGCCCGCCGGGTCGGTGCGGATGAGTGCGCGTAGCAACGAGAGCCGCCACAGTGCGCCGGGCAGCGTGCGGGCGCTGGCGCGCGACCACAGCTCGGCGAGGGTCTCGAGCCCGTGCTCATCGGTGTACGCCACCATGCGCTCGACGAGGTCGGGGTCGTCGCTCGCCCGCACGCGATGCACAAGCGCGCGGGCCGAGTCGTGCGCGATGCGCAACGTCACCGCGGGGTCGAGCCCGCCCTCGTGTATGTCGAAGGCGTCGCTCGGCAGTCGCACGGGGCTGCGAGGGCGATCGGGCATGGGGTCAACGCTAGCCTTCCGCGCCGGGAGCCGGGTGGCGGTAGATTAGGGGTACGGGCCTCTAGCTCAGTTGGTAGAGCAGCGGACTTTTAATCCGCGGGTCGTGGGTTCGAGCCCCACGGGGCCTACGTTCAGTTGTTCAATCCGTCGCGGGCGCCCGGGGTGTCGGCTGTGACGGTGAGCGAACCGATGACGGTCGAGCCGTCGACCTCGTACACGTCGACGGCGAACGTCGCGTCGGGGTTGGTCGTCGACTTGGCGAGGTTGCGCTGCTGGTCGAGCTCGGTGACGCGCACGTAGCCGAACTCGCCCTCGTCGGAGCGCGCGGGAATGAGCTTGGGCACCGAGCCACCGATGGGGCTGCCGTAGGTCTCCCCCGACTCGTTCACCGGGTACTCGACGGGCTCGGCGCTCGTCGGAACGGTGCTCGCGAGCGGCGCCGCGAACAAGTCGCCGAGCGCCGGTGCGGCCGCGAAGGCCCCGCCCACGACGACAACTCCGCCGACGATCAAGGCGATGGTCTTGGGGGGGATGCTCATGAGCGGCTCCGGCTGCAGAGGATGCGCGGGGTGCGCGCAGGGAGCCCCGAGTGCCCCCTCCGCCATCAAACCAGCAGAACTCCGCCACGCCTAGTGCCCGCGGCACCCCCCGTTCGCGGGCGTTCGCTGAGCGAACAGCGCTGCGGGGCGGGATGCTGGGCTCACGCCGGCCGGCAGATTCCCCAGCCGCCCGACCACGAGTCGCCGGGCAGGATCCAGCGCAGGCCGATGCCGGAGTTGAGCGCGTCGGCCGGAGCGGTCATGGGTTCGACGGCGATCGCGGTGACGGGCCCGTCGGCGGTCGGGAAGCTGCGCGTGATGAAGAGCTGCAGCCACTCCCAGTCGCCGTCTTGCCACACCTCGGTCTCGGTGCCGTCGGCGGCCGAGAGCACCGTGCGGGTCACGCCGTCGGCGTCGGGCTGCAGGCGGAAGGCGTCGTCGAGGGCGAGCTCGCCGACCACGCGGCCCTCGGTGAGATCCCACTCGCCGACCGCCGGCTCGAAGCCGACCGGGTTCAGGCGGTCGTCGACCATGACGTGCTCGACCGTGCGGGCCGTGATCGTGAGGTCGTCGACGGCGTGCGCGCCCACGCGGATGAACGGATGCGTACCGACGGCGTAGGGCGCCGCCTGGTCGCCGAGGTTCGTGACGCTGTGGCGCACGGCGACGCCGTTGCCGGTGAGCCGGTATTCGACGGTCGTCCACAGGTAGAAGGGGTAGCCGTGCTGCGGCACGACGGCCGCACCGAGCGTGACGGCATCGTCGCTCTTCTCGACGAGCTGGTATGGGGTGTTGCGCAGCAAGCCGTGGATCGCATTTGTGCGGTCGACCTCGGTGAGGTCGAGCTGCAGCGGCGCACCCGCGTGCACCCAGCGCCCGTCGCGCACGCGGTTCGGCCAGGGCACGAGCACGATGCCGCAGCCGAAGGGCGGGGTGACGTGCTCGTTGAAGCTCTGCACGAGATCGTGGCCGTCGACGGTCAATACTCGGAGCGCCGCGGCCACCGAGGTGATGACGGCCTCGACCGGGCCGTGCGCTCCGTCATGGAGCAGGGCGTACTGCTCGCCCGTGGGAGGAGTGCTCATGCGGTCACTGTACGCGCGCGACGCCCGCGGTGGTGACGGCGAGGCCCGCGTCGCGCAGGGGCGCGAGCAGGACATCCGTCGCCGCATCGTCGGTGATGAGCTCGTCGAGCTCGGCGAGCGTCGCGACGCGGCCGAGGTGCACCTGGCCGATCTTGCTCGAGTCGGCGGCGAGCACGCGGCGGGCGGCACTCGCGACCATGCGGCGCTTCACCTCGGCCTCGGGCAGATTGACGTTCGTGACGCCGGCCTCGGCCTCGATGCCCGTCGCGCCGAGGATGGCGAGGTCGACGCGCACGTCGTCGAGCAGCGTCGTGGCGAGCGGGTTGACGAGCGAGTGCTGCAGCGAGCGCACCGTTCCGCCCGTGACGACGACCGTGAAGCGCGGGATGGCCGGCTCGAGGGCGAGGGCGACCGCGAGCCCGTTCGTCACGATGACCACCTCGTCGAGGTCGGTGCGGTCGACGAGGGCCTGAGCGACCGCGAGCGTCGTCGAGCCGACATCGAGCAGGATGCTCTCGCCCGAGTGCACGCGCGCCGCGGTCTCGGCGGCGATGGCGCGCTTGGCCCGGGTGAGCCGCGTGCGCGACTGCTCGAGGCTCGCCTCGCGCTCGGCGACGAGGCCGCGCGGCATTGCGCCACCGTGTACGCGCGTGACGCGGCCGTCGGCCTCGAGCGCGGCGAGGTCGGTTCGCACGGTCACCTCGCTCACCTGTAGCTCGCGAGCGAGGTCGGCGACGCGCGCGAAGCCCCGTCGGGCGACGGAGACCGCCATGCGGTCGCGGCGCACGGGCGCGGCATCCATGAGCGGTCCCTTTCGAGATCGGTCGATATCGAAAGCATATCTCTTACGATTTAGCAAGAAGGCGGCCGTAGCATCGTGAGGTGACGATCCGCTTCCACTCCACGACGCTCGCCGACGGCCGCGAGCTCATCTACGTCGACGACGCCGACACGACCCTCGGGCCCGAGCGCTCGATCGACCGCCGGGTGCTCGACCCGCGACCCGAGACCGCCAGCATGCGGCAGGACGTGCTGACCGGGGAGTGGGTGTCGATCGCGAGCAATCGGCAGAACCGCGTGTTCATGCCGCCGCCGGACCAGGATCCGCTCGCTCCGGCGAGCGCGGCGAACCCGAGCGAGATCCCCAGCAACTACGACGTCGCTGTGTTCGAGAACCGATCGCCGAGCTTCGGCCCCGCGCTCGAGCACGAAAACGCCCCGGCCGGGCTCGACGACCTGGCGGAGATCGGCATCGGTCGGCTGCGCACGAGCGTGGGGCGCTGCGAGGTCGTGTGCTTCTCGCCCGACCACGAGGGCTCGTTCGGCTCACAGACCGTGAGCCGGGCGCGCACCGTCATCGAGGCGTGGGCCCACCGCACGGAGGCGCTCAGCGCGCTGCCGGGCATCCAGCAGGTGTTCCCCTTCGAGAACCGCGGCGCCGAGATCGGCGTGACCCTGCCCCACCCGCACGGGCAGATCTACGCCTACCCCTTCGTCACCCCGCGCACGCGCACGCTGCTGCGCTCGATCGATGCGGTTGGCCCCGACCTCTTCGCGCGCGTGCTCGAGCACGAGCGGGGCGACCAGGATCGCATCGTGCTGCGCGGCGAGCACTTCACGGCCTTCGTGCCCTTCGCCGCGCGCTGGCCGATCGAGGTGCACGTGCTGCCGCACCGGCACGTTCCCGATTTCGCCGGGCTGACCGAGGAGGAGAAGGACGAGCTCGCCCCCTTCTACCGCCGCCTGCTGCGCGGCATCGACGCGCTCTACCCGACGCCGACCCCGTACATCGCCGCGTGGCATCAGGCGCCCGTGCACGTCGGGCGCGAGACCGTGCGCCTCATGCTGCAGGTGACGAGCCCGCGGCGCGGCGCTGACAGACTGAAGTACCTGGCCGGCTCGGAAGCCGCGATGGGCGCCTTCATCGGCGACGTCGCGCCCGAGGCTCAGGCCGCATTCATCCGCGAGGGAATCGAGAAGGCCGGCAATGACTGACATCCGAGACGACGCACGCGAGGGCTTCGAGGCCGTCTTCGGCACCGCGCCCGACGGTCTCTGGTCGGCCCCCGGCCGCGTCAACCTCATCGGCGAGCACACCGACTACAACGAGGGCTTCGTGCTGCCGTTCGCGATCGACCGCCGCACGGTCGTCGCGCTCGGCGTGCGCGACGACCGGCGCGTTCGCGTCGCGAGCACGTTCGCCGCCGAACTGGCCGAGATCGATCTCGACCAGCTGAGCCCCAAGAGCCTCGGCGGGTGGTCGGCGTATCCGCTCGGCGTCGCCTGGGCTCTCGGCGAGTTCGGCGCCGACCTCTCGGCCGTGCCGGGCGTCGACCTCTTCATCGACTCCGACGTGCCCGTCGGCGCGGGGCTCTCGAGCTCGGCCGCGATCGAGAGCGCCGTCGCGCTCGCGCTCACCGACGTCTGGCGGCTCGGCCTCGACCGCCGCACGCTCGCCCGCGTCGGCCAGCGCGCCGAGAACGTCGCCGTCGGCGCCCCGACGGGCATCATGGACCAGTCGGCGTCGCTGCTCGGCCAGGTCGACCACGCGGTGTTCCTCGACTGCCGCACGCTCGAGAGCGAGCTCGTGCCCCTCGGGCTCGCCGAGGCGGGGCTCGCGATCCTCGTCATCGACACCCGCGTGGCGCATAGCCACGCGTCTGGCGGCTACGGCGAGCGCCGCGCCGCGTGCGAGCGCGGGGCCGCGGCGATGGGCGCATCCTCGCTGCGCGATCTGACGGTCGACGACCTGCCGCGCGCGCAGCAGCTGCTCGATGACGTCACCTTCCGGCGCATCCGGCACGTCATCACCGAGAACCAGCGCGTGCTCGACACCGTCGCGGTGCTGCGCGAGCAGGGCGCCTCGGCGATCGGCGAGCTGCTGGATGCCTCGCACCGCAGCATGCGCGACGACTTCGAGATCTCGGTGCCCGAGCTCGACCTCGCGGTCGAGACCGCGGTCGGCGCGGGCGCGATCGGTGCCCGCATGACGGGCGGAGGGTTCGGCGGTGCGGCGATCGCCCTTGTGCGGGTCGGCGACCTCTCCCGCGTGCAGGTGGCCGTCGACAACGCCTTCGGCGAGCACGCCTTCGGCCAGCCCGACACCTTCGTTGTCACGGCCTCCGACGGGGCCGCCCGCAACTAGTGCGTCAGCGCGCGATCGCGAGCGTCGCGGCCGTGCTCTCGAGCAGCTCGGCGGCGAGCGCCGGGTCGTCGGAGACGTGGCGGCCGTAGCTCGGCACCATCGCGAGCAGCCCGGGCTTCCAGGCCTCGAGCTTCTCGGGGAAGCACCGCTCGATGAGGTCGATCATGATCGAGGGGGCGGTCGAGGCCCCGGGCGAGGCTCCCAGCAGGCCCGCGATCGAGCCGTCGGCCGAGGCGACGACCTCGGTGCCGAACTGCAGCGTGCCGCCCTTGCCGGGGATGTTCTTGATGATCTGCACGCGCTGGCCGGCGGTCTGCTGGTACCAGTCGTCGCCGTCGGCGCCCGGGTAGAACTCGCGCAGGGCATCCAGCTTCTGCGACCGCGAGGCGAGCAGCTCGCCCACCAGGTACTTCACGAGGTCGAAGTTCTTGAGGCCCACCTGCAGCATCGGCACGAGGTTGTGCCAGCGGATCGAGCCGAACAGGTCGAACCACGACCCGGTCTTCAAGAACTTGGGCGTGAAGCCCGCGTAGGGGCCGAACAGCAGACTCGACTGCCCGTCGACGACGCGAGTGTCGAGATGCGGCACCGACATGGGCGGGGCGCCGACCGAGGCCTTGCCGTAGATCTTGGCGTGATGCTTCGCGACGACGGCGGGGTTGTCGGTTCGCAACCACTGGCCGCTCACCGGGAAGCCGCCGAAGCCGCGGATCTCCGTGATGCCGCTCTTCTGCAGCAGCGGCAGCGCGTGGCCGCCGGCGCCGACGAAGACGAACCGCGCGGTGACCTCGACGGGCGTCGTGCCGACCTCCTGCCGCATGCGCAGCTTCCACAGGCCGTCTTTCGTGCGCCGGATGCCCGTCACGCTGTGCTCGACGTGCAGCGTCACTCCGCTCGCCACGAGGCCGTTCATGAGCAGCTTCGTCAGCGCGCCGAAGTCGACGTCGGTACCCGCGGCCATGCGCGTCGCGGCGATCGGCTGAGACTTGGCCCGACCGGGGATGACGAGCGGCGCCCACCGGCGGATGACCGCGGGGTCGTCGGTGTACTCCATGCCGGCGAAGAGCGGGTGGTCCTTGAGCGCCTCGAAGCGCTTGCGCAGGTACTCGACGTTGGCCTCGCCCCAGACGAGGCTCATGTGCGGCGTCGCGGTGAGGAAGGCGCTCGGCTCGGGCAGCAGGCCCTTGCCGACGAGGTACGACCAGAACTGGCGCGAGACCTGGAACTGCTCGTTGACCTTGACCGCGTTCGTGATCTCGATCGAGCCGTCGGGCCGCTCGGGCGTGTAGTTGAGCTCGCACAGGGCGGCGTGGCCCGTGCCGGCATTGTTCCAGGGGTTCGAGCTCTCGAGAGCGACGTCGCTCAGGCGCTCGTAGATGCGGATGTCCCACTCGGGCTCGAGGTGGCGCAGCATCGTACCGAGGGTCGCGCTCATGATGCCGCCGCCGATGAGGACGACGTCGATGGGTTCAGTCACCCCGCCAGTTTAGTCTGGCTCAACAGGGCCGCGACCCGGCCCGACTAGGCTGGCCCGGTGACTCTGCCCCTTCTTGCAATCGGAGCAATCGGGGGCCTGTTCTCCGGTCTCTTCGGGGTCGGCGGCGGGTTCATCATGGTGCCGTTGCTCATGGCGTGGCTGCGCTTCGACCAGCGCCGGGCATCCGCCACCTCGCTGCTCGCGATCATCCCGCCCGCCGCGCTGAGCGCCTCGCTCTACGGCGCCCGCGGGCAGATCGATCTGCTCGTCGCCGCGATTATCGCCATCGGCGCCATCGCGGGCACGCCTCTCGGCGCCCTGCTGTTGCGGCGCATCTCGCTCGTCTGGCTCAAGTGGCTCTTCATCGCGGGTCTGCTCGCCACGGCGCTGCGGCTCGTCATCGTCGTGCCGGCGCGCGACGGTGCGCTTGACTACGGCGTCGTCACCGTGCTCGGCCTCGTCGCGCTCGGTGTGCTCATGGGCGTGCTCGCCGGCCTGCTCGGCGTCGGCGGCGGCATCGTCGCGGTGCCCGTGCTCATCGCCGTGTTCGGCGTGGGCGACCTGCTGGCCAAGGGAACGTCGCTGCTCGCGATGATTCCCGGCGCGGTGGCCGGCACGGTGCCCAACCTGCGGGCGGGGCTCGTGCGGTGGCAGGAGGCCCTGACGATGGGTGCGGCCGCCGCCGCGATGTCGCTCGTCGGGGTATGGCTTGCCTTCCTCATCCCCCCGCAGGTCTCAGGCTGGCTCTTCGCGGTGCTGCTGCTCGGCGTCATCGTGCAGATGGCCCTGCGGCCCGTGCGGCCGCGCGACGACGGTGATGGTCAACCGGCTGATCGAGGCTAGCCAGGAGTACCTCGTTAGTGTGGAGGAATAGGCGTAGCGACGAAAGGATCGGAATCTGTGACCAACGTGCCAGCACCGAATCCCTCGGGTGCCAATGGATTGATCGTGAAAGTCGCCATCGTCATTGAGCAACTATCACGGCATCCCACGGGGGTGGGTCCACGAGAAATCGCACGAACCACCGGAATTGATCGCAGTGCCGTGAGCCGAATCCTGGTCAGTCTGCGTGAGGCAGGATTCGCCCGGCAAGAAGATGAACTTCGTGCGTACACACCGGGCTCACGCCTGATCGCTCTAGCACACCGAGTTCAGAAGCAAGACATCCTCGCGTCAATCGCCCGCCCTGTCATCGACCAATTGGGTGCATCACTCAATGAAACGGTCTCGCTCATTGTTGCCGACGGGCACCACTTTCGACACGCGGTGGTGGTCGAGAGCACCCACCGAGTGCGCCTCTCCATCGACGAAGGCTGCTCGGCCGAGGAGGACATGCTCGGCGTCCTGCCGCTCGGCGATGAGCTGCGGGTGGACGAAAACGCCGACGATGTGCGCATCACCGCCCGCGTTGGCTTGTCTGCTGGCGAGCCAGCGGTCTATCTGATGATCGGCGTACCTCAAACACGAGCGAAACCGTCCACGATTACGGCCGTCACCACGGCCGCTCGCTCAGCAACAACCGAACTTGCACAGCTGCTGAACTGATCGCCGTTACAGCCCCAGCTCGACGAGCGCCTCGTCCATGAGCCGCGTCATGAGCGCGTAGCCCGCATCGTTCGGGTGCAGGCCGTCGGCCGCCATCTCGCCGGGCCGCCCCGCGATCCAGTCGGAGGCGCCCGCGATGTGATCGGCGCCGATCCGCTCGGCCTCGCGCTCGACCCATCCGGCGATGATGCCGAGCGACTCGGGCTGCTCGGCCGTGTACCAGAACGGTTCGACGACGATGATGCGGGCATCCGGCAGCCCCTCGCGCAGCCGACGCAGGTCGATCGCGATCTGCGCTTCGATCTCGTCGGCCGCACGGGCGTACGAGAAGTTGTCGTTGAGCCCCATTGTCACGAAGACGATGTCGGGCTGCACGGCGATGATCTGGTCGGGCAGATCGCCCTCGCCGTAGGTGCCTCGGTTGTTGACGAAGCCGAGGCCGTTGACGCTCGGATTGACCTCGCGCCAGCCGCGGCTCTCGGCGATCTGGGTCGACCAGCGCAGGCTCGGGTCGCTCGCACCCGTGCCGAGCGTGTATGAGTCGCCGTAGAATGCCACGAGCGGCCCGTCGCCCTCGGGTACGCCGGGGCCTGCGCGAGGCGCCGCGAGCGGAGAGCATCCGGTGAGCGCCACGAGGGCGGCGAGCAGGAAGGACGCGACGAGGGTGCGGCGGGCGATCATGCGCTCTATTCGACGCGGGCGGCCCGGGGGTTCGCCGGGATGCCCGGCGTAGGCCGCCCGGCCCGCAGGGTCATACCTGCTCGACCCCGAAGGGCTCGAGCGTCGCGCGCTTCGCCTGCCGATGGTCACCCGACGAGCGGCCGGTGAGGCGGCGCCCGATCCAGGGCAGCACGTAGCGACGCCAGTACTCAGCGGTGCGGGGGCGATCGAGGTCGTCGCCCGCGTCGGGTGCCGCCGGTGGCGCGGGCACGGGCACGCCGAGCGCGGCGAGCACGTTCGCGGCGGCGAGCGCGTGGCCGTGCGCGTTGAGATGCAGCCGGTCGACCGACCAGTAGCGCAGCTCGGGAAGGCGCGGGTCGCTCCAGTTGTCGACGAAGAGCACGTCGGTGCCCGTGAGCCGATGCCGCACCGCGACGGCAAGCTCGTCGCCGCGGCGAGAGAAGACCGATCCCATCGGTATGTGCCGGGTCGGATCGGCGCCGCTCACGATCATGACGCGCGCGCCCGCGGCGCGCCCCCACTCGGCGGCCCCGACGAGGCGGTCGGCCACCCCTTCGATCGAGACGGAGGGGCGCAGGATGTCGTTGCCGCCGCCGTTGATGCTCAGCAGCTCGGGGCGCAGCGCGAGCGCCGCGGGCAGCTGCTCGTCGAGGATCGGCGCGAGTAGTCGCCCGCGGATGGCGAGGTTGGCGTAGCCGATCGTGCCGCCCGCCGCGTGCGCCAGCCCCGCCGCGACGAGGTCGGCCCAGCCGCGCGGTGTGCCGTCGGGGCGCTCGTCGCCCATGCCCTCGCTGTAGCTGTCGCCGATCGCGGCGTACGAGCGGATGGGCGTCGTCACCGGTTCACGCTCGCCGCTCGTCACCGCGCGGCTCAGGCCGTGACGGTCGCGCCGAGTTTCGCGGCCAGCAGCTCGGCGATCTGCACGGCGTTGAGCGCGGCGCCCTTGCGCAGGTTGTCGTTGCTGATGAACATCGCGAGACCGCGGCCCCCGGGCACGCCCTCATCGGCGCGGATGCGCCCGACCAGGCTCGGGTCGGCGCCGGCGGCGTCGAGCGGAGTGGGAACATCCATGAGCTGCACGCCGGGCGCAGAGCTCAGCAGCTCGCGGGCGCGCTCGGGGCTGATCGCGCGCGCGAACTCGGCGTTGATCGCGAGCGAGTGGCCCGTGAAGACCGGAACGCGTACGCAGATGCCGCTCACGAGCAGCTCGGGCAGTTCGAGGATCTTGCGCGACTCGTTGCGCAGCTTCTTCTCTTCATCGGTCTCGCCGAGACCGTCGTCGACGAAGCTGCCGGCCTGCGGGATGACGTTGAAGGCGATGTTCTTGGGGAACTTCGCGGGCGGCGGGAACTCGACCGCCGCACCGTCGTGCACGAGGCCCAGGGCATCCTGAACTATCACGGCGTTGGCCTGCTCGAGCAGCTCCTCCCCGCCCGCGAGGCCCGCGCCCGACACGGCCTGGTAGGTGCTCACGATGAGGCGCTGCAGACCGGCTTCGGCGTCGAGCACCTTGAGCACGGGCATGGCGGCCATGGTCGTGCAGTTGGGGTTCGCGATGATGCCCTTGACGGCCTGGTCGATCGCGTGCGGGTTGACCTCGCTCACGACAAGGGGAACCTCCGGGTCCATGCGCCAGCCCGAGGAGTTGTCGACCACGGTGACGCCCGCGGCGGCGAAGCGCGGGGCCTGCGCCTTGCTCGTCGTGGCCCCGGCGCTGAAGATCGCGACGTCGAGCCCGCTCGGGTCGGCCGTCTCCGCATCCTCCACGACGATCTCGCGATCGCCCCACGGGATGACCGTGCCCGCGCTGCGCGAACTCGCGAAGAAGCGCAGCTCGCCCACGGGGTAGGCGCGCTCGAGCAGCAGCTGGCGCACGACCGCGCCGACCTGACCGGTGGCGCCGACAAGGCCGAGATTCACGGGGGTGGTCACGAGGACCCATCGTAGTCGGGGATGCTCGGTGCTGTGGTCGGGCGGGTTGTGCGCGCTCTGGTTTTGGCGCGACTGAGTCATCCCCACCCCGCTTCGACCCCAATATCAGTGGTCGAACATACGCTCTCCTCATGACCGCAGCGATCGACACCCCGGCCTCGGCAATGCGCCGCGCTGTGGATGCCCTCGCTGCCGTCCCCCGCGCACCCCACACCGTGCGGGCTCTCGACGACGCCGAGCTACTCGACCTCACGCGCCTCGCGGCAGACGAGGTGCGCCTCGCCCAGTTGCACGTTTCCCTGCTCGCCGGCGAGATCGCACGACGCTCGGCTCCTGAGCTGGGGCACTTGGGGCTCGCGCAACGCTCGGGGCACCGCACTCCCGATGAGCTCGTGCGCGTCACCACCGGCAGTCGCATCGCCGACGCCCGCGCGGCCGTGCGCGTCGGCATCGCCGCGGGTGCCGATTCGCCGAACGCGCTCGGAACCGCCGTTCTCAACGGCCAGGTCAGCGTGGCTGTGGCCGACGCCATCGCCGTGGGCCTGGGTCCCGCCGGTGCCGGCGTGACCGAATCCGACCTCGACCGAGCCGCCGTGCACCTCATAGCTCGGGTGACCTCCAGCGGCGAGACCGGCGGCGGCACGTTCGGCCAGGTGGTCGACGGTCTCGATGCCGACCGGGCGGCGCGCGAGGCTCGAGCCCTGCGCGACGAGCTCGATGCGGAGGGCATCCGTCACCGCGAATCGGTGCGTCGGAGTCAGCGCTCGTTGCGCATCGGGCGGCGGGCAAACGGCATGGGCTATGTGAACTGGGTGCTTGACCCCGAGACCTTCGCGGTCGTCAGCGAGGCGTACGACCGCATCACCTCGCCGCGACGAGGGGGGCCCAGCTTCGTGGCAGACGTCGATCGCGCAAAAGCTGAGCGCGTACTGCATGACGACCGTACGACCGAGCAGGTGGCCAGCGACGGGTTCGCCGAACTGCTGCGGCAGGGCGCCGCCGCAGACCCATCGACGCTACTCGGTGACGGCCCAATCGGTGTGCGCGTGCTCGTCGCCGCTCAAGTGCTGGCGCAGCGCGGCGAGGGCAACGGCGCGGCTCGTGGCGGCGGGTATTTCGAGGGTCACCACGACCCCATCTGGATCGAAACGGTCGAACGCATTGCCTGCGCGGCCGGAACCATCACACTGACAGTCGACAGCCACGCCGAGAACGCGGGGCAGCCGCTCAATCTCGGGCGAGAGCGTCGCCTCTTCAGCCGCGCACAACGTGTCGCGCTTGCGGCTCGCGACGGCGGGTGCCGCTGGCCGGGCTGCGAACGACCACCCTCGTGGTGCGAAGCGCACCACATCGAACACTGGCATCGTGATGGCGGCAAGACCAATATCGCCGACGGCGTGCTGCTCTGCCGTCATCACCATCTGCTGGTGCACAATAATGGGTGGGAGATCACCCGGGCTGGGCCGACCTACCTCGCCATGCCACCCGGCGGGTCTGCCGGAGACGAATTGACAATGCCGAGCACGAGCCGCGCCCTGCGGGAAGCCCTGAGCGCGTGAGCGCGCGGGCCCTTAGCGGCCGGTGCCCGCGTAGACGACCGCCTCGGCCTCGCCGTCGAGCCCGAAGGCCGTGTGCACGATCTTCAGGGCGTGGTTGAGGATATCGGCGCGCATGACCACCGAGATGCGAATTTCGGAGGTGCTGATCATCTCCATGTTGATGCGCGCCTCCTTGAGCGCCGTGAAGAGCTGTGCCGAAACGCCCGCGCTCGTGCGCATGCCGCCGCCGATGACCGAGAGCTTGCCGATCTGGTCGTCGTAGGCGAGTGACTCGAAGCCGAGCGTCGACTGCGTCGCGCGCAGCGCCGTCAGCACTTTCTCGCCGTCGCTCTTGGGCAGCGTGAAGCTGATGTCGGTGCGGCTCGTCGCGGCGGTCGACACGTTCTGCACGATCATGTCGATGTTGGCGCCCGTCTCGGCGACGATCGTGAAGATGTCGGCGGCCATGCCGGGGGTGTCGGGCACGCCGACGACCGTGATCTTGGCCTCGCTGAGATCGCCGGCGACTCCGGTGATAATGGGCTCTTCCATTGCTGCTCCCTCTGTCGGGGTGACGACCCAGGTGCCCTCATCGGGCGAGAACGACGACCGCACGTGCAGCGTGACGCCGTGGCGGCGGGCGAACTCGACGGCGCGGATGTGCAGCACCTTCGCGCCGGCCGCGGCGAGCTCGAGCATCTCCTCCGTCGTGACGCGGTCGAGCTTGCGCGCGTTCTTGACCACGCGCGGGTCGGCCGTGAAGACGCCGTCGACGTCGGTGTAGATCTCGCACACGTCGGCGCCGAGCGCGGCGGCGAGGGCGACGGCCGTGGTGTCGCTGCCGCCGCGGCCGAGCGTCGTGATGTCGCGGCTGTCGCGGTTGAAGCCCTGGAAGCCCGCGACGATCGCGATGGCCCCCTCGTCGAGCGCCTCCTGCACGCGCACCGGGGTGACATCGACGATGCGGGCGGCGCCGTGCCGGGCATCCGTGATCATGCCGGCTTGGCTGCCGGTGAACGAGCGCGCGTCGTGACCCATGCTCTTGATCGCCATCGCGAGCAGCGCCATCGAGATGCGCTCGCCCGTCGTGAGCAGCATGTCCATCTCGCGCGGGTCGGGCAGCGGCGCGACCTGGTGGGCGAGGTCGATGAGGTCGTCGGTCGTGTCGCCCATCGCGCTCACGGCGACGACCACCTGGTTGCCGAGCTTGCGGGTCTCGACGATGCGCTTAGCGACGCGCTTGATGCTCTCGGCATCGGCGACCGAGGAGCCGCCGAACTTCTGCACGATGAGGCTCACGGCGGTACTCCTGGAGAATTGGTGGCGAGACGGCGGCGCGGTCGTGAAGCCGACCGCTCGATTCTAGCGGCGCGGTATGCCCGCCTCGGCATGGGGCCGGGCGGCCGACGCCCCGCGCACGCGCACACGCACGCGCAGTGAGCCGTCGCGGGCGCGCAGCGTGTAGCCGACCGCGCGGTCGCCGATGATGTGCACCATCCAGGCGGCGGCCGCGATCACAACGATGGTCTGAGCGAGCAGGATGCCGATGCCGGCGAGCACGATCGGCCCCGGCAAGGCGTGCGTAGCGTTGTAAAGCCCGACCATGCTCGCGGGCATGCGCCCCGGCGCCTCGGGCCGGCGGAACCGCGCGAGCGGCACGAGGTCGGGTGCGAGCAGGCCGAGGGCGACCCACCAGCCGGAGGTCTGCGTGACGCTCGCCCCGACGATCGTCGCGGCGAGCGCGAGGATCGCGACGACGATCAGCGCCGGGCGAAGGCGATGGCCGGCGACGAGTCGCGGGGCGGTCGCGCCGCCTGCCATGAGGGCGCTCACGGGCGGGCCCCGCGCACGGCGAGCTCGACGAGCTCGCGCGCCTCGGCATCGCCCGTCGGCCGACCGCACAGGGTGCGCACATGCATGGGGTTGACGATCTGCTCCCACACGATGATCGGGTCGAGGTCGCGGCGAATCACGCCGGCCTCGACGAGCCGCTGCAGAGGTTCGCGCGCGAGCTCGTAGCGATCGCGGAAGAACTCGTCGGCGAGCGCGACGAGCTCGGGCGTCGCCGCCGAGGCGGCGATCGCGGCCCGCAGGATGTTGCCGGCCTGTGGGCTGCGCAGCGCCGCGGCGACCGAGACCGCGAGAGTCTCGAGGGCCGCGCGCGGGTCGGCCGCGTTGACGGGCGGCACGACCTGCTCGCCGAGGCGGCGGATCGCGGCGGCGACGAGCAGCTCGCGGGTCTCGAAGCGCCGGTAGATGGTCGTCTTGTGCACGCCGCTCGCGGCCGCGACATCGTCGACCGTGATGGCCGCTCCGCGCTCGGCGAGCAGCGCGATCGTCGTGTCGAGCACGGTCGCCTCGACAGCGGCGCCGCGACGGCGCGGCTTGGCCACGGTGCTCATACTCCGACCCGCGCGGCGAGCTCGGTGTTCATGCGAGCGAAGGCGGCCGGGGTGTCGACCGTGAGCATGCGCCGGAACGCGGGAACGAGCATCCCCGACAGCACCTCGCTGTGGTCGAGGCGGCTGCGGTTCGCATCGATCGGCACGATCTCGAAGCGGTGCCGGCCGTCGAGCACACCGGGCACCCCGACGCGGCCGAGCCAGACGAGCAGCCGCCCGGGCTCGAGCTCGACGATGCGCGGGCGGAAGGTCTGACCGCTCGAGTCGGTGGGCTCGATGCGCACGGTCTGGCGCTCGCCGATCGCGAGCTCGCCCTGCCATGAGCGGATGAAGGTGTTCCACTGCGGGTAGGAGTCGCGGTCGACGAGCGCGGCCCAGACCTCGGCGGCCGGTCGATCGATCTCGATGCTCGTCGCGATCTCGACGCGGAGGGCGGTCGAGGTGACGGTGTCGGTGGGGGTCATGCGGGGCATCCTCTCTTGTGCAACTTTTGTTGCGATAAGGAGACTACGCCCCGCGGCGCGCTAATGCAACAGAAGTTGCAACAATGCCTAGCGCTCGACCGTGCGCCGCCCCTCGAAGGCGCGGCCGAGCGTGACCTCGTCGGCGTACTCGAGGTCGCCGCCGACCGGCAGGCCGCTCGCGAGGCGCGAGACCGTGAGGCCCGGCTGCACGAGCAGCCGCGAGAGGTAGGTGGCCGTGGCCTCGCCCTCGAGGTTGGGGTCGGTCGCGATGATGACCTCGGTGACCGTGCCGTCGCGCAGGCGCGCGAGCAGCTGGGCGATGCGCAGATCGTCGGGGCCGATGCCGTCGATGGGGCTGATCGCGCCACCGAGCACGTGGTACAGCCCGCGGAACTCGCGTGTGCGCTCGATCGCGACGACGTCTTTCGCCTCCTCGACGACGCAGATCGTGGTCGGGCTGCGGCGCACGTCGCGGCAGATCGAGCACTGCGCCTCCTCGGCGACGTTGCCGCAGATCTCGCAGAAGCGCACCTTCTCGCGCACGTCGATGAGCAGCTGGGCGAGGCGCGCCACATCGAACGACTCGGTCTGCAGGATGTGGAAGGCGATGCGCTGGGCCGACTTCGGCCCGATTCCGGGCAAGCGCCCGAACTCGTCGATGAGGTCTTGGATGATGCCGTCGTACACGTCAGCTCTGCTCTCTCGGCGCTCAGGCCTAGTACTCGTCGCGCAAGGGGTCGGGGGCGTCGGCGCTCGAGGGGCGGTCGGGGTCGTGCGGCACTGCCGCAGCGGCGGACTCGGCAGGCTCGCCGAACAGGTCGACGGGCTCGGCGCTCACGAGCGGCACGATGGTCTCCTCGACGAGGAAGGTCGCCCCGAGCACCTCGCGCACGACAGCTTCGCCGTAACGCTGACGACCGGTCGCGTCGGCCGGGTGCGGCACGACGACACGCGGCGCGGCGGGCTCGGGTTCGGGTTCGGCGGGCGAGGGAGGGTTGTCGGGCGAGGGACTGTCAAGCGACGACGCCTCGGGCGACGGGATGCTCGCCGGCGCCGCGACCGCGCCCGGGATCGCCGTCACCACCCAGTCGGTGATCGCCGCGGTCTGTGCCGACGAGGATGCCGGGGCCGACGAGGATGCCGGGGCGGTCGAGGATGCCGGGGCGGTCGAGGATGCGCGCGCGGCAGCGCTGGCAGCGGCGGCGCGCGGCGGGGCGGGCGCGGGAGCCGGGTCGGGGTCGGCGGCTGCGTCCGCCGGAGCGTCGGCCGCCGCGGGAGCGGCGGGTGCGGCGGGGCGCGCATCCGGCGTCGATTCGACGCGCACGCGGAACTTGACGCGCGCGCCGAGCACCGACTGAATAGCCGCGCGCACGTGCTCGCTCACGCTGTCGGCGGGCGCGGTGCGGTGCTTGAAGGCGGCGGCATCGGCCTCGGTTGGGAAGGCGATCGTGAGCACGTCGTCATCGAGCGCGAAGGGCGTCGTGCCGAAGACGACCGTCCACGAGCTGCGCTTCGCCTGCTGCACGGCGTCGAGCACGGCGGGCCACGCCTCGCGCAGCACGGCGAGGGTGAGCGGTGCGGGCTCGGCAGGCGCCTCCGCGGGAGCCTCATCGGTAGCTGGCGCCAGCGCGGCGTCGGGCGCCGGTCGGGCCGGGGGCGAGTCGGACGACGTGGGCGAGGCGGCCGGGGCAGCCTCGGCAGGAACACGAGCAGCCGGAGCCGCTGCGGCCGGAGCAGGTGCGGCCGGAGCAGGTGCGGCCGGAGCGGCTGCAGCCGGAGCAGGCGCGGCCGGAGAAGGTGAGGCGGGTGCGGCCGCGGGCGCCGCGACCGGCGCCGACG
>CAYPND010000004.1:3765-7296 GCA_964412175.1 uncultured Microbacteriaceae bacterium | reverse complement strand
GCGGCCGGAGAAGGTGAGGCGGGTGCGGCCGCGGGCGCCGCGACCGGCGCCGACGCACGGGCGATCGGTGCCGTCGCCGCGGCATCGGCCCCGAGGGCAACGAGCACGCGCGCGGTCATGAGCTCGAGGTGCAGGCGCGGCGAGGTGGCGCCCGTCATCTCGGTGAGGGCCTTGTTGACGACGTCGGCCGCGCGCGAGAGCTCGGCGGGCGCGAACATCGAGGCCTGGTCGCGCATGCTGGCAAGATCGTCCGCGGGGATGCCGTGCAGCACCGATGCAGCGCTGTCGGCGGTCGCCTGCACCACGATGAGGTCGCGCAACCGCTCGAGCAGATCGTCGACGAACCGCCTGGGGTCTTGCCCCGTCTGGATGACGCGATCGACCGCGTGGAACGCGCCGCCGGCATCCCGCGCCGCGATCGCCACGACGACCTCGTCGAGCAGCGCGCCGTGCGTGTAGCCGAGCAGCGCGACGGCCCGCTCGTAGGTGACGGTCGCGTCGTCGTTGCCCGCCATGAGCTGGTCGAGTAGCGAGAGCGTGTCGCGCACCGAGCCGCCGCCGGCGCGCACGACGAGCGGCAGCACGCCGGGCTCGATCGTTACCTTCTCGCTCTCGCAGAGCTGCTGAACGTACTCGAGCAGCTGCGCGGGCGGCACGAGCCGGAAGGGGTAGTGGTGCGTGCGCGAGCGGATGGTGCCGATGACCTTCTCGGGCTCGGTCGTCGCGAAGATGAACTTCACGTGCTCGGGCGGCTCTTCGACGATCTTGAGCAGCGCGTTGAAGCCTTGCGGCGTCACCATGTGCGCCTCGTCGAGGATGAAGATCTTGTAGCGGTCGCGCGCGGGGGCGAAGACGGCGCGCTCGCGCAGGTCGCGCGCGTCGTCGACGCCGTTGTGGCTCGCGGCGTCGATCTCGACGACATCGAGCGAGCCGCCGCCGTCGCGGCTGAGCTCGACGCAGCTCGGGCAGACGCCGCACGGGGTGTCGGTCGGCCCCTCGGCGCAGTTGAGGCAGCGGGCCAGGATGCGCGCGCTCGTCGTCTTGCCGCATCCGCGCGGCCCGCTGAACAGGTAGGCGTGGTTGACCCGGTCGCCGCGCAGCGCCGCCCGCAGGGGGTCGGTCACGTGCGCCTGGCCGATGAGCTCGGCGAAGGTCTCGGGCCGATAGCGGCGGTAGAGGGCGGTGACCACGTGCCCAGCGTAGTCGTCACCTCGGATGCGCGAGCCGGGCATCCCGCCCCTCGCAGCTCAGGCGACGAGGGCGGCAGCGGCCTGCGCGATCGCGAGCTCTTCGTTGGTCGGCACGACGAGCACCGCGACGGGCGCGCCCTCGGGCGAGATGACCCGCGCGTCGCGGGAGGGCGAGCCGTTGCGGTCGGCGTCGATCGCGAGGCCGAGGTGCGCGAGCCCGTCGAGTGCACGGGCGCGAAGGGCGGGCGCGTTCTCGCCGATGCCGGCCGTGAAGACGACGGCGTCGAGGCCGCCGAGCTGGGCGAGGTACGCCCCGACGTAGTGCCGGATGCGGTGCGCCCACACGTCGAGGGCGAGCCCGGCATCCGCGTCGCCCGCGTCGGCGGCCGCCGTGACGTCGCGCATATCGGCCGAGCTCGCGAGGCCGAGAAGTCCGCTGCGGCTGTTGAGCAGCGCGTCGAGCTCGTCGATCGAGAGGCCCGTGCGCAGCAGGTGCAGCAGGGCTCCGGGGTCGAGGTCGCCCGAGCGCGTTCCCATGACGAAGCCGGCGAGCGGCGTGAGGCCCATCGAGGTGTCGATCGAGCGGCCGCCGTCGACCGCCGTGGCCGAGGAGCCGTTGCCGAGATGCAGCACGATGAGCTTCAGGCTTTCGAGCGGCCGGCCAAGCAGCGCCGCCGCGCGGCCCGCGACGAACTCGTGGCTCGTGCCGTGGAAGCCGTAGCGGCGCACCCCGTGCTCGGCCGCGACGGCCCGGTCGATCGCGTAGGTCGCGGCCGCGGCGGGCATCGACTGGTGGAAGGCGGTGTCGAAGACGGCGACGTGCGGCACGCCGGGCAGGGCGCGGCGTGCCGCGTCGATACCGGCGAGGTTCGCCGGGTTGTGCAGGGGCGCGAGCGCGCTGACCGCCCGGATGCCCGCCACGACCTCGTCGTCGATGACGACGGGCGCCGTGAACACCTCGCCGCCGTGCACGACGCGGTGCCCGACCGCGGCGATCGTCGCGGCCTCGGGGCCGAGGCGATCGAGCACGACGCGCATCCCGGATTCATGGTCCGCGGCGTCCCCGCCCGGCGATCCATCAGAACCGCGCTGGCCGATGCGCTCGAGAAGCCCGGAGAGCACGACCTGCTCGCTGACGGCATCGACGAGCTGGTACTTGATCGAGCTCGAGCCCGAGTTGACGACGAAGACGCGCATGCTCAGGCGACCCCGCCGATGGTCGAGATGGGCGTGGTCGGAGGCGGGGGTGTGCGCTGCGCCTGAATCGCCGTGATGGCGACGGTGTTGACGATGTCGCTCACGAGCGCGCCGCGGCTGAGGTCGTTGACGGGCTTTCGCAACCCCTGCAGCACGGGCCCGATTGCGACGGCGCCCGCCGAGCGCTGCACTGCTTTATAGGTGTTGTTGCCCGTGTTGAGGTCGGGGAAGACGAAGACGGTCGCGCGCCCGGCCACGGGCGAGCCCGGCATCTTCGAGGCGGCGACGCTCGGCTCGGCGGCCGCGTCGTACTGCATGGGGCCGTCGACGAGCAGCTCGGGCGCCCGCTCGCGCACGAGCTGGGTCGCCGAGCGCACCTTCTCGACGTCGTCGCCCGAGCCCGACTCCCCCGTCGAGTACGAGAGCATCGCGATGCGCGGCTCGATCGCGAACTGCGCCGCGGTCGCCGCCGACGAGATCGCGATGTCGGCGAGCTGCTCGGCGGTGGGGTCGGGAATCACCGCGCAGTCGCCGTACACGAGCACGCGGTCGGCGAGGCACATGAGGAAGACGCTTGACACGACCGAGACGCCCGGGTCGGTCTTGATGATCTCGAAGCTCGGGCGGATGGTGTGGGCCGTCGTATGCGCGGCCCCCGAGACCATGCCGTCGGCGAGGCCGAGGTGCACCATCATCGTGCCGAAATAGCTGACGTCGGTCACGACGTCGCGCGCGGTCTCGTAGCTGACGCCCTTGTGGGCCCGCAAGCGCGCGTACTCCTCGGCGAAGCGATGACGCAATTCCTCATTGTGCGTCGAGAGGATGCTCGCTCCCGACATGTCGAGCCCGAGCTCGGCGGCGCGGGCGCGCACGGTCTGCTCGTCGCCGAGGATGGTCAGCTCGCACACGCCGCGCTGCAGCAGCGTGCCGGCCGCCCGCAGTACCCGGTCGTCGTCGCCCTCGGGCAGCACGATGTGCTTGCGGTCGCCGCGCGCCCGCTCGAGCAGGTCGAACTCGAACATGAGCGGCGTCACGACGTCAGACCGCGCCACGTCGAGCCGGTTCATGAGCGCCTCGGCGTCGATGTGGCGCTCCCACAGCGCGAGCGCCGTGTCGTACTTGCGCTGGCTGTCGGCCGCGAGCC
>CAYPND010000004.1:0-3665 GCA_964412175.1 uncultured Microbacteriaceae bacterium | reverse complement strand
CGCCCAGAACCTCGCGCTGCAGCAGTTCCTCGTCACCGCGCACGAAGGTGCCGCCGCAGGCCTCCATGACGGCCGCGACGGTGGGGGCGATGAGGTACGGGTCCTCCGGGATGGCCGCCACGAGCGCCCCGGGCGCCACCGTCTGCACGGCCGCGACCACGGCGTCGAGCGCCTCGAGGTCGGCGCGGTTGGCGATGATGCCCAGCAGTTGCGCGTGCGCGTGGTCGAGCTCGGCGACGGCGACCTCGGCGACGCGGCGCATGTCGTCGGCGGAGCGCGCCCCCGACTCGGCGAGGCCGCGCCCGCCGGATGCCCCGCTCTCGCGCCCGCCGATGACGAGCAGCACGGGCGCGCCCAGGTTGGCCGCGATGCGCGCGTTGAACGAGAGCTCGGTCGGGCTCGACACGTCGGTGTAGTCGCTGCCGACGATGACGACCGCGTCGCTGCGCTGCGCGATGGCGTGGTAGCGCTCGACGATCACGGCGAGCGCCGCCTCGGGGTCGGCGTGCACTTCGTCGTAGCCGACGCCGATCGCCTCCTCGTACGCGAGGTCGACGCCGTCGTGGGCGAGCAGCACGTCGAGTACGTAATCGCGCTCTGGCGCGATTACAGAAGGCGCAGCATCGCGCACACCGCGACTGTCACGCGCACGGGTAACCGGTCTGAACACCCCCACCCGTTGCACGCGGTGGCTCAACGTATCGACGAGCCCGAGGGCCACCGTCGACTTGCCCGAGTTGCCCTCGGCGGAGGTGATATAGATGCTGCGCGACATTGTGATCAGCCTAGAGCGGAGGGCTATGGGCCCGCTCGGCGGCCGCGTGCCGCGCGCTTCCGTGTCGACGGCCCTTGCGCATGCACGGCGGCCGCGCAAGGCCTGGAATCCGACCTGGTCTGCGGCGTAGCGTCGCACGACGACGACAAGGAGAAACCATGACCTCACTGTGGCTCGATCGAGCATCCACCATTCCAACGGATACCTTCGAACCCGGTGCGCACTACGACGTGGTGATTGTCGGTGCAGGACTCACCGGTCTCACGAGCGCCGTGCTGCTGACCCGCGCTGGTCGGTCGGTGGCGGTGCTCGAGGCGCGCACGGTCGGAGCCGTGACGACCGGCAATACGACGGCGAAACTGTCGCTGCTTCAGGGTTCGCACCTGCAGGGCATCCGGCGACGTAGCGGGCGCGCGGTCGCGCGGGCGTACGTCGACGCTAACCGGGCCGGCTTCGACTGGATGCTTCGGTACGCCGACGAGAACGGTATCGCTGTGCAGCGCCGCCCCTCGACCAGTTTCGCGCTGACGATGAGCGGTCGGTCGACGGTGCAGCGCGAGTTCGACGTCGCCCGCGATCTGGGGCTCCCGGTCGAGCACGGAACGCCTGAAGCTCTGCCTATGCGCACCTACGACGGCGTGACCCTGCCCCATCAGGCGCAGTTCGATCCGCTGGATGTGCTTACGACCATGACGGCCGAAGTCCGCGCTGGCGGAGGCGTCGTCGTGGAGGACGTGCGCGTGACGGCGGCGACCTCGCACCACGACCCGGTGCGAGTGGCCACCGATCGCGGCGACGTCGCCGCAAGCACCGTGGTGGTCGCGACGGGGATGCCTGTTCTCGATCGCGGCCTGTATTGGGCGAAGGTCGCGCCCTCGCGCTCGTATGCCGCCGCATTCCGCGTGCCCGGACAAATACCGGCTGGCATGTACCTCAGCGTCGACTCGCCGACGAGGTCGCTGCGCACCGCGCCTGACGCGGATGGCGGTGAGGTGCTGGTCGTTGGCGGCAACGGTCACGAGGTCGGCCGGGCTGATTCTCCCGCGGCGCTCATGGCCGATCTGACGCTGTGGACGACGACTCATTGGCCCGATGCCCATCTCACGCACACCTGGAGCGCACAGGACTACTCCAGCCCCTACGGGGTTCCGTACACAGGGTGGATGCCGCGCGGCTCGGGCCGCATTTATGTGGCGACCGGCTACGACAAATGGGGCATGACCAACGCCGTGCAGAGCGCCCTGCGGCTGACTGCCGACCTCACCGGCGTCGAGCAGGCCGAGTGGGGCCAGGCGCTGGGTCGGCGCAGAACGACGGTGCCGGCGCTCGCCTCTCTCATCGGCACGAACGCGGCGGTGGGCTGGTGGTATCTCAAGGGTTGGGCGGAGGTAATGACGTCGCGTCTGCCCGCCGAACGACCGGCAGAGGGCACCGGCGTCACGGGCATGGCCGACGGCAAACCATCCGCGGAGTCGACGGTCGACCAGTCGACCTGCCGCGTTTCGGCGGTGTGTCCGCACCTCGGCGCAACCCTGCGCTGGAACGACCTCGAGCGGTCGTGGGACTGCCCGGCGCACGGCTCGCGCTTCACTGCGGACGGCACCCGGCTCGAGGGGCCGGCGGCGCGTGACCTCACGCGGCGGTGAGCGGGCATCTGACACCGAGATCGGAGGCATGAAAAAGACCCCTCGCGCACCCGCCAGAGCCCGGTTACCCTTGCTGCATTTCTGCCCTGGGGGAGTTGGCCTGGATGGCGCCACGCGAGGAGCCGCCACCAGTTTACCGGTAGGATTCAGTCTCGTCGCTCCCGCCCTCGTAGCGGGTGCCGCCCAGGAGAATTCGCCTAGTGGCCTATGGCGCACGCTTGGAAAGCGTGTTGGGTGCAAGCCCTCGGGGGTTCGAATCCCCCATTCTCCGCCGAACCGTCGCGCTCGCGTTGACGCGGGCATACCGTTGGGTGTTCCCGACCTGGATAAGCCCCTCGATGCCGCAGCGCCAATCGTCAGCGCCGGCCGAGGGTGCCGAAGATGCCGCGCACGACCTCGCGGATGACGGTCTGCCCCGTGCGCGAGCCCAGCACATCGCCGAGCACGTCCCCCACGCCGGGCGCGGGCTTCGCCGTGCGCCGGTTCGTCGTGCGCGTGGTCGTGCGCTCCTTCTTCTGCAGGTCGCGCAGCGCCTTCTCGTACTCCTCACGCGCGGCATCCTTCTGTTCCGCCGCCTCCTCCGCCGCTTCTCGCGCCGCCTCGGCCTCGGCGGCGGCGTTCATGCGGTCGGTGAGAAGCTCGTAGGCCGACTCGCGATTGACCGGCTGCCCGTACTGCGCCATGAGGGGCGATGCCGCGATGGCCGCCGCGATCACGTCGGCGGGCGCGGGATCCATCGAGCCCTGCGGAGCCCGCAGGCGCGTCCAGGCGACAGGCGAGGGGGCGCCCTTCTCGTTCATGACCGTCACGATCGCCTCGCCGATGCCGAGCGTCGTGAGAACCTCGTCGAGCTCGTAGCCGCTGTTCGGGTACGTCGAGATCGCGGCCTTGAGCGCCTTGGCGTCGTCGGGAGTGAATGCGCGCAACTGGTGCTGTACGCGCGAGCCGAGCTGCGCGAGCACATCGCCGGGCACGTCTTTCGGCGACTGCGTCACGAAGAAGATGCCGACGCCCTTCGAGCGGATGAGCCGCACCGTCTGGGTGATCGCCGCGAGGAAGTCCTTGCTCGCATCGCGGAAGAGCAGGTGCGCCTCGTCGAAGAAGAACACGAGCTTCGGCTTGTCGAGGTCGCCGACCTCGGGCAGGTCGTTGAACAGGTCGGCGAGCAGCCACATCAGGAAGGTCGAGAAGAGCGCAGGCTTGTCGGCGACGCCCGGAACCTCGAGCAGGCTGACGACACCGCG
>CAYPND010000003.1:40236-114888 GCA_964412175.1 uncultured Microbacteriaceae bacterium | reverse complement strand
CAAAAGATCCCTCACCGCCTACGACCACTGAACCCAATAGGACTCAGTCATCTAGCCGAGATTCGCTGGCGCCGCAGGCGCCAGGGTGCCCACGCCGTAGCACCGACGGCGTACGCTCAGCACGACAGGGCCGCTCGGGCTCTCGATAGGAGAGAACCACCATGGGCGAGAAGTCTGCACGCAAGAACACCCCGAAGACCGCCGCGTCGAAGACGCTGAAGGAGAAGCGCGTCGCGAAGGCCGACAAGAAGACCTCGAGCGGCCGCTCGCAGAACTCCGACGCGGTGACGAACGCCACCAACAAGTAGGGCGCTAGGCGAGCGTCCGGCGGAAGAACCCGTCGATGCGCTCCCACGCGTCCTCGGCCTCGACCGGCCGGTGACCGAGGCCCATCATGGGCTTCATCATCACGCGCGTGAGCGTCGAGCCCGCGCGGTGGGCGTTGAGGAACCCGTGCCCGGCCTCGGGGTACTCGACCACGTCGTGCTCGATGCCGCGGGCCACGAGCGCCGCCTCCAGTTTTTCGGCCGCGCCGCTCAGGCTACGATCGCGCCCACCGAACGTGCCGACGACCGGGCAGGCGCCGTCGAGGGTCGCGTCGAGGTCGTCGGGGAGCATCCCGTAATTGACGGATGCCGCACCGTACCCGCCCTGCCCCGCGAGCAGTAGCGCGAAACCGCCGCCCATGCAGAACCCGATGACGCCGGCGTGCTCGGTGGTGTCGTCGCGGGCGATCAGGTACTGGCGCGCCGCCTCGATGTCGTCGAAGGCAGCGCCCGTGCCGGCCCGCAGCGCGCGGAACGTCGCGACGAGGCAGCGGCGCGCGCCGCCGCGGCTGAAGAGATTGGGCATGAGCACGAGGTAGCCGAGCCGCGTGAGGCGCTCGAGGTGGTCGCGCATGGCCTCGTCGATACCGAAGACCTCGTGCACGACGACGAGCGGCACGAACGGGCCAGGGCCCTCGGGCACGCCGAGCACCGCCGTGAGCTCACCCCCGCGAGGGTCGCCGGGCTGCGGGATGACGATGTCGCTGAGGCTCATTCCCGCACTCTAACCCGCTGGAGCCCGCTCCAGGGCCCTGGCTCAGCGCCGGGCGCTCTTGGCCGCGATGAGGTCTTTCTCGTCGATGGGGGCGAGGCCGCGTGCGCGCTGGTCGGCGTAGTAGGCCCGCGCCTCCTCCTGCCGCTCGCGCTCGGCACCCGTGGCGATGTCGGCGCGGATGTGCTCGTCGGCGAGCTCGAAGGCCTCGGTGAGCGCGAGCGCGTACGGGCGCAGGCGCGGCAGCAGGCGGCCGTCGATGTAGTCGGTGATCGCCTGCGCGCGCTGGTCGCTGAGCCGGCCGTGAATGACGTACCAGTCGAGGTTCTTCTCGACGAGCCCGAGGCCGAAGAGGTCGCGCAGCCACGTGAGCACCTGCCGCGTACCGGCGTCCTCGACGCGATCCAGCTGGTCGGTGAAGGCCTCCCACTGCAGCAGCTCGCCGTGCGCCTTCGCCGTCTCGATGAGGGCGTTCTGGTGGCGGTTGAAGAGCGCCGCGGCCTTCGGCTTCGGCAGCTTGGATGCGCTGCGCAGCTTGCCCGCGAGCTCGGCGACCATCGACTCGACCCGGTCGGTCAGCAGCTGCCGCTGCGAGTCGGTGTCGCGCACAGAGCCGATCGAGCGCGCCGTCGACCCGAAGTCGACGACCGACTGGGCCAGACGGCGCAGTCCCGAGCGGTTGACGACGGCCTCGTTCACCTGGTCGGCGACGTAGTGCGCCATGACCCCGGCGTCGGCCTTCGCGAAGGTGCGCGAGTAGTCGGTGAGCAGTCGCTTCGCGACGAGCTGCAGCAGCACGTTGTTGTCGCCCTCGAAGGTCGCGTAGATGTCGAGGTCGGCGCGCAGCTGGGTGAGCCGGTTGGCGGCGAGGAAGCCCTGGCCGCCGCACGCCTCGCGCGCCTCCTGGATGATGTCGAGCGCTCCCCAGGTGCTGAGCGACTTGAAGGCCGCGGCGAGGGTCTCGAGGTCTTCGCGATCGGCATCGGTGTCGGTGGCGCCCGAGAACACGGCGTCGAACTTCTCGAGGAAGACCTCGTGCGCGAATGACATGGCGTAGGTCTGCGCGAGGCGCGGCATGAGGCGGCGCTGGTGGCGCTGGTAGTCGAGCAGCACGACCTCGTCGCTCTCGCCGCCGACGAACTGCCGGCGCTCGGTGCCGTAGCGCACGGCGATCGTCATGGCGAGCTTGCTCGCGACGACGCACGCGCCGTCGAGCGAGACGCGGCCCTGCACGAGGGTGCCGAGCATCGTGAAGAAGCGGCGGCCGGGGCTCTCGATGGGCGAGGTGTAGACACCGTTCTCGTCGACATCGCCGTAGCGGTTGAGCAGGTTGGTGCGCGGCACCCGCACGTTCGTGAAGTGCAGGCGGCCGTTGTCGATGCCGTTGAGGCCGCCCTTGAGCCCGTCGTCCTCGCCGCCGATGCCGGGCAGGAAGGCTCCGGTCTCGTCGCGCAGCGGAACGTAGATGGCGTGCACGCCGTGGTTGACCCCGCGCGTGATGAGCTGCGCGAAGACGACAGCGGCGCGGCCGTGCAGGGCGGCGTTGCCGAGGTAGTCCTTCCAGGCGGCACGGAACGGCGTGTGGATGACCCACTCATCGGTCGTCTCGTCGTATGTCGCCGTCGTGCCGACCGCCGAGACGTCGCTGCCGTGGCCGGTCTCGGTCATCGCGAACGCTCCGGGGGTCGTGAGGTCGAGGGCGTCGGGCAGCCAGGCCTGGTGGTGCGGCGCCGTGCCGAGCTGCAGGATCGCGGAGGCGTAGAGGCCCCACTGCACGCCCGACTTGATCTGCATGCTCGGGTCGCCGAGCAGCAACTCTTCGAAGCTCGCGATGAAGCCGCCGAAGTCGTCGTCGCCCCCGAACTCGGCGGAGAACGCGCGGTGCACATCGCCGCGCTCGACGAGCAGCTTCAACTGCCCGAGCACGCGCTCGCGGTGCTCGGCCATTCCGAGGCTCGGGTCGCGGTGGAACGCGGAGTCGCGCATGAGCTCGCGCGAGGCACGGCGGCTGTCGGCCCAGCGGCCCATGAGCTGCTGGCCGAGGGCGGCGACGTCGATCGCGGGCTCGGTATTGGCAGGGCTGGCGGTGGGGCTCGTGGCGGCCGTCGTGGCCGCGGTCGCCTTGGCGGCAGGCATCTCGATCGTGCTCATAAAGGTCACGCTAGGACGGCGCGGTGGCGCGCGGGGTTTCGTGGTACTCGCCCCACCAAGGGTGCGCAACGGCCGGGCCCGACCGTTGTGGAAGACCTCACAAAGCTGGTCGTTGTCATAGTGGAGAGGCGGCAGAAAGCGGGCATGGCAACCGTGATCCTGACCGCGGCCGACGTCGAACAGACCGTGACGAGCGAGGGCATCGCCCTCGTCGACTTCTGGGCCGAATGGTGCGGCCCTGCCGCCAGTTCGCCCCCCTCGTCGAGACGGCGAGCGAGCAGCACCCCGACGTCACCGTCGGCGCAGGAGTAGCGTCGGCGCGTGACCTCACCGCGCACCCGCTGGATCGGGCTCTTCGTCATCAGCCTGGCCGTCTCGCTCATCATCGTCGATTCGACGATCGTCAACGTCGCCGTGCCGTCGATCGTCGACGAGCTCGGCATCTCCTCGACCGAGGTGCAGTGGGTGCAAGAGAGCTACACGCTCGTCTTCGCCGCCCTGCTGCTCGTCTTCGGCACGCTCGGCGACCGTTTCGGTCGACGCCGGATGCTCGTCATCGGCGTCATCATCTTCATGCTCGCCTCCGTCTGGGCGGCGCTCGCCGACTCGGGCTCGGCGCTCATCCTGGCTCGCGTGGTGCAGGGCGCGGGTGGCGCCATGATCCTGCCCTCGACGCTCTCGACGCTCAACGCCACCTTCCAGGGCCGTGAGCGCGGCATCGCCTTCGCGGTGTGGGGATCGACCATCGGCGGCATGGCCGCTGTCGGGCCGCTGCTCGGCGGGTGGCTGACGACCGCGTACTCGTGGCGGTGGGCCTTCGGCATCAATGTGCCGCTCGGCATCATCATTCTCGTGGGGCTCATGCTCTTCGTCGTCGCGACGAGAGACGAGCATCCGCAATCGATCGACTGGACGGGCGCGCTGCTCTCGGTCGTCACGAGCGCCTTCCTCGTCTTCGGCCTCATCGAGGGGCGCACCTACGGCTGGTGGCTCGCCGCCGAGGGCCTCACGATCGGCGACGGGGAGTGGCCGCTCGCGCTCAGCCCCATCCCGATCTCATTCGCCATCTCGCTCGTCGCCGGCATCGCCTTGGTGTGGTGGGGCCTGCGCCGCGAGCGAGCGGGCAAGTCGACCATGCTCGCGTTCTCGCTGCTCCGCATCGGCTCGTTCCGCAACGGCAACGTCGCCGCGCTCATCGTGTCGATGGGCGAATTCGGCATCATCCTCTCGCTGCCGCTGTGGCTGCAGAACGTGCTCGGCTACGACGCCCTGCAGACCGGCACGATCTTGCTCGCCCTCGCGGGCGGCTCGTTCCTGGCGAGCGGCGTGGGCGGCTCGCTGAGCGGGCGTGTCTCGGCCGTCGCGACCGTGCGTGCGGGCATCGCTGCCGAGATCGTCGGCCTCATGCTGATCGGCCTCGTCATCGCGGTCGACACCCCGTGGTGGTCGGTCGCGCTCGGGCTGCTCGTCTACGGCGTCGGCGTCGGTCTCGCGACCGCGCAGCTCACGGGCGTCGTGCTGCAGGATGTTCCGGTGCAGGCGAGCGGGCAGGCCTCGGGCACGCAGTCGACGGCCCGGCAGATCGGCTCGGCGCTCGGCATCGCCGTGCTCGGCACCGTGCTGTTCACCTCGCTCGGCAGCGCCCTCGACACCCGGCTCGATGCGGCGGGGCTGCCGCCCGAGGCGCGCGAGGGCGTCGTGTCGGCGGTTGTCGACAGCGCGGGCTCGGCGATTCCTGGCCTCGAGGCCGAGTCGCCCGAGGTCGCCGCCGAGGCGCGCCAGGCGTTCAGCGACGCGACGCGGTTCGCGGCATTCACGGCCGCCGGGTTCCTCGCGATCGGCCTGCTCGCGACGCTGCGGCTCGGCGCCCCGGTTCCGGGAGCCGCGACCGGGCGGCGGCCGGAGGAGGAGGCCGCGGCGCCCGCCGGCGACGCCGTGCCGGGCGACCCGCTGTAGCGGGGCAGCGCCCTACAGCTCGGAGCGCGTGCGGAAGAAGCGGCGCACCCGTTCGCGCACCGAGGCCGGCGGAGGCTCGTTGTACTGGTCGACGTATTCCTGACCCGACATGCTCTGGATGCGCGCCATGATCGCGTCGGTCGCGTGGCGGCGGGCGCGCCCCGAGGCGGCCGGGCCGAACGCGCTGATGTCCATCGGCTCGCCGAACTCGATCGTCACCCGGGCGAGCCGCACGCGCTTCGAGCCCACCGGCTGCAGGTTCTGCGTGCCCGTCAGAGCCACCGGGACGACCGGCACGCCGGCCGTGAGCGCGAGCCACGCGACGCCCGTCTTGCCCCGGTAGAGCCGACCGTCGCGCGAGCGCGTACCTTCGGGGTAGATCGAGAACGCCTGCCCAGCCTGCAGCTTGGCGAGACCGGCGTCGAGGGCGTCCTGCGCCGCCTGCCCCGCCCCGCGCTTGACCGGGATCGCCCCGACTCCGGAGAAGAATCCGCGAGAGATCGCGCCCTTCAGTCCCGTGCCGGTGAAGTACTCCTCCTTGGCGAGGAAGCTCACGGGGCGACGGGCAAGCAGGCTGATGACGATCGAGTCGATGAACGACAGGTGGTTGCTCGCGACGACTACGGGGCCCTCGGCGGGCATGTTCGCGCGACCGATGATGGTGGGTCGCCAGACCAGGCGCGCGATGGGGCCGAGAAAGGCCCGGGCGAGGAAGGTCAGCACCGCCCTATGGTGTCAGAGGTTCCATTCCTCCGGGGGAATGTCGTCGTAGGGGATGTCGTCGTCGGGAATGTACGCCGGCGGCTCGGGTTCAGCGGGCGCGGCTGCTTCGCCGAGTGCGGGCGGCTCGTCGCCGCGCACGATCGCGAGTACCGCATCCCCGAACGTCGAGAGCTTCGCGGCGCCGACGCCGCTCACGGTCGACAGCTCGTCGAGCGTCGAGGGAGTGGTCAGCGCGATGCCGCGCAGCGTGGCGTCGGCGAACACGACGTAGGCGGGGGCGCCGAGCTCGCGCGCCGTCGTAGCACGCCAGGCGCGCAGCCGCTCGAACAGCGGCGCGGCGGCCACGGGCAGGTCGGAGGGCGCGGCGCGGCGCGCCGCGCGTGTGGGCCGAGCCACTTCGCGCCGCAGGCGCACCTCTCGGGCCCCGCTCAGCACGGCCGCGCTCGCCTCGGTGAGCACGAGGGTGCCGTACCCGTCGCCGTGCACGGCGAGCAGGCCCTGCGCGAGCAGCTGGCGCACGACCCCGCGCCACTCCTGATCGCCGAGCTCGGTGCCGATGCCGAACGTGGCAAGGTCGGCGTGCCCGAGCTGCTCGACCCGCGGCGTGCGCTTGCCGAGGAGGATGTCGATGAGCTGCCCGGCACCGTAGCGCTGGCGCCGCTCGCGCTCGAGCCGCACGATCGTCGAGAGCAGCTTCTGCGCGGGCACCGTGCCGTCCCAGCTCTCGGGCGGCGCGAGGCACGTGTCGCAATTGCCGCACGCCGTCGAACTCTGGCCGAAGTACGCCAGCAGCTGCACCCGTCGGCACTCGACGGTCTCGCAGAGCGCGAGCATCGCATCCAGCAGCTGGCTCATGCGGCGCTTGTAGGCGGGCGTTCCCTCGCTGCGATCGATCATCTGCCGCTGCTGTACGACGTCTTGCAAGCCGTAGGCGAGCCATGCCGTCGCGGGCAGGCCGTCGCGCCCCGCGCGCCCCGTCTCCTGGTAGTAGCCCTCGACGCTCTTGGGCAGGTCGAGGTGGGCGACGAAGCGCACGTCGGGCTTGTCGATGCCCATGCCGAAGGCGATCGTCGCGACCATGACGATGCCCTCTTCGCGCAGGAAGCGCGACTGGTGGTTCGAGCGCGTCGCCGCGTCGAGACCCGCGTGGTAGGGCAGCGCGGGGATGCCGTGCTCGGCAAGCGCGATCGCCGTCTTCTCGACGGATGCCCGCGACAGGCAATAGACGATGCCCGCGTCGCCCGGATGCTCGGTGCGGATGAGTTGCAGCAGCTGCTGCACGGGCTGGTTCTTCGGCTCGATGCGGTACTGGATATTGGGGCGATCGAAGCTCGCCACGAATCGCCGAGCCTGCCCGAGATCGAGCCGCTGCACGATCTCCGTTGCCGTCTCGGCCGTCGCCGTGGCGGTGAGGGCGATGCGCGGGATGCTCGGCCAGCGCTCGTGCAGCAGCGACAGCGCGAGGTAGTCGGGTCGGAAGTCGTGACCCCACTGCGAGACGCAGTGCGCCTCGTCGATCGCGAACAGCGAGACGCGGATACGGTCGAGCAGCTCGGCGGTGGAGGGCACGGTGACACGCTCGGGCGCCATGTAGAGCAGATCGACCTCGCCCGCGAGCAGGGCGGCCTCGACGGCTCGCCGCTCGTCGGGCCCCTGAGTCGAGTTGAGGAACGCGGCGCGCACGCCGACCGCCTCGAGGGCATCCACCTGATCTTTCATGAGGGCGATGAGCGGCGAGATGACGACGCCGACGCCCTCGCGCACGAGCGCGGGGATCTGGTAGCAGAGGCTCTTGCCGCCGCCCGTGGGCATGAGCACGAGGGCGTCACCGCCGCCGACGACGTGGTCGATGATGGCCTGCTGCTCGCCGCGGAAGGCCGGGTAGCCGAAGACCGACTCGAGCACCTGCTGGGGCGTGGTCGCGGTCGTGGTCACTCGCCCCAGGTTAGTCGGCAGGGCTGACCGTGCCCGCCGCCTGTTCGCGCGCGATGTGCGAACGAGCGTGCGCGACCGCGTCGTCGAGGGAGGCGACGAGGTGGTTGGGGTGCCGCAGCGCCCCGATGACGCCCACGCGCGTCGCGAGCTGCAGGTGGCGTTCTTGAATGCCCTTGATGATGACGGTGATGCCGCGGCGCTCGAGCCCGTCGATGAGCTCGACGACGACGCGTGCGCCCGTGGCGTCGAGGTCGCGCAGCTGCGAGAGCCGCACGATGACGACGCCCGCCCCCGCGGTGTCGCTGATGACGTCGGTGAGCCGCTCGGTCGCGCCGAAGAACAGCGCGCCGTCGAGGCGGAAGAGGGCGATGCGCTCATCGCCCGGCTGGGGCTCGCCCGGCAGGGGCTCGCGGTGCACGCCGCTCGACGCCGCGAGCGTGCGCAGCGCGATGACCCCGGAGGCGAGGATGCCGATGCCCACCGCGATGATGAGGTCGAAGGCGATCGTCACGATGGCGGTCGCCGCGAAGATGATCGCATCGGAGCGCGTCGCCGTGACGATGCGGCGCACGGTCGACACCGAGACCATGCGCACGGCCGTGACCATGAGCACCCCCGAGAGCGCGGCGAGCGGGATGGTCGCCACGTTCGTGCTGGCCAGATACACGACGCCCACGAGCACGATCGCGTGGATGCTCGCCGCGAGCCGCGACCGCCCGCCGGCCCGCACGTTGACGGCCGTGCGCGCGATCGCCCCCGTGGCGGGCATGCCGCCGAAGAGTCCCGAGGCGACGGAGGCGAGCCCCTGGCCGACGAGCTCGCGGTCGGGGTCGAGGCGGCCCGTGTCGGCGAGGGTCGCGCCGACGCGCGCCGAGAGCAACGACTCGATGGCGGCGAGCGCCGCGATCGTGGCGGCCGGGATGAGGAGCGCCGCGACATCCACCCCCGACAGGCTCGGCAGACTCGGCGCCGGCAGGGCGGCGGGCAGGGCTCCGATCGTCTCGACGGGCAGCGCCAGCCACGTCGCGACGACCGTCACGACGACGATCGCGAGGATCGAGCCCGGAACCCACGGCCGCACGAGCGGCGCGAGCACCATGATGACGGCGACGGCGGCGACGAGCGCGAGGGGAACGAGGGCGGCCGCCCAGTCGGTCGCGGCGACGGTCTGCACGGCGGCGACGAGCGAGTTGGTGCTCGGCCCCGCGGGGGCGCCGAGGGCGGCGGGCACCTGCTGCAGGAAGATGATGACCGCGATCCCGAGCGTGAAGCCTTCGATGACCGGCCAGGGTATGACCGCGACCGCGCGCCCGAGCCGCAGCACGGCGGCGATGAGCACCATGACGCCCGCCATGATCGTGACGAGCGCCACGACGCCCGCCCCCTGCGCCGCGACGATCGGACCGAGCACGACGACCATCGCCCCGGTCGGCCCCGAGACCTGGATGTTCGAGCCGCCGAACACGGCCGCGACGAGCCCGGCAACGATGGCCGTGATGAGCCCCGCCTCGGCCCCCGCGCCCGAGCTGACGCCGAACGCCAGCGCGAGCGGCAGTGCCACGATGCCGACGGTGAGGCCCGCAATGAGGTCGACCTTCCACGTGCGCCGCAGCATCGCGTAGTCGGAGCGCCGCGGCAGCAGGCCGCGCACGAAACCGCGAGCGGTCATCGTGCCTCCCTCACCCCAGCGTGCTTAGCATGGGTCTCTCGAGCCCTCAGGGCAAGGGCAGAAGGTCCTGCGTTGGATCTCGATGTGGCTTCGCCAAGTAAGCGATGAAGCCACCGCATCCCGATGCGGCGCTCAGACTCGAAGATCGAGCGTGGTGAGACCTCGCGTGGAGAGAGTGAGTACGAACGGTCCCTTGCGGTCTTCCAGTGCCATGAGTGCGCTGGCGTGTGCGAGGAAGAGATCTACCTGCTGTTGCGCAGTCACCCGGCCGTCCTTGAGCGCGACGACTCGCGCCTGCGCACGCACCACTACGCCTACTTCTCGGGGACGCTTAGCGATCGACTTATCGGCCGTGAGCATGATCTCTTCTTGAGCGGCGGCATCAGCGATCCAGTCGACATCGGCTAGAGATTGCGCCGGGAGCTTGCCATACCTTTCCCGCATCGTGACCACAGTCCAGCCAGCCTTGCGAAGACCCTGGGGTACGCGAAAGTCTCCGAGGCTTCGATCAAGAAAGAAGCTCGAACTCATCAGACGAGTTCAGGCAGCCAGTGCCAGGTTCGCTACGACAAGCCGCGGAATGTCCCAGTCGAGTGCGATGTCATCGATCGACTCGCCTGACTCGATTCGCGCAATAACATCAGACACCTTCACGCCGTAGGGGTCGAGCACCGGCTGGCCGTAGGCGACCGAAGGATCGACAAGAACGTCGATCCCATCGGCCCGCTTGAGCGTGAGTGAGCCAGCGAAGCCGTCACGATAGCTCACGCGAGTGAGATGCTCTCGGACCACTTCGCCAAACACTGCGTTGCCATTCCGGACAACAACGAGCCTGTTGTCCAATTCGTTGTCTGAAGTTTGCAGATCCCACAAGATGTCGGCGCCGTCCGTCTTCAGGCGCTCGCTCGCCAACGCGTGATCCACACCAATTCCCTCGCGAAGTGTCTCAACGGCTGCACGAATGCGCGGCAGGCTCACACCCGCGGTGCGGAAAGCGCGAACAACCCATGCCTCGGCGACTCCGACAAAGGGCACGGTGACGCCTCGTCCAGGGCCGGACGTCGTCACGAAGGGCTGCTGCCAGTTACCCACGCCTGATATATATCCGTGTACCCAACGGTTGAACGTCGACTGTGGCGTTGCGAGCAGACTGGCCGCTTCGCCCTGCGTGTAGAGGGGGTCGAGCAACAGCGGATTGATTGACATCCCAGTGTCCTTCCCTCAGACGGCAGGATAGCGCGCGACCCGAGCGAGACGGGGCCGACCCGCTCAGATGTGGATGGCCGGGTCGACGACGAAGCCGTCGGCCCCCGTGCCACGCGCGCCGCGATCGAGGGGGCGGGAGGTCGCGGGGATGCCGGTCGCGACCGAGTCGGCCGGAACATCCTTCGTGACGAGGGCGAGGGCGCCGATCTGCGAGCGGTCGCCGATCGTGACGGGGCCGAGCACCGTCGCGTTGGCGCCGATGAGCACGCCATTGCCGACCGTCGGGTGACGCTTGCCCTTCTCGAGGGTTCGCCCGCCGAGCGTCACGCCGTGGTACAGCATGACGTCGTCGCCGATCTCGGCCGTCTCGCCGATGACGACGCCCATGCCGTGGTCGATGAAGAGGCGCTTGCCGATGCGCGCACCGGGGTGGATCTCGATGCCCGTCCACCACCGCGCGCCCTGCGCGACCACGCGGCCGAGCAGCGTGAACCCGTGCCGCCACAACCAGCTCGCGATGCGGTGCCACCACACGGCGTGCAGGCCCACCGAGGTCAGAAAGACCTCGAGGCCCGAGCGCGCGGCCGGGTCGCGCAATCGGGCGGTGCGGATGTCCTCCCGAACGCCCATCTACGCGCGCAGGTCGTCGTAGAGCACGCTCGAGAGGTAGCGCTCGCCGTAGCTGGCGACGATGACGACGATCGTCGTGCCAGCGTTCTCGGGGCGCTTCGCGAGCTCGACGGCTGCGTGCACCGTGGCGCCCGACGAGATGCCGGCGAGGATGCCCTCCTCCGACGACAGGCGGCGGGCCATCGCGACGGCCTGCTCGATGTTGACGTCGATGACCTCGTCGTAGACCTCGCGGTCGAGCACGGCGGGCACGAAGTTGGCGCCGATGCCGGCGATCTTGTGGGGCCCGGGGGCGCCGCCGTTGAGGATGGGGCTCTCGAGCGGCTCGACGGCGACGACCTGCAGGCCGGGCTTCTGGCCCTTGAGGTACTGGCCGGTGCCGGTCAGGGTGCCGCCGGTGCCGACGCCCGAGACGAAGATGTCGACCGCGCCGTCGGTGTCGTTCCACACCTCGGGGCCCGTCGTGCGGCGGTGGATCTCGGCGTTCGCCGCGTTCTCGAACTGGCGCGCGAGCACCGAACCGGGGCGCTCGGCGGCGATCGCCTCGGCGGCCGCGACGGCACCCTTCATGCCCTCGCTGCCGGGGGTGAGCACGAGCTCGGCACCGTAGGCGCGCAGCAGCATTTTGCGCTCGTTGCTCATGGTCTCGGGCATCGTGAGCACGGTCGTGTAGCCGCGCGCCGCACCGATCATGGCGAGAGCGATGCCGGTGTTGCCGCTCGTCGCCTCGACGATCGTGCCGCCGGGCTTCAGCTCGCCGCTCTTCTCGGCCGCCTCGACGATGGCGAAGCCGAGACGGTCTTTCACGCTCGCCGAGGGGTTGTAGAACTCGAGCTTGGCGAGAACGGTTGCGCCCGCGCCGTCGGTGACCTTCCGCAACGTGACGAGCGGGGTGTTGCCGAACACCTGCGTGATGTCGGAGTAGATGCGGGCCATGGGGGTCTCCTCGATGAGTGCGGTGGGCGAGCCAGGTTCCAGCGTACGGGCGGGCGGCATGCCGCGAGGCATTGTGACATCGCGGCCGCCCTCGAGACGACAACCGGGCGGCTCACACGAGCATTCCCGACCTGACAGAATCGCGGAGGGAGGTGCACGACGTGCTCACAGTCGTTCTCGGGCTCGCTGGCGCTCTCGTCTACGGCGCCGCAGACTTCCTGGGCGGTCTCGCCGCTCGGCGCATTTCGGCCCTGCGGGTGACCGCGCTCGGAGCGCTCTCAGGCGTCGTGCTGCTCGTCGTCGGAACCCTCATCGTGCCCGGCCGCTGGTCGCCCGAGGCCCTGCTGTGGGGCGGTATCTCGGGCGTGACGGGGGCGGCCGCCATCGCGCTGCTGTACGCGTGCCTCGCGATCGGGCCCATGAGCATCCTGTCGCCCCTGACCGCCGTGACCTCGGCAATCGTGCCGCTCACGTGGGGACTCGTGACAGGGTCGGAGCTCGGCGCAATCGCCTACCCGGCCTTCGCGCTCGCCCTCGTGGCAGTCGTGCTCGTCGGCTTCGTGCCGGCGAAGGAGGCCGTGCGACCCACGCCCGCCGGGCTGATCATGGCGACCGTGTCAGGCGTGCTCATCGGCGCCTTCTACATCCTCGTCGACCAGACCCCCGACGACAGCGGGCTCGTGCCGCTCGTCGCCAACCGCACGGTGAACGCCACGATCATGATCACGCTCATCGTCGTGCTCGCCGTCATTTCGGGGCGACGTCACGTTCGGGCCGCGGATGCTCCGCTCACGGTGCTCGACGGAACCCACGGCGCCCCGCACGCCCTCGGAACAGACACCGCCGCGGCGCCCGCGCGCGACGGGCTGCTGCGCGCGAGCGCGGCCGCCCTGCGCGGCGGGTGGCGCGGCGGCTTCTGGCTCGCCGTCGGGTGCGGCGTTCTCGATGCGCTCGCCAACGTCGTCGTGCTCGTCGGCCTGCGGGTCGGCGACCTGACGATCGTCTCGGTGCTCACGGCGCTCTACCCGGCCGGCACCATCCTGCTCGCGGCGCTCGTGCTGCGGGAGCGCATCGCGCGGCTGCAGTGGGTCGGGCTCGCGCTGGCGCTCGCGGCGAGCGCGATGCTCGCGGCGGCCTGAGCCGAGCATCCACCGACCCGCGGGGTTAACCGGCGAAAGTCGCCCTTCGTGGCAATGGTCGCGAGAAGTTTCACGACTCATGCCACGAAGCACGACCTTCGCGGAGGACTGCTACAACGCGGCGAGGCGGTCGAGGAACGCGTCGCCGACGCGCACCTCGGTGGTCTCGGCCTCGATTTCGGCGCGCTCGAGCAGCTCGCCGAAGCGGCGGGCGCGCGGACGCGTGATGAGCGTGACGACGGTGCCGACCTTGCCGGCGCGACCGGTGCGGCCCGAGCGGTGCAGGTACGTCTTGTACTCGTCGGGTGCGTCGGCCTGGATGACGAGCGAGATGTCGTCGACGTGGATGCCCCGGGCCGCGACATCCGTCGCGACGAGCACGTTCACCCGACCGCTCGTGAGCTTCTCGAGGTTGCGCGTGCGGCGGGCCTGGTTGAGGTCGCCGTGCAGGCTGACGGCCGGGATGCCGGCGTCGTCGAGCTGGTCGGCGAGCTCCTCCGCGAACGCGCGGGTGCGCGCGAAGATGAGCGTTTTGCCGTCGCCGCCCGCGAGCTGCTCAATGATGCCGCGCTTCTCGCGCTGGTCGACGAGCAGCACCTTGTGGTCGATCGTCGACGACTCCTGATCCTCGCCCGCGACCTCGTAGACGGCGGGCTCATGCAGGAACTCGCTGACGAGGCTCGCGACACCCGAGTCGAGCGTGGCCGAGAACAGCAGGCGCTGACCGTTCGGCCGCGTGCGGCGGATGATGCGCTGCACGGGCTCGAGGAACCCGAGCTCGCACATGTGGTCGGCCTCGTCGAGCACGACGATCTCGATCTGGCTGAGGTCGAGTCGACCCTGCTCGATGAGGTCCTCGATGCGGCCGGGGGTGCCGATGATGATGTCGACGCCGCGCTGCAGCGCACCGACCTGACGGCCCTGGGGCACGCCGCCGTAGATCTGCGTCGTGAAGAGCCCGACGCTGCGCGCGATCGGCTGCACCGTGCGGTCGATCTGCAGGGCCAGCTCGCGCGTCGGGGCCAGGATGAGCGCGCGAGGCGCGCGGCCCATCTGACGCTTCTTGCCGCCGCCGTTCTCCATCAGCCGCTCGACCAGGGGAGCCCCGAACGCGATGGTCTTGCCCGACCCGGTGCGGCCCCGGCCGAGCACGTCTTTGCCCGCGAGCACGTCGGGGATCGTCGCCGCCTGGATGGGGAACGGCGAGCTCGCGCCCTGCTCCTCGAGCTCGCGCACGATGTTCGCACCGAGGCCGAGGCCGGCGAAGGTGACGCCCTCGACGTCGGTCGCGAGCACGGCGACAGCCGTCAGGCGCTCGAGCACGACGTCGTCGACCTTGGCGGCCTTCGCGTCGCGGCTCGGGGAGAAGCTCGACTCGCGGCGCTCGGTCGTGCGCACGTCGCGGTCGAACGACCGGGCCGGGCGGCGGCTGCTCGCCGCGCCGGTCTGGGGGCGCCAGTCGGGGCGGTGGGTCGCGCGGCCGGTTCCCGTGCGGGCGGCACCGTCGCGCGTGTCGCCGTCGCGCTCGGGGCGCGCACGCTCGGGCGCGTGGCCGCGGTCGACGCGCTCGTCTCGGCTCCAGCGGGCCTTCTTCTCGGGCGCGGCGGCCTCCTCGGGGCGGTAGCCACGGTGCTTGGGGCTGCGCGATCCGGGCGCGGCGGCGCGAGCAGCGCCGGTGCGGGGAGCGGAGGAGCGGGGGTTCTGGCCGGCGCGCGCGGCGCCGCCCTTCTTGTTCTGAGGCATGGTTCTTTCTGGGGTAACGCAAGAAGCATCGTCGGCGCACGCGCGCCGTGATCCCAGGCAGTCGCTGGCTGGGGGCCGTCACATCTCGAGGTGATCTCCGGCCGTCGGACGACGGGGAGTACCGGCCCTGAGGCGCACACAACGCAGTGGCGAGATACTCCGCCCGCCTCCAGCCGACCCCTCAGGATACCCGACCCAGCCGCAGAATGCTTTATTCTGGGCGCATCGTGAGCACCGTGACCGTCGAAGACCCCCGCCAGCCCGAGGTCGAGGCGATGCTGCACGCGGGCGACGCCTATGCACTGAGCCTCTACCCGGCCGACAGCTGTTACATGCTCCACCTCGACGAGCTGACCGCCGACAGCGTCACCGTCTTCGTCGCGCGCGACGCCGACGGGCGCGCGCTCGGCATGGCCGCGCTCGTCGATCGGGGCGACTCCACGGGCGAGCTCAAGCGCCTGTACGTCGACGGGGCCGGGCGCGGCCAGGGCGTCGCGAGCTCGGTCATGCACGCTCTCGAGGCGGCCGCGCGCGCGCAGGGCATCCGCACCCTGCAATTGGAGACCGGCCCGAAGCAGCTCGGCGCGATCGCGCTCTACGAGCGGCGCGGCTACGTGTACATCGAGAACTTCGGGCCCTACGTGGGCGACGAGTTCAGCGTGTGCATGGAGAAGGCGCTGGCGTAGCGAGCCCTCAGGCCCGCGCCCGCATCCGGGCGATCTCGTCGCGCAGTCGCCGAATGTGGTCGGGGGATGCCCGGCCCGCGCGCTCGACACCATCGAGCTCCGCGCTCAGCTCGTCGAGTTCAGCGTGCGCGGTGCGCGCTTCGCGGGCCGACGCTGGCACGTGGATCGTGCCGGTCGCCGTCGGCAGCCCCTCCTTCGCGCGGTCGGCCGTGACCTCTTCGCGCGCCTGGTCCATCGCGGTGATGACGATACCGATGAGGATGTTGAGCACCGTGAAAACGATAAAGAACAGATAGCTCAAGAAGTAGAGCAGCGCCCACGGAGTCAGCGCAAGGCCGTCAAGGAACGAGTCGGAGAAGTTTTCAAGCGTGAGCATGACCGTGAGAGTGACCATGGCCGTGCCGATATCGCCCCAGCGCTCGGGCAAGGCCGACCCGAAGAGATACACGCCCGCCATGGCGTAGATGAACATGAGGAAGCCGATGAGCACGCCGAGGCTCGCGAGCGGGGCGACCGACTTGATCATCGAGAGCATGAGGATGCGCGCCTCGGGCAGGAAGCGGAAGATGCGCAGGATGCGCAGCAGGCGCACGAGCCGGAAGATAACCGTTCCCCCGTCGAGGAAGGGGATGAGCACGACGATGAGGAAGTCGAAGACGTTCCAGGGGTTGCGGAAGAACATCCACGGCTTGAGGCCGTACGAGACGATGCGCAGCACGACCTCGACCGTGTAGAACACGAGGGCCGCGCGGTCGATCGCGGTCGCGACGGCGGCGACACCGGGAGCAACGTCATCGTAGGTCAAGACGGCGAGCGCGGCGGCGTTCGCGATGATGACCGCGATGACCACGATCTCAAAAGCGTTGCCGTACATGAAGCGCGCGAGCCACTGAATGCGGTACGGCGCCAACTGCACCGTCGTGGTCGTGAAGACGCCCGGGGAAACAGTCGAGCCGGTGTGGTTGACACGGGCGGGAGCGGTCATGGCGAATTGCTTTCGGTTGAGGGTGTGCTCACGCTAGCAAGACCCCGACCGCGCGCGATACGCCGCGGCGCTCTCCTCTACGCGGTGCCGGCGGCCGTGGCCGCCTTCTTCTCGCGACGATCCTCCCGGCGCTCTTTTGCCCCTTCGACAACGTAGTACAGCGCGGGCAGCACTACGAGCGTCAGGAGGGTCGACGAGACGAGGCCGCCGATGACGATGACCGCGAGCGGCTGCGAGATGAAGCCCCCGCTGCCGGTGAGTCCGAGCCCGAGCGGCAACAGCGCGAAGATCGTGGCGGCCGCGGTCATGAGGATCGGCCGGAGGCGGCGCGACGAGCCCTCAATGATCGCCTCGCGCGCGCGTATGCCGCGTTCGCGGTATTGGTTCACGAGGTCGATGAGCACGATCGCGTTCGTCACGACGATGCCGATGAGCATGAGCACACCGATGAGCGAGGGCACACCGAGCGGGATGCCCGAGATCACCTGCAGGCCGATCGCGCCCGTCGCCGCGAAGGGCACTGAGATGAGCAGCAGCAGGGGCTGGCGCAGGCTCTTGAAGGTCGCGACCATGACGACGTAGACGATGAGGATGGCCGCGAGCAGCGCGAGCCCGAGCTGGCTGAAGGCGTCGCCCTGCTGCGCCGTGACGCCGCCGAGGCTCGCCGATGCGCTGTCGGGCAGCTCGATCTCGTCGACCGCGGCCTGCACGAGCGCCGAGGCGGTACCGGTGTCGTCGGTGCTCGGCGTGACCGTCACAGTCGCGCTGCGGGTGCCGCGGATGGTTGTGATGCTCGCCGGGCCCTCCTGCTCGTCGACCGTCGCGAGCTCGGAGAGCGGCTGCGGACCGATGGCGGTCGGGATGCTGAAGTCGCGCAACTCTTGCGCCGTCGTAGGCGCGCTGCTGTTGGGAAGGAAGATCGACAGGTTCTTCTCGTCGAGCACGACCGACCCGACCGAGGCCGGGAACATCGCCGCCGTCACGATGCCGCCGACCGCGACCTCGCTGAGCCCGAGTTCGGCCGCGCGCTCACGATCGACGCGGATGGCCAGGTACGGCTGCGTGTCGGCCAGGTTGCTCGTGGCCTCGGCCGTGACGTTGAGCTCGCGCACGGCGTCGAGCACGTCTTGCGCCGCGGCCTCGAGGTCGGCACGGTTCGCCGCCGTGATGTCGACCTCGATGTCGGAGGAGCCGAAGCCGTCCCCGCCGCCCGCGGCCTGCACGCTGATCTCGCCGGCGTCGGAGATCTCGGCGAGAGCATCCCGAACCGTCGCCTGCAGGGCGTCTTGATCAGCGCCTTCGTCGGTCGTGATCGAGAAGGTGATGTCGTTCGCCCCGCCGAAGATCGCGGCGAGCGAGCCCTGCCCCGACCCGATCGATGCCTGCACGGTCTCGATGCCCTCGATGCCGAGCAACGTCGACTCGACCTGGGTGGCGGCCTCGTCAAGAGCTTCGAGGCTCGCGCCGTTCTCGAGCGACTGCGTCACCGTGAGGGTGTTCTGGCCCGAGTTGCCGATGAACGTGGTCTTGAGGCCCGTGGCGAGGAACCCGGTGCCGACGAGCACGAGGATGGCCATGAGCAAGGTGATGGCCGGGAACTTCAAGGTCCAGTGGATGACCGGCAGGTAGCCGCGCTGGAGGATCGTGGGCCGGGCCGACTCTTCATCGAGCGAGATGGGAGCCCGCTCCACGGCCTCGTCGGCGGCCGCGTGGGCGCCGGCCTTCTTCGGCTTCGGGGCGCGCAAGAACCAGTACGCCAGCACGGGGATGATCGTGAGCGACACGAAGAGCGAGGCGGCGAGCGCGATCGTCGTGGTGAGCGCGAAGGGCCGGAACAGCTCACCCGTAACGTCGCCGACGAGCGCGAGCGGTAGGAAAACCGCGATCGTCGTGACGGTCGACGCGGTGATGGCCGTCGCCACCTCCTTGACGCCGGTGAGGATGGCCGTCTTCTTGTCCTCCCCCAACCCCAGGTGCCGCTTGATGTTCTCGACGACGACGATGGAGTCGTCGACGACGCGGCCGATCGAGATCGTGAGGGCGCCGAGCGTGATGATGTTGAGCGAGTAGCCCGAGACCTGCATGCCGATGAAGGTCAGCAGCACCGAGGTCGGGATCGAGATGGCCGTGACGAGCGTCGAGCGGATCGACAGCAGGAAGATGAGGATCACGATGACCGCGAAGACGAGGCCGAGCACACCTTCGACTGCGAGCGACTCGATCGACTTCTCGATGAACGGTGCCTGGTCGAAGACGATCGTGAACTCGGTGTTCGATCCGATCGCCTCGGCGAGCGCAGGCAGCGCCGCCTGCACGGCGCGGGAGACCTCGACAGTGTTACCCGCGGGGGTCTTCGTGACGCCGAGGGTCAAGGCTGGTTCGCCGTTGACCCGGCTGTAGCTCGTGACGGGATCGTCGACGATCGCGACGTCGGCGACGTCGGCGATCGTCGTGAGGCCTTCGCTCTCGGCGCCAATGAGCGGCAGCGCGGCGAGCTCATCGATCGAGGCGATGCGCACGCCCGAGAGTACGACGAGGGTTCGCCCGTCCTCCGTGATGGTGCCAGCGGGCAGCAGCACCCCGTAGGCGTCGAGGGCGTCGGTGAGGTCGGTGTTGGTCAGCCCGAGGCGGAAGAGCTCGTCGGTATCAGGCGTGATCGTCACGCGCTGTCCGAGCGCGCCCTGCACCGAGACCTCGCGCACGCCGACGAGGTCGGTCAGGTCGGGAACTGCCTGGTTCTCGAGCGCGGCATCGAGGTCGGCGGCGCTCAGATCGCTCGTGACCGCGATCTGCAGCACCGGCAGGTCGTCGATCGATCCGACGATGACCTGCGGCTCAACATCGGCGGGCAAGTCGAGCCGGTTGACCGCGAGCTGCACGCGCTGCTCGGCGCGCACGATGTCGGCCCCGAAGTCGAACGACGCCGAGACCACCGAGAAGCCCGTGCTCGAGGTCGCGCTCGAGGCGTCGAGACCAGCCACGCCTTGAATGGCGGTCTCGATCGGGGTCGAGACGTCTTGTTCGACGATCTCGGGTGCGGCACCGGGGTACTGCGTCACGATGACGATCTGCGAGGCTGAGATCGTGGGGATGAGCTCTTGCTTGAGCGTCGTGAGCGCCAAGCCGCCGAAGATGCCCACGACGATCGTGACGAGCGCGATGAGCGCTCGGTTGCGCAGGCTGAACACCGAGAGAAGGTGCACGGATACTCCGGTCGTACGGCGGGCGGAAATGCCCGAGGCGGCTGTGAGGGGCAGGTCGGTGCGCGGGTCAGCATTCCAGCGCCCGCTGAGTATTCACACAGTGGCCGGTGAGCGCGCCCCGCGAATCAGACCGATCGGTCAGGATGCCCGGCTCACGCTACACGACCGCCGCGAGCAGCTCCTCCGAGGCCGCGATCGGCTCACGCTGCCCGACGCGGTGCCACGCGGTCTGCAGCAGGTCGAGGGCCGGGATCGTCGCCTCGGCCGGGTGGCAGAAGGGCAGGCGCACGAAGCGCTCGAAGGCGCCGTCGAGGCCGAAGCGCGGGCCAGCGCCCACGAGCAACCCTTCCGCGCGCGCGGCGAGCGTGAGCTGCGAGCTGACCGGCGCCCCGAGGTTCACCCACAGGCTCAGGCCGCCGTCGACGTGCGGCACCGACCACGTGGGGAAGCGCTGCTGCAGCTCGCGGGTCATGAGGGCGTGGCCCGCGCGCAGCTGCTCGCGCCGGGCATCCAGCACCCGGTCGTAGCTGTCGAGCAGGCGCAGCAGCACGAGCTGCTCGAGCACGGGCGACCCGAGGTCGCCGGCGAGGCGCGCGAGCGAGAGGCGCGTGATGAGGTCGCGGTCGGCGCGGATCCAGCCGAGGCGCACGCCGCCCCAGATGCTCTTGCCGACCGAGCCGACCGTGATGACGCTCGCACCCCGCTCGGCGGAACCGACGGCGAAGGGTTCCGGCTGCTCGGCACGGTCGAAGCCCAGCTCGCTCATGGTCTCGTCGATGAGCAACACGGTGCCGTGTGCGGCCGCGAGGTGCTGCAGCCGCTCGCGCTGCTCGGGGGGCATCGTGCGCCCCGTGGGGTTGTGGAAGTCGGGCATGAGGTAGGCGAGCGCGGGTGCCGTGCGCGGCACGACCTGCTCGAGCACGTCGTCGTCCCACCCGCCATCGGTCGTGACGGGCACGGTCACGAGCCGCGCCCCGGCGAGCTGCAGGGCTTCGACGGCGTGCGGGTAGCTCGGGGCCTCGACGAGCGCCCGGTCGCCCCGCCACAGCACGGTGCGGGCAACGAGTGCGATGGCGTGCTGGGCACCGAGGGTGATCATGATCTCGTCGGCCTCGGTCGCCAGCCCGCGCACGGTGTACCGGTCGGCGATGGCCTGGCGCAGCACGCGCAGACCCACGGGGTCGAACCCGCTCTCGTGCAGGTGGGCGGGCAGCAGCTCGGCCGCCTCGCGCGCGGCTTCGGCGACGAGCGGGATGGCGGGCAGGGTGGCCTTCGAGAGGTCGAGCATGCCCGGTCCGGCCGATTCGCCGATCGACGGCACCCCCTCGGCGAAGCCGCGCGGTAGTCGCGCGACGGTTCCCGAACCGCGCACGCTCTCGGCGTAGCCGAGCTCGCGCAGGCGCGCGTAGGCGCTCGCGACCGTCGTGCGGCTGAGCGACTCGTGCTCGGCGAGCAGGCGCTCGGCGGGCAGCCGGGTGCCGAGCGTGATGCGGCCGTCGAGGATGAGCAGGCGGAAGCGGTCGGCGAGCGCCTCGTAGAGCGGCTCGGTGCCGCGCGGTCGCCAGTCACCCAGTTGTGAGGCCAAAGATCGCGCTGAGAGGGTAGCCATGCGGCCACAGTACCGGAATTGGCATGTTGTGTGCAGTCCAATCTGGCGGGAAGGATGAGCACATGACACCGCGCCGCATCCTCGTCCGCCGCTGGGGACAATTGCTCCTGGGGCTCTTCTTCTACGGGATCGCCGTCGCGCTGCTCATCCGGGCCGACGTGGGCCTCGACCCGTGGACGGTCTTCGCGCAGGGCCTCGAGGTACAGACGGGCTGGTCGATCGGCCTCATCGTCGTACTCATCGGCGCCGTCGTGCTGCTGCTGTGGATCCCCATCAAGCAGAAGCCCGGCATCGGCACCGTGCTCAACGTGCTGCTCATCGGGCCCGTGCTCGACCTCGCGATGCTCGTCATCGCGACCCCCGAGGGACTGTGGGCGCAGTGGCTCATGTTCGCCGGCGGTCTCGCCCTGCTCGCGGTCGCGACGGGCCTCTACATCGGGGCGCGCTTCGGGCCCGGCCCGCGCGACGGCCTCATGACGGGTGCGCACGCGCGCTTCGGCTGGAAGATCTGGAAGGTGCGCACGGGCGTCGAGCTCACGGTGCTGGCGATCGGCTGGCTGCTCGGCGGCACCGTCGGGTTCGGCACCGTCGCCTTCGCCCTGCTCATCGGTCCCATGGTCGGCGTCACGTTGCCGCGCCTGCGGGTGCCCGAGCCGGTCACCTCCTTGCGCCCGAGCTGATCGCGATATATCGTGTTTCATTGAGTACGCGATATATCGCGACATGGATGCCCGGCGCAGGTTCGTGTCCGGCACGAGCGAGGAGCACCGCATGGCCCAGCAGACCTGGATCGTCACCGAACCCACCGTCATCGACCTCGAGCTCGTACGCGCGCTCAAGGTCGGGCTCATCGGCGGGCAGATTGACATCGTCGCCCACGACGAGCCCGGCGCGCGCGTCGAGGTGCACTCGGTGGCGGGCCGCGACCTCAAGGTCGCGCTCGAGGGCGACACCCTCATCGTCGACCACCCGCAACTGCGATGGGACACCTTCTTCGACAGCTTCCGCCTGTTCAGCGGCAAGGCGCGGGCCGAGGTGAGCATCCTCGTGCCCCGCAGCGTCGTGCTCAACTTCAACGTCGTCTCGGCCGAGAGCCTCATCTCGGGAATGCACAGCAGCGCGACGGTCAACACCGTGAACGGCGACATCGTGCTCGACGCGCTCGTCGGCGATGTCTCGGTGCACGCCGTCAGCGCCGAGGTATCGGTGCGCGCTCACCGCGGTGAGCTGAGCGTGCAGACGGTGAGCGGCGACGTCACGGCCTCGGGCGAGATCTCGCGCTTCACGTGCGACAGTGTCTCCGCCGACGTCATCGTCGACCTGCACGGCGCCCCCGACCGCGTGCGCAATAGCACGGTTTCGGGCGAACTCACCGTGCGGCTCGACGCGGGCTGGCCCGCCCAGTACTCGATCTCGACCCTCACCGGCCGCCTGCAGCTCGACGACGCGCAGATCAGCGGCGTCAAAGGCAAGTACACGGGGCGCTACGGCCGCCTCGCGGGATCGTTCACCGAGGTGCGCGCCGACTCGGTCTCGGGCGACGTCTCCGTCGTGCACACCGAGCGGGCCGGGGTGCCGGCGGCGGACGAGGCTGCGTCGACGTCCGAGGCCTCGGCGTGAGCCCCGCGATCTTCGGCCACGGGCACCTGCGGCTGTACCTGCTGTTCGTGCTCGATGAGCGGGCGATGCACGGATATGAGATCATCCAGGCGCTCAGCGATCGCTTCGGCGGCACCTACGTGCCCTCGGCGGGAACGATCTACCCTCGGCTGGCGAAGCTCGAGGCCGAGGGCCTCGTGACGAAGCAGTCGGATGGCCGCAAGACGGTCTACGCGATCACCGAGACGGGACGCGCCGAGTTGAACGACCGGCGCGACGAGCTCGAGGGCATCGAAAACGGCATCGGCGACTCGGTGCGGCGTCTGGCCGACGAGGTGCGATCGTCGGTGAGCGAGGCGATGTCGACCCTGCGCGCCGAGCTCGCCGCGGCGGCACGCGAGGCCCGCGACGACGCGCGGTTCGCGACGGCGAGCGCGCGCGAGACGGCGAGAGAGGGTGCAGCTGCGGCGACGGCCGGGGCGGCAGCAGCCGGTGCATCCGCGGCGGCGGCGGCCTCCGACGCCGTGCGCGACGCGACGACGTCGATGCATTCCACGGTGAGCGAGTCACGATCAGACAGTCGTGCGCAGGTGCAGCGGGCCGAGGTGCTGCTGGCCGAGTTCCGGCAAGACCTGCGCACCGAGCTGCGCAGCGCGGCGGCGCGCGGCTCGGTCGACGGGTCAGTTGTCGACGAGCTCGAGTCGGGCCTGTCGCGGCTGCGCGCCGACCTCGTCAGCCGGCTGCTCTAGGGCTCAGTCAGCCCAGCGCAACGGCAGGTAGAGGTCTTGCACGCGGTCGCTCGCGGCTGTGTGGTCGTTGCGCGTGTAGAGGCCGCACGGTTCGACTGAGCAGTCGACGTTCTCGTCGGCGACAGCGGGCACCTCGATGTAGGCGGTGAAGGCTCCCGTGCTCGTGTCGTCGAAGCTGCGCGCGCCGAAGAGGCGCCAGGCGAAGGCCTCGTTGATCCAGTTCGAGGGCGCCCACTGCACGACACCCTCCTCGAACTGCTCGACCTCCTGCGAGCCCACGCCCCCGAGGCAGGGGCCGGGCTTGCCGTCGATCTCGTCGGGCACGCGGCACACGGCCACATACAGCCCGCTACCGCCGTCATAGCCCGCACCCGTCACGACGAGGCGGTCGCCGACCTCGACGGCCCCGAGGTCGGGGGCACCGCCCGCCTCGGTCGCCACCGACAGCATGCGGATGCGACCGTCATCGCCCGTGGCCGTCACCTCGGTCGGAAACTCGCCGACCGGCACGCGACCCTGCCCCGACGAGCCTTGCGGCTCGTGCAGCACGATCGGCAGTGCGACCGCCGCCACCCCGGCGAGCAGCAGCGCGACGGCGGCCCCGGCGATCCAGGGCCACCGTCGACGGCGGGCGGGCGGGGCGTCGGTCACCTCCCCAGTGTACGGAGCGGAGGACGGCGGCACCCTTGGCCGATGGTCCCGCATCGCCCGCCACCGGTAGGCTCGCGCTCGTGACAGACGAGGAGCGCGGCGGGGCGGGGGCCGCGCCGCGCGACCTGCTCGCCGTGTTCGTCGGCGGCCTCATCGGCACGACGCTGCGGGTGCTCGTCGACGTGGCACTGCCGCACGATCCCACCGCCTTCGCATTCAGCACGCTCCTCGTCAACGTGGTCGGCGCATTCGTGCTGGGCCTGCTCGTCGCGGCCCTCTGGCCGCGCGTGCCGGGCTGGGTGCGCGTGGGGCTCGGCCCGGGCATCCTCGGCTCGTTCACGACCTTCTCGGCGCTTGCCGTTTCGGTCGTGGCGCTCGCGCAGAACAGTGATGTCGTCGGCGCTGTGCTGTCGATCGTGCTCAGCATCGGGCTCGGGATGCTCGCCGCGGTCGCGGGCCTCGCTCTCGGTGCCCGGCTCGCCCATCGGCAGCCGCCCGCCCCGAGTGAGGTCGACGAGTGACCCCCCTCCTTCTGCTCGCCGTCGTCGTGGGCGGAGCCCTCGGCGCCGTGCTGCGTCAACTCGTGTCGGTGAGCCTCGCGGGCCGCGGCCGCATCCCGTGGGGCGTGCTCGTGGTCAACGTGGTCGGGTCATTCATCGCCGGGGTCGCGCTGACCCTCCCCCTCGACCCGACATGGCAGCTCGTCGTGCTGAGCGGTTTCTGCGGCGGCCTCACGACGTTCAGCACGTTCGCGGTCGAGACCGTGCAACTCATGCTCGACCGCAAGGCGCGCGCCGCCGCGCTCAACGTGGTCCTCAACCTGGCGCTGGGGGTCTCAGCCGTCGTCGCGGGAGTCCTGCTGGGCCGCTTGTTGGGCTGACCGCTCGGCGAGCGAGCGCCGCAGGGCAGGCGCAATCACGACGCCCGCGATGACCGCGAGCACGATGAGCACGACCACGAGCACGAGGCCGGTGAGAATCGCGATCGTGACGAGATCCACCCTCAGCGGCCCATCTTGCTGAGGGTTGCGACGACCTGCCGCGCGATGTTGCGGCCCGCGCGGTTCGCGCCGATCGTCGAGGCGGCGGGGCCGTATCCCGCAAAGAACACGCGCGGGTCGCGCGCCGAATGGTGGCTCGCGACCGAGACGCCGCCCTCCTTCTCGCGCAGCTTGAGCGGGGCGAGGTGGCGCAGCTCGGGCCGGAAGCCGGTGGCCCAGATGATCGCGTCGGCGTGCTGGCGCGTTCCGTCCTCCCAGACCACGGCATCCGGTTCGATGCTCGAGAACATCGGCCGGAAGTCGAGCACGCCCCGATCGAGGGCGGCCTGGATGCGGCGCGTGCGCGGCACCCCCGTTCCCGAGACGATGCTCGGCAGGGCGCGGCCCGCGCGCGCGGCGTCGTCTTGCGCCGCGACCGCCTGCTCGGCCGCCTCGAGGTTGAGCTCGACCTCGTCGAGAAACTCGGGTGCGCGGCGCGTGGCCCACGTGATGCTCGCCGCGTGGGGTTCGAGCTCGAGGATGAAGCCGATCGCGCTCGTGCCCGCGCCGACGACGACGACGTCGAGGCCCGCGAACTCCTCTGCCGCGACGTAGTCGTTGGTGTGCACCTGGCGGCCCGCGAAGCTGTCGCGACCCGGGTACCACGGCACGAAAGGCGAACCCCATGTGCCCGTGGCGTTGACGATCGTCGAGGCTCCGAGCTCGAGCGGGCCGTTCTCCGTGGTGAAGCGCACGAGCAGGTCGCGCCCGAGGTCGCTCACGTGGGTCACCGCTGCGGGTCGCACGACCTGTAGCCCGTAGTGCTGCTCGTACTGCCGGTAGTAGTCGGCGACGACCTCGCGCGCGGGCGCGTGGTGGTCGGCGGTCGTGAAGCTCAGGCCCAGCTCGTCCATGCCCGGCAGGTCGTTGACGCGGTGCGCCGAACCGAGCCGCAGCGCCTCCCAGCGGAACTGCCAGGCGCCGCCCGTGCCGGGCCCGCGGTCGAGCAGCACGAACTCCTGACCGGCTTCGAGCCCGAGGCGACGCAGGTAGTAGGCCACCGAGAGGCCCGCTTGACCCGCTCCGATGACCACGCACGAGGTGGTCAGGTCAGGAACGGTCACCCGCCCTACGCTACCCCGTGCGCCGGATGCCGCGGCCGGTGATCGGGGCCGTCACCCGGGGCGTGCGTGCTAAACTTCCGCACAGTTTTTCTACCGTCCCGACTCGGCATTCTGGGGTTCTCCCTAGCTCACCCGACGACACACTGTGAGGGGGTCACGCATGGGGCGCGGCCGACAGAAGGCGAAGCACACCAAGGTGGCTCGCGAGTTGAAGTACTTCACTCCCGACACCAACCTCACCGCGCTCGAACGCGAACTCGCGGCGGCGGCGCACGCCGAAGAGTACGAAGACAAGTGGGCTCACCTCGTCGATGACGAGGACGACCTCGACGACGAAGACGACGACGCGAGCCCGACGGCTCAGACGGCGTAGGCGGCGCAGTTCTGTTCGCTTCGCCGATTAGGCGAAGCGGCCGACGAGCTTGACCGCGCCGCCGTTCACGCCCTTGACACCCTGCTCGAACCCGGTGAGGTCGTGCGCGGCCGTCGAGACCCGGCCGACGACCCACGCGGGCACGCCCCGACCCTCGAGCGCGCGGATGACGGAGTTCGCGGTGTCGTGGGCGACGACGGCGAGCATCCCGAGCCCAAGGTTCCACGTTCCCTCGGTCGATTCGAGGGTGTCACCCGCGAGGTCGGCAAGCACGCGGAAGACCGCGGGCGGGCTCCACGAGCCGCGATCGACCTCGACCCAGCTGCCGATGGGCAGCACGCGCGCGAGGTTCGCCGCGATTCCGCCGCCCGTCACGTGGCTGAGGGCGTGGATGGCGCCGGGCAGCTCGGCAAGCGTGTCGAGCAGCGGCGCCGTGTAGAGCGCGGTGGGGGTGAGCAGCGTCTGGCCCACGACGCCGCCGAACTCGGGCAGTTCGTCGTGGTAGCCGATGCCGCGCGTGGCGAGAATGTGCCGCACGAGCGAGAAGCCGTTCGAGTGCAGGCCGCTCGAGGCCATGGCGATGACGACATCGCCGTGCTGCACGCGCTCGGGCCCGAGCACCTCGTCGGCCTCGACCACGCCGACGGCGGCGCCCGCGACGTCGTAGTCGTCGGGGCCGAGCAGGCCGGGGTGCTCGGCAGTCTCGCCGCCGACGAGGGCCGTGCCGGTCGCGGCACAGGCCTCGGCGATGCCGCGCACGATGTCGGCGATGCGCCGCGGGTGCACCTTGCCGCACGCGATGTAGTCGGTCATGAAGAGGGGCTTCGCGCCCACGACGACGATGTCGTCGACGACCATCGCCACGAGGTCGTGCCCGATCGTGTCGTGGATGTCGAGGGCCTGCGCGATCGCGACCTTCGTGCCGACGCCGTCGGTGCTCGTAGCGAGCAGCGGGCGACGGTAGCCGAGCAGCGCGCTCGCATCGAAGAGGCCGGCGAAGCCGCCCACGCCGCCGAGCACCTCGTGACCGTGTGTGGCGCCGACGGAGGCCTTCATGAGCTCGACCGCGCGGTCGCCCGCAGCCGTGTCGACGCCGGCGGCGGCATAAGAATTCGTCATTCGTTCATCCGTTCCGCGGTCTGACAGACTGGCCTCACATCACCGTCAACCTTACGGTCTGGAGCACGCCCCGCATGTGCGGCATCGTCGGCATCGTCTCGTCGAGTCCCGTCAACCAGCAGGTCTACGACGCGCTGGCCCTGCTGCAGCACCGGGGGCAAGACAGCACCGGCATCGCGACTGCCGAAGGCCGCGTGCTGCACATGGCGAAGGCCAAGGGCCAGGTGCGCGAGGCCTACCGTACGCGCGACATGCGCAGCCTGCTGGGCACCATGGGCCTGGGGCACGTGCGGTACGCAACCCGGGGTTCAGCATCCAGTGAAGAAGAGGCGCAGCCGTTCTACGTGAACGCGCCCTACGGCATCATCCTCGTGCACAACGGCAACCTCACGAACACGCGCGAGCTCACGCGAGAACTGTTCGACGTCGACCGCCGCCACCTCAACACCAACAGCGACACCGAGCTGCTCGTCAACGTGCTCGCGCACGAGCTGCAGGCGCAGGTCACAGGCAACGACCTCGACCCCGACCAGGTCTTCGCAGCGATCAGCCGCCTGCACGAGCGCGTCGAGGGCTCGTACGCCGCGATCGCCCTTATCGCGGGGCACGGCCTGCTGGCGTTCCGCGACCCCTTCGGCATCCGCCCCCTCGTGCTCGGCCGCCGCACGACGGGCCTCACGGGCGACGAGTGGGTCGTCGCGAGCGAATCGCTCGTGCTCGAGGCCGCGGGCTACGACACCGTGCGCGACGTCGCGCCCGGCGAGGCCGTCTTCATCTCGGCCTCGGGCGAGATGGTGTCGAAGCAGTGCGCCGCGAACCCGCGCCTCATCCCCTGCTCGTTCGAGTACGTCTACCTCGCGCGGCCCGACTCGATCATGAACGGCATCTCTGTCTACGAGGCACGCTTGCGGCTCGGCGACCGCCTCGCCGACACGATCGCGCGATACACCCCCCGGGGCGACATCGACGTCGTCATGCCGATTCCCGACTCGTCGCGCCCCGCCGCCATGCAGGTCGCGCAGAAGCTCGGCATCGAGTACCGCGAGGGCTTCTACAAGAACCGCTACGTCGGCCGCACCTTCATCATGCCCGGGCAAGCCGAGCGCAAGAAGAGCGTCAAGCAGAAGCTCAACGCCATGTCGAGCGAGTTCGCGGGCAAGAACATCCTCATCGTCGACGACTCGATCGTGCGCGGCACGACCTCGAAGGAGATCGTCGAGATGGCGCGCGCGGCCGGCGCCAACAAGGTCACCTTCACCTCGGCCGCACCCCCGGTGCGCCACCCGCACGTCTACGGCATCAACATGCCGACGCGGCGCGAGCTCATCGCGCACGGCCGCACGATCCCCGAGATGAACACCGAGCTCGGCAGCGACTACCTGATCTACCAGGAGGTCGCCGACATGGAGGCCGCCATCATCGAAGGGTCATCGGTCGAGTCGCTCGAGATGAGCTGCTTCACGGGCGACTACATCACGGGCACCGTGACGCCCGAGTACCTGCGCTGGGTCGAGCAGAACCAACTGAGCTAGAGCCTCAGTCCTCGAGCTCGACCTTGATCGGCGCGGTGTCGACGACCTGGCGCTCGGCCGCAACCGTGCGGGCGCGGCGGCGCGAGCGGCGGTCGAGCACGATGCCGATGACGGCGCCGAGCAGCACGCCGGCCGTCACGCCGTAGAGCGAGAAGTAGCCGAGCAGCGCCGCATAGCCGACGAGCGGGTCGGCGGGGAAGAGGCTCGTCGCGACGAGCGTCGCGAGGAAGCCAATGAGCCCGCCCACGACCATGAACGCGGGGATCTTCGGCGCGCGTCGCACCGTCACCGTGGTGCGGTCGGCGGCAGGGCTCTCAGAGGTGCTCACAATCTCATTGTGGCGCAGAGCGCTGGGAACTCAGTAGGCGAGCGGGAAGAGGGCCGACAGATCCGAGCGGGCTCCGGATGCGTGCACGCGGCCCGCCGACACCGCCTCGCCCCACGCGAGTGATCCCGTTGCGATCGAGACGAAGGTCTCGGCGTCGAGCTCGACCACATTGGGCGGCGTGCCGCGCGTGTGCCGCGGGCCCTCGACGGTCTGCACGGCGCCGAAGGGCGGCACGCGCACCTCGACGCTGCGGCCCGGGTTGGCCTCGGCGAGCGCCTGCAGCAAGAAACGCACGGCCATCGCCAGGTCGGTGCGCTCGGCGGTGCCGGCGAGCACCGCGCGCACAGCATCCCGCCCCGTGTGCTCGTCGATGCGCGCTCGGGCCATGCTGCGAGGGTACCGGCGCTGGGTAGGCTGACCGGGTGAGAATCCTCGTCCTCGGTTCGGGTGCCCGCGAGCACGCCATCATCACGGCCCTGCTGCGAGAGGATGCTTCGCACGAGATCACCGCGGCCCCCGGCAACGCGGGGCTAGCCACGGTCGTGCCGACCGTCGCGCTCGACGCCACGCGCGGTGACGTCGTGGCCGACTACGCTGTCGACAACGACATCGAGCTCGTCGTCATCGGCCCCGAGGCGCCGCTCGTCGCGGGCGTCGCCGACGCCGTGCGCCGCCGCGGCATCGCCGTGTTCGGCCCCGGCCAGGCCGCCGCGCAGCTCGAGGGCTCGAAGGCCTTCGCCAAGCGCATCATGGACGAGGCGGGCGTGCCGACGGGCCGCGCGATTCGCGCCGGCACCCTCGCCGAGGCCGAGGCCGCGATCGATGAGCTCGGCGCTCCCTACGTCGTCAAGGCCGACGGCCTCGCGGCCGGCAAGGGCGTCATCGTCACCGACGACCGTGCCGCCGCTGTCGCCCACGCGGCGCACTACCTGCAGCAAGGCGGCGTGCTCGTCGAGGAGTTCCTGGCCGGTCAGGAGGTCAGCCTCTTCCTGCTGAGCGACGGCCACACCGTCGTACCCCTGAGCCCGGCGCAAGACTTCAAGCGCGTCGGCGACGGCGACACGGGCCCCAACACGGGCGGGATGGGCGCGTACTCGCCGCTGCCGTGGGCGCCCGAGGGCTTCGTCGACGAGGTCATCCGTACCGTCGCCGAGCCGACGGTGCGCCAGCTCGAGCGCGAGGGCACCCCCTTCATCGGCCTGCTCTACTGCGGCCTGATCGTCACCGATCAGGGCATCCGGGTCATCGAGTTCAATGCCCGCTTCGGCGACCCCGAGACGCAGGTCGTGCTGCCGCGGCTCGTCACGCCGCTCAGCGAGCTGCTGTTCTCGGCGAGCACGGGGCAGCTCGCGGGGGTCACCCACCCGCAGTTCAGCGACGACGTGGCCGTCACGGTCGTGCTCGCGAGCGAGGGCTACCCCGTCACTGCCGCACCCACTCGCCCGCTGACCGGGCTCGACGAGGCCGCCGCGGTCGAGGGCGTCACGATCGCCCACGCCGCCACCGCGCGCTCGGCCGACGGCTTCGTCGCGACGGGCGGCCGCGTGCTGAGCGTCGTCGCCACCGGTGCCGACTTCGCTGAGGCCCGCGCCCGTGCCTACGAGGCGATCGGCCGCATCGGCCTCGAGGGCGGCCAGTACCGCACCGACATCGCGGCGCGGGTCGTCTGATGACGGATGCTCTCGCCGCGCCCGGCTGGACCCACGTCTACTCGGGCAAGGTGCGCGACCTCTACGAGCACCCGCAGCATCCGGCCCTCATGCTCGTCGTCGCGAGCGATCGGGTCAGTGCGTTCGACCACGTGCTCGAGCCCGGCATCCCCGGCAAGGGCGCCTTGCTGACCCAGCTCACGCACTGGTGGTTCGAGCGGCTCGCCGTGCCGAACCATCTGGCGGTGGTTGACCCTGCGGCCGACGACCTGCCCGCCGTGCCGACCGAGCTCGCCGACCGCGCGATGCTCGTGCGCCGGCTCGACATGCTGCCGATCGAGTGCGTCGTGCGCGGGTACCTGACCGGCTCGGGATGGGCCGAGTACCAGGCATCGGGCACAGTGTGCGGCATTCCGCTACCCGACGGATTGCGCGACGGCGACCGCCTTCCTGAACCGCTCTACACGCCCGCCTTCAAGGCACCGCTCGGCGAGCACGACGAGAACATCACCTTCGAGCGGTCGGTCGAGCTTGTCGGCGACGCGATGGCCACGCAGCTGCGGGATGCCTCGCTCGCGATCTTCGCCGCCGCATCGTCGATCGCCGCCGAGCGCGGCGTGCTGCTCGCCGACACCAAGTTCGAGTTCGGCACCGACCCGACCACGGGCGTAGTGACCCTCGCCGACGAGGTGCTGACGAGCGACAGCTCGCGCTACTGGGATGCCGCGCTGTATGCGGCGGGCGGGCCGAACCGCATGGACAGCTTCGACAAGCAGATCGTGCGCGACTGGCTCGCCGCCCACTGGGACAAGACGGGCGAGCCCCCGGCCCTCCCGCCCGAGATCGTCGAGTGCACGGCCGCGCGGTATCGCGAGCTCATCGACCGCCTGACGACGTAGCGGCGCCTCGTCTGTGCCAGATCTGGCCCAAACGGGCGCTTGCTTGCGCGGGTTCCGCCGATTCGCGGCCAATCTAGGCGGTATTGAGCACGCACGCGGCGGTGGAATGGCAGGGGATGCTCGCCGGTTGACACCGGCATGACCGACTCCGCGCGGCTCGCCGCAGACACCTCGATGGGGCCCGTCACCCTTGACGTCGCTGACCTTGACGCGATGACGGCGTACTACCGCGACGCGGTCGGGCTCAGCGTGCTCGACTCGGCGGGGCCGGTTGTGACGCTCGGGCGGGCGGGAGACGCGGGCGCAGCATCCACCCCCCTCGTCGTTCTGCGCCACAGCCCCACCCTGCGGCACGCCGGGCCGCGCGAGGCCGGGCTGTTCCACACGGCGATCCTGTTCGAGACGCAGGCGGCCCTCGCCGCCGCGGTCTACGCGGTCGCGACGACCTACCCGAACCGCTTCACCGGCTCGAGCGACCACCTCGTCAGTCAGGCCTTCTACTTCGACGACCCCGAGGGCAACGGCGTCGAGTTGTACTGGGATCGCGACCGCACCGCGTGGTCATGGGTGCACGGTCAGGTCGAGATGGCCACGCTCTTTCTCGACCCTAACGCCTTCCTGCGCGAGCACCTCACCGACGAGGCGCTCGCGGCCCACGGCACGGCGCCCGCGGTCGTCGGCCACGTGCACCTCAGCGTCGGAGACATCGCGACCGCGCAGCACTTCTACGTCGACCAGCTCGGCTTCGACCTCACGACGGGATTCGCCGGCCAGGCGATCTTCGTGAGCGCGGGCGGCTACCACCACCACATGGCCATGAACGTGTGGCGCAGCAACGGTGCCGGTCGACGGATGCCCGCCCTGGGCCTCGGCCAGGTCGACATCGTGCTGCCGAGCGCCGACGAGCTCGGCGCCACCGCCGAGCGCTTGCAGCACCACGGAGTCGCGGTGCGCGACGACGGTCGCACGCTCGAGCTCGACGACCCCTGGGGCACACTCATCCGACTGGCCGCATCGCCCGCCTAGACTCCCGCACGTGGACGAGTACCGAGTGCCGCGCCGGCTGCGGCTGAGCCGCGCGATCGCCGCCGCGCAGGCTCCCGTGCTACTGCCGCAGGGACGCCGGCTGCGGCGCGAGACCCCGCGGCTGCCGGATGCGCCGCTGCCGTGGTCCGGTGTCGTCGAGGGGCGCGTCGAGGGCGGCGGCGACCGCGACGGGCGCGATGACCCGGGCGGAGCATCCCGCACCCTGCACCTGCTCGTGATCGGCGACTCGACAGCCGCGGGCGTCGGCGTCGACCACGCCGACCTTGGCCTCGGCGGGCGGCTGGCCGAAGCGCTCGCCGCGCGCACCGGGCGGCCCGTACACTGGCGCGCCGCAGGGCGCAACGGCGCGACGGCGCGCGACCTCGTGCGGCACTACCTGCCGCCCGCGCTCGAGGGGCCCACCGACCTCGTCTTTCTGACGATCGGCGCCAATGACGCGCTCGCGCTGCGGTCGGCGCGGGCGTTCCGGCGCGACATCCGGCGCATCCTCGAGCGCACCTTCGCCGAGCATCCCGAGACGGCGCTGCTCATGTCGTCGCTGCCGGCCTTCTTCCGCTTCCAGCTGCTGCCCGAGCCGCTGCGGCGCAGCCTCTACCGGCACTCGCAGGCGCTCGAGCGCGAGGCGCGGCAGCTCGTCGGAGCCGCGCCGCGCGCGCACATGTCGCCGCCCCCGCCGCCGTACACCGAGGGCTTCTTCGCGAGCGACGACTTCCACCCCAGTGCGATCGGGTACAAGGACTGGGCCGACTTCGCGGTAGAGGACGCGTGGAGCGTCGGCTTCGGCCGCCTGCTCGACGATCACTAGGGCTGACGCCGACCCCCGCGCGCCACACGGCCCGACGCGCGCACCTAGACTCGCGCCCATGACCTCGAGCCCCCGCCCGCTGCGCGGCCGCCGCCTCAGCCGGGCCATCGTGCTCGCCCTCGCGCCCATCATCGTGCCGCAGACCGTCAAGCTGCGGCGGGTCGTGCCGCTGCTGCCCGAGCCACCGCAACCCTGGGAGGGCGGCGGCGGAACCGACCCCATCCGCCTGCTCGTCATCGGCGACTCGCTCGCGGTCGGGGTGGGGGTCGATGACGCCGCCGATGGGCTCGCGGGCTGTCTCGCCGCCGAGCTGACCGCCGCCAGCGGGCGGCCCGTGCGCTGGCGGGCCCGCGGGCGCAACGGGGCGACCGCGCGCGACATCATCCTCGACCACCTCGACGACGCGCTCGCCGAACCCACCGACGTCGTCGTCATCAGCCTCGGCGCGAACGATTCGATGCACATCCGCTCGCACCTCGCCTTCCGCCGCGACCTCACGCGCATCCTGCGCGCGGTGTTCAGCGCCCACCCCGAGGCGATCGTGCTCATGAGCGCGCTGCCGGCCTTCCACCGCTTCGGCCTCCTGCCCGAGCCGCTGCGCACCACGCTCGCCCTGCACGCGCAGTCGCTCGAGGTGAGCGCGCGCCGCGCGTTCGAGCGCTTCCCGCGCGCCCACATGACGCCGCCGCTGCCGCCCTACGGGCCCGACCACTTCGCCACCGACGACTTCCACGCGAGCGCGAGCGGCAACGTCGAGTGGGCGCAGTTCATCGTCGACGACGCCGTGACGCACGGCATCGCGGCGCGCATCCCGGCGTGACAGTGAGCCCGGGCGCGGGCCGCGCCCCGATCGACCTTCCCGCTCTCGCCGCGATCGTCGAGAGGATGCTCGCCGCGCGCTCCGCATCCACCCCGCTGCTCGTGGGCCTGGCCGGATCGCCCGGCGCCGGCAAGTCGACCGCGGCCGCCGAGCTCGCCGCACTCCTGCCCGGCTCACGCGTGCTACCGATGGACGGTTTCCACCTGCCGCAGGCGGAGCTCGTGCGGCTCGGTCGCCGCGAGCGCATGGGCGCCCCCGACACCTTCGACGTCGACGCCTTCGTCGCCCTGCTCACGCGCCTGCGTGATCTCTACAATTCAGGAGAGACCGTGCGTGCCCCCGGCTTCGACCGGCGCGTCGAAGAGCCCGTGACCGACGAGCTCGCCCTGACTCCTGAATTGCGGTGCATCGTCATCGAGGGCAACTATCTGCTGCTGCGCGAGCACGGCTGGCACCGCGTCGCGCCGCTGCTCGACGTGACCGTCGGCGTCATGCTTGACGACACCACTCGCCGCGAGCGCCTCATCGCCCGCCACATTGCCTTTGGCAAGAGCCCAGATGCCGCGCGCGCCTGGGCCCTCGGCCCCGACGAGGCGAACGCCGCGCTCATCGCGCCGACGCTCGAGCGCGCCGACCACCTTCTGGGCGCTCGGTAGACTGGGCGTATCCACCCGCCGACCCACCCCGGGGAGTCCACCGTGCCCACCATCGTCGTCGAGGTCATGCCCAAGGCCGAACTGCTCGACCCGGCCGGCAAGGCCGTCGCAGGCGCGCTGCACCGCCTCGGCCACGAGAGCATCCGCGATGTGCGCATCGGCAAGCGCTTCGAGCTGCACGTCGACGGCGAGGTCGACGCGTCGCTGCTCGAGACTGCGCAGCAGCTCGCGGCCGACATGCTCAGCAACGGCGTGATCGAAGACGTCATCAGCGTGCACGTCGATGGCGTGGCCGGAGAGACCCGCTAGTGCGCATCGGCGTCGTCACCTTTCCGGGCTCGCTCGACGACCGCGACGCGCAGCGCGCCATTCGCCTCGCAGGCGCCGAGCCCGTAGCACTCTGGCACGGCACGCACGACCTGCAGGGCGTCGATGCGATCGTGCTGCCCGGCGGCTTCAGCTACGGCGACTACCTGCGGTGCGGCGCGATCGCGGCCCGCTCGCCGATCATGGCCGAGGTCATCGATGCGGCGAACAGCGGGATGCCCGTGCTGGGCATCTGTAACGGCTTCCAGATCCTTGTCGAGGCGCACCTGCTGCCCGGCGGCCTCATCCGCAACGACCACGGCGACTTCATCCGGCGCGATCAGCGCCTGCGAGTGGAGTCGACGGCGAGCACGTGGACGAGCGGTTTCACCGAGGGCCAGGAGATCACCATCCCGCTCAAGAACGGCGAGGGCGGGTTCATCGCCGACGAGGCCACGCTCGACCGGCTCGAGGGCGAAGGCCTCGTCGCCTTCCGCTACCTCGACGTCAACCCCAACGGCTCGCTGCGCCACATCGCGGGCCTGCGCAACGAGCGCGGCAACGTCGTCGGCCTCATGCCGCACCCCGAGCACGCCGTCGAGCCGGGCTTCGGCCCCAATACGGCCACGGCCATGCGCTCGGGCGTCGACGGCCTGACGTTCTTCACATCGGTGATCAAGCAGAGCGTGCTGAGCTAGTGGCGTGACCACGATCTCGACCGCCTCCTCCCGCCTGACCCCGAAGAAGCTCTACCGCATCGTCGCGATCGCCGAGGCGATCACCTGGACCCTGCTCATCACCGGGCTCATCCTGCGCGCGACGATCGGGCTCGACATCGCCGTCACGATCGGCGGCAGCATCCACGGCTTCGTCTTCCTCGCCTACGGTGCAACGGCGGTGCTCACCGCGATCAACCAGCGCTGGAACCCGGGCCTCGGCATGCTCGCCGTCGCGACCGCGGTCATCCCCTACGCCACGATCCCGTTCGACCGCTGGGCGCATCGCACGGGCAAGCTCGAGGGCGACTGGCGCCGCGAGGCGACGGACGACCCGCGTGATCAGCGCTGGTTCGACCGCTTGGTGCGGTGGATGCTCAACCACCCGTACCTGCTCGCCAGCCTCATTCTGCTCGCGGTCGTGGTGCTCTTCACGGTGCTGCTGATCCTCGGCCCGCCGGTACCCAAGACTTAGCGCGCGACAGGGTTTTGGTGCCCTCTCGGCTTGGCGCTTCGTGCGTGCCGCTGAATAGCTGACGTTGCGCCGGCTCGTCGGCGAGGTCGAGAAGGGTGAGGGAGCCGACGACGCTCATCGGCTCAGCAACTCGAGACTATTGATTGAGCGCGAGGCCCAAGAACATGGCGCCAAGGAAGACGAGCATGCCGATCGCGGCGTAGGTCCAAATGGTGCGAGCGTTCATGCGGGGCTCCCGGCTGCGATTCGAGCATCGACCTGACCAGCATAGGCCCGCCGGTAGGCTGAACAGTGTGACGAGCCCCGCGCAGATTCCCACTCCCGACACCGTGGCCAACGCCGCCGCTACCCCCGAAAAGGTGCAGCCGTTCGAGGCGCTGGGGCTCAAGGCCGACGAATATCAGGCCATCAAGGATCTGCTCGGCCGCCGCCCCACGAGCGGCGAGCTCGCGATGTACTCAGTCATGTGGAGCGAGCACTGCTCGTACAAGTCGAGCAAGGTGCACCTCAAGCAGTTCGGCAGCAAGGTCACCGATGAGATGCGCGAGCACCTCATGGTCGGCATGGGCGAGAATGCCGGCGTCGTCGACATCGGCGAGGGCTGGGCCGTGACCTTCAAGATCGAGAGCCACAACCACCCGAGCTACATCGAGCCCTTCCAGGGCGCGGCGACGGGCGTCGGCGGCATCGTGCGCGACATCATCTCCATGGGTGCGCGCCCCGTCGCGGTGATGGATGCCCTGCGCTTCGGTGCCATCGACCACGCCGACACGGCGCGCGTCGTACCGGGCGTCGTCTCGGGCATCAGCCACTACGGCAACTGCCTCGGCCTGCCGAACATCGGCGGCGAGACCGTCTTCGACGCCGTGTACCAGGCCAACCCGCTCGTCAACGCGCTCGCCGTCGGCGTGCTGCGGCACGACGACCTGCACCTCGCGAACGCGCGCGGGGTCGGCAACAAGGTCGTGCTGTTCGGCGCGCGCACGGGCGGCGATGGCATCGGCGGAGCATCCATTCTCGCCTCTGAATCGTTCAGCGAGGGTGGTGGAGCGGAGGAAGGCGGCCTTGACGGCGCCCGGAGCGAGCCGGCCGCAGGAGCGGCGGCCGGCCAAAAAAGCCGCAAGCGCCCGGCGGTGCAGGTGGGCGACCCCTTCGCCGAGAAGGTGCTCATCGAGTGCTGCCTCGAGCTGTTCGCGGGCGACCTCGTGCAGGGCATCCAAGACCTCGGCGCAGCCGGCATCTCGTGCGCGACGAGCGAGCTGGCCGCGAACGGCGACGGCGGCATGGTCGTCGACCTCGATGCTGTGCTGCTGCGCGACCCCTCGCTGACCGCCGAAGAGATTCTGATGTCGGAGAGCCAGGAGCGCATGATGGCGATCGTCGAGCCCGCGAAGCTCGACGCCTTCCTCGCCGTCACCGCGAAGTGGGATGTCGAGACGAGCGTGCTCGGCGAGGTCACCGACACCGGTCGGCTCATCATCCACTGGCGCGGTGAGACGATCGTCGACGTCGACCCGAAGACGGTCGCGATTGACAGTCCCGCGTACCACCGGCCCTTCGCGCGGCCGGCCTGGCTCGATGCGCTGCAGGCTGACACGGTGGCGCGGCTGCCCCGCCCGGCCGACGACGCCGCGCTGCGCGCGCAGGCGCTGCGGGTGCTCGGCGGCCCCAACCTCGCCGACACGAGCTGGATCACCGACCAGTACGACTACTACGTCGGCGGCAACACGGCGCTCGCGACGCCCGACGACGCCGGCATGATCCGCGTCGACGAGGTGAGCGGGCTGGGCGTCGCGCTCGCGACCGACGCCAACGGCCGCTACTGCCAGCTCGACCCCTACGTGGGCGCGCAGCTCGCCCTCGCCGAGGCGTACCGCAACGTCGCCACGACCGGAGCCGCGCCGCGCGCCGTCAGCGACTGCCTCAACTTCGGCAGCCCCGAGAACCCCGACGTCATGTGGCAGTTCGAGCGCGCGGTGACGGGTCTGGCCGACGCGTGCCTCGAGCTGGGCATCCCGGTCACCGGCGGCAATGTCTCGTTCTACAACCAGACCGGCGACGTTCCTATCCACCCGACGCCCGTCGTCGCCGTCATGGGCGTGATCGACCACGTCGACCGGCGCTTGCCCTCCGGATGGCAAGACGAGGGCGAGAACCTCTACCTGCTGGGCGTCACGCGCGACGAGCTCGACGGCTCGGTCTGGGCCGACGTCGTGCACGGCCACCTCGGCGGCCTGCCGCCGCGCGTTGACCTCGCGGCCGAGAAGAACCTCGCAGGGCTTATGGCCGCGGCGGCCGAAGAGGCGCTCGTCACCTCCGCCCACGACCTCTCCGAGGGCGGGCTGCTCGCGACCCTCGCCGAGGGCGTGCTGCGCTTCGGTCTCGGCGCGCGCGTCTGGCTCACCGAGCTCATGGAGCGCGATGGGGTGGATGCTCTCGCCGCCCTGCTCTCGGAGTCGCAGGCCCGCGTGCTCGTGTCGGTGGCGCGCGAAGACGACGTGAAGTTCCGCGGCCTGTGCGAGGGGCGGGATGTGCCGGTGCTGCGCGTCGGTGTGACCGACGGCGAGATCGACGGCCTCGAGATCCAGGACCGCTTCACGTTGAGCCTCGCCGAGCTGCGGCACGCGCACCGCGACACGCTACCCGCGCGCTTCGGGCCGCTCGTCGGCGGGTAGGTCGCCGACCAACTGACGAAGGATGTCCATCTATCGTGGCGGCCCGCTCCGTCGAGCAGTAGAGCAGTAGAGCAGTAGAGCAACCCTCAGCGCGGTAGAAGGTGATTGATAGCCTCTCGAGGTGGAGTCACCGGTTATCGATGTGTCGGAGTGGCTAGTCGTGCGTGATGAGCCACTTGGAGCGAGTGAGAAGTGTTGGCTCAGGGACCCTTCAGACTCCGACCCAACACGAGGCTTATGGCTCTTCAAGCCGGTTGTTGTTCACGACAACGGGCACTCTCAAAGAGGCGACCACTCCGAGCGCATCGCCGAGGGCGTCGCAGGGCTTCTGGGTGTCCCGACGGCGGAGACTCGGCTCGCCGTTCGTCATGAGCGCCAAGGAACACTTTCTCGAAACGTGCGGCCGGGCGTCGAGTGGGACATGTACACGGGAGGTCTCTGGTTGATCAACGCAATCGACCTCGGGTTCGCTGGACGGGATTCTCGCGAGAAGTCCCCGTCGACGCCGGGCTACACGCTAGATGCCATACAGCGAGTCCTTGAGGACACGGGCTGTCCGCCTACTTCGCCGCCCGAGCTGAAGTCGTTCTCCGGTTGGGACGTCTTCATAGGCATGCTTTTTCTGGACGGCTTGATCTCAAACCGCGATAGACACGAGCAGAACTGGTCGATCCTGCGACCATCGCTTGGAGGCGACATGACGCGCCTCGCACCGGCATACGACAACGAGAGCTCTCTCGGATTCAACCTCACGGATGATCGTCGAACTCGCATGATGCAATCGCCCGCAATGCTGGATGCGTATAGGAGGCGCGCGACCGCCTGGCGGTTCGACTGGGACTCTCAGCAGATTCCTAGCCTGATCGAACTCGCGTGTATGGCTGCGAACCGCGCGACCTCCAGCGTTCGCACGCATTGGGGTGAGAAGCTTGACGCGATCGAAGACGGCGACTTTGAGAAGTTGGTTTCGGGCGTCTACGGAATGTCAGACGTCGCCCATAGGTTCAGCGTTAACTTGATGCAAGAGAACCTGAAGGAGATGCGCAATGCAATCCGTGATTGATGAACGCGGCGACGCGAGCATCGTTGATGACGCGATGCGCCGCCTTGTCGTGTGCTGGCAACACCCACTTACAAGAGCAATCGAGCCGATCGGCTTGCTCTCCTCTGACGACGAGACTTTCCGTTTTCAGTACCTCGCGCGAGCTAGCGAGGTTGAAGGGTTCCGCCCCCTCCTTGGATTCCCTGAGTTGGCTTCCTCATACGAGTCGAAGGAACTCTTTCCGTTCTTCGCTCAACGAGTTATGGATCCTCGCCGACCTGACTTCGCTCGGCACCTCCAAGAACTCGCTGTGGAGGAAAGCGAGTCAACTCCTTGGGAGCTTCTGGCGCGCACTCAAGGCAAGCGAGAAGGAGACACGATCCTTCTCTACCCGGTGCCTAGGCAAACAGGCGACGGTTGGCATTGGGTCTACCTTGTGCATGGCATTCGACACTTGATGACCAAGTCGGTGCCGTTGGGGGGCGACTCTGTCGGTCCTTACTCACACGACGAGCTAGAGACGATTTTGTCTGAGCTCTCTCGGGGTGACGTTCTTGAACTCTGTCCGGAGCCATCGAACGAATGGTCCGACACCGCGATGTTGGTTCTCGATGCCAAGGGTCGACCTTTCGGTTATGTGCCTGACTTGCTGCTCGATCCAGTTCATTCAGCGATGTTCAACGGGAGATTGCACAACGTAGTTGAAAAGGTGAATGGACCCGAAGCTGGTTGGCATCTTCGCGTCCTGGTCCGGGCGAAGTCGGCAGATGCAGACGGATTAGACCTGCTCGCTGGAGAGAAGTTCAAGCTAGCGACGTCCCTGTAGTTGGTTTCTGAACCCGGGAGCTCGGCGCGGCTTAGACCGACGTTGCACCACTAGGCTCGCGCCCGTGACGACCACCGGCGCGACCTCTTCCGCAGGCCTGACCCTCGCCGAGGTGCGCTCGCGCACCCAGCTCGGGCAGACCAACGTGATGCCCAACGACACCGGGCGGTCGTTCTGGCGCATCATGCAGGCCAACCTGTTCACGCTCTTCAACCTCATCGTCGGCGGCAGCTTCGCGCTGCTGCTCGTGCTCGGATACTGGCAAGACGCGCTCTTCGGCTTCTTCGTCATCGCCAACGTCGTCATCGGGGTGGCGCAGGAGTTCCGCGCGAAGCTCACCCTCAGCCGCCTCGCCGTGCTCAACGCCCCGAGAGCCCGCGTGCTACGCGACGGCGCGGTGGGCGAGGTCGCCGTCGGGGAGGTCGTGCTCGACGACGTGCTCGTGCTCGCCGCGGGCGATCAGGTCACGGCCGATGCCGTGGTGCTCGAGGCGCACGGGCTCGACGTCGACGAGTCGCTGCTGACGGGCGAGGCCGACCCGGTCGCCTCGTCGGCCGGGCGCGAGCTCATGTCGGGCTCGAGCGTCGTGGCGGGCAGCGGGCTCGCGCGGGTCATCCGCGTCGGCGCCGATTCGTACGCGGCGCGCATCACGGCCGAGGCCAAGCAGTTCTCGCTCGTGCGCAGCGAGCTGCGCAGCGGCATCGCGCGCATCATCCGATGGATCACCATCCTGCTGCTGCCGGTCGGCGCGATCGTCGTCAACGGGCAGATGCAGGCGGTCGGCGGCTGGGAGGTCGCGATCGCGACGGGCGCCTGGCGCGAGGCGACGGTGGCCTCGGCCGCGAGCCTCATCGCCATGATCCCCCAGGGGCTCGTCTTCATGACGAGCGTCGCCCTCGCCGTCGGCGCCGTGAAGCTCGCCCGCCGCGAGGTGCTCGTGCAAGAGCTCGCGGCCGTCGAGGGCCTCGCGCGCGTCGACATGCTGTGCCTCGACAAGACGGGCACGCTCACCGAGGGCCGCATGGTGCTCGACGGCATTGAACCCCTTGTCGGCGCCGACCTCGACCCCGCCGCCGACGCGGCCCTCTCGTGGATGGGCGCCGACCGCGACGCCAACGCCACGGCTCGCGCCCTCGCCGAGCGCTTCATGTCGCCCCCGACGGCACCGCCCGTGCGCGCGATCGAGTTCTCGAGCCGCCGCAAGTGGAGCGCCGTCTCCTTCGCCGAGGGGCCAGCCCGCGGCACGTGGGTGGTCGGCGCGCCCGACATCGTCCTGGCCGGGGTGCCCGATTCGACGGATGCTCTCGCGCGGTTCGCCGCCCGCGCGACGGCAGGCGAGCGCACGGTCGTGCTCGCTCGCACCGAGGTCGTGCTCGATTCGCCGGTCGAGCTGGCCGAGGGTGAGCGGGCCCCCGAGCCCGAGCTGCCCGTCGGCCTGCGCGCCGTCGCCCTCGTGTCGTTCCGCGAGAAGGTGCGCGACGACGCACCCGAGACGCTCGGCTACTTTCGCGAGCAAGAGGTCGAGCTGTGCGTCATCTCGGGTGACGACCCGCGAACCGTGGCCGCGGTGGCGCGCGAGGCGGGCATCCGTCACGGCGGCCCCGGATTCGACGCGCGCACCCTGCCCGAGAACGAGGCCGAACTCGACGCGATCATGCGCGAGCATCGCGTCTTCGGGCGCGTGACCCCCGAGCAGAAGAAGGCCATGGTGCTCTCGCTGCAGCGCCTCGGCCACACCGTCGCGATGACGGGCGATGGTGTCAACGACGCGCTCGCCCTGAAGCATGCCGACATGGGCATCGCGATGGGTTCGGGCGCTGCGGCAACGCGCGCGGTCGCGCGCCTCGTGCTGCTCGACGGGCAGTTCAGCCGACTGCCGCGCATCGTCGCCGAGGGTCGGCAGGTCATCGCGAACGTCGAGCGGCTCGCCAAGCTGTTCTTGTCGAAGACGACCTACGCCATCCTCTTCGCGGTCGTCTTCGGCGCGCTGCTGTGGCCGTTCCCCTTTCTGCCGCGGCAGCTGTCGATCGTCGACGGCCTCACGATCGGGCTGCCCGCGCTCGTGCTCGCGCTGCTGCCGAACATCCAGCGCTACCGCCCCGGCTTCTTGCGCAGGGCCGCACGGTTTTGCGTGCCGTCTGGGCTCGTCGTCGGCGGCACGCTCATCTCGGTCGTCGCCTACGCCTACCTCGGCGGCTACGAGCCGGCGATCGTGCAGACCACGGCCGTCATCACGCTCACGCTCACGGCGCTGTGGGTGCTCGTGATCCTGTCGCGCCCGTTCACATGGATCACCAGCCTCGTCGTCGTCGCGGCCTACCTCGGGCTTCCCGTGCTGCTCTTCATCCCGATCGTCACCGACTTCCTGCAGCTCGGCACTCCGCCGCTCGACCTGCTGCTCGTCGCCGTGGGCGCGAGCGTGATCGGCTCAGTCGCGCTCGAGGTCACGCACCGTCTGGTCGCGCGGCCACGCCGGCAGCCGCAGCCGCCGCTGCGCGAGCAGCACGCCGAGGATGACGAGCACGGCGCCGACCGGCTCGTTCCAGACGAGGGTCTCCCTGAGCACGAGCACGCCCAGCAGCACGCCGATGGGAGGCGAGATGTAGGTCACCGTCGCGGCACGGGTCGGTCCCCAGGCGCGCACGACGTTCTGGTTCCAGGCGTAGGCGAGGCCCGTGCCGAGGGCTCCGAGCAGCACGATGGCGATGATCACGGTCGGCGTGAGCTGCACCGGGTCGGCGCCGATGACTGGCGTCAGCAGCAGCATCCACACCGCCGCGAGGCCGATCATGACGAAGCTGAAGACGATGGCGCTGACGCCGCTGTTGCTCAAGAAGCGGCGCATGTACGAGAGGCTGAAGCCGTAGCAGGCGGTCGCGCCGAGCAGGGCGAGATAGGGCACGATGCCGCCCGAGCCCGGCTCGATGCCCTGCCAGGGGCCGACGATCACGACGACCCCGATGATGCCCACGACGATGCCGAGCACCTGCTCGCCTTTCAGCCTCTCGATGCGGAAGGCGAGCCCCGCGATGAGCGCGGTCATGATCGGTGTCGTGGCGTTGACGATGCTCGCGACGCCCGAGGCGACGTACTGCTGCGCCCAGGCGAAGAGCATGTACGGGATGACCGCGAAGGTCACCGACAGCAGTAGCAGGTGCGCCCACACGCGCCGTGATCGCGGCAGGCGGTCGCGCGTGACGAGCGCGATGAGCCCGAGCGTGATCGCGCCGAACAGCGTGCGGCCCGTGGCGACCTGCACGGGCGAGAGCCCCTCGAGGGCGAGGGCGATGAATAGGAAGCTCGCGCCCCAGACGACCCCGGCGAGCGTGAACTGCAGCGCGATCCAGGCGTCGGAGGAGCGGGGAGGGGTCGGGGTGCTCACTCGGTATCGGTCGAGATCGCGCCGGTCGTGGCGATCTGCTCGTGGTGGTGGATGACCTCGGCCACGATGAAGTTGAACCACTTCTCGGCGAAGGCGGGGTCGAGCTGCGCCTCGGTGGCGAGGGCGCGCAAGCGCTCGATCTGCACGCGCTCGCGCTCGGGGTCGCTCGGCGGCATGTTGGTCGCGGCCTTGAGACGGCCGACGGTCTGCGTGCACTTGAAGCGCTCGGCGAGCAGGTGGATGAGCGCGGCATCGATGTTGTCAATGCTGCGCCGCAGGGACGTGAGCTCGGCGAGACCGGCGTCATCCATGCCTCGAGCGTAGCGCGGCAAGCACCGCACTATAGCGACTCAGAGGGCAAGTCGAAAGGGCTTGTCTGGCCGCAAGCCATGGCGTTCTGTGGAAACCGAGGCGGAAAGCATCCTTTCGTTTCTGAGAGAGGACTTCCATCATGTACCGCACCCTGCCAACCGATCGCGTCTCCGTCGTGATCCCCGTGCGCAACGACCACGAGTACCTCGAGCGCTGCCTCGAGGCGCTCGCACGCCAGACCTACGCGCCGTGGGAGGTCATCGTCGTCGACAACTCGAGCACCGACCGCAGCACCGCCGTCGCGGCGCGCCACGGCGCGTTCGTCGTGGATGAGCTCGAGGTGGGCATCCCCACCGCCAGCGCCACCGGATACGACTCCGCAAGCGGCGACATCATCGCCCGGCTCGATGCCGACAGCATTCCCGGAGTGACGTGGGTCGCCTCGGTCTGTGAGTCGCTCATGAAGCACTCGAACGCCGCCGCCGTCACCGGCCGCGGCATCCTGATGGACGACGACGGACGCCCGCACCGCCGCAGCTCGGCGTTCTTCATGAACGCCTACTTTTGGTGCGTCGGCTCCGCGCTCGGGCACCCGCCGCTCTGGGGCTCTGCCTTCGCGATGCGGCGCCAGGCTTGGCTGGAGATTCGGCACGAAGTGTGCCGACACGACTCCTTCGTACACGACGACATGGATCTGAGCATCCACCTCGGGCCGACTCGCGAGATCGTGGTCGACCCGCTACTGACGGTGGCGGCATCCGCCCGGCCGCTTGCGCTCGACCTCACCGCGGTGCGGCGGTTCGTCCGCGGCTTCTACACGATCGTTCGCCATTGGCCGCACGAGCTGCCGCCGATCCGCATCGCGAAGCGCCTGAGGGCCAAGCGCGAGCTGCTGGAACCCGCGCTCGCCGTCTGAGGATCGCCACCGTCACGGCTAGCTCAGCCGCTCGAGCAGGCGAGCACGAACCGCGGGCCACTCGTCGACGACGATCGAGTACACGGCCGCGTCGCGCCACGAGCCGTCGGCGCGCTGCGCGTCGCGTCGGGCTAGCCCCTCGAACTGGGCACCGAGCTTCTCGATGCCCGCGCGCGAGCGCGCATTGCGCACGTCGGCCTGCAGCTTCACGCGGCCGTACCCGTGATCGAAGAGGTGGCCGAGCAGCAGGAGCTTGGCCGCCGGGTTGACGGATGATCCCCACTGCTCGGGTGAGTACGCGGTGAAGCCGATGTGGGCCGACTCGGCCGCGGGGTTGAGGTCGAGAATGGTCGAGGTGCCGATGATCGGGCGGAGAGCATCCGGAGCCGTCAGCGAGCGCAGCACGTACACGTGCGCGCGCCCAATCGGCAGATAGGTCGGCAGCCACGCGGCGAACTCGTCGCCCGAGCGCGCGCCGGCGGGCCCGCCGCCCCAGCCGCCCGCGAAGACCTCGGGCCGCCCGAGCGCCGACGTCAGGCCTGTCAAGTGCGCGGGCTCGTAGGGCTCAAGCCGCAGCCCGTGACCCTGGAGCACGGAGTAGGGCAGCTCGGCGGCAGTCACGGTGGCGGCTCAGTCGAGCAGGTCGTGCCGCACGACGATCGCGTCGCGGCCCGGTCCGACGCCGATGGCCGAGATGCGCGCACCGCTCATGGCCTCGATCGCGAGCACGTAGTCTTGCGCGTTCTTCGGCAGGTCGTCGAACGTGCGGGCGCCCGAGATGTCTTCTGACCAGCCCGGCAGGTTCTCGTAGATGGGCGTCGCGTGGTGGAAGTCGCTCTGCGAGACGGGCACCTCGTCGACGCGCACGCCGTCGACGTCGTAGGCGACGCAGACCGGGATGCTCTCGAGCCCCGTGAGCACGTCGAGCTTGGTCATGACGAAGTCGGTGACCCCGTTGACGCGCGCGGTGTAGCGCGCGATCGGCGCGTCGTACCAGCCGCAGCGACGCGGGCGGCCGGTGGTGGTGCCGAACTCGAAGCCCGTCTTGCGCAAGAACTCGCCCGACTCGTCGAAGAGCTCGGTCGGGAAGGGGCCTGAGCCGACGCGCGTCGTGTAGGCCTTGACGATGCCGATGACACGGTCGATGCGGTTGGGCCCGATGCCCGAACCCGTGGCCGCGCCGCCGCTCGTCGCGCTCGAGGAGGTGACGAAGGGGTAGGTGCCGTGGTCGACGTCGAGCATGGTCGCCTGGCCGCCCTCGAAGAGCACGGTCTCGCCGCGCTCGAGGGCCTGGTGCAGCTCGAACCCCGTGTCGACAACCATGGGCCGCAGACGATCGGCGTAGCTCAGCAGCTCTTCCACGACCTCGTCGACCGTGATCGCGCGGCGGTTGTAGACCTTGACGAGCAGGTGGTTCTTGACGTTGAGCGCGCCCTCGACCTTCTGGCGCAGGATGTTCTCGTCGAAGAGGTCTTGCATGCGGATGCCGACGCGGTTGATCTTGTCGGCGTACGCGGGCCCGATGCCGCGGCCGGTCGTGCCGATCTGGCGCTTGCCGAGAAAGCGCTCGGTCACCTTGTCCATCGTGCGGTGGTAATGCGTGATGACGTGCGCGTTGGCGCTGATGAGCAGCTTCGACACGTCGACCCCGCGCGCGCTCAGAGCGTCGAGCTCGCCGAACAGCACCTCGATGTCGATGACGACACCGTTGGCGATGACGGGCGTGACGCCCTCGGTGAGAATGCCGCTCGGCAGCAGGTGCAACGCGTACTTCTCGTCGCCGACGACGACGGTGTGACCGGCGTTGTTGCCGCCGTTGAACTTGACGACATAGTCGATGCGGCCAGCAAGAAGGTCGGTCGCCTTGCCTTTTCCTTCATCGCCCCACTGGGCGCCGATGATGACGACGGCAGGCATGGGTGGTCCCTTCGAGATGTGGTGAGGGCTTGCCCTTGAGTCTATCGAGCCGTGCTGTCGGCCCACTGCCCGCGGGCGGGCACGGGGTTGGCGCGCGCGAGGCTGCCGGGCTCGAGCCCGAGCTGCCGCTCGGCGACGCCGAAGACGATCGCGTTCGCCTCGTCGACGTCGATGACGCCGACGGCGTGGTGCTGCACGGCCACACCGTCGGCGACGGCGGTGAGCAGGCGCGAGTCGGCCGCGGGGTCGGCGCTCGCGCCGAGCCCGGCATCCACGACCCGTTCGATGACGGCGGTCAGGATGCGCTCGCAGTCGCGGTGGTGGCGGTCGAGCGCGGCGGCGAGCGGCGGGGTGCGGGGTGCCTCGCTCCACGCGTCGATCCACACGCGGTAGTGGTCTTCGGGGGTCGCGGCGAGCCAGCCGGCGAGCGCCGCGACGGGGTCGAGGCCGTCGAGCAGTGCGCGGTCGCTCGCGAGCTCGCTCGTGACAGCGAAGTCGAAGGCGGCGGCGACGAGCTCGTCGCGGCTCGAGAAGTAGTGGCGGATGAGCCCGTGCACGACGCCGACCTCGGTCGCGACCTCGCGCAGCGTGACGCCCGCGAAGCCCTTGGTGGCGACGAGGCGAAGCGTGGCGCGCACGATCTCGTCGCGGCGCTCGTCGCTCGACTTGCGCTCGGCGCTCTTGCGTTCTGCCACGCGTCGAGCATAGGCCGCGGGACCGCGATATTGTCCAACCGGATAGGGCGTGCTAGCGTTGTTGTCCAGTTGGATAACAAGAGAACGAGATGATCGTCACCATGAACGCGAGCCAGAAGAAGCAGGCACGGCTCCTCGTGCCGAGCGTCGTTACGGCCATGGTGCTGCTGTCGTCGGCCTCGTTCGTGATCTTCCCGCTCATCCCCGCGCTGCAGAGCTCGCTCGGCGTGACGACGGCCGAGATCGGCTACCTCGCCGCGGCAGGGTTCGCCTCGGCGCTCGTCGCCGAGCTGCTCGTCGCCCCCGCCGCCGATCGCGGGCACGCCCGCCTCATGGCCGTCATCGGCGTCATCATGGTCGCGGCCTCGCTCGGCCTGAGCGCCGTCTCGGTCGAGGGCTGGCAGCTCATCGCCGGTCGCGCCGTCGGGGGTTTCGGCTTCGGCATCTTCGTCATCGCCGCGAGTGCCCTCATCGTTCGCCACGACCACGCCCGCAGCGGCGAGCTGCTCGGCCGCCTCGGGGCCGCCGAGCTCGCGGGCATCGCCGTCGGCCCGCTCGGCTCGGGCCTCGCGCTCGCGGTCGCCGAACCCGGCGCCATCCTCGCCGTCGCCGCCATCATCGTGCTCGTCGCGCTCGTGCCCGTGCTCGTCGGGTTCCGCGAGGCGGCGACGACGGCGTTCCGCGCCGACGACCCGCATCCGGCCACCGGCGGCATCGCCGCGGGCGTGCTCGGCTTCGACGGCACGGATGCCGACCGCACGCTGCGCTTCGGCTCGAGCGCCCCGCGCACGAGCCTCGACCTGCTGCGCTCGCCCCGCATCGTCGGCATCGTGCTGCTCTACGCGGCCGTCATGGTGCCGACCGGCGCCTACGACGGCGTGTGGCCGCGCTTCATGGCCGACATCGGCGCGGGGCCCGTGCTCACGGCCGCGAGCTACGCGCTCTTCGCCGTGCCCTACGTGCTCGTCGCGGGCTGGGCGGGTCGCCTCGCCGACCGGCGCGGCGGCGTCTCGGCCTACTGGCGCGGCATGCTCATCCTGCTGCCGATCGTCACGCTCTACGGTTTCGTGGGCAACCCCTTCATCGCCACGGGCATGGGCTTCGTCGAGTCGACCGGGCAGGCGCTCGCCTTCATCGGCGCCGCGGCCGCGATGGCGCACGCCGTCGACCCCGCGCGCGCGGGCTCGGCGCAGGGGCTGCTGCGCGGCATCGGCCTCACGGCCGCCACGATCGCGGCCGGTGTCTCGGGGCTCGCCTACGAGGCGGGCGGAGCGCTGCTGCTGTTCGGTGGCACCGCGATCGCCGTGGCCGTCATCGCCGCGGTCGGGCTGCTGCTCGCGCGCGAGCGCCGCGCCGGCGCTTGACGCGCCCGCCGACCCCCACGCTGTCGCCACTTTCCGTCGCTATGGGGTCGGTTACCGACGCAGAGTGGCGACACCGGGGGGTGGATGCTCGGCGCGCGCTCGGCCAGAGCGCCGAGACTGGCGACATGGGTCGGCAACGTGGGCAGGCAGAGAAATCCTCCGACGAGCGCACCGAGAAGACCTGCGGCTCGTGCGGCCGGCGCATCGAGTGGCGGGCGCGCTGGGCACGCGACTGGGATGCCGTGCGCTGGTGCAGCGATGCGTGCCGCGCGCGGGGCGTGCGGCCCGTGGACCGGGCGCTCGAGGAGAGCATCCGGAGCCTGCTGGCCGGCCGCGCCGGCGATGCGACAATCTGCCCGAGCGAGGCGGCGCGAGCCGTCGGGGGCGAGGACGAGGAGGCCTGGCGCGCGCTCATGGAGCCCGCCCGGCGCGCGGCCCGGCGCCTCGTCGCGGCGGGCGAGGTCGAGATCACCCAGGGCGGCCGGGTCGTCGACCCCTCAACCGCCAAGGGCCCCATCAGGGTGCGGCGCGCGCGGCCCTAGTCGGCGGCGGGCGACTGCTGGTGCGCGCCGACGCGCCAGCGGCCCTCGGCGTAGACGTAGGTCGTCGTGGCCCACACGTCGACGGGCACGCCGTCGCGCGAGCTGCGCAGCCGGTAGGCGAGCATCGCGGCGCGATCGCCGAGGCGCACAACGCGCTGGTCGCTCATCGTCGCCGCCCCCCACGTCGTGCCGTCGAGCGCGACGATCGCGGCCGAGCGCTCGACGAGCGATCCGTCGTCGATGAGAACGGCATCCGTCGTCATCGCCTGCTGCAGGTGCGTGCCGCCGTCGCCGTGCCGCATCGCCTCCCACAGATCGTGCTCCTGGTGAATGAGAAGGGCGGGCAGATCGTCGGTGATCGCGGTCATGCGCCCAGTCCATCGGCTGGGTGGATGCTCGTCAAGAGCCCGCGTGAACCCGAACCCACTCGTGCATGACGATCGCGGCCGCGGCGCTCGCGTTGATCGACCGCGTCGAGCCGTACTGCGTGATCTCGATGACCTCGTCGGCGGCGGCGAGCGCCTCGGGGCTCAACCCCGGACCCTCCTGCCCGAAGAGCAGGATGCAGGCGCGCGGCAGGGGCGCAGCATCCACGGGCCGCGAACCCGGCACGTTGTCGACGGCCACGATCGGCAGCCCGGCCTCGCGCGCGAACGCGACGAGGTCGGCGATGGTCTCGTGGTGGCGCACGTGCTGGTAGCGGTCGGTGACCATGGCGCCGCGCTTGTTCCAGCGGCGGCGGCCGACGATGTGCACCTCGGCGGCCAGGAAGGCGTTGGCGCTGCGCACGATCGAACCGATGTTCATGTCGTGCTGCCAGTTCTCGATCGCGACGTGGAACGGGTGCCGGCGCGTGTCGAGGTCGGCGACGATCGCGGCCATGCTCCAGTAGCGGTAGCGGTCGATGACGTTGCGGGTGTCGCCGTGCGCGAGCAACTCGGGGTCGAGGCGGGGGTCGTCGGGCGTCGGCCCCGTCCAGGGGCCGACGCCATGAGTCGTCCATTCCAGTGCGGGCGCCGGCGCGTTGTCGGGTTCTCGCTCGCCCGCTGTCTCACCCGTCTCGTCCACGCCTCGACCCTAGGCCGATTCTGTCGACGCGGATGCTCGAACCGACCCGCTCGTCGGGGCTGCGCCGTAGACTGACCCGTGTTCGGCACCTCGTCGGCGCGCGCATTCAGGGGGTCTCATGAGCACCGCAGCAGCAGGCGCCCGCAGCCCTGCCGAGGTTGCGCGCGAGCAAGCCCTCAGCGAGATCAGTGATGTTCTGCTCAACCTCGAGCACACACTGGCCCGGGCCAAGAAGGCGCTGCAGCGCGTGCGCAAATCGGGTGGCGACCACAACGTCGAACTCGCGCTCACCGAGCTCATTGCCGACCTCGAGCGCAACCACAAGCGGTTCATGCACGACACCTACTACGCCGGCGACACCCTGCGACTCATCTGACCGTGCGCAGCGGTCTCGAGATTCAGGCACGCTATTCGTGCAGCCCGCGAATGTGGTCGGACTGAGGCCTGAGTGCGAATCGTTTCGAAAAGCCTGGTTAGACAGGCTTTTCAACGTCACGGTCAGCCCAGGATCCCGACTAGGCTCGTGCGTTCGGGTTAGTCTGCGTTGGGGCACGCACGAGCCCAGTCGGGATCCTGGGCATCGCGCCTTCGGCACGCCAATTCGCGCCCGATCTCTCAGGCTTCATCGAGAGAGAGGGGCATGGGCTAGAAGTCCCGAACAGAGATGTGTCAGAATACTCGAGAGCAAGGGCAAGCCCTCCGCACTCCGGACAACTTGCCTGGCCCCTGATTTGATTGCTACGGCACTCAGGGGCTGCTCGCATTTAAGGGGCGATTACGATGAGCCGATCGGCGAACGGCTCGACGTAGGAAAGCTCGCGAGCTGAGAGTTGATGATTGACGGCGAACGAGACGACGTCGGGCAACCACAACAGAGGTTCGACAGACGGACTCGTCGGCATTACGTGTGTCGATCGAGGAACGAGTCCCTCGGCGCGCGCCCGCGAAATGACGCGGGCGTCGAAATTACGATCAGACTGATGCTTGCGTTCCTCGAAGATCATGAGGGAAACCGGCTCGCAGTGTTCTCCTCGGGCGAGGGAGTGCAATAGGCGAGAGAAACAGGCCTCACGCGCCTTCTCGGTCTCAAATCGCGCTACAGAAACTCCGAGCAGCACCGAAACGATGAGCGGCTCTGTGCCGTCACCGATGTAGCGAGTCAGTTGGTGGAGCTTCTCGCGCCCATCGTCCGACTGATGAGCCTGCGTAGAGTGCCAAAATCGGCGCCCCGAGATGTCAATGATGTCGCCACGCATGATGTCGAGATCTGCAACAGGAATAACGTAGGCGGTCATCACATAGAACGGTGACGCAGTGCCCCCATCCGCGAATTCGGGAGCCAAGTACGACTCATCAACGAACGCAATATGACTACCCGAATTGCTGCGATATGCGTCCCGCAATAGGGCGAGGCGATCTATTGCGGGCATATTCTCATCATGTCAGCATCCACTGTCGTCCTACCGACGCTCCCCCTCGTCACGTACGCTGACACCACAACGGCCCGTACCCGTGAGGCCGTCGCGCGCTGCGCAGTCAGTACCGAGCACGAGGGGTGTCGATGACGACGTTCGAGCAGCAGCCGTTGCCACCATCACCGACGCAGCCCGCGTCAACCGCATTGCCCGACTCGGCATCGCCCAGTGCCCCCGCGAGCCCGCCTCGAGCATCCCGAGACCACGCCGTCGACCTCGTGCGCGCGGCCTGCCTCCTCGTGGTCGTCGGCCTGCACGTCATGATGGCGGGCGTGACGGTCGAGACCGCGGGGCTCGCCATCACCAACTCGCTCGACGGGCATCCGATCTTCGCCTGGAGTACGTGGCTCGTGCAGGTGATGCCCCTGTTCTTCGTCATGGGCGGCTTCGCAAGCGTGCTCGCGTGGCGGCGCCAGCGCAGGCGGGGGGTCACCGCCGCCGACTACGTGCGCGACCGCGTCGGCCGCCTGGCCCGGCCGGCCCTCCTGCCCCTGGGTCTGGTCGGCCTGACGCTCGCGGTGCTCGGCCTCGTGGGCCTGCCCGACAACGTGCTCGCCGACGTAGGCTTCCGCATCGGGCAGCCGCTCTGGTTCTTGGCCGTCTATCTCGGATGCTCGGGGCTCGTTCCCCTCATGGCTCGCCTGCACGAGCGCGCACCGTGGGTGACTCTGCTGACGCTGCTCGCCGCCGTCATGATCATCGACACAACCGCGTTGCTCACGGTGCAGCCCCTCATCGGGGCCCTCAACCTGCTGTTCGTCTGGATCTTCATCCAGCAGCTCGGCTTCTGCCTCGCTGACGGCTGGTTCGACTGGCGTCGACGGTGGATGCTCGGTCTCACGGGCCTCGCCGCCTTCGGCGTGCTGCTGCTCTTGACGACCGTCGTCGGGTACTCGACCGACATGTACGACAACTTGAACCCGCCGACCGCGGCCATTCTCGTGCTGGGTGTCGGGCAGACGCTGCTGTTCGCGTTCCTGCGCCCGTGGCTCGCCCGCCTCGCCGAGCGCGAGACGTTCGCGGGGCTGAGCGGCGCGATCAATACGAACGCCATGCAGATCTACTTGTGGCACGTGCCCGTCATCGTGCTCATCGCGGTCGTGCTCGTGCTCTCAGGGGCGCCGTTCCCCGAGCCGCTGAGCGCGGGATGGTGGCAGAGCCGGCCGCCGTTCCTCGTGGCGGTCGCGCTGCTGCTCATCCCGATCGTCATCGGGGTCAGCTGGCTCGAGCGCCGCGACGAGGCGCGCGGTCGGCCGGCCGCGGCTCCCGTCGGCCCGTGGATGGCGGCGCTCAAGGTCGTGCTCGGCATCGCGGGGGTCGTGACGCTGCTCGTCGCGGGGTTCACGCCCGCGTACGGCGCCGCGATCGGGGTGACGCTGCTGCTCATCGCCGTGCTGCTTCGTGCACCGCGGCGGCGCGCGGGGGTGGATGCTGCGGTGCCGGCCCCTGAGGGCCGCGGTTCCGGCAGCAATGCAGTCGGCGACGCAACCGGCGTGGCAGCTCGCGACGCGGGCCGCGAGCCCGCGGCCTCTCCTCCCCAAAAGGCCTGATCAGACCATATTCCCCCGCCTCTGTACTGGCGCGGGGTGGTGCGTTTCGATGTCGGTGCTCCCTGCTTGACTGCCCTCATGTCGACCCCCACCGCACTCGAGGCACAGGCCGCCCCGCTGCCGACGTCGCCGGCCGCCGCGGTCGATGCCGGGCTCAGTGCGGTGCTCGACTCGATCGTCGAGGTCGACCGGCTCGTCGCGTCGCTGGGCGCCTACCGCGCGGTCGCGATCGACGAGGTGCGCCGGCTCACGCTCGCAGCCGAGGCGCACTTGCCCTCAGGCGGCAGCGGCTGGTCGCGCGAGATGACAGCGCGGCGCGTCGCCACGACCGAGATCAGTGCGGCGTTGCGCATCGGCGAGCGCGAGGCCGAGCAGCTCGTGGCCGACAGCGCCACGCTCGTGCACGACCTGCGGCCGACGCTCGATGCCTTGCGCTCGGGGCGCATCAGCTACCGGCACGCGAGCGTGCTCGTCGACGAGGCGCGCTCGTTGCCCGAAGCGTCGTGGTCGGCATTCGAGGCTGAAGCGCTGCCAGCAGCGGAGGTACGCACGGCCAGCGGGTTCCGGCAGAAGGCGCGCGCCATCCGTGAGCGAGTGCATCCCGACTCGGTCGATGCGCGCCGCCGCTGTGCCGAAGACTCCCGCTCGGTGCGCCTTGAGCCCGGGCGCGACGGCATGGCCTGGCTGACCGCGCACCTGCCCGCTGAGCAGGCCGTCGGCGCGTACCGTCGGCTCAGCGAGATCGCGACGGGGCTCGCCGCTCCTGACGAGCCGCGCACCCTGACGCAGCGCCGCGCTGATGTGCTCGCCGACCTTCTGATCGACGGCATTATGCCCGAGACCGGTCTCGGTCGCGGAGTGCGGGCGACCGTGCTCGTGAGCGTTCCCGTGCTGTCACTCCTCGACGCAAAGCACCCCGACTCCGGCTCAAACGCTCGCTCGGCCGATCCTGAACCCTCCGGTTCGCTCGACACCGGCTCGGCCGCTCGCGCTCTCAGCACCCTCGAGGGCTACGGACCGATCTCGACCGAAGTGGCGCGACGCCTCGCGGCGCACGCACCGAGCTTCGTGCGGCTGCTCACCCACCCCGAGACGGGCACCGTGCTCTCGGTCGGGCGCGAGCGGTACGCGGTGCCGCGCGATCTGCGGCTCTGGCTACGCATCCGCGACGAGACCTGCCGGTTCCCCGGGTGCGGGCGGTCGGCGGCGAACTCCGACATCGATCACACGGTCGACTGGCAGCACGAGGGCGCGACCCGACATGACAACCTCGCGCACCTGTGCGAGGCCCACCACCAGCTCAAGCACCGCACCGCCTGGCGCGTCGACCAGGCAGGTGGGGGTGCCCTCGAGTGGCGCGCCCCGAGCGGGCGCGGCTATCGCACTGAACCCGCGGTCGCCCTCGTCGGCTGAGCGTGATCGGCTGAGCGTGATCGGCCGAGCGTGGCCAGGCCGAGCGTGGCCAGGCCGAGCTCGATCGGGCACGCGCGACCTGGCGCGCCGGCACTCTGTTAATCTCGGCTCATGAGCATCCCAGCGCCGCGCGAGCACGAGGGCGAACCGCTGTGGAGCCCCGACGGCCCCGACCTGATCATCCACGCCGACAACCTCGCCGCGATGCGCGCCCTGCCCGACGAGAGCATGCAGCTCGTCTACCTCGACCCGCCCTTCAACACGGGCCGCACCCAGCACCGCCGCACGACGCGCAGCGTGCGCGACCCCGAAGGCGCCCACCTCGGCTTCACGGGCACGAGCTACACCCGCACGGTCGAGGCGCTCAGCAGCTACGACGACACCTTCGGCGACTACTGGGGCTTTCTCGCCCCGCGGCTTATGGAGGCGCACCGGGTGCTGCGCGACGACGGAACCCTCTACCTGCACCTCGACTGGCGCGAGGCGCACTACGCGAAGGTCGCGCTCGACGCGCTGTTCGGCCGCGAGTGCTTCCTCAACGAGCTGATCTGGGCCTACGACTACGGGGCCAAGGCGCGACGGCGCTGGCCGACGAAGCACGACACGATCCTCGTCTACGTCAAGAACCCGGCGACGTACTCCTTCGACAGCGAGGCGGTCGATCGCGAGCCCTACATGGCGCCGGGCCTCGTGACGCCCGAGAAGGCCGCGCGCGGCAAGCTGCCCACCGACGTCTGGTGGCACACGATCGTTCCAACGAGCGGAGCCGAGAAGACCGGCTACCCCACCCAGAAGCCGCTCGGCGTGCTGCGCCGCATCGTGCAGGCCTCGAGCCGCGAGGGCGACTGGGTGCTCGACGCCTTCGCGGGCAGTGGAACGACGGCCGCGGCCGCCCGCGCGCTCGGCCGGCGCAGCATCAGCATCGATGAGAGCCCGGATGCCGTCGCCGTCATCGAGCGCCGCCTCGGCCTCGTCGCGCAGCGGCTCTGGGCCGCGCATCCGGAGCCGCCCCGTTAGGCTGACGGCCGTGACCGATCGACGCGATATCGAGTGCTGGCTGACCGACATGGACGGCGTGCTCGTGCACGAGAACACGCCGCTGCCCGGAGCGGTCGAGCTGATTCGGCAGTGGCGCGACTCGGGCACGCCCTTCCTCGTTCTCACCAACAACTCGATCTTCACGCCGCGCGACCTCGCCGCGCGCCTGCGCGCGAGCGGGCTCGACGTGCCGGAGGAGTCGATCTGGACGAGCGCGCTCGCGACCGCCGACTTCTGCGCCAGCCAGATGCCCGGGGGTCGCGCCTACGTGATCGGCGAGGCAGGGCTCACGACGGCCCTCCACGAGGCCGGCTTCATCATGACCGAGACCGACCCCGACTACGTCGTCGTCGGCGAGACGCGCAACTACTCGTTCGACGCGATCACGAAGGCGATCCGGCTCATCGGGCAGGGCGCGCGCTTCATCGCCACGAACCCCGACGCGACGGGCCCGAGCGCCGACGGACCGATGCCCGCCACGGGCGCCATCTCGGCGCTCATCACGAAGGCGACGGCGAAGGACCCGTACGTTGTCGGCAAGCCGAACCCCATGATGTTCCGCTCGGCCATGAACCGCATCGGCGCGCACAGCGAGAACACCGCGATGATCGGCGACCGCATGGATACCGACATCGTCGCGGGCATCGAGGCCGGCCTGCACACGGTGCTCGTACTCACCGGCATCAGCGACGAGGCCGAGATCGCGCGCTACCCGTTCCGCCCCGATGAGATCCTGCAGGGCGTGCACGAGCTGGTCGCCCCGACGCCGATCGAGACCGAGCTGTAAGGGCACCGCCCCTGGTCAGGGGGCGGGAGGCGGCGGCGCGAGGCTGCCGGTGATCGGCTCCCCCGACGACCGCGACGCGAAGCAGAAGTAGTCCTGCTCGCCAGCTTCCCACTGCTCCTCGGTCGCCGGAAAGGCGCCCTGCACCTGCACGTCGGTGAGCCCGCCCGCCGCGGCGAGGTCGAGCACGCCCGGAGCCGAGCACAGTAGCGACATCTGGGCCGCGAGCGCCTCCTCGCCGGGGTACGGACCCGGATCGAGCGCTCCCTCCGGGAGAGGGAACGCGGCCCGGCGCACGAGCTGCCCGCCGTGCGGCTCGGCGCAGTCGACGACCGTGTACTCGTCCTGCCAGGCGTCGACGAAGGGCTCGAAGCATTCGCCGCCGCCGAGCTCGTCCCAGCGGTACTCCCCCGGGGGTACGGGTCCAACCGGCCGAGCGGTCGGGGTCGGCGAAGGCGTGGCGGTCGGCGAGGGCTCGGCCCCCGGTGCGGGGCCCAGCAGGGTCGGGATGCGCGTGCCGACGAAGAAGATCGCGACGAGGGCGAGCAGCGCCACGAGGGCACCAGCGATCCATAGCAGGATCTTCTGCGTGCGGCCGAGCGGGGCGCGCACGGCGCCGGGCTCTCCGGGCGGGGGCGACTCGCCGCCCGCCCGGCGCCGCGAGGTGCGGGGCGCTGCAGGGATGAGTGTCTCGTCGTACTCCTGGAAGCTGTCGGAGCCGAAGAGCTCGTCGAGCGCGCCGCCCTCTTCCGGCTGACGCAAGAGCTCAGTCGCGGCGTCGCCGAGAGGTGCGTCGGCGTCGATGATCGCCGAGGGCTGTGTGGGCTCGGGCTCGATGATCGCCGAGAGCGGTGCGGGCTCGGGCTCGGGCTCGGGCTCGAGTACGGCCGGCTGCGCGACGGGCAGCACGGCGGGCAGGGTCGGCGGTGGCTCGACGAGGGCGGGCGGCGGCGCGAAGGTGCCGAACGGGTCGAACGCCGGGACCGAGACCGGGGGCTCCCGCGGAGGAGGCGGGGCCGCAGGCTCGGGTTCCAGTTCCGGCTCCGGCTCTAGACCGCCGAACTGCGAGCGGAACCACTCGTCGGCGTCGAAGCCCCCGGTCTCCGGTCCGTCAGAACCGGGGTCGCGCTCGTCGGTCACGCGAGCCCCAGGTCGCCCAGCCCGATGGCGGCGCGGTACTCGTACCCCGCCTCCTCGATCACGCGCCGCGCATCCGTCGCCCGATCGACGACAACGGCGACCGCGACGACGGTCGCTCCGGCGGCTTCGAGCGCGCGGGCAGCGGTGAGGGGCGAGCCGCCGGTCGTCGAGGTGTCTTCAAGCACGATCACTCGCTTGCCAGCGACGTCGGGGCCCTCGACCTGCTTGCCGCGACCGTGGTCTTTCGGTGCCTTGCGCACGACGAAGGCGTCGTAGCTCAGCCCCCGCGCTGCCGCCTGGTGCAGCACGGCGGAGGCGACCGGGTCGGCCCCCATCGTCAGGCCGCCGACGGCGTCGATGTCGGGGATGTCGGCGATGAGATCGACCATGACCTGCCCGATGAGCGGGGCGACGCGGTGGTCGAGGCTCACCCTGCGGAGGTCGATGTAGTAGGCGGCCGTGGCGCCGCTCGTGAGCGTGAACTCTCCGTGGAAGACGGCCTCGTCGCGGATGAACTGGATGAGCTGCTCACGGGCCTCGGACACCCGCTCACTCTAGCCGGGCGCCCAGGGAACGCTCGAGGCGAGCACCCTGTGTCAGCCCTTGTCATTAGACCGACTGGTCTATAGAGTGCTCGCATGACCTCCACCACGCGCGACCGCATCGTGCAGGCGATGAGCGCGAGCATCCAGGCCCGCGGAATGAACGCGACGGGCCTCAACGACATCGTGCGCGATGCCGCGGCACCCAAGGGCGTGCTCTACTACCACTTCCCCGGCGGCAAGGCGTCGATCACGGTCGCCGCGATCGACGACTCGGTCGACCGGCTCACCGGTCGGCTCGAGCGCGCGGTCGAGCGGGGCGACGACCTGCTCGACGCGCTCGCCCTTTGGCTCGAGCGCGCGGCGCTCGGGCTGCGGGCATCGTCGTTCGCCCTCGGCTGCCCCCTCGCCACGGTCGCGCTCGAGACGACCCCCGACGACCGCGAGATCAGGGCGGCCCTCGACCGGGGCTTCGTGCGCCTGCGGGCGGTCATCGCCACCGGCCTGCAGCGCGAAGGGCGCTCGACCGAGGACGCCGAGCGCATGGCCTTCGCGATCGTCGCGGCCTATGAGGGCGGCCTGCTGCAGGCCCGGGTCTCGGGCCGGGTCGAGCCGATGGCCGACGCGTGCCGCTACGTGCTCGACCTCATGCGGGTGCGCGGGTGACCCGCCCGGAGGTGACGGCGACCCCCGTCACGATCACCGCGGCCGACGGGTACCCGCTCAGCGCGATCCGCTACACCGGCGGCACCCCCGCGACGGCGACCATCATCGTCGGCGGCGCCACGGGCGTCAGCCAGCGCTTCTACCGGCGCTTCGCGGAGTACGCGGCGAGCGACGGCTACGACGTGATCACGCTCGACTACCGAGGGCTCGGCCAGTCGGCTCCGGCCGACCTGCGCACCTTCTCGATGGACTACGGCGACTGGGCGCGACTCGATCTCGACGCCGTGATCCGTGCGGTGAAGGATGCCCGCCCGCTCTTCATCGTCGGCCACAGCTACGGCGGTGTCGCCTTCGGGCTCGTGCCGAGCATCGCGGCCGTCGACGCGATCTACACCTTCGGCTCGGGCGCCGGCTGGCACGGCTGGATGCCGCGCCGCGAGGCCGCTCGCGTGCTCGCCCTCTGGCACCTCGTCGGTCCGGTCGCGACGCGGGCGACCGGGGTCATGCCCGGCTCGCTCATTGGTCTTGGCGCCGACATGCCGATCGGGGTGTACCGCGGCTGGAAGCGCTGGGTGGGCCACCGCCGCAACTTCTTCGACGTTCCCGAGCTGGCACGCGAGGCCGAGGCGGCGGCCCGCGTGAGCATCCCCGTCGCCGCCGCGAACTAGATCAACGACCTGTGGGCGCTGCCGCGCTCGCGCGATGCACTGATGAGCGGGTACGCCTCGATCGATCTCACCGCCATCGACATCGATCCGCGCGCGCGTCGGCTCGGCGCGATCGGCCACACCGGCTACTTCCGCGAAGCGGCGAAGCCGCTGTGGGCCGATGCCCTCGACTGGCTCGACGCGCACACGAGGAGGCTCGCGACGAGCGGCTAGCGTGATCGCATGCGTATCGCCACCTGGAACGTCAACTCCATCCGCACGCGCCACGGCCGCGTGGTCGACTGGCTCGTGAACGCCGACGTCGACGTGCTGGCGATGCAGGAGATCAAGTGCACGCCCGCGCAGTTTCCCCTCGAGCCCTTCGAGGCGGCCGGCTACGAGGTCGTGCTGCACGGCCTCAACCAGTGGAACGGCGTCGCGATCGCGAGCCGCCTGCCGATGACCGACATCGAGATCGGCTTCCAGGGCCAGCCCGGCTTCGCGAAGGGCCACGATTCTGATTCGGGCCAGGATGCCCCGCTCGAGGCCCGCGCGATCGGCGCGACCGTCGACGACGTGCGACTGTGGAGCCTCTACGTGCCCAATGGCCGCGGGCTCGACGACCCGCACATGAACTACAAGCTGCGGTTCCTGCGCGCACTCGCCGACGACAGCGGGCGCTGGCTCGGCGCGAACCCGGGTGGCGCGCTCGCCCTCATGGGCGACTTCAACGTGGCGCCGACCGACGCCGACATGGGCGACCCGAGCTTCATCCCGGGACTGTCGACCCACATCTCGCCGGCCGAGCGCGAGGCCTTCGCGACGCTCGAGCGCGTGGGCCTCGCCGACGTCGTGCGGCCGATCGTTCCCGAGGGCTACACCTTCTGGGACTACAAGCAGCTACGCTTCCCGCGCGACGAGGGCATGCGCATCGACTTCATCCTCGGCTCCCCCGGCCTCGCCGACCGGGTGGTGGATGCCCGCATCGAGCGCGAGCAGCGCAAGGGCGACGCCCCGAGCGATCACGTACCCGTGGTCGTCGATCTGCAGGGCGACGACGATGACGACGACCGGCCGATGATCTTCTAGTGGAGCCCGCACCAGGGCGCTCCCGGTAGGGTCGAACCCCGTGAGCATCGACCAGTGGGCCATCAGCGTTATGGAGACCCTTGGCGTCGTCGGGGCGGCGCTGCTCGTCGCGATCGAGAGCCTGTTTCCGCCCATCCCGAGCGAGCTCATCCTGCCGCTCGCGGGCTTCACGGCGAGCCGCGGCTCGTTCGACCTCGTGAGCCTCATCATCGCGACGACCATCGGCTCGGTGGTCGGCGCCCTGCTGCTCTACGGCCTGGGCTTCTGGATCGGCGCCGAGCGCCTCGCGCGCATCGCCGACCGCATCCCGCTCATGAGCGGCACCGATGTCGAGAAGGCCATGGCGTGGTTCCACCGCTTCGGCCCGATCGCGGTGCTGCTCGGCCGCTTCGTGCCGATCGTGCGCAGCCTCATCTCTATCCCCGCGGGGGTCGACCGCATGCGGCTCTGGCTCTTCCTGCTGCTGACGACCATCGGCAGCGGCATCTGGAACACGTTGTTCGTCGTACTCGGCTTCGTGCTCGGTGAGAACTGGGTCGTGGTCGAAGACATCGCCTCGCGCTACAGCCGCGCGGTGCTCGTCATCGCCATCGTCGTCCTTGTTGCGCTCATCGTCTGGCGCATCGTGCTCGTCGTGCGGCGGCGCCGGGCCGAGCGGGATTCCGCGACTCCTGGGTTCTAGCGCGGCGCGAGTAGAGCGGCGATCACGATGAGCGCCGGCACCGAGAGCACGGACGTGATGAGCACGGCATCCCGCGCCACCGGAACAGCGCGCTCGAACCGCACCGCGTAGGTGAAGACATTCTGCGCCGTCGGGAGCGCCGCGAGCACAACGACCGCGAAGAGCGGCAGGCCCTCGAGCCCGAACACGAACGCGCCGACGGCCCACGCGATCGTCGGCATGGCGACGATCTTGAGCGAGACGGCGAGCAGGATGTCGCGGCGACCCGATCCGGGCTCGAGGATACGCCGGCCGTGCAGCGACATGCCGAAGAGCAGCAGCACCGTCGGCACAGCGGCCGCCCCGATGAGGTGGAAGGGCTCCACGACCGCCACGGGCAGCTCGACGCCCGTGACCGACAGCAGCAGCCCGAGCGCCGAGCCGATGATGAGCGGGTTGCGGATGGGCTGGCTCAGCACCCGGCCGATCGAGAGCGTGCCGCTCGTCGTGACGTCGAGGATCGTGAGCGCGATGGGTGTGAGGATCACGAGCTGCAACAGGATGATCGGCGCGGCGAACGCCGGATCTCCGAGCACGTAGGCGGCGATCGGCAGTCCGATGTTGTTGGCGTTGGCATAGCCGGAGGCGAGCGAGCCGATGGTCGTCTCGGGCACCTCCCGACGCCAGGCGAGCCGCGCGACGAACGCGAACACGGCCATGCAGCCGAGCGCGGCGATCGCCGAGACGGGTAGCAGCGACGAGAACAGCTGCCGGGCATCCGCCTCGGCGAGCACCGTGAAGAGCAGCGCTGGCGAGAGCACGAAGAACGCGAAGCGGCCGAGCACGAACTCCGCGTGCAGGCCGAGGACACCGATGCGGCCCACGAGGTAGCCCACGGCGACCACCGCGCCGATGATCGCGAACCCGATGAGTACCCCATCCATGAAGACAGTGTCTCGCAAGTAGCGACTACTCATGGAATCGGGCGCGATTCCGGAGCACACTGGAATCACAGCATCCCGACCGACTGGAGTCCACCATGCGCCGCACCGCTCCCGCCATCGCCGTTCTCAGCATGGGCGTCGCCCTCACGCTCAGCGGCTGCTTCGCCAACCCGCTCGAGCAGCTCACCGAGGGTATCGTCGAGGGCGGTGTCGAGCAGATCATCGAAGACCAGACGGGCGTCGACGTCGACGTCGACGGCTCGGGTGCGAGCCTGCCCGACAGCTGGCCCGCTGACGTGCCGACCGTGCAGGGCGACGTCGTGTTCTCGGCGGCCGCCAACGACACCTACACGGCCGCGATCACGGTCGCAAGCCTCGCCGAGGCGCAGCAAGCCTTCACCGACCTGCTCGACGCCGGCTACACCCAGGTCTCCGAATTGCAGCTCGGCGAGGGATCCGAAGCTCGCGTGTTCGAGAACGGCACCTGGAACGTCGCCCTCATCATCGCCGAGAACGCCGAGGGCACGGGCCAGGTACAGTACACGATCGCACCCGTCAGCCAGTAGCCACGCACGTCACGTCAGACCCGAGGGCGCGGGCGGCGATGACGCCGGTCAGAGCCGCTCGCGCAGTTCGTGCTCGAGCTCGGCCCGGCCGCTGATGCCGAGCTTGCGGTAGACGCTCGCCAAGTGGTTGTCGACCGTGCGTACCGAGACGCCGAGCCTGTCGGCGATCTCACGGCTGCGCTCGCGTCGCGCGGCCGCCTGGGCGATGACCCACTCGCGCTCGGTGAGCCCCGAATCGGTGCGGCTCGACCGCGCAGTGCGCACCGGCACCACCGTGAGGCCGAGCTCAGCGGCACGCACGCGCGCGCGGCGCTCGAGCATGCGGTCGCCCGCCGACCACTCGGCGGCCTGTGTGAGCGCGCTGTGCGCGACAGCCGGGAGGCCGGCGCGCTCAAGATCGTCGACCACCGCGATAACGGCGGCGGTGTCGCGCTCGGCGACGGCCTCCGCGAGCGCCGCGACAGCGGCGATGAGCGGCGATCCGGATGCCCCGGCCGCCCCCGCGAGCAGCTCGCGCACCTCGGCCGCGGCGCCGACCCGCACGGCGACGGTGCCGGTGAGCGCCGAGAGCAGAAGGTGACCGAGCTCGATGCCGCGGGCGACGGCGGGCACGAGCATCCCCGCCGCCCGCTCGGCCTCGTCGCCGACGACCACGAGCCACGCCTCGGCCTCGGCCGCCTGCAGCACGACCTTGACGTCGTCGCGATGCGCGGGCTCGAGCGAGGCGAGCAGGCGTCGTGCCGCCTCGGTTTCGCCGAGCTGCGCGTGCACGGTGGCGCCCAAAGCGATGGCGGGGCCGACGAGGCCCGTGAAGTCGCGCCAGCGCAATTGCTCGATGGCGAGCAGCGCGAGAGGGAGGGCATCGTGCAGGCGCCCGGCGTGCAGGTGCACGAGCGCGAGGGCGTACGACCAGACGCCCGCCGAGTCGGCGAAGGGTTGCAGCCGGCAGTGCTCGGCGAAGGCGCGCGCCTCCGCGATGCGGCCGTCGGCGACGTGAACGAGGAAGGCGGAGAGGTCGAGCAGCCCGCCGGCGAAGGGCTGCACGGCGGCGAATCGGTCGGCGAGCGGCCGCCCCGCCTCCACGGCCTGCCGAGCCTCGACGACGCGTCCGGCCATGGTCGCCATCATCGCCATCCCGATCGCGGCATTGAGGGCGGCCGCCGACTCGGCCTCTGCTCGTGGGGCGAGCGGGGTGTCGAGCGCGCTCGCGTCGCCTGCCATGAGCCGCCACTTCGCGAGGTCGGGCGCGAGGAGGTCGGCGGAGGGGCCGAGCGTCGGCATGAGTTCAGTGGCGCGGCGCGCAGCCCGCGCGGGGTCGTGCTCGCGCAGCGCCGTGTGCTGCCCCCAGCGCACCTCGACGCGAGCTCGCGCCTCGGCGTCGAGGGCGAGTTCGGCGGCTCGGGCGAAGGCCGCATCAACGCCCGCGGGGTCGTCACCGAGGGCACTGAGTGCGCTCGCGCGCACGAGCGCGGCGGGGGCATCTGGAGCGAGGGCGAGGGCCCGCTCGGCGGCCTGAACGGCTCGCGCGTGGTCACCCGCGCGGTGAGCGTACTCGGCGGCCCAAACGAGGTCGGCGAGCAAAAGCTCGCCTCCGCCGTCGCTCAGCAGGCAGAGCGCCGTGAAGCGCAGGGGCTCCTCGTTGAGCGCGAGCAGCCGGTGCGCCGCCGTGCGGCGCCGCTCGGCGCGCTCGTTCGCCCCGAGCCCGGCCAGCAGTGCCTCGACGTAGACGGGGTGGGCGAGGTGCAGGTAGCCGGCGTCGACGGGCTCGGCGAGCGCGAGCACCCCCGCATCGAGCAGGTCGTCGACATCAGCCTGCTCGGCAGGCAGGGTCGCGGCGGGGGGCCAAGGCTGGGCGAGCGCGACGAGCTCAGCGATGCGCCGCTGCTCGGGCCGCAGATCGCCGAGGCGGCTCGCGACGGTGTCGAGCACGTGGGCGGGCAGCCGTACCGGTTCGATCTCGATGCCAAAGGGGCCCGGTCGCACGCGGTCGCTGCGCTCGGCGGCGAGCGTGAGCTCGCGCAGAAAGAGCGGGTTGCCCGCGGTCGCTCCGTACAGACGCTGAAGCGATTCGGGGCGGGGCTCGGCGCCGAGGTGCCGCCGCAGCACAGTGCGGGTCTCGTCGAGCGAGAGCCCTACGAGGTCGGTGACCGTCACGAGGTCTTCGTGCAGCAGTCGCCCGACGGCGCCCGTCAGCGCGTGCTCGTCACGCGCCGTGAGTAGCGTCGGCACGGCGAAGACGCGCACGAGCTGGTACAGCGCCGCCGCCGAGGCCGAGTCGAGCAGGGGGGCATCGTCGACGACGAGCAGGTACGAGTCGGCGTGCCGACCGACGAGGGCGATGAGCTCGGCGAGGCGCTGCGCGACTTCCTCCTGCTCGGCGACGCTCGATGAGGCAAGTAGCGGGGCGAGTGCACCGAGGGGCACCTCGCTGAGCTCGGCGAGCGCGACGACCGGCACGATCGTGCGCCCCCGCGCGGCGAGCACGCTCGAGACCGCCGCGGCAAGGGTCGTCTTGCCGACGCCGCTCGGCCCGCGCAGCAGTTGCGATCGCGGCGGCGTGCGGGTCAGCCCCGCCACAAGCCCGTCGACGACGGCGCCGCGCGCAATGATCGGCCACGTCCCCATCCCGCGCATCCCTCCGGGTGCCTGCCGTCGTCGAGAGCGGGTCGAGCAGTTCTCAGGCCCCGCTGCGTCACGGTAACACGGAGCCGTGCAGAGCGCGTGAGGCGGGCATCCGGTGCTGAACAACGGCGGGTCACCGATTCCTAGCGCGAAAGCGCGCGTCTGTGCACGATTCGTGCGTTGATCACAACCACGAGCGGTGGTTTCGTGCTTAGGCTCGAGGCGATGTTCCCATCACCCGAATTGACGAAGGAGGGACCCATGATCGACACGACCGCGACCGCCGACCGCAGCATCATCGGAGAGCCCGAGGTCGTCGACGACACCCGCCTCGATCGGAGCTTGGATGCTGCGCTCACGAGCGCGCAGATCGTCGCCGACCCCGCCTGGTCGCGCCTGAAGGCCGCCGCCGAGGCCCTGCACCCGATGCAAGTGCACGACGGCAGCATCCCCGAGGCGGAGCACCACGCCGAGGCCGCCCGGCACGTCGCCGAGATCGCGAGCGCGCTGCGGCACTTCTCCCCGCTCATCCCCCACGACTCCGCCTACCTCGAGGCGTGCGCGGTCGACTTTGAGCGCTGGGCCGACGGCAGCTTCGCCGTGCCCGACTTCTACGAGGCGCTCGACGCCTTCCGCCCCGCGGCCGAGCGCCGCGACAGCGTGGCGCACCTCGTGGTCTTCCCGATGTACACGCAGAACGGCTCGGCCGATCGCCTCGTCGAAGCCGTCGTCTTCGACGTCATCTGGCCCGACTTCATCGCCGCGCTCGAAGCGGGCGCGTACGGCAACGCGCTCTACCTGGGGCTGCGGTTCGCCGACTTCACCTCGGGCTACGACACTAACTCGGCCGTGCTCTTCCCCGAATCGGTCGCCGTGACGCCTCGCGTGCCCGCCGGTGCGCCCGAGGGCACCCCCGCGCAGCTGCCGGTGTTCACGTGGGGCGCGATTTTCGCCGATCGCGAGGCCGCGCGCTACCGCCGCGTCGTGCGCGCCGCCGCCGAGATCACGAAGCTCGACTTGCCCGCCGACGCCCTCGCGCTGCTCGACGACCAGGCACTCGCCGAGCGCACCTTCGTGATGTGGGACATGATCCACGACCGGGCCCACATGCGCGGCGACCTGCCGTTCGACCCGTTCATGATCAAGCAGCGCATGCCGTACTTCCTCTACACGCTCGAAGAGCTGCGCTGCGACCTCACGGCCTTCCGCGAAGCCGTCGCGCTGTGGCGCGCGGAGGGCACCGACGAGGTGACCCGCCAGCACGCGCGCCTCGTGCAGTACGCCGTCATCTTCGACCGCATCTTCCGCTTCGCCATCACCGGAACGCGCGTGCGCAACTACGACGGCGTCGGCGGCCAGCTGCTCTTCGCGTGGATGCACCAGAAGGGCGTGCTGCACTGGACCGACACCCAGCTCGCGATCGACTGGCATGCCGTGCCCGATGTCGTCATCGCGCTCTCCGATGCGATCAACGAGCTGTACTGGGCCTCGATCGACCGGCCCAAGGCAGTGCACTGGCTCACGGCATACAAGCTCGTGTCGAGCACGCTCGCGCCGCACCCCGCGAGCGTCTGGGCGCGCGGCCTGAGCGACGAGGTGCTCGCGGGCCCGCTCAAGGGCTACACCGATCTTGTGCTCGACGACGAGTTTCCGCTCTCGATGTTCTACGAAGCCCTCACCAGGAAGATGGCGCCGGTCATCGAGTCGACGGTGGGGATCACTGGTAGCACCGCGTGACGGCACCACTCGCCGACCGCACGGTCGTCGTCGCCGGTGCCGGCGGGGTCGGGGGGCGAGCGGTGTGCGCGGCCATCACCGCCACGGGAGCGCACGTCGTCGCCGTGGGCTCGCGCGCCGAGTCGCTCATCGACGTGGATGCGGCCGAGATCGCGGTCGTCGACCTCGCCGACCCGGCCGCGGTCGCCGCGTGGGCGGCCGCGCTGCGCGGCCGCCGGCCGAGCATCGACGGCGTGCTGCACCTCGTCGGCGGATGGCGCGGCGGCTCCGACCCCGACGACTTCGCGTGGCTCGAGCGCCGCATGCTCACGACCCTGCGGGTGCTCAGCCGCGAGCTGCGCGACGACCTCGGCGCGTCGAGCGCGGGGCGGCTCGCGATCGTGAGCGCGGCATCCGTCGCTCAGCCGAAATGGGGCATGGCGAACTACGTCACCCTCAAGTCGGCGGCCGAGACGTGGGTGCAGGCGCTCGCGAGCGGCTGGCGGGCGAAGGGTCTGCCCGCAGCGGCGGTCACGTTCGTCGTCGGGAGCCTCGACGAGCCCGGCGCGGTCAACAACCTCGCGGCGGCCTGCGCGACGCTCTGGTCGGTCGAGGCCGGGCAGCTCAACGGCGCGCGCGTCGAACTGACGCCGGCACCCTGAGCGAATCCGTCGCGTGACGGATGCCGCGGCGCGATCACGGCGGCTAGCGTTCAAGAGTGACTGACGTCGAGGTGGATGCCGACGGGCACTGGATGCGACCGGTGCCGGGCCGGGCCGACCTGCGTGCCGACGCGCTGCTCGCGCTCGTCGTCGCCCTCGGGGCCTCGGCCACCGTGACGCTGTACTCGGCAGCCGAGCTCTTCGAGACCCCGACCGAGCCATGGAAGGCGGCCCTCATGGTGCTCGGCGTCTCGGGTCCGCTCGTCTGGCGGCGCCAGTACCCCGTGGCGGTGACGATCGTCATCTCAATCGTCTACATCATCGGCATCGAGAACTCCGTGCCCGAGGTGCTATTCAGCAACATCGCCCTCTTCGCGAGCATGTACTCGATCGGGGCGTGGAGCCGCTCACGTCGCCGAGCCCTCGTCTCCCGCTCGATCATCGTCATCGCCATGTTCGCGTGGCTCTTCTGGAGTCTCACCCGCGCGGCGTTCGACACCTCGCTCGCACCCGATGACGCGGGCGTGGGGTTCATCGCGCCGGGCGTCGCGTTCGGCCTCATCAGCGTCATCACCAACATCCTCTACTTCGCCGGTGCCTGGGCCTTCGGCGACCGGTCGTGGTCGGCGGCCCGCGAGCGCGCTCAATTGCAGGCCCGCACCGATGAGCTCGCCCGCGAGCGCGAGCGCACGGCCGAGCAGGCGGTCGCCCTCGACCGCGTGCGCATCGGCCGCGAGCTGCACGACGTGGTCGCCCACCACGTCTCGGTCATGGGCATCCAGGCAGGCGCCGCCCGACGAGCGCTCGGGAGCGATCGGCCGGGCGCCGTCACGTCGGCCGCCGACTCGCTCGCCGCGATCGAGCAGTCGGCACGCCAGGCTGTCGACGAGCTGCACCGGCTCGTGTCGACGCTGCGGTCGTCGACCGACAGCGACGGCGAGGCGGTCGACGGACCGAGCACGCGCACGACGGCGCATCTCGGCCTGCTCGTCGACGAGGTACGCGGCACCGGACGCCCGGCGCGCCTCGCCGTGGTGGGCGAGCCCGTGCCTCTCGGCCCGCTCGTCGACACGACGCTCTACCGAGTGGCTCGCGAGGCCGTGACGAACAGCCTCAAGCACGCCGGCGCGAGCGCGGCGCTCGAGGTGCGCCTGCGCTTCTCTCCCGCCTCGGTCGAGCTCGAGGTCGCCGATTCGGGCGTCGGGGCACGCGCAGCCGGTCGCACGGGCGTGACGGCGGGCGGGATGGGGCAGGTCGGCATGCGCGAACGGCTCGCGGCGATCGGCGGCACGCTCGAGGCGGGGCCGCGCAGCCGCGGGGGCTACCTCGTGCGGGCATCCGTACCCCTGCTCGTTGACGAGCACGGTCTCGAGGGGCCCGGTTCGTGACAGTTCGCGTGTTGCTCGTCGACGATCACGACCTCGTGCGCACGGGTTTCCGCACGATTCTCGAGTCCGAGCCGGGCATCGAGGTCGTGGGGGAGGCGCGTGATGGCGTGGAGGCGATCGAGCAGGCCGTCTCTCTGCGCCCCGACGTCGTGTGCATGGATGTGCAGATGCCGGGCATGGACGGCCTCGAGGCCACGCGGCGCATCGTGGCGTCACGGGATGCGCGGCTCACGCCCGCCATCGGCGTACTCGTGCTGACGACCTTCGATCGCGACGACTACCTGTTCGCCGCCCTCGACGCCGGGGCGAGCGGGTTCCTCCTCAAGAACGCCAGCCCCGAGAAGCTCGTCGAGGCGGTGCTCGTCGTCGCGCAGGGCGATGCGCTGCTCGCCCCCGACGTGACGCGGCGCGTCATCGAGCGCGCGACGATCGCGCGGGAGATGTCTGCCTCGGTCGATGAGCGGCTCGCCGATCTCACGGATCGAGAGACCGACGTGCTGCGCCTGCTCGCCCGCGGGCTCAGCAACGCCGAGATTGCGCGCGAGCTGTGGCTCGGCGAGGCGACGGTCAAGACGCATGTGTCGAAGGTGCTGGTGAAGCTCGGGTTGCGCGACCGGGTGCACGCGGTCGTCTTCGCCTATGAAAACGGCGTCGCGGTTCGGGGCGAGGCACCCCTGTAGATCGCCGCGTCCCCCTCTCGGGGGAGACCAACCCTCCTCACGGGGGATGCCCCGAATCGCGCGCGCTCCCTAGCGTGTGGGTGACGAAAGGGGCACGATGCTCACGATCAGTAACGTAACGAAACACTACGGCGAGCGCCGCGTGCTCGACGACGTCTCATTCGAGGTCGGCCGCGGCCGGCTCACGGGCTTCGTCGGGGGCAACGGCGCCGGCAAGACCACCACCATGCGCATCATCCTGGGCGTGCTCGGCGCCGACGCGGGAGAGGTGATGCTTGACGGCAGTCCGCTGACTCGCGACGGCCGCCGCCGATTCGGGTACATGCCCGAAGAGCGCGGCCTGTACCCGAAGATGAAGGTGCACGAGCAACTCGTCTACCTTGCGCGGCTGCGCGGCATGCGAGCGGGTGTCGCCGCAGAGAAGGCCGATGAGCTGCTCGAGCGCCTCGAGCTGCACGAGCGGCGCGACGAGCCGATCGAGAGGCTCTCGCTCGGCAACCAGCAGCGCGCCCAGATCGCCGCGGCGCTCGTGCACGACCCCGAGGTGCTCGTGCTCGACGAGCCCTTCTCGGGCCTAGACCCGATGGCCGTTGAGACGGTGCTCGGCGTGCTCTCCGAGCGCGCGGCGTCGGGCGTGCCCGTGCTGTTCTCGAGCCACCAGCTCGATGTGGTCGAGCGCCTCTGCGATGACATCGTCGTGATCGCCGACGGCGCCATCCGGGCCGCCGGCACCCGCGAGGCCCTGCGCGAGGCAAACTCGGGCTCGCAGTGGGAGCTGCAGGTGGCCGACGACGCGGCCTGGGTGCGCGGCATCGCTGACGTCGCCGTCATCGAGTTCGACGGCGGTTACGTGCTCTTCGAGGCGGATACGGACGGCGCGCAGGCCGTGCTCCAGCAGGCCGCGAAGCGTGGCGAGGTGCGTCGATTCGCCCCTCGCCACCCCACCCTGACCGAGATCTTCCGAGAGGTCGTGCAGTGATGATTACCACAGCCCCTGCTCCCCACTCCGCGCTCTCGACGCGCGCCGCTGTCAGCCTTGTCGCCGGGCGCGAGATCACCTCGCGCGTGCGGTCGAAGTCGTTCCTCATCTCGACGGCGATCCTTGTCATCATCGTCGCGGCGGGCATCATCATTTCGAACCTCGTGGCCGGCAACGGCAGCACGACGTCGGTCGCCGCGATCGGTCCGGTTGCCGAGTCGCTCGAGACCATCGACAGCATCGAGGTCGAGGTCGTTGCGAGCGGCGCCGAAGCGGAGCGCCTCGTGCACGACGGCGAGGTCGACGCCGCGGTGCTGCCGATCGAGGGCTCGACGGCCGGCGAAGCGGCCCTCGAGATCGTGGCGCTCGACGATGCTCCCGCACTGCTCGTGCAGGCGCTGTCGATCGCGCCCGAGGTGCGCCTGCTGCAGGAGGCTCCGGTCGACTCGGGTCTCGCGTTCCTCATCGCCTTCGCGTTCGGCATCATCTTCTTCACCGCCGCCATCACCTTCGGCGGCACGATCGCGCAGAGTGTGGTGGAGGAGAAGCAGACGCGCATCGTCGAGATCTTGCTCACAGCGGTGCCGGCTCGTGCCCTGCTCGCCGGCAAGGTGGTCGGCAACTCGGCGCTCGCGCTCGGCCAGATCGTGCTCATCGCGGTGGCGGCGGCGCTCGCCCTCATGCTAACGGGGCAGGATGTGCTGCTGAGCGATCTCGGCCCCGCGGCGATCTGGTTCATCGTCTTCTTCGCCGTCGGCTTCGTGCTGCTCGCTGCGATGTTCGCCGCATCGGCCTCGCTTGTCTCGCGCATGGAGGATACGGGCACGGTGCTCCAGCCGGTGACCTGGCTCGTGATGCTGCCATACTTCATGATCATCTTCTTCAACGACAACGAGCTCATCGTGGGCATCATGTCGTACGTGCCGTTCTCCTCGCCCGTCGGCATGCCGACGCGCATCTTCCTCGAGCAGGCGCAGTGGTGGGAGCCGTATGTCTCGCTCGTCGTGCTCGCCGCGAGCGCGGTGCTCATCGTCGGCATCGGCGCGCGCATCTACGAGAACTCGCTGCTGCGCACCGGCGGCCGCGTGAAGCTCAGCGAGGCGCTCAAGGGCTGAGCGGATCCGCGGAGTCGAGGCCGCGGCGGGTGGGAAGATGGAGGCGTGACGCGCATCCATGACACCACCCACCGCGGCTTCGCGAGCGACAACTACGCCGGCGCGCACCCCGAGGTGCTCGCCGCCCTCACCGAGGCGAACGGCGGCCACCAGATCTCGTACGGGGAAGACCAGTACACGGCCCGCCTGACCGAGGTCGTGCGCGCCGAGTTCGGCGAGCAGGCCGAGGTCTTCCCGGTCTTCAACGGCACGGGCGCGAACGTGCTGGCCCTCACGGCGCTCATGCCGCGCTGGGGCGCGGTCATCGCGAGCGGCACGGCCCACATCCACACCGACGAGGGTGGCGCACCCGAGCGCGTGAGCGGCCTCAAGCTCTTCACGGTGCCCACGCCCGACGGCAAGCTGAGCCCCAAGTTCGTCGACACCGAGGCCTTCGGCTGGGGCGATGAGCACCGCGCGCAACCGCTCGCCGTTAGCATCACGAACACGACCGAGGTCGGCACCGTGTACACCCCCGCGGAGGTGCGCGCGCTCGCCGACCACGCGCACGAGCACGGCATGGCCCTGCACCTCGACGGCGCCCGCGTCTGGAACGCCGCCGCCGCCCTCGGCACCTCGCTGGCAGCGTTTACGGCCGACGCCGGCGTCGACGTGCTCTCGCTCGGCGGCACGAAGAATGGCCTGCTGGGCGCCGAGGCGATCGTCGTGCTCGATCCCGCGCGCGTCGACGGGCTCGTCTACCTGCGCAAGATGAACATGCAGCTCGCGAGCAAGATGCGCTTCATCTCGGCGCAGCTGCT
>CAYPND010000003.1:0-40136 GCA_964412175.1 uncultured Microbacteriaceae bacterium | reverse complement strand
GCAAGATGAACATGCAGCTCGCGAGCAAGATGCGCTTCATCTCGGCGCAGCTGCTCACGCTCTTCGACGACGGCCTGGGCATCCGTTCCGCGAGTCACGCGAACGCCATGGCGGCCCGTCTGCGCGCGGGCCTCGAGGGGATGCTCGCCGACGGCTCGGTGCCCGTCGGGTCGCTCGGCTTCAGCCAGCCCACGCAGGCCAACGCGGTGTTCGCCCTCCTGGCGAACGACGCCGCCGACCGCATTCGCGAGCGCGTGCGCTTCTACGACTGGGATCGCACTCGCGGCGAAGTGCGGTGGATGTGCGCCTTCGACACGACCGAGGCCGACATCGACGCGTTCCTCGAGGTCGTGCGGCAAGAGCTCACCCGGTAGACACGGGCGCTTGCGCCATCTATTGATATTCGATAGTTTTCTCTCGTTCATCGATAGATTGGAGTCGTCATGGCTCGCTGGTCCAGCACGGCGCTGCTCGTGATCCTCGCCCTTCTCGCGGGTGGGCTGCTGTTCGGTCAACTGCGGTGGATTCCGTCACTCGCCGACAGCGAGCTTCGCGAGAACCCCGCGTCGATCGGCGCCGTCACTCTGCTCAGCATCGCCGGTATCGCGCTCGGCCTCTGCGCCCAGCTCACCGTGTTCGCGATCGCGCGGCTCGTTCTCATGGTGCGACGCGATCGCATCTTCGACGCTCGCGCCTTCCGCTGGGTCGACGTCATCACGGCGGCGTGTGCCACGGCGAGCGCGATCGTGCTCACTGTGCTCGTCGTGGTCGAGTCGACTGATGGCAGTCGGGCTGCTGAACTGCCCCCGGGCCTCGCGGCGCTCATGGTCGGGGGGGTTCTCGCTCTCGCCGGCCTCGCGCTGCTGATGACCGTCATGAAGGCGCTGCTGCGGCAGGCCGTCGCCCTCGACGCCGAGTTGCGCGAGGTCGTCTGATGGCGATCGTCATCACTATCGACCCGCTTCTCGCCGAGCGCCGAATGAGCGTTGGCGAGTTCGCCGAGCGCATCGGCATCACCCCCGCGAACGTCGCCGTGCTGAAGAACGGCCGCGCCAAGGCCGTGCGTTTCACGACGCTCGATGCGATCTGCCGGGTTCTTGACTGCCAGCCGGGCGATCTGCTGCGCTGGGTGCCCGACGAGGCCTGACGCGGGGCCGATTCCGGGCGGCCTCCAAGCTGCGCCGCTCAGGCTGGAGGGGTGAGCAGCCCCGACCCGCGCATCCTGCAGCCCGGCGACGCCGGGTACGAGGCCGCGGGCGCAGCGCCGCGGATCACGAAGCCGCGCTCGGCCGCCGCATCGGCGCGCGAAGCGATCCGCCGCCGACCGAAGCTCGAGAAGGCTTACCGCACGGGAGTGAAGGTCGTCGGCGGCACGACCGTGGGCCTTGGGGTCGTGCTGATTCCCCTGCCCGGGCCGGGAACGCTCATCGCGCTCGGCGGCCTCGCCGTTCTCGGCACCGAGAGCGAGCGGGCGAAGAAGCTGAATCAGCAGGGTGTCGCGCTCGCGAAGCGCGCGGCGGCCTCGGCGAAGGCGGCGCGCGAGAAACGGGCCGCGCGAAAGGCCTGGCCCCCGGCGTAGCGTAGGGTTCATGCGATTCGGACTCTTCATTCCTCAGGGCTGGCGCCACGATCTCGTCGACATCGAGCCGACCGACCAGTGGGCGGTGATGAAGCGCCTCGCGCTGCACGCCGACGCCGGTCGGTGGGAGTCGATCTGGGTCTACGACCACTTCCACACCGTGCCCGTGCCGAGCGAGGAGGCGACGCACGAGGCGTGGAGCCTCATGTCGGCCTTCGGCGCCGTCACCGAGCGCGTGCGCCTCGGGCAGATGTGCACGTGCATGGGCTATCGCAACCCTGCGTACCTCGCGAAGGTCGCCGCGACGGTCGACCACGTGTCGGGCGGCCGCGTCGAGATGGGCATCGGCGGCGGCTGGTACGAGCACGAGTGGCGCGCCTACGGCTACGGATTCCCTGAGATCGGCGACCGCCTGCGCGCGCTCGACGAGGGCGTGCAGATCATGCGGCAGTCCTGGTCGAAGGGCACCGCGACGCTCGATGGCCGCTACTTCCAGGTCGACGGCGCGATCGTTCGACCGCTGCCGGTGCAGAAGGCAGGCATCCCGCTGTGGATCGCCGGCGGCGGCGAGAAGGTGACGCTGCGCATCGCCGCGCAGTACGGGCAGTACACGAACTTCGGCGGCAGCCCCGAAGAGTTCACGGCCAAGAGCGAGATCCTCCGCGGGCACTGCGAGCGGCTCGGCACGAGCTTCGACGCCATCACGCGGTCGTCGAACTACAACGCCGTGGTCGGCCGCGACGAGGCCGAAGTTGCCGACCGCATCGCCGCGATCGAGGCGCGCCTGACGCGCTTCATCGGCGCCGAACGCGCGACGAAGGCCGTCGCCGACCTGCGCAACGGCACGGGGCTCGCGGGCACGCCCGAGCAGCTGATCGAGCGGCTGCAGGACATGCAGGCGCTCGGCATGACCTACGCGATCACCTACTTCGCCGAGGCCGCCTACGACTCGAGCGGCATCGAGCTGTTCGAGAACGAGGTCATGCCGGCGTTGGTGTAGTTAGACCGGGGCGTCGGCCATGCGGGCGACGACGAGGGCGTCGCCCGCAGTCGACACGTCGACCCGCACAACGTCTCCGTCGGCGATCGTGCCCGACAGGATGGCGCGGGCGAGCGCGTCGTCGATCTCGTGCTGCATGAGGCGGCGCAGCGGCCGCGCGCCGTACACGGGATCGTAGCCGCGCTCGGCGAGCCAGGTGCGGGCATCCGGCGTCACGGCCAGCTGCAGGCGGCGCTCGGCGAGGCGTCGCTCGAGACGGTCGATCTGCAGCGAGACGATCTGGCTGAGGTCGTCGGTCGAGAGCGGCGAGAAGACGACGATGTCGTCGAGCCGGTTGACGAACTCGGGCTTGAACGCCTGGCGCACGATGTCGTTGACGCCCGCGACCTTCGACGCCCAGTCGAGCGCGGGGTCGATGAGCAGCTGCGAACCGAGGTTCGAGGTGAGCACGAGGATGGTGTTGCGGAAGTCGACCGTGCGGCCTTGACCGTCGGTGAGGCGTCCGTCGTCGAGCACCTGCAGCAGCAGGTCGAAGACCTCGGGGTGCGCCTTCTCGACCTCGTCGAGCAGGATCACCGAGTACGGCCGGCGGCGCACGGCCTCAGTGAGCTGGCCGCCCTGCTCGTAGCCGACGTAGCCGGGAGGGGCGCCGATGAGGCGCGAGACGCTGAACTTCTCGCCGTACTCGCTCATGTCGATGCGCACCATCGACTTCTCGTCGTCGAAGAGGTAGTCGGCGAGCGCCTTGGCGAGCTCGGTCTTGCCGACGCCCGTCGGGCCGAGGAAAAGGAACGAGCCGGTCGGCCGGTCGGGGTCGCTGATGCCGGCGCGCGTGCGGCGCACGGCCTCGCTCACGGCGGCGACGGCGTCTTTCTGCCCGATGATGCGCCGGCCGAGCTCGGCCTCGAGGGTCAGCAGCTTCTCGGTCTCGCCCTGCGTGAGCTTGTCGACGGGGATGCCCGTCCACGCCGCGACGACCGCCGCGATGTCGTCGTCGGTCACCTGGTCGTTGACCATGCGCGGGCCGCTCTCGACGCTCTCGGCGTCGGCGAGCTGCTGCTCGATGCCCGGAATGATCTCGTAGTTGAGCTTCGAGGCCTGCTGGTACTGCCCCTCGCGCATAGCGCGGTCGAGCGCGATGCGGGATTCGTTGAGGCGCGTCTTGAGTTCGCCGACGGCGGTGAGCCCCGACTTCTCGATGGTCCAGCGTTGCTGCAGGGCATCCCGCTGCGCCGTCTTCTCCTTCAGCTCGTCGCGCAGCTTCGCGAGCCGCGCCTTCGAGGCCTCGTCTTTCTCCCTCTTGAGCGCGAGCTCTTCGATCTCAAGGCGCGTCACGGCGCGCTTGAGCTCGTCGAGCTCGACGGGGCTCGACTCGATCTCCATCTTCAGGCGGCTCGCAGCCTCGTCAACGAGATCGATCGCCTTGTCGGGTAGCTGGCGGCTCGTGATGTAGCGATTGCTGAGGGATGCCGCGGCGACGAGCGCGCTGTCGGCGATCGAGACCTTGTGGTGCGCCTCGTAGCGCTCCTTGAGGCCGCGCAAGATCGCAACCGTGTCTTCGACGCTCGGCTCGCCGACGAAGACCTGCTGGAAGCGGCGCTCGAGCGCGGCGTCTTTCTCGATGTGCTCGCGGTACTCGTTGAGCGTCGTCGCGCCGATCATGCGCAGCTCGCCGCGCGCGAGCATGGGCTTGAGCATGTTCGCGGCCGCGACACTGCCCTCGCCGCCGCCCGCGCCCATGAGCGTGTGCAGCTCGTCGATGAAGGTGATGACCTGGCCGTTCGACTCATCGATCTCTTTCAGCACGGCCTTGAGGCGCTCTTCGAACTCGCCGCGGTACTTCGCCCCGGCCACGAGGGCCGCGAGGTCGAGGCCGACGAGCTGCTTGTCTTTGAGCGAGTCGGGCACGTCGCCCGCGACGATTCGCTGCGCGAGCCCCTCGACGACGGCGGTCTTGCCGACGCCCGGCTCGCCGATGAGCACGGGGTTGTTCTTCGTGCGGCGGCTGAGTACCTGGCTGACGCGGCGGATCTCGGCATCGCGGCCGATGACGGGGTCGAGCTTGCCCGAGCGGGCGATCTCGGTGAGGTTGACGCCGTACTGCTCGAGGGCAGACTTCTGCTGCTCCTGGCTCGAGGGGGCGCCCTGCATATTGGCCATCGTGTGCACTCCTGGAGGCTGGGAGCACGACAAACCTGAGTCGCGCTGACTCAAGTTTATGCGGCGAGCCCGCGAGGCGCCAGGGGAACCCGCCCCTCGGCACACGCTCACGGCGAACGCGGAGGCTGCGCCGTGACGGTCGTCAGTAGGTCGCGCCACTGCGCGAGGGCGCGCTCGGGCCCCGCCGAGGCGGCCCACGCGAGCGCGGCGTGCGAGAAGCGGTCGCGGCGCTCCTCGTCGCGCAGTAGACCGACGACGGCCGCGGCGAGCGCCTCGATGTCACCGGGGGGCACGAGTAGGCCCGCTTCACCGTCGACGATCATATCCGCGGGGCCGTAGGCGATGTCGTACGACACCACCGGGCACCCGCGCGCCATAGCCTCGGCGATCGCGAGCGGCCGCCCCTCGTACACGCTTGTGACGAGCAGACAGGCCGCCGTGCGAGTCTGTTCGGGAGCCGCGGCGATGTGCCCGTGCAGGGTCACGTGCTCGGCAAGACCGCGCTCGTCAATGAGCGCCTGCAGCTCGGCGCGCAGGGCGCCGTCGCCGTAGATGTCGAGCCGGGCATCCGGGATCTCGGCGACCACGAGCGCCCAGGCGCGGATCGCGTGATCGATGCGCTTCTGCGCGGCGAGGCGCGCGACCATGACGGCGCGGTGGGGTTCTCGGTGTGCGGTGCCCGCGACGATCTCGGGCTGCCGCGCGATGTCGTCGGGCACCCGCGCCGGATGCGGGATGACCCAGCCCGGTGCTTCCTCCCCGCCCCGGCGGCGCACGACGTCGGCGCGCTGCTCGTGCGTCAGCCAGACGACGGCGTCGTAGCCCGGCAGGGTGTCGAGCCAGCCGCTCCACGTGATGTCGATCGGGCTGTCCCAGGAGTGTGGGGGCAGCGTGTGGGCATTGTGCACGGTGTGCACGAGGTACAGGGCGGGAGCGCCGATGAGCAGCTCGCCGACCTGGCGTGCCTCGGCGATCGCGACGACCGGCTGCTGCGGATGCTCGGCGGCGAGCTCGGCCACGACCGCGTCGATCCACGCGCGGTAGAGCCCGCGGAAGCCCGCGAAGCCGCCGAGCCGCTCACCCGCGGGCCCGAGCACGTCGATGACGACGGGCGCGCGCCACCAGTCGGGCCGCGCGAGGTAGGGCAGCCGGAAGAGCGGCGCGCCCGAGGCGTCGAAGAAGTTGGTGTGCACGATCGCCCCCGCGGCGTCGCGCACGAGCTGGCGCCAGGGGCGGCCGTGCGCGTCGAGGTCGGCCGCATCGGGCGTCGCGGTCGTCGCGGTCGTCGCACCGATCGTCGGGGCGAGGGCCGGGTCGGCGGCATCGCGCAGCAGCGCCGGGCGGGCGCGTACCTCGTCGAGCAGGTTGCGAATGACCGTGCGCTCGTCGGCAAGCCCGAGGCGCCGGAACTCGGCAAGGAAGGGACGGTAATCGGGGTGCAGGTCGACCGTCAGGAGCGTGACCGGTAGTCCCGCCTCGGCGAGCAGCGCGGCCCGCTGCATCGTCGCGACGGTGTACCCGCCGTCGAGCCCGGGGCGCAGCCGACTCGTGACGATGGCGCACGACACTGCGGGCAGGGCGAGCGGCCGATTCTCAACCGTCCGCTCGGAACCTCGCACTGTGTCAGCCTAGCCAGGAGGTGCGCGGGGAATACCCGGCGGCACCCCCGCCTTGCACTCTGCATGACCACGAGCATCCCTTCGCAGTCCATTGGCATCATCGGCTCCGGCAACATCGGCGGCGCCCTTGCGCGGGCACTGACCCGCGCCGGGCACCGCGTCGTCATCGCGAACTCGCGCGGGCCGGCCTCGCTGGATGCGCTCGTCGCCGAGCTGGGCGAGCTCGCCACGGCGGGCACCGTCGAGCAGGCGGCGCAGGCCGGCGAGCTGGTCATCGTGACGATTCCGCTGGGGGCGGTCACGAGCATCCCGAGCGCGCTGCTCGACGGGCGCATCGTGATCGACACGAACAACTACTACCCCGCGCGCGACGGGCACATCGCCGAGCTCGACGACGAGAGCCTGACCACCGCCGAGTACGTCGCCCGGCATTTCGCCGGTGCCACGGTCGTCAAGGCGTTCAACCACATTCCCGCCCTGCACATCGCCGAGCATGCCCTGCCCGCGGGCACGCCCGACCGGCGCGCGCTCATGATCTACGGCGAGGATGCCGCGGCGGTCGAGCGCGTGAGCGCTCTAGTCGAGCAGCTCGGCTTCGATGCCGTGAACGGCGGCGGGCTCGCCGAGAGCTGGCGCATCCAGCGCGACATGCCCGGCTACGGCCCCCGCTTCACGGCGGCTCAACTGGCCGAGAAGCTCGCCGAGGCGGTGCGCTACCGCGACCAGTAGCCGCGGCGCGGTCACCGACGGCGCGAGACCGTCACCGTGAACTTCGGGGTGCGGCCCGCCTGTCGCGTCGGGCCGACTGCGCGCTCGAGCGCGGGCGCATAGGCGAGGTGGCTGTTCCACACCGCCCACAGCTGGCCACACGGCCGCAGCACGCGACCGGCCTCGGCGAACAGCCGCAGCGCGATGCCCGTGTGCACGGCCGCCCCTACGTGGAACGGCGGGTTGAGAACCACGAGGTCGGCGCTCGCATCGGGCTGCTTTGAGAGGCCGTCATCGAGCACGGCCTCGACCGCGACGCCATTGGCCGCGGCCGTCAGCGCCGCGCTCTGCACCGCGACGGCCGAGACGTCGCTCGCGATGACCCGCGCCCCGGGTGCCCGGCGCGCGAGGAAGGCTGCGAGCACGCCCGAGCCGCACGCCAGGTCGATCGCGGTCGCGTAGGCGGGCAGCTGCTCGGCGGCGTTGAGCAGCGCCCGCGTGCCGATATCGAGGGAGCCCGAAGCGAACACGCCCGCCAGCGCGACGATGTGCAGCTCGTGCTCGGGGTCGTAGCCGCGGGCGGGTTCGGCGGGCGCGAGCCGGCGCGGCCCCCGCGCGGTGAGCAGGCGCGCCTTGCCGCGCGCGAGCGAAATGTCGACGCGCTCGAAGCTCGCGCGCAGCACCTCGTTCTGCGCGGGCGTCATGTGCTTGACCATGTTGCTGGCGATGAGCACGGCATCGGGATGCGCGTGTGCGGCGAGGTGCCGGGCGACGGCATCGAGGCGGTCGAGCGAGCGGGGCAGGCGCAGCAGCGCGAGCGGGGCATCCGGGGTCATCACCTGCTCGAGCGGGTGCTGCTCGATCGCGGTCGCACCCGCAGCCGCGGCGTTGGCCTCGAGCGCGTGCCGGCCGATGAGCGAGTCCTGGTGTACGCGCACCCGCTGCGCTCCGAGCGTCAGCGCGCCGAGCGCGAGAGCTCCGTGCGTGTCGTCGACGACGACCACCGCGGCCGGGCTCTCGCTCAGCCACCGCGCGGCGGTGTCGAGCAGGTAGCGGTCGGCGGCGTCCCACGCGCGCAGCTCGGGCGACTCGACGTCGGGGCGGCGGCGCAGGCCGTCGAGCAGGGTGCCCAGCCGAGGGTCGATGTCCGTGCCGGTCATGCGCGCTCGAGGAGCGCCGCGCCGCACTCCTGCAGCTCGCCCGGCCGGAACTGCGTGATGAGGAGCTCGTCGATCGCGAGCGTGAGGGCACCCACGCCATCCATCGCGCTGAGAACGGTGTGGCCCTCGCGCGTGAGCCACAACTCGATTGGCAACAGGATGCCTGCTTCATCATCAGCGATCAGAATCCGTGCCACGCCCGCAACCCCTTTTCGCCGGATGCGGGCTAGTCTCGGCCCTGTGAGTGCCGTTCGTCAACGCGACCTCCAGCGGGAGGATGCCGCGCTGCTGGGTGCGGTCGGGCTGGTGCAGCGGTCGCGCGAGCTCGCGCGACCGGGCTATCTCGCGCTCGTCGTGGGCCTCGCGCTCGTGACCTTCGGCCTCGGATTCGTCGCGCTTTTTCTCACGCCCGCGGGTGACAACGTGGCGATCTGGTGGCCTGCCGCGGGCACGAGCGTGCTGCTCTCCCTCGTGTACCGCGGGCCGCGCTGGCAGGTGCTCGTGCTCGTGGGTGCTCTCGCGGGCCTGTCGAACCTGCTCGTCGGGCGCCCGGTCGCGTTCGCCGTCTGGGCCGTCGTCGTCGTCGTGACCGAGCTCGCCGTCTTCACCGCGGTGCTCGGGCACCAGGGTCGCTCTGCCATGCTCTCGACCTCGCGCGGCCTCCTGCGCTTCATCGCCGCGTGCGTCAGCGCGTCGGTCATGGTCGGCCTCATCGGCATGGTCTCGTTCACGCTACTCGTGGGCGCGAACCCGCTGCTGAGCTTCGCGGCCCTCGTGCCCTCGCACCTCTCCGCCCTGCTGCTCATCGTGCCGATCGCCCTCGTGCCGCTGCCGCATCGACTGCCCGGCCAGCGCCTCGAGCTCGCGGTGCAGGCGACGCTCACGACCGTCGTCACGCTCATCGTCTTCGCGCCGTTCCAATCGGAGGCCATCGGCGCACTGCTCTTCCCCTTCTTCGGCTGGGCCGCCGTGCGCTTCATGCCGATCGTCGCGACGCTCGAGCTCGTGCTGCTCGGCGCGGTCGCCTCGGTGCTGACGGTGCTCGGCGGCGGCCCCTACGCCAATCCCAACCCCGACGTCTCGGCGACCCTGCTCGTGCAGGTGTACTTGCTCGCGATCGCGCTCACCGTTCAGTTCATCACCGTCGTGCGCAGCGAGCGGGCCGAGCTGCGCGCCGAAAACGAGCGCCGCAGCACGCTGCTGCGCGGCGGGTTCGTGGGCTCGCAAGTGGGGTCGATGTTCGTGCGCGCCGAGCGCGGCTCGGCCCCGAGCATCCTCGAGATCAACGACGTCGCGGCCGCGCTTGTCGAGCCCTCGTGGTTCGACACCCTCATGGAGGCCTGGCTCGACAGTGGCGTCGACGACCTTACGACCGAGGTGCTCATCAACGACGGTCGCACGGTGCAGGTGCACGGGCGGCGCGTTCCGACCGCTGATGGTGACACCGTGCTCGGGCTGCAGCTCGTCGACATCAGCGACTTCGTCGCGGCCCAGCAGGCGATGGCGAACGCGATCGAGCGCGAGCGCAAGGTTGCCGACGAGCTGAGGGCGCTCTCGCAGCAGAAAGACGACTTCGTGGCGGCCGTGAGCCACGAGTTGCGCACGCCCATCACGAGCATCGTCGGCTTCGCGGAGGAGCTGCACGAGACCGCGGCGGATGAGCAGCGACAGGCCTCGGAGATCATCCTGCGCAACGCGGCTCGGCTGACCGAGATGGTGGAAGAGCTGCTCGAGCTCGGGCGCATGACGGCGCCCAACCTCGTGCGCGAGAACGACCGCATCGACCTCAGCGCGATCGTGGCCGACGCCGTGAGCGACCAGTCGGCGACGGCGCGCGACCAGCGCGTCACGGTCGACACGGCGCTCTGCCCCGAACCCACAATGGTCGTCGGCAACGCCAACGCGCTCGGGCGCATCGCCACCAACCTGCTCGCCAACGCCATCAAGTTCACGCCCGCCGAGGGAACCGTGCGCGTGACGACGACGTGCGACGGCGCCACCGTGCACCTCGTGATCGACGACTCGGGGCCGGGCATCAGCGACGCCGATCATCCTCGCGTCTTCGAGCGATTCTTCCGCAGCGCCGACGCGGTGAAGCGCCAGACCCCCGGGACGGGGCTCGGGCTGTCGATCGTCAAGTCGCTCGTCGAGCTGCTCGAGGGGCGCATCGAGATCGAGCGCTCACCCCTCGGTGGGGCGCGCATGTCGGTGACGCTGCCGCGCGCGGCCGAGTCGGCTGTGGCCGATGCGCACGCGCCGCTAACCGCGGTCTAGCCGCGTCGCAGCGGGCGCCAGACGACGAGCTGGTTCGACTTCTGCGCGCGCGTGCCCGCCTTGATCGACACGACGTCACCCTCGACACCGGCGGCGAAGACCCGGCGGCCGGGTCGGGCGAGCAGCTCGTCGGCGAGCGCCGTCTCGAGCTCGCGCACGCGCGAGCGCAGGGCGACGACCTCATTCTCGAGCTCGAGGATGCGCCGGATGCCCTCGAGGTTGAGGCCCTCAGCGCTCAGCCGCGCAATCTCGCGCAGCTGCACGACATCGCGCATTGAGTAGCGCCGGCTCTGACCCGCCGTGCGGGTGGGCGAGACGAGGCCGAGCCGGTCGTACTGCCGCAGCGTCTGCGGGTGCATTGCCGCAAGTTCGGCGGCCACGGCGATCGCGAAGATCGGGCTGTGCGCGTCCATGGTCTCCACCTCTCCAACCCTCCCTTAGCCGCGCGCTCGGGCGATGAGTTCGTCGCGCGGGTTCTCGGGCGGCAATGCCGCGGCGAAGGCCGCGAGGTGATGCTGCGCCTCAGCGCTCAGGTGCGAGGGCACGGCGACTTGCACGGTCGCGAGCAGATCGCCTGTGCCCTTCGGGGTCGTGACACCGCGGCCCTTGACCCGCAGCACGCGCCCGCTCGGGGTGCCGGCCGCGACCCGCAGCTTCACGGGCTCGCCCCCGAGCGTCGGCACATCGATCGTCGCGCCGAGGGCCGCTTCGACGAACGTGACGGGAACATCCACCCGAAGATTCAGACCCTCGCGCGTGAATACCGGATGCGGGCGCACCTGCACCGTCAGCACGAGGTCGCCGGGCTCGCCGCCGTCGCGACTCTGCTCGCCCTTGCCGCGCAAGCGGATCTTCTGTCCGTCGGTGACCCCGGCCGGGATCTTGACCTGGATGGGCTTGCCGCCCCCCGGGCGCTCGAGCGTCACGGTGTCACCGTGCACGGCGGTGTCGAACTCGAGGCCGACGGTCGCGGTGTGGTCGCGACCCTTGGTGGGCGCTCCGTATCGGCGACCTGCGCCTCCCGCGCCCGGTGCCGCGTTGCCGAAGAGCCCGCCGAAGATGTCCTCGAACCCACCCGGCGCGCTGCGCCGCCCGCCGGGGGCGCCGCCGCCGAACATGCCGCCGAAGACGTCGTCGAACCCGCCCGGGGCGCCGCCCGCAGTGAAGCGGGCGCCTGATCCCATGGCCCGCAACTGGTCGTACTCCGCGCGCTGCGCGGGGTCGCTCAGCACCGAGTGCGCCTCGCTGATCTCCTTGAAGCGCGCCTCTGCGGCGGCGTTGCCCGGGTTCGAGTCGGGGTGGTGCTGCCGCGCGAGCTTACGGTACGCCTTCTTGAGCTCGGCATCGGTGACGTCTTTCTTCACGCCGAGCACGGCGTAGAAGTCTTTATCGAACCAGTCTTGACTGGCCATGCTTCGCCTAACCCCGCGGAACCGCGACGGCCACCTTCGCCGGCCGCACGAGTCGGTCACCGAGCACGTAGCCGACCTCGATGACATCCGCCACGGTCTGCGCTGTCACCTCGTCGCTCGGCAACTGCACGATGGCCTCGTGGAAGGCCGGGTCGAAGGGCTCGCCGACGAGGCCGACTGACGTCAGGCCGTAGCGCTCGAAGGCCAACCTCAGCTTTTGCGCGACGAGCTCGAGCGGGCTTCCCTCGAGGTCGCCGTGCGCTGCCGCGCGATCGAGGTCGTCGATCGCGGGCAGCAGCGAGCGGATGACATCGGCGATGACCGCCTCGCGGTTCGCGGCGCGGTCGCGCTCGACGCGCGCGCGGAAGTTTGCGAGCTCGGCCTCGGCGCGGGCGGCACGATCGCGGTACTCCTCGATCTCGCGCTGCCCGGCCTCGGAGAGGATGTGGTCGATGTCGGCGTCGAGGTCACGTTCATCAGACAGCCCAGCGCCCGACTCCGACACTTCCACATCGGCGTCCTCCGCCGAGAAGAGGTCGTCGACCGACTCCGCGTCGGTCGGGGCACCATCCTCCGCGAGCGGCTCGTCGGGCTCGTGAGCTTCGCCGCCCTCGCGCTTCTTGGCGGCCATGACTACTTCGCGTCCTTGCCGTCGGTCGGCTTGTCATCCTCGTCGTCGACGATTTCGGCGTCGACCACGTCCTCGTCGTTCGAGACAGGGGTCTCCTGGTCGTCCGAGGGCGTCGGCTCCATCTGCGACGCGGCGTAGATGGCCTCGCCGAGCTTGGTCTGCGAGGCGTTGAGGGCGTCGAACGCCGTCTTCACGGCCGCGTCGTCGTCACCCGCGAGGGCGGTCTTGAGGGCATCCACATCGGCCTGCACCTCGCCCTTGACATCGTCGGGTAGCTTGTCGTCGTTCTCCTTGATGAGCTTCTCGATCGAGTACACCAGCTGCTCGGAGTTGTTGCGCACCTCGGCCTTCTCGCGACGCTCCTTGTCTTCGGCAGCGTGCTCTTCGGCCTCGCGCACCATGCGCTCGATGTCTTCCTTCGCGAGCGACGATCCGCCCGTGATGGTCATCGACTGCTCCTTACCGGTGCCCTTGTCTTTCGCCGAGACGTGCACGATACCGTTCGCGTCGATGTCGAAGGTGACTTCGATCTGCGGGATGCCCCGCGGAGCGGGAGCGATGCCCGTCAGCTCAAAGGTGCCCAGGTTCTTGTTGTCGCGCGTGAACTCGCGCTCGCCCTGGAAGACCTGGATCGCCACCGACGGCTGGTTGTCGTCGGCGGTCGTGAAGGTCTCGCTGCGCTTGGTCGGAATGGCCGTGTTGCGCTCGATGAGCTTGGTCATGATGCCGCCCTTGGTCTCGATTCCGAGGCTCAGCGGGGTGACGTCGATCAGCAGAACATCCTTGCGCTCGCCCTTCAGCACGCCGGCCTGCAGGGCGGCGCCGACAGCGACGACCTCGTCGGGGTTGACGCCCTTGTTGGGCTCCTTGCCGCCAGTGAGCTTCTTGACGAGCTCGGTGACGGCGGGCATGCGGGTCGACCCGCCGACGAGCACGACGTGCGCGATGTCGCTAACTTTGACGCCCGCCTCGCGGATGACATCGTCGAAGGGCTTCTTCGTGCGGTCGAGCAGGTCGCTCGTGAGCTCTTCGAACTTGGCGCGCGTGAGCGTCTCATCGAGGTTGGCGGGGCCGTTCTCGGTGAGCGAGAGGTACGGCAACTGGATGTTCGTGCTCGTCGAACTCGACAGCTCTTTCTTCGCCTGTTCCGCGGCCTCTTTGAGGCGCTGCTTGGCGATCTTGTCATTGCTGACGTCGACGCCCGTCGTCTCCTTGAAGCGCTTGGCGAGGTAGTCGACCACTCGAGCATCCCAGTCGTCGCCGCCGAGACGGTTGTCTCCCGCCGTCGAGCGCACCTGGATGGTGCTGAAGTCGTCGTCTTTGCCCACCTCGAGCAGGCTCACGTCGAACGTGCCGCCACCGAGGTCGAAGACGAGGATGAGCTCGTCCTCCCTGCCCTTGTCGAGGCCGTAGGCGAGCGCGGCGGCGGTGGGCTCGTTGATGATGCGCAGCACGTTGAGGCCCGCGATCTCGCCGGCCTCCTTCGTGGCCTGGCGTTCGGCGTCGTTGAAGTACGCGGGCACCGTGATGACGGCGTCGGTGACGGTCTCGCCCAGGTATTGCTCCGCATCCCGCTTCAGCTTCGCGAGGATGCGCGCGCTGATCTCCTGCGGGGTGTACTTCTTGTCGTCGATCTCCTGCTTCCAGTCGGTGCCCATGTGCCGCTTGACGCTCGCGATGGTGCGGTCGACGTTGGTGACGGCCTGGCGCTTCGCGGTCTCACCGACGAGCACCTCGCCGTCCTTCGTGAAGGCCACGACCGAGGGAGTCGTGCGGAAGCCCTCCGCGTTGGCGATGACGGTGGGTTCTCCACCCTCGAGAACGGAGACGACGGAGTTGGTGGTTCCGAGGTCGATGCCGACGGCACGAGCCATGGTGGTGCTCCTTCTGGTTCAGTACTGCGAAGTCTGCAGACGCGAAAGGTTGAGTCGCGGTGTGTCAAGTTTGAGATGACAGATGCCCCGTGTCAAGTCGAGCGGAGCAAACCTGCGTCGCTCTGGCTCAACTCTCAGGGACGTGCTGGCGCGCGGCCCGCGAGACTGGCGCGGGCTCGCGCTACCTGATTTTCACTGCTGCGGGATAGCGTGAGCGCATGACAGAGAAGTCCACCGAGAAGTCGATCCCGGTCACCGCGAACACGGGGGCAGTGGGGGTCATGGGGCTCGACCTTCAGCAGGGCATCGACGTGCCCCGCAAGCGGGTCTTCGCGTGGGCGTTCTGGGACTGGGCGACGCAGCCCTTCAACACGGTGCTGCTGACCTTCGTCTGGGTGCCGAGCTACCTCACGAGCACCTTCTTCGTCGACCCCGCGGTGGTCGGCACCGATGCCGAAGAGGCGGCGCTCGGCCAGCTCGCGAGCTACCTCGGCTACGGCGTCACGATCGCGGGCTTCCTCATCCTGCTGCTCGCGCCCGTGCTGGGGCAGCGCGCCGACCGGGCCGGCCGGCAGAAGCTACAGCTGTTCGTCTTCACGGCTCTGCTCATCGTCGCGCAGCTGGGCCTCGCCTTCGTGCAGCCCGGCGGCGAATGGTTCTGGATGGGCGTCGCGCTCATCGCCGCCGGCAGCGTGTTCGGCGAGATCGCGGGCGTCAACTACAACGCTCTGCTCATCTCGGTGTCGACCCCGAAGACCATCGGCAAGGTCTCGGGGCTCGGCTGGGGCTTCGGCTATCTGGGCGGCATCGTCGCGCTCACGATCGTCGTCGGGCTCATCCTCGGCGGCGTGCTCGACGGCGAATCCGGCACGACCTTCCAGCTCATCGCGCTCGGAGCCACGATCTGGACCTTCATCTTCGTCATCCCGATATTCCTCAGCGTTCCCGAACCGCCGAAGCTCGCCGCCGAGGAAAAGGTCGGCTTCTTCCGCAGCTATGTCGAGCTGGGCCGCAGCATCGCCCGCCTGTGGCGCGAAACCCGCCCGACCTTCTGGTTCCTCCTCGCCAGCGCGGTCTACCGCGACGGGCTCTCGGCAGTCTTCACCTTCGGCTCGGTCATCGCCGGCATTGTGTTCGGGTTCGGGTTCACCGACCTCGTGATCTTCGGTATCGCGCTCAACATCGTCGCGGGCATCTCGACGATCCTCGCCGGGCGCCTCGACGACCGGTTCGGCCCCAAGCGCGTCATCCTCGTCTCGGTGTTTGGGCTCGTCATCTGCACGCTCATCGTGTTCTTCTTCGCCGACCTCGGTGCGGGGCTGTTCTGGGCTGTCGGCATCGTGCTCGCGACCTTCGTCGGGCCAGCCCAGGCAGCGTCGCGGTCGTTCCTCGCGCGCGTCACGCCCGCCGGCCGCGAAGGCGAGGTCTTCGGTCTCTACGCGACGACGGGTCGTGCCACCGGGTGGATCGCCTCGCTGCTGTGGGGAGTGCTCATCACGCTCGCCGCCAACCAGACCCTCTACGGCATCCTCGGCATCACGCTCGTGCTACTCGCCGGCGGCATCATGCTGCTGTTCGTGAAGGCACCGCCGAAGACCGTCGCGGCGTAGCGCCCGCCTAGGTGCGGGCGAGGGCCGCGATGTCCTCGCGGAACTCGCCCGCGACCTCGGGCGACACCGTCGCGCGCGTGCGGGCGATCGCGGTGAGGTAGTCGTCGGTCGAGGGGCCCCGGATGCCCGCACCCGGCGCCCCGAAGACCGACTGCTCGAGTGCCGCTTGCGAGGCCGATCGCGCGGCGAATTCGATGTCGGCGGGCGAGTACCCATCGCTGCTCGCGACGAGCTGAGCGAGATCGACCTCGCCTTCGACCGAGTCGGGCACGTAGCGCGACCAGATCGCCTCGCGCGCCGCCGCATCCGGGAGCCCGATGGGGATGACGTAGTCGAAGCGGCCATGCCGCAGGAAGGCGTCGTCGAGGGCGCGAATGAAGTTCGTCGCACAGATCAGCAGTCGGCCCGGGGCATCCCGGAACGCGGGGATGATCTTGAGCAGCTCGTTGGTGACGCCCTGCATCGCCGACGGCGGCTCGCCGCCGCGCTGCGCCGCGATCTCCTCCACCTCGTCGATGAAGACGATGACGTGGTCGAGCTCGGCGATCGTCGCGAAGGTCTCGCGCAGCCCGCCCGCGAGCCCCTGCGGCCCGTGCGCGAGCCGCGAGGGGAACACCTCGACGAAGGGCCACTGCAGCCGCGAGGCGACCGCCTTCGCGAAGGTCGTCTTGCCCGTGCCGGGCGGCCCGAAGAGCACGATCGAGCGCGGCGGCTCGACGCCGAACTGCTCAGCGAGCGCCGGGTCGGCGAGCGGCAGCACGAGCCGCCGCTCGAGCAGCTCCTTCTCCGACTGCATGCCCGCGATCGAGCCCCACAGATCGCGGGGCAGGATGCGCCCGCCGAGGTCGCGCAGGGCCGTCAGCTCGCGCTGCTTGACGGGGATCTCGCGCTCGAAGTAGCTCAAGTGCGCGCGGTCTTGGAAGCCCGCCTTCGTGAGCGCGCCGTGCTGCTGCTGCGCATCGGGCACGAGGATCGACAGGCGCGTCAAGCCCTGCGGCGCCATGCGCTGCTCGAGGGTGGCCAGCAGTGAGCCCGCGATGCCCGCGCCGCGCGCGGCGGCCGTGACGGCGAGGAACACGATCCAGCCCTGGTCGTGCGCCGCGCGCGCCACGGCGGCCCCGACCACGTGCTCGTCGTGCACCGCGACTACCGCGTGATCCTTCTCGCACGAGGCGAGAACCTCGGCGAGGGCGTAGACGGGCTCGACGCCCTCGTGGCGCACCTCGTCCCACAGGCGCAGGATGGCATCCATGTCGGAGGGCTGGTAGTCGCGCAGGCGTGACGATCTCATGCGGCATGGTCGCAAGCGACGCCGTGAATCCGTCTCGCCCCGGCTGGGACTCTGCCGCACGCGCGGCGCACTCAGCCCGGGCGGCCTCCCGCGACGAAGCGCGCGAGCAGCGCCGCGAGCTGCGCCCGCTCCTCGGGGGTGAAGCCGTCGAGAGCCCGCTCGACCGCGGCGCGGCGCTCGCGGCGGCGCTCGTCGAGCACGGCACGCCCAGCATCGGTGAGGGCGATGACGCTGCGCCGGGCATCCGCCGCATCGGACGATCGCGTCACGAGACCGCGGTCGACGCACTCAGCCACGACGCGGCTCGCGCGGGGCTGGTCGACGCCGATCGCCGCCGCGAGCTCGCTCACGCTCGCCCCGTCGCCGAGGCGGTCGAGCGTCGAGAGCAGGCGGTAGCGGGCCATGTTGGCGAAAGGATGCTCGTGCCGGCCGCCTTTCCACCCGAAGGGCCCGTGCTGCCCTGGTTGGTGAGTCGGCTTGCCCGCACGCCCGTTCGATCGGCGCAGCTCGCTCACGGCGCGCTCGATCGCCGCGATGGGGTCGATGTTCTCGGGCTGGGCATCCACGGATGTCACGGTACATCCTTCGTGTTCGCCGAGAGCGGTCGGGCGGCCGTGGTGCGGGATCACGAATGTATGTATGGTAACATTCGTTGTTACATGACATGGACATTCATCGAAGGAGACACCCATGAAGAACCCATCCGAACCGACTGACCGCCCGGCCTTCGACGCCGCCTCAATGACGCCGCGTCGCTGGCTGCGCATCGCCGCCTGGCGTAAGCGCGCCCTCGCGCACGAGTACTCCCGCGGCCTCGACGACACCGCCCGCGAGGGCATCAGCGACGAGGACTACGCCACGACCATGGCGACGCTCGAGCGCATGGCCCGCAACCTGGGCTGGGACGAGAGCCAGGGCATGCCCGGCGGGCACCCCGGTCAGGGTCGCTGGCCCGGTCGCGGGCACCACCGCGGTCACCACGGCCACCACGGCCACCACGGTCACCACGGCCACCACGGCCGGTGCCGCCCGGGCCACGAGGATCGTGAGACCGTCGAGGCATGACCTCACACGCCGAGAAGGCCGATGCCGACGCGGGCGCCGCGAGCATCGTCACGCTCGGCCTGCGCGCCGTGCAGCTGGTGTCAGGTGCCGTCGCCGCTGTTCGAGTACCGATCGCGGTCGACGCGCATCCCTGCTCCCTGCCCCTCGCGAGCAGCGAGTACTCCGCTAAGCTCGGCTACCGTTACGAGCTGTGAGCACTGATTCCGACGACGTCGACCTCGACCGCTCGAGGGCGGGCTGGCAGCCGCTGCTTGACCGCCCCGGCTACGAGCGGTGGTGGGACGGTGCCGCGTGGCAGGGCCGCCCGCACCGCGAGCCCGAGCCCTTCTCGGCCTTTGGGCCCGAGCTCGCCCGCAGCCTGCGCCCGGGGCCGAACCGGGCCGCCGCGCTCGCGCGGGCGGGCACGGGGTTCACCCTGCTCGGCTTCGGGCTGCAGGCGGTCGTGGCGACCGGCGCCGTGAGCATTTCGGGCGTCGACTCGATCGCGCTCACGCTTGTGTCGCTCGCGCTCACTGCCATCTTCGCAACACTCACCGCGCTCGCATCGGTACTCGCCGTGCGCGCCGCCCCGCGCCTCGGGGGCCGTGCGATCGCGACGCTCGCCCTCGGCGTGAGCATCGTGCTCGGCCTTGCGCCCGTACTGCTGTTCGTCGCGATCGGGCTCGCGGGCGGGATCTAGATCTCGCGAGCGGCACGCACGCGCACGATCGCGGCCGAGCGGGCCGGCACGGTGAGCACCCCGACCTCGGCACGCTCGTTCACCTCGAGGCGGGCATCCCCCGTGGTCAGCAGGATGCGCGCATCGCGACCGGCGTTCTCCATGATGTGGAAGACCGCTTCCTGCTCGAACGCCACGCACACGCTCACGATGCCGCCGCGCGGATCGTGCAGCCCGGCGCCGCGATTCATGCGGAACAGCGACGGCCGCTGCTCTCGGGAGGCGCCGCTGCTCTCTGCCGAGGTGTGCACGAAGCTCGGGTCGGTGAGCTCGGTCGTGCTCTTCCGCAGCGCGATGAGGTCGCGGTGCAGTTGTAGCAGGCGGGCGTGGGCGCCATCCGCGGGCTCGTCCCAGTCGAGGCGCGAGCGCGCGAACGTCTCCGGATCCTGCGGGTCCGGCACGACCGACTCGTCCCAGCCCATCTTCACGAACTCGGCGAGGCGGCCCTCCGCCGTGACGCGACCGAGCTCGGGCTCGGGGTGCGAGGTGAAGAACTGCCACGGCGTCGACGCGCCCCACTCCTCGCCCATGAACAGCATGGGGGTGAACGGGGTCGTCAGGTTCAGCACGGCCGTCACGGCGAGCATGTCCTCATCGAGCGTGGCTGACAGGCGGTCGCCCGCTGCACGGTTGCCGATCTGGTCGTGATCCTGCGCGAAGGTCACGAGCCGCCACGTCGGCACCGCCGACGGGATCGGATGCCCGTGCTCGCGCTCGCGGAACGACGAGAACGTGCCGTCGTGGAAGAAGCCGCGCACGCTCGTCTTCTGCAGGGCATCCATCACGGCGAAATCGGCGTAGTAGCCGCTCGACTCTCCCGAGACCGCCGCGTGGATCGCGTGGTGGTGGTCATCGCTCCACTGCGCGGTGAGCCCGTAGCCGCCGGCCTCGCGCGGCAGGATGAGCTTCGGGTCGTTCATGTCGCTCTCGGCGATGAGGGTGAGCGGGCGTCCGAGATGCGCCGAGCGGGCATCCGTCTCGACCGCCATGTCGCGCAGAATGTGCCGATCGGGGTCGTCGACGAGCGCGTGCACCGCGTCGAGCCGCAGCCCGTCGACGTGGAAGTCGTCGAACCACATCGCGAGGTTGTCGAGCACGTACCGCCGCACCTCGGGCTCGGCGACGTTGACCGAGTCGCCCCACGTGTTGGCGCTCGCGTCGTGCAGGTAGGGCCCGAACATGGGCAGGTAGTTGCCGCTCGGGCCGAGGTGGTTGAAGACGACGTCTTGCACCACGCCGAGCCCGCGCGCGTGGCAGGCGACGACGAACCGCCGGTAGCCCTCCGGCCCGCCGTAGGCCTCGTGCACGGTGTACCAGAGCACGCCGTCATAGCCCCAATTGTGCGTTCCGTTGAAGCCGTTCACCGGTAGCACCTCGACGATGTCGATACCGAGCTCGACGAGGTGGTCGAGCCGCTCGATGGCGGCATCGAAGGTGCCGCCCGGCGTGAAGGTGCCGATGTGCAGCTCGTAGATGACGCTGCCGGCGAGCTGGCGGCCGGTCCAGTGCTGGTCGGTCCACGCGAACGAGGCGAGATCATCGAGCGCACTGAGCCCGTGCACGCCGTCGGGCTGACGGCGTGATCGCGGGTCGGCCACGGGATGCTCCGCCTCGCCGAGCACGAACCCGTAGCGGTCGCCGAGCTCGAGCGCGGCCGGGCACGTGAACCACTCGCCGGCGAGCGCCGACATTGGCAGCCGCTCGACGACGCCAGCCCGCTCGCGGTGCAGATGCACGGTCGAGGCGCGCGGCGCCCAGACGCGGGCGTCGACGGCGGTCGGCCCGGTCATGATTCCTCCTCGAGCAGCAGCGCCACGGGGTACCGGGCGAGCACGCGGCCGAGCGGCAGTTCTCCACCGCCGAAGCGCTCTCCCGTGATCGCGTCGATGACAGAGCGACCCGGCAGCACCACGACGGTGTTGTGCCAGCCGCCGTCGCGCTCGAGGGCGACGGGCAGTCGGGTCGCGATGGTGACGGCGCCGCCGCGGTCGAAGGCGATGCCGTGCCGGGCAGCGGCACCGACGACCGGCAGCGGGGCGTACCGCGTGAAGAGCTCCGGTCGATCACGGCGGGCGCGCAAGGCGCGACTCGTCACGAGCAGCTTGACGTGGCCGTTGCCGTCGATCGGCGGCAGCTCGCCCGAATCGATGCGCTGCAGCGCGGCGCGACGCTCGGCGTAGTCGACGGGGCGGCGATTGTCGGGGTCGACGAGGCTCGTCTCCCACAGCTCGCTGCCCTGGTAGACGTCGGGAATACCCGGGGCGGTGAGCTGCAGCAGCTTGGCGCTCAGCGAGTTCGACCAGCCCGGCTGCGCCAGATCGGCGACGAGCGAGTCGATGAGCGCGCGCACGTGCGGCTCGTCGAAGGCCGCATCGATGGCGGCGTGCATCCGCACCTCGAAGGCTTCGTCCGGCGCCGTCCACGCCGTCGCCGTCCCGGCCTCGCGCGAGGCCTTCTCGGCGTAGGCGTGCGCGCGCTCGCGGCTGAGCGGCCAGGAGCCGACGATCGATTCCCACAGGATGTTCTCGAAGGGTCCGTCGCCGATCGGGGCGAGCCGGCGCAGGTCGTCGAGCACCTCGCCCCATCGGTCGGGCAGCTCTGCGAGCACCGTGATGCGCGCCCGGGTGTCTTCGCCGCGCTTGGTGTCGTGCGTCGACAGCGTGGTGAGCGACGCCGGGAACGCGCCCTGCCGGGCGGCCTGCCGATGGTGGAACTCGTCGACATCGATGAAGAACTCGGCCGGGTCGGCACCCACCTCGGTGAGCGAAGCGAGGCGCGAGTACCGGTAGAACGCGGTGTCTTCGACGCCCTTCGCCATGACCATGCCGCTCGTCTGCTGGAACCGTCGGGCCGCTGGCTCGGTCGGGTCGGCGAGCACCGGGGCGAGCGCGTCGAGCGCGTTCGCGAGGTCGGGGCGTGACCGCCGCGCGTCGGCGAACGCGGCCTCGAGGTGCTCGAGCCCGACGGGCAAGTATGAGCGGTAGACGGGGAAGCATGCCAGCAGCTCGGCGAGCGCATCGGCGGCGGCGGGGATGCGCACGGGCAGGTCGCGCTCGAGCCGAAGCACCTCGCTGCGCAGGATCGTGTCGGCGATACGGCGCTTCGTCGAATGGATGAGCGCGCTCCAGCTGACGACCGTGTCCGACCCGCGCAGTCGCGCGTCGAGGCGGCTGAGCGCGAGCCGGGCATCCGGGTCGACGAGCACTCGATCGATCGAGGCGAGTGCGTCGTAGCCGGTCGTCCCGGCGGTCTGCCAGAAGGCGGGCAGCGGCTCGTCGCCCTCGAGAATCTTCTCCACCCACACGGGCGCGTGGCCGGTCAGCTCCGCAAGGTCGTCGAGGTAGCCGCCAGGGTCGAGCAGCCCGTCGGGGTGATCGACGCGGAGTCCGTCGACAAGGCCCTCGGCCACCCACCGCACGATCTCGCGGTGGGTCTCGCGCAGCACCCAGGGCTCCTCGACCCTGACCGCCGCGAGGGTCGTCACAGCGAAGAAGCGTCGGTAGTTGAGGTCTGCGTCGGCCCGCGTCCAGTGCACGAGCTCGTAGTGTTGACGATCGAGCACGGCGCCGAGCTGCTGGGCGGTCGCTGCCGCACGGTCGGGCACGTCATCGGCCGAGCCGTCAGCGAGGGGGTAGTCGGTGCCGTTCACCTGCACCGTATCCTCCGTCAGCCGCACCTCACCGGCCGCGATGAGCGCCGGCAGCTCGTCGCCGAGCACCGGCAGCCGGATGCGCCCGCCGCCGAAGCTCCAGTCGACGTCGAATGCCCCGGCCATTCGTCCGGTCGGCCCGGTGCGCAGCAACTGCCACCACCAATCGTTCTGCCGCGGATCCGCGACGCCAACGTGATTCGGAACGATGTCGACGAGCACGCCGAGGTCGTTCGCCCTCGCGGCCGCAACCGCCCGGTCGAGCGCCTTCGGTCCTCCGCGCTCCTCGTCCACCGCCCCGTGGTCGACGACGTCGTAGCCGTGCGTCGAACCGCGCGTCGCCTGCAGCAGCGGCGAGAGGTAGAGCCAGTCGGCGCCGAGCGCGCGCACGTACTCGGCGTGCGCCGCGACGTCGTCGAGCGTGAACTCAGCCGAGACCTGCACGCGATACGTCGAGCGCGGCAGTCGCCGCGCGGTCACGAGCCCGACTCCGGGGCCTCGCCGTCGGCCACGGTGGGCTCGTCGTCGATGACGGCGTCGACGGCCGCGGCGGGCGCGGCGAGCGACGCGGCGACCGAGGCGTCGAGCAGCGGCTCGGCCTCCATCCACTCGCGCAGCACGACCATGCTGATGCCCTCGAGCGTCAGCGTCGAGCCAGCCTCGATCACGGGCGGGCCGTCGATGCCCGAGGTGTCGACGAGGCGCTCCCAGCTGGCGCCGTGGTCGATGCCCGGCAGGGTGACCTCGACCGGCCCGTCGTGCGCCGAGGCGTAGATGAGGAACGAGCGGTCGACGATCGGCTCGCCTCGGGCATCCCGTTCGCGGATTCCCTGGCCATTGAGGAAGACGCCGACCGTGCGACCGAAGCCCGAATCCCAGTCCGCCTCCTCCATCGCAGAGCCGTCCGGCCTCCACCAGACGATGTCGGGCACCGGGTCGCCCTCGCCGCGAGCGACCGGGCGGCCGTCGAAGAATCGGGTGCGGCGGAACACCGGATGCTCGCGCCGCAGCCGCGCGATCGACCCGACGAACTCGATGAGCGCGGCATCGGCCGCGCTCCAGTCGATCCACGACAGCTCCGAGTCGTGCGCGTACACGTTGTTGTTGCCCTGCTGCGTGCGGCCGAGTTCGTCGCCGTGGGCGATCATTGGCACGCCCTGCGAGAGCAGGAGGGTGGCGAGGAAGTTGCGCACCTGGCGCGACCGGCGGGCGAGCACCTCGGGGTCGTCGGTCGGCCCCTCGACGCCCATGTTGCTCGAGCGGTTGTGCGATTCGCCGTCGGCGTTGCCCTCGCCATTCGCGTCGTTGTGCTTCTCGTTGTACGAGACGAGGTCGGCGAGCGTGAAGCCGTCGTGCGCGGTGATGAAGTTGATCGACGCGACGGGTCGACGGCCCGAGTTCTCGTAGAGATCGGCCGAGCCGGTCAATCGCGCGGCGAACTCGCCGAGCGTGCCCTCCTCGCCCCGCCAGAAGTCGCGCATCGTGTCGCGGTACCGGCCGTTCCACTCGGTCCACAGCGCCGGGAAATTGCCGACTTGGTAGCCGCCGGGGCCGACATCCCAGGGTTCGGCGATGAGCTTCACTTGGCTCACCACGGGGTCCTGGTGCACGAGGTCGAAGAAGGCCGCCAGGCGGTCGACGTCGTAGAACTCGCGAGCGAGAGCCGAGGCGAGGTCGAAGCGGAACCCGTCGACGTGCATCTCGGTCACCCAGTAGCGCAGCGAGTCCATGATGAGCTGCAGCGAGTGCGGGTGGCGCACATTGAGGCTGTTGCCCGTGCCGGTGTAGTCCATGTAGTACTGCGGGTCGTCGTCGACGAGCCGGTAGTAGGCCGCGTTGTCGATGCCCTTGAACGACAACACGGGGCCCATGTGGTTGCCCTCGGCCGTGTGGTTGTACACGACGTCGAGGATGACCTCGATGCCGGCGGCGTGCAGCGAGCGCACCATGCTTTTGAACTCCATGACCTGCTCGCCGCGGTCGCCGGTCGACGAGTAGGCGTTGTGCGGGGCGAGGAACCCGATGGTGTTGTAGCCCCAGTAGTTGCGCAGGCCCTGGTCGACGAGGTGCTTGTCGTGCACGAACTGGTGCACGGGCATGAGCTCGAGCGCGGTCACGCCGAGCCGCTGCAGGTGCTCGATGATCGCGGGGTGCGCGACGCCCGCGTAGGTGCCGCGCTGCTCCTCGGGAACATCCGGATGCGTGCGGGTGAGGCCCGTGACGTGCGCCTCGTAGATGACGGTCTCGTTGTACGGGATGCCCGGCGGCCGGTCGCCCGCCCAGTCGAAGAAGGGGTTCACGACGACGCTGAGCATTGCGTGCGCCGCGGAATCGTCGGTGTTGCGCTCGTTCGGGTTGTCGAACCGGTACGGAAAGAGCGATTCGTCCCAGTCGATCTCGCCGTGCACGGCCTTGGCGTAGGGGTCGAGCAGCAGCTTCTCGCCCGAGCAGCGCTGGCCAGAGGCGGGGTCGTACGGCCCGTGCACGCGGTACCCGTAGCGGTGGCCCGGGCGCGCGCCGGGAACGTAGGCGTGCCACACGAAGGCGTCGACCTCGAGCAGCTCGACGCGCATCTCGAAGCGATCATCATCGAACAGGCAGAGCTCGATGCGCTCGGCCACTTCGCTGAAGATGGCGAAGTTCGTGCCGCTGCCGTCGAACGTCGCTCCGAGCGGATACGCGCTCCCCGGCCATGTGTGCAAAGTCAAGCCCCCCATGCATTCGACGGTACCCCTCGAAAGAGGGTCACGTCCCCCCCTAGCCTTGACGCCTTATGGGGGCTATGGGGTTCATCGTGACGCACTACGGCAATCGTTATGTCGTGGCGCCCCACATCGCTGAAATATTCCAGCGGAAGCGTCAGCGACTCCTTGACCTGGGTGTCGGGGAACTCGTGCCTCTGCCCCACACCCGCGGCGTCGACATTCTGTGGATCGACGCGTCGGTACCGTGCTCGGTCGTGCCGGTCTCAGCGATTGATTGCCCAATAGATCATGAGCATCGTCACGATGGCTCCGGCGACGAAGTTGAGCAGCAAGAATCGCCGCCAGCCGCGGTTGGCCGTCTCAGCAGTCTCGTCGGTGATCATCCAGAACCCCGCGACGATGACGACGTACGGCACCGCCGCGAGCAGCGCGAGCGGTCCGGGCCATTCAGTGGCGAGCAGCAACAGCCCCGCGAGCGCGTAGGCCGCGGCCGCCAGGCGCGTCGTCATGCGCGCGCCGAACACGGTCGCGATCGAGGCGAGGCCGCCCTCGCGATCGGCAATGACGTCTTGCACCGCGCCGAAGGCGTGCGAGGCTATGCCCCACAAGAAGAACGAGATCAGGATGAGCCACAGCGCGGGCGTGAACGTCGCCCCGGCGAGCACGAGGCCGTAGACCGCGGGGCTCACGAAGTGCGTCGATGAGGTGATCGAGTCGAGCGCGGGCTTCTCTTTGAAGCGCAGCCCCTTCGCCGAGTAGGCGATCACTGCGAAGACGCTCACGGCGAGCACGAGCCACGACAGCGGTGAGCCGAGCGCGACGAGGGCGACGAGAAACGGCACGTTCGTGATGACGGCGGCCCACAGCGTCGTGCGGTGGATGCTCGGATCGAGCAACGCCCCCTCCACGCCTCCCTTGCGCGGGTTGCGCAGGTCGCTCTCGTAGTCGAAGACGTCGTTGATGCCGTACATCGCGAGGTTGTACGGGATGAGGAAGTAGAGCGTGCCGATGATGAACGCCGCGTCGATGCGGCCCGTCGTGAGCAGGTACGCCGCGGCGAACGGGAACGCCGTGTTGATCCAGCTCAGGGGGCGCGAGCTGACGAACAGCTGACCGAGGGTCCTCACGGTTCCTCATTGTGGCGGCTCGGAGAGCGGCGCAGCAGCTCCCACACCGCGGGCAGCAGCACGAGCGCCGCGACCGTGTACGCGAAGTCTTCGATCGGTGCGAGGCCGATGCGCACTCCGCTGATGAGGCTGGCGTCGTAGGCCACGAGTCCCGTGCCGATGATGACGTTGTCGAAGGCCGCCGTGAGCGTGAGCAGCAGCACGGCGGCGAGCCCCACCGCGCGCCAGCGCGGGGCGCGGCGCGCGACGATGGCCGCGATGGCGACGAGAACGACCATGCCGAGGAAGACGAGGTTGAGGAGGGTGTAGGTCATCCCGCCGCCCCGTCGTCGATCGAGGCGGTGGATGCCCCGCGCGACCATCGGCCGTCGAGCCAGTCGCCCGCAGCCGCGTAGGCATTCATCGTGTTGTAGCAGAGCAGGGTGAGGAAGAAGACCTCCTCGATTGGCAGCTCGGGGCCGATCAGCAGCCCCGTCATGTACTCGTTCTGGCCGCGGAAGAAGATGCCGAGCAGGATACCGCCGAGATCCCACCCGAGGAAGAACGCGACCCCGAGCGGCAGCACGATCGCCGCGCGTCGGGCGTCGCGCCAGAAGAACAGGCCGAACCGCCGGTCGAGCAGCACCATGCCGGTGAGCGCCACGGTGAGCGCGGCGAGGTACGCGAAGTTGATCGGGGACATCGCGAGGATCAGGCTCAGGCAGTGGCGGATTCAGTCACCGGCTCGGCACCCACCGTGCGCTCGAGCGGCTCGGGCAGAGGGCCGGTCGAGGTGTCGCCGCGCAGTCGCTTGACGAGGATCTCGGCACTGATAAGGCACATCGGCAACCCGATGCCGGGGATCGTCGAGCCGCCCGCGTAGTAGAGCCCCTTCACCTTCTTCGAGACGTTGCCGGCCCGGAAGAAGGCGCTCTGCGAGAGGATGTGCGCCGGGCCGAGCGCCGTGCCGCGCCAGGCGTTGAGGTCGTCGTTGAAGTTGCCGGGCCCGTAGGTGCGGCGCACGACGATGCGCTCGGCGAGGTCGGGAATTGTCGCCCACTCGGCGATCTGGGCGACGATGCGGTCGCCGTAGACCTCGAGCGGGGTATCGCCGTCGCCGTCGATATCGCCGCGGCCGAATGAGAGGTCGGCGGGCGCCGGCACGAGCACGAAGACGTTCTCGTGGCCCTCGGGAGCGACCGAGGGGTCGATGCCGCTCGGCTTGCAGATGTACAGCGAGGCCGGGTCGGGCAGCGTCGGCTGCGGGCCGAAGATCGACTCGAAGTTCTCGCGCCAGTTGGCCGTGAACAGCAGCGTGTGGTGCTCGAGCTGCGGCAGCTCTCCCTTGACGCCCAGGTACATGAGCAGGGCGCTCGGGCCCGCGGTCTTCTTGTCCCAGTACGACTGCGGGTAGGTCTGCAGCTCGGCGGGCAGCAGCTGTGTCTCGCTGTGGTGCAGGTCGGCCGCCGAGACGACGATGTCGGCCTCGATGACCTCGCCGCCCTCGAGTTCCACGCCGGTGGTGCGCTTCGTGGCCGGGTCGACGATGATGCGCGCGACGGGCGACGAGGTGCGGATGCTCACACCCTGCTCTTCGGTCACCGCGGCGATGCGCTCGATGAGTCGGGTGAAGCCGCCCATCGGGTAGAGCACGCCGTCGGTCAGGTCGAGGTGCGACATGAGGTGGTACATGCTCGGGGTGAGGAAGGGCGAGGAGCCGAGGAACACCGCGGGGTAGCCGAGGATCTGACGCAGCCGCAGGTCGCGGAAGCGGCGCCCGACGTAATCGTCGAGGTTCTGCAGCAGCATCTTCACGAGCTTGGCGGTGCGCACGAGCACGTCGCCGCGCAGCAGCGGGCCGAACGAGGCGAAGCTCGTGTAGAGGAAGCGCTTCTTGGCCATCTCGTAGGTGTCGAGCGCCGAGTCGAGGTACGCCTCGAGCTTCGCGCCCGCGCCGGGCTCGATCGACTCGAAGAGCGCGACGTTCTCGGCGCGCGAGGCGGCGATGTCGGTGGGGGTGTCGAAGCCCTGCGTGATGACGCGGTAGCCGGGGTCGAGCTGCACGAGCTGCAGCTGCTCGGCGGCGCTCGTGCCGCACAGCTTGAAGAAGTGGTCGAACACCTCGGGCATGAGGTACCACGAGGGCCCCATGTCGAAGCGGAAGCCGTCTTTCTCCCACGAGCCGGCGCGGCCCCCGACCTCGGGCTGCTTCTCGACGAGGGTCACCTCGTGGCCGTCGCGCGCGAGCAGCGCCGCGCTCGCGAGGCCCGCGATCCCTCCACCGATGACGACGACGCGGCTCATGCTGAGGCTCCGATCGAGGATGCGCCCGCGGCAGCGTCCGTTCGAGACGTGCGCGGGCGGGGCGTGCGGCCGGCGAGCGCGCCGAGCGCGATGCGGGCCTTGACGGGGTCGGGCACGCGCACGCGGGCCCGGATGAGCGAGCTCGCCGGCGTGCGGCGCAGACGCGCCGAGAGCTCGGCGAAGAGCCCCTGGGCGAGCGCGACCGCGCGGCGGCTGCCCTTCGGCAGCTCGGGGATCACGGCGGCCGAGACGCGCAGGTCGGTGTCGATGTCGTCGAGCAGCCGCACCTTGTCCTCCTCCGTGAACGAACCCACGCTCACACCGGGGAAGTAGCTGCGGCCGAGCGTCTCGAAGTCGGCCGAGAGATCGCGCAGGAAGTTGACCTTCTGGAAGGCCGCTCCGAGGGCGCGCGCACCGGTGACCAGGCGGTCATTCTGCTCGTCGTCGATGTCCATCCCCTGAACGAACGCCCGGAGGCACATGAGGCCGACGACCTCGGCAGAGCCGTACACGTAGCGCTCGAAGCTCTCCTGGTCGTGCTCGGTGTCGGTGAGGTCCATGCGCATCGAGTGGAAGAAGGGCTCGGTCAGCTCCTCCCCGAAGCCGACCTCGCGCGCCGTGCGGGCGAAGGCGTGCACGACGAGGTTCGTCGAGTAGCCCGACTGCATCGCGGCATTCGTCTCGGCCTCGAACTCGTTCAAGTACCGGGCGGCGTGCACGGCGTCGAGGCCCGCCTCGGCGACGCCGCCGTCGACGATCTCGTCGGCGACGCGCACGAGGGCGTAGATGTTCTCGACGTGCTGGCGCACGCCCGCGTCGAGCAGGCGCGAGGCGAGCCCGAACGACGTCGAGTAGCGGCGGATGACGACCCCGGCCGTCTCGTCGGCGACGCGGTCGTACAGGCTCAGGCGGTTCATCGCACCCGTTTCAGCACGGTCTCGGCGACGGGGTGCAGCTCGTCGCGCAGGGATGAGGGGATGTGCGGCTCGGCCAGGCGCGCGAGCGCCCGGTTGGCGTACCCGCGCGCGAGGTCGTCGGCGAAGGCGCGGGCACCGCACTCGAGGAGCAGCGAGCGGGCCTCGTCGGCCTCGTCGACCGTGAGGTCGGCCTTGCCGATGAGGTCGCACAGGCGCGCCCACGCGGGCGTCGAGCACGCGAAGGCGATCATGACGGTGCGCTTGCCCTCGCGCAGGTCGCCGATCGTCGTCTTGCCGGTCGATTCCTCCTCGCCGAAGACGCCGAGAACGTCGTCGACGATCTGGTAGGCGATGCCGATGTCGCGGCCGAAGTCGCCGAGCGACTCGACGGTCTGCTCGCTCGCTCCCGCGAGGATGGCCCCGGCCTGCAGCGGCGTCTCGAACGAGTACACGGCGGTCTTGAGGCGCTCCATCGTGAGGATGTCGTCGACGAGCGGCATGTCGGGGTCGATCGAGAAGTCGACGTCGATGAGCTCGCCCGCGGCGCTCGCGAACATCGCCTCGTCGAGCACGTCGAGCAGGCGCTCGCGCAGCGGCGAGCCGACCCCGCTCTTGTCGATGAGCCGGTAGGCGTTGAAGAGCGCGAGGTCGCCCGCGATGACGGCGGCCGAGACCCCGCGGTGCTCGGCGATCTCGACGCTCACTCCGCGGTCGACGGCGTGGTCGCGGTACGCGCCCGAGATGTTTGGGATGCCCCGCCGCACGAAATCGCGATCGATCACGTCGTCGTGCACGATGAGGGCCGTGTGCAGCAGCTCGAAGCTCGCTCCGACGTAGGCCGCGGCATCCATGTCAGCACCGCCCAGGCCGGCGTAGGCGGCCATGACCATGCGGGGCCGGAACCGCTTGCCGCCCTGGGTGTTGCGCTCGAGCAGACCCCAGAGGTGCTCGTAGTGCTGGCCGAGGGGGGCGGCGCGCTTTTTGGATAGGCTGAAGAAGCGCTCCAGCACAGCGTCGACCATGGCCGCTCGCGACTCTGCGACTGCCTCCAGGTCGTTCCTCTTCACCCGAGCAGACTACCCCGGCCCATGAGCGAGTCACCTGAAACCGTCGTCCTCCTCGCTGACGACGGCTCCGTCGTCGGCACCGCTCCGAAGGCGACCGTGCACACGACCGAGACACCCCTGCACCTCGCGTTCTCGTGCCACGTGTTCGACGACGCCAGGCGCGTGCTCGTGACCCGTCGCGCGCTGGGCAAGAAGACCTGGCCGGGGGTGTGGACGAACTCGTTCTGCGGGCATCCCGCACCGGGGGAGGACATGGCGCAGGCGATCGTGCGCCGCGCCGAGCGCGAGCTCGGCCTCGCGCTCGTCGATGTTCGCGTGGCCCTGCCCGACTTCCGCTACCGCGCCGTCGACGCCTCGGGCATCGTCGAGAACGAGATCTGCCCCGTGTACACCGCGCGCGCCTCGGGCGAGCTCGCCCCCGCCGCCGACGAGGTCGCGGAGTGGGCGTGGCTCGATCCCGCCGAGCTGCGGGCCGCCGTCACCGCGGCGCCCTTCGCCTTCAGCCCGTGGATCGGGTGGCAGCTCGCCGCCTGGCCCGGCGACTACGCGCCGGAGACCTCCGCCGTCGCCTGAACCCGCGGTCGCCGCGGCACGCGCACGACGGCCGTCGTGCCGTGCTCGCCGTCGGAGTGCAGGGCGACCTCGCCGCCGATGCGCTGCTGCACAAGCGCGCGCACGATCGGCAGGCCGAGGCCCGTGCCCGGCACATCGCTGTGCCGCGCCGATTGCACGCGGTAGAAGCGATCCCACACGGCGTCCTGATCGGCGAGCGGGATGCCCGGCCCCTCGTCGACGATGCGCAGCTCGATCGTCTCGCCGTCGCCGACGAGCGTCACCGACACGGTGCCGCCCACGGGACTGAACTTGATGGCGTTCGAGAGCAGGTTGGCGCACACGCGAGCGAGATCCTGCTCGACGCCGATCATCGTGACCGGCTGGTCCGGTAGGCGCAGGTCGACCCGCACACCGCGCTCGGGAGACACGAGGCCCGTAGCGTCTTCCACGCACTCCGCGACGAGGCGGCGCGCGTCGACTTCGGTCGCGGGCCGAGTGGCGGCCTCGGCGCTTGCCACGCTGCTGAGCTGCAGCACATCCTCGATGACGTCGGCCAGGCGGCGTGCGTTGCGGTAGATGATGCGGCCCGCGAGCCGCGTGTCGCCATCCGGCTCGTCCTCCGTCAACTGCTCTGCGAAGCCCAGGATGCTCGTGACGGGCGTGCGAAGCTCGTGACTCACCGAGGCGATGAAGTCGTCTTTCTGCCGGTTGAGCTCGCGCAGCTCGTCGGCGGTCTCGAGAGCGAGCCGCTCGCGGCGATCGCGCGCCGTGACATCCGTGAAGATGATCGTCACGATCGGGCGGCCGCCGGCCTGCGAGTAGGTCGCGACGTCGACGTCGTACCGGCGCGCCCCGCGCACGAGCTCGACGCGCCCCGAGTCGCCCGCGCGCACGAGGTCGTCGATCGCCGAGAACCCAAGCAGCGGCTGATCGGCGCGCGCCGAGAGCAGGCGGTTCTCCCACTCCCCGGGCAGGTCGTCCCAGCCGAGCGCCTCGAGGGCCACGGTGTTGACCCCGACGATGCGGATGCGCCCCGAGTCGAGCCGCTCGCCGATGAAGATGCCCGTGTCGGCGCTCACGATGCTGCCGCGCAGGAGGGCCTGCCGCGCATCGAGCTGCGTGACGACGTTGGCCCACTCGTTGCGGGCTGCCGAGACGTAAAGCGCGGCGGTAGCGTTGACGATGAAAAAGAGCTGGATGAGCTCGATCGTCGTGCGCGAGCCGTCGCCCGCGTAGATGGCGAATGGACCGCCGCCGAGCGCCGTGAGCACGGTGACGGTGATGGCCACCGCGATGAGCTCGATCGACAGCAGCAGCGTCGAGAGCCGGAACGCCGCCCAGAGCAGCGCGACGAACGGCAGGAAGGCGATCGGCAGCGCGTTGCCGGGCCAGAACACGAGGGCGATGACGGCGGCGAGCAGCAGCGCCTGCACGATCGCCTCGCCCGTGCTCGCGAGCCGGCCCAGTCGTCGGCTGACGAGCCCGAGCGGCACGACGATGAGCAGGGCCGAGAAGTGCGAGGCGACGAGGGCAAGGAAGGTCGGTGCGAACTGCTGCCCGATTAGGAACGCCGCGGTCGCCCCCGCCAGCACGCCGATCGCGAGCGCGCCGAGCAGCGATGCCACGATCAGCCGGCTGACGTCGCGGGGGCCGTCGAGTCGCGACTCGGGCGATCCGCCCGAGAGCACCCGTGCGACGATCCAAGCCTCGGTCGCGTTGGCGATGCCGAAGAGCACGGCGACGAGCAGCTCGCGGCCGCCGAGCATGTTGCCGGCCGCCGTAATCGCGGCGATGCCGCCCGCGGCCGCGAGTCGTGTGCCGCGCGAGGCGAGCAGCGCAATGACGCTGAGACCAGCGGCGGGCCACCACGCGGCGACCGTCGCGTTGACCGGGCTGATGGTCACCGAAAGGTAGCTCACGACGCCGGCGATGATAACGAGGCTCACGACGCCCGAGCGCCGGAGGGGCGTGTTCGCACGCCACAGCGCCGAGGCGAAGCCCTCGTGGCCCATCCGGATTCCTCTCCCGATCGTCCGTGTCGCACCGCGTCTTTCGTGAGAGACTACGCACCAGATGCCGGGGAGGGAATCGCATGGCGCATGTGCTGATCGTCGAGGATGAGCCCGACGTGCTGCTCCTCCTCGAGAACCGCATGCGCGGCGCGGGCCACGAGGTCGAGAGCGTGACCGATGGCGAGCAGGCCCTCGAGGCGGTCGCGGCCCGCGAGCCCGCCGTCATCATCCTCGACTGGATGATGCCGAAGCTCGACGGCATCGCCGTGCTCGAGCGCTTGCGCACGACCGACAGCGAGCGCCGCGTGAAGGTGCTCATGCTCACCGCAAAGTCTCAGCAGCACGACATCGACCGCGCCTTCGCCGCCGGCGCCGACGACTACATCGTCAAGCCCTTCAGTTCGCGCGACCTCATCGAGCGCGTCGCGGCGCTCGCCAGCGACTGAAAAGGGCTAGTTGCCCGTGGGGGTGATCGCCGTTCGGTGGAAGTTCTGCCATGAGCGCGAGGCCGTCGGGCCGCGCTGCCCCTGGTAGCGGTTGAGGTACTGCCCCGTGCCATAGGGGTTCTCGGCGGGCGACGACAGCCGGAAGAAGCACAGCTGCCCGATTTTCATGCCCGGCCAGAGCTTGATGGGCAGCGTCGCCACGTTGCTCAGCTCGAGCGTCACGTGGCCCGTGAAGCCCGGGTCGATGAAGCCCGCCGTCGAGTGCGTCAGCAGGCCCAGGCGCCCGAGCGAGCTCTTGCCCTCGAGCCGCGCCGCGACATCGTCGGGCAGCGTGACCTGCTCGTAGGTGGCCCCGAGCACGAACTCACCGGGGTGCAGGATGAACGGCTCGTTGGGCTTCGCCTCGACCAGCCGGGTCAGCTCGGGCTGCTCCTCCGCCGGATCGATGAAGGGGTACTTGTGGTTGTCGAACAGCCGGAAGAAGGCGTCGAGCCGCACATCGACGCTCGAGGGCTGCACCATGCTGAGATCGAGCGGATCGAGGCCGATGCGGCCCGACGTCAGTTCGGCCCGGATGTCGCGGTCGCTCAGCAGCATGCGGCCAGCCTATCGAGATGGTTATGCTTACTCCCGCGACCTGGTGCCCGAGACGGGCACCAGCGCTGGCGTCGCGGCGAAGACCAGAAATGGCCTTCGCTCTCAGCTCCAGCGCGGGGATGTAGTTCAATGGCAGAACTTCAGCTTCCCAAGCTGATAGCGCGGGTTCGATTCCCGTCATCCCCTCGGTACTGATTTCTGGCTGCGGCGCAGCGCGCTCCGCGCCACGAGCGCGGTCGCGGCGCTCCGCTCATCCCGGCCTCTGGTGACCGGACTGCCGCTCCTGCGGCATCGCACGCTCCGTTCGTCTCAGCCTCCGGTGACCGGACCGCCCCTCCTCCGGCGCTGTTCCTTGCGCCCGAAAATTCTGCGGGCATCACCAAACCGGTTTCGCCGGGGCGCCGAATGGTCGGTACAGGCAAGGGGAAGAAGCGAGGAACAGCAATGGCTCGAGGGTTCGTGGCGGTGTCAGCGGCGGGGGCCGCGGTCATCCATGGTGCCGCGGCGCTCACGGCCGCCGACTGGGGAGTCGGCGCTGTCCTCGCGATTGCGGGAGCCGCCGAGCTGGCGATCGCGGTGGGGGCCGCGTTCTCAGCCCGGTGGCTCCCCGCCCCCCGCACGGTCGCGCTATACCTCGTGACCCCTGTGCTGCTCTGGGCGACACTGCTGCTGGTCGCCGTCACCGCCGATTCGCCGGCCCTCGCGAGCTCGCTCGCGACCGTGCCGCTGGCGGGAGCATCCGTGCTGGGACTGGCCGGTGTTGCATTCGCGGGGGCGGATGCTCGGCGGACGCGGGTGGGGGCTCGCGTCCGCCGCTACGGCCGCGGCGCGATCGCGCGCCCGATGCCCGGCTCGGCCTCGGCCATGAAGCGCCGCACATCGTCATCGACGATGATGTCGCTCGGGCGCAACGGGCGTACGAGGTGCAGCCCGTCGAGCGAGCGGATGCGGCTGAGGGCCACGTAGGTCTGGCCCGGCGCGAAGGCCCGCGGCCCGAGATCGACGATCGCGCGGTCGTAGGTGGAGCCTTGCGACTTGTGGATCGTGACCGCCCAGGCGAGCCGGAGCGGGAACTGCGTGAACTCGGCGACGACGTCTTTCGAGACGCGCTTCGTCGCGGCAGAGTAGGTGTACTTGTACTTCTCCCACGTCGCCGGCACAACCTCGTGGCTCTGCCCCTCGACCTCGACGATCACCGTTCGCCCGATGCGCTCGACGGTGCCGAGGCTGCCGTTGACCCAGCGCGGGTGGCCGTCGCCGCCGGTGTCGTTGCGCAAGAACATCACCTGCGCGCCGACCTTGAGCTGCAGGTCCTCATCGGCCGGGTAGCCGCCCTTCGGCCCGAACTCGCCGGCGATATCGGCACGGGCGGTCTTGGGGGCTCCGGGGAGGCGGCGCAGGGCATCCGCGTTGATGCGGGTCACGGTCGCGTTCGTCGTGGCGAGGGTCAGCACGCCGTCGTCGGGCGCGGGGCGCGCGCCAGCCTCGTTGAGGGCCCACCCGATCTCGGGCGTCACTGTGCCGTGCCGCACGGCCGTGAGCATGGCGCGGAATTCGGCGTCCTGCTGGCGGTGGATGGTCTGCAGCTCGACGATGCGCAGCTCGGCCTCCACCCAGACCCGGGCGTCGAAGAACCACATCGAGCGGTAGTGGTCGGCGTAGTAGGCGCGCTCGCCCTCGTCGCGGCCGGGCACGGGCGCGAGCTGGTACGGGTCGCCGAACAGCACGACCTGCACGCCGCCGAAGGGTTCGTGCCGCCGTGACCGCGCCTGGCGCAAGCGGCGATCGATGGCATCCATGAGGTCGGCGCTCACCATCGAGACCTCATCGATCACGACCGTGTCGATCGAGGCGAGCAGGCGCCGCAGCTCGGGCGGGTCGTCGAAGTCGTGATCGGCGATGAGCCCGATCGGCAGCCGGAACAGCGAGTGGATGGTCTGCCCGCCCACGTTCAGCGCCGCGACCCCCGTCGGCGCACACACGACCACCGTGCGATCGGTCGCCTGGATGAACGCTTCGAGAAGCGTCGACTTGCCCGTGCCCGCTCGCCCCGTGACGAAGACGTGCTCGCGCGTCGACTCGATGAACTCGAGCACGGCGAGCTGTTCGGGGCTGAGGTCGGTGGCGGGCGCAGTCATCGTCACCCGCCCTCCGTCGTGCCGCCGATCGGCGGTCTTCCACTGTAGCCGCGGGCCGCAACGAGGCTCGCACGGTCGACGGCGCCGCGCTCGCGGCGTGCGTAGGCTGGCCCCATGACCCGGGCAGCGCTCGTGTGGGGAGGAGCCGCGGCGGCCATCCTCGGCCTCGGCGGAGTCGCCCTCGCCGTCGTGATCGTGACGACCGCGACCCCCGCCGACCACGTGCAGCGCTACCTCGACGCGCTCGCGCGCGACGACCTCGCCACCGCCGCCCGGCTCGCCGGCCTCGAGCCGCCCATCGCGATGCCGCTCGGCGATGCAGGCGAGCCGGGCATCCACCGCGTCGTCAGCACCGAGACGGGCCCCGACGGCGTCGTCACGGTGATCGCTGAGTACGGCGATGATCAGGATGCCGTGCGCGTGCCCTTCCGCCTCGCCCCCGCACCGCCGACGCTCGGACTCGTGCCGGCGTGGGCCTTCGAGCGGCCCCCCGTCGCCACGCTCGAGGTCGCTGCCGACGAGCACGACCAGCTCGTCGTGAACGACCGTGCCCTGAGCACTCCCGGCGCGGGCGAGGCCGTGCAGGTCAGCGCCTTTGTGCCGGCGCGCGTGACCGTCTCGCTCGCCGAGCCAATGCTGCGAGCGGAGTCGATGACCACGCGGGTCGAGCCGAGCGGCGCGCGGATTGAGCTCGCGGTGCGCCCGAGCGAGCGGCTCGAGCGCACCGTGCGGCGCGAGCTCGAGGAGGTGCTGCTCGCGTGCACCGAGCAGCGGGTGCTGCTGCCCGCGGGGTGCCCCTTCGGCCTCGAGATCGTCGACCGCGTGGTCGAGCCGCCCGTATGGAACCTCGACGACACCCTCGACCTCATCATCGAGCCGGGGGACCGACCCGGAGTGTGGCGCGTGCGCGGCGAGGGGAGCGTGCAGTTCACGATCACGGTACAGCGACTGTTCGACGGCGTGCTCATCGAGCGCGACGAGCCGCTCGGCTTCGTCGTGCGTGGCGATGTCGTGCTCGGGCCCGAGGGGCCCGTGCTGACGGTCTACCCGCCCGAGGGCTGATCGGGCACCGGGCGCCCCGCGCCCCGGCTGCCCGCGCCCGCTCGCTCGCTCGCCCGGGCGCGGTCGGCGAGCATGGCGTTCCAGGCCTCCAGGTCGGCGTCGCCGTCGCGATCGGCGCGGCGGTCGAGGCGCTTCGTCTCGCGGCCGTCGGCGCGGCTCCAACTCCACACCACGAGCATCGCGAGCACGAGGGTCGGAATCTCGCCGACGCTCCAGGCGATGCCGCCGCCCGTCTGCTGGTCGGCGAGGGGCGCCTGCCCCCACTCGCGACCCATGGCGCCGAACCACTCGGGCAGCAGCAGCCCCGTGCCCGTGATGAGCGAGAGCCCGAAGAAGGCGTGGAACGCCATCGTCGCGAGCAGGATGATGAGCCGGATCGGGTAGGGCGGCCGGTTCGGCGCGGGGTCGTCGCCGATGAGCGCGTTGACGAAGAGGTAGCCGGTGAGGAGGAAGTGCACGATCATCCACTGATGGCCCAGGTGGTCTCTGACGGCCCACGAGAACAGCGGCGAGTAGTAGAAGACGAGTAGTGAGACGGCGAACACGACCGAGGCCACGAGCGGGTGGCCAACGAGTCCGGCGAACCTCGAGTGTACGATCGCGAGAATCCATTCGCGCGGCCCGCGCGAACCGTCTTTTCGAGCATGGATGGCCCGTGCCGCGAGCGTCACGGGCGCCCCGAGCACGAGCATCACGGGAATGCCCATGCTGAGCACCATGTGGCCGAGCATGTGGACGCTGAACAGGTAGCGCTCGTACACGGCGAAGCCGCTGCTCGTGACAACGACGAGCGTGATCATGCCCAACGTCCAGAGGATGGTGCGGTGCACGGGCCAGTGGTCGCCGCGGCGGTGCAGGCGTACGGCGCCGGCGAGGTAGAAGAAGGCGCCGAAGCCCGCGAGCAGCGCCCAGAGCAGGTTGAGATCCCATTCGGTCGCGAGCCGCCACACCTCGAAGGGGGGCGGCAGCGGGGAGCCGGTGAGGATCTCGGCGGGACTCGGGTCGGCGAGCTGGTCGACAGGCACCTGGGGCGCAGGGGTGGGCGTGCGGGCGAGCGCGGTCGCGAGCCCCGAGGCGATGCCCATGAGCGCGAGCTCGGCTGTGACGATGATCCAGAAGGTCGTGCGTGGCCGCTGCTCACGTTCGAGGCGCCGGATGAGCGAGCGTCGGGCGGCCGCACCGAAGATGCCGAGCCCGATGAGGGCCACCACCTTGGCGGCGACGATCGCACCGTACGGGGTCGCGAGCGCCTCAAGGCCGCCCATGCGCAGCTGGGCGCTCACGAGGCCCGAGGTCACGACGACGATGAAGGCCACGAGCGCGATCGTTGAGTACCGGGCAAGGACGATCGGCAGCCGATCGGCGAGGGCTCGACGCGCGAGCACGATCGTGAGCAGGCCGCCCACCCACGCCGCGGCGAACACGCTGTGCAGGTAGACCGCGGTGACGGCGGCCTCGTGGTCGGCCGTGCCGACCGTGTGCGCGGTCTGCGCGACGGGCCACAGCGCTGCGACCGCGAGGAGGGCGACGCCCGCGAGCACCGCAGGGCTGCGCACCGCGAAGCACAGCACGGTCACGGCGGCGGCCATGAGCGTCGTCGCGAGCCAGGCTTGACCGAGCTCGGTCGTGCTGAGGAACGCCGCGATGAGCCGCCCGAAGCGATCGTCGAGCGCGACGGGCTCGACGTCGGCCGCGAGGAAGGTGAAGAAGGCCGCCGCGGCGCTCGCGACGGTCCACACGGCGGCCGAGACGGCGGCGATGTCGAGCGCTCGCCCGTGCTCGGGACGCTCGGGCGCGAGTGCCAGCAGGGCGAGCAGCAGGCCGCCGATGGCTCCGGCGGCACCGAGGGTCGCGGCGAGCTTGGCGATCGGGAGGCCGTAGCGCACGACGGAGCCCGGATCGCTCTGCAGGGGTGCCTCGGCCCCGCCGCCGAGCACGAGGCCGATGAGCACGGCCACCAGCGCGGAGCCGCCGAGCGCGGCGAGGCCGATCGCGCCCCACGGCAGGGATGCGGCGCTCGGCGCGGCGCGCGGCGCGCTGCTCGTCTCGGGAGCGGTGGTCGTCACGCCTCCAGGCTAGGCGACGGCGCTGAGGGGCGGTTCAGCCCGAGCCCCACGAACGCGCGAAGGGCGGCCCCCGTCATCGGGGAGCCGCCCTCAACCGCGCGAACGCGGACGTTCGTGAGGCGGATGCCTACTTGGCAGCGGCCTTCAGCTTGCTGCCGGCGCTGACCTTGACGCCGTACGACGCCTTGATCTGGATGGCCTCGCCGGTCTGGGGGTTGCGACCCGTGCGGGCCTCGCGGTGAGTGCGCTCGAAGGCGATCCAGCCGGGAATGGCGACCTTCGTGCCGCTCTTGACGGCGCCGGAGACGACTGAGAAGAGGCCGTCGATCGCGCGGTTCACATCAGCCTGGCTCAGGCCCGACTCAGCGGCGATGGCCGCGACAAGCTCGGAACGGTTCATGGTGTCCTCCT
>CAYPND010000002.1:67331-212723 GCA_964412175.1 uncultured Microbacteriaceae bacterium | reverse complement strand
CTCGAGTCCCTCGGACGACTATTGCAACGAATTAACGGCGGAGGACACTAGTGTCTTTTCGATCCGAAGCCAGTCCAGATCGTCCGAGGTTTCCCGAGTAGTGTGATTGTCGTCGTATCAGGATCGGCAAGAAGTCCCCGGTCATGTCGAGATCAGACGATCGATGTTCGAGCGTCAGGGCTCGGGAGCGTCGTCCCGGGTGAATCCATCGTTCACGGGCTCACGTCCCGTCCGGCCTACCGATCCGGCACGGCGCCGCATCGAAGGGAGCCCCCATGACGCCCACCCCCGTCTTCACCCCTGCTCGCGCGCGCACAATCGAGATGCTCGCGGCCGCCGCACACCTCGTCGTCGCCGTCGCGCTCCTTACGCTCTCGCTCGGCGGCACCTCGATCGTGCTGCCCGTCGAGCTCTCCCTGCCCGCGGGAGGGCCGGGAGCCTTCGCGGGCGTCGACCTCGCGGCAGCTTCCGCCGTCGTGCTGCTCGGGTCGGCCGCGGCGCGCGCCGCCGTCGCCCTGCGCCCGGCAGGGGGCCGTGCTGCGCGCGCTCTCGAGCTGTCGCAGGTCGCCGGTATCACGCTGTTCCTCATCGCGCAGCTCAACGGCATCGCCGAGGCCGGCGCACTCGTTCTCTGCTATGCCATCGCGGCCGTTGCGATCGGGGTGCTGTGGATGCAGGGGCGCGACCCGCTCGAGGATCGCCGCTCGGCCTGGCCGTACAGCCTCGGCGCCGCGCTCGCGATCGTGCCGTGGGGCGTCGTCGCGCTCTACCAGGTCGTCGGGATCACCGTCGGGGCCTCGCCCGCGCCGCTCGTGCGCGTCGTCACGATCGTCGTGCTCGTGCTCGCCGCGGCGCTGTGGCTGGTCGAGCGGCGGTGGCAGCTGGGGCTGCTCACCGACACGCACGCCGAGCTGCTGCGCACCGCGCTGACGCTCGCCAACGGCATCGCCCTGCTCGTGCTGGCCGTCGGGCTCGCGCGCCCCTCGGCGCTGATGTAGGGGCTCGCCGAGCGCGGTGCCGGGCATCCGCTCGGGGAATCGCCGCGCTCGCGACCGGGTTGCACCGAGCAGACCGACAGGATGGACACCATGACCGATACCGCCCCCGCCGCCCCCGCGACCCCCGCCGATCGCTACGCCGTGTTCCGCGAGCGCCGCGCCCTCGCCGCCGTGCAGCCGCAGGGGCCGCTCGCGCTCACCAATACCCAGTGGGTCGCGGAGGAGCAGACGATCTGGGGAGTGCCCGGCCGATGGGAGCCCGCGCCGGAGGGGCAGGGTGGCCTGCTCGTCACGGCCACGGCGGCCGACGGCATCCACGTCGACGGCGCGCTCGTCGACGGCACCGTTCACGTGCTCGGCAAGGACGACCCGAACCCCTCGGTGATCGTGTTCGACGACCACACCACGGGATTCGTGATCGCGGGAGACGACGGACTCTACGCGCTTCGGGTGTGGGATGCGCAAAGTGAGGGCGTTCAGAACTTTGGCGGCATCGACGCCTTTGACTACGCACCCGAGTGGGTCGTGACGGGCACGTTCCGCGAGATCGAGGGCGGCACGGTCGTCGGCTTCGAGCACCTGAAAGACGACGGCAAGACGCGCGGCGAGGTCGTGCCGGGCGAGATCCGCTTCACGCACGAGGGGGTCGAGTACGACATCGCGGCCTTCAAGTCGGGGCGCGCGCTGCAGCTCGTCTTCGCCGACGCGACGAACGGCGACGACACCTACAGCGTGGGCCGCTTCCTTTTCCTCGCCCCGAACCCCGACGGCACGATCATGCTCGACTTCAACACGGCGATCCTTCCGCCGTGCGCGTTCAGCTACGCGTTCAATTGCCCGCTGCCGCCGAAGCAGAACCGCTTCCCCTTCCGGGTCGAGGCGGGCGAGAAGAACGTGCTCGCGGCCGACGGCTCGCTTCTGCACTGACCTACCGCGTCCCGCGCCCCTGTCCGCGCATCTCCACAATTCAGGAGTTGTGCGTCGTGACAGCCCGATTTTGGGCCGGGTTCGGCGTGTCGGCATCCATCGCTCGGCGCGACTCCTGAATTGTGGAGGCCTCCGGCGGGTGCTGTCGCCGCGCGGCGGCAGACTGGGGGCATGCACATCGTCGTCGACCGGCGGCCCGCGGGGGTCGCGCTCATCGACGACCCGGGCGGCGAGACCCTCGTGCCCGAGTCGGGGTTCGCCGCGGCGGTCGCCGAGCGCGAGGCGGAGCATCCGCGCTGGGTCTGGACCGACACCGCGCAGTGGTACCCGCCGCTCCTCGCGGCCGGCGTGCGCGTCGAGCGCTGCCACGACCTGCGGCTCGTCGACGCGATCCTCGCCGGCATCGACGGCCGGCCCCCGCGCCGCGACTGGGGGCGCGCCCCCGCCGCGGCGCGTGCCGACACGCTCTTCGAGCTCGATGGGGCCGTGGATGCTGTGCCCGCGATCGCGGCGCCCCTCGCCTGGCAGCAGCAGCGCGACGCGATCGCGGCGCACGCCGACCCCGCCCGACTATCCCTGCTCGCCGCGGCGGAGTCGGCGGGCGCCCTGACCGCCGCCGAGATGCACCACGCGGGCCTGCCGTGGAGCGCGGCCGCCGACGATGCCCTGCTCACCGAGGCGCTCGGCGCGCGCCCGGCCCCCGGCCGGCGCCCCGCGCGGCTCGATGCCCTCGCGACCGAGGTCGAGCGGCTGCTCGGGGTCGGCCCGCTGCTGATCGACTCGCCGCCCGAGCTCGTGAAGGCGCTGCGCCGCGGGGGGCTCGACGTCGCCACGACGCGCTCGGCAGAGCTAAAGAGGCTCGACCACCCCGCGATCGCGCCGCTGCTGCAGTACAAGACGCTCAGCCGGCTGCACACCGCCAACGGCTGGAACTGGCTCGACGAGTGGGTGCACGACGGGCGGTTCCGGCCGACGTTCGTGCCGGGCGGTGTCGTCACCGGGCGCTGGGCCTCCGACGGCGGGGGAGCGCTGCAGCTGCCCAAGCAGGTGCGCGCTGCTGTGCAGGCCGACCCCGGCTGGGCGCTCGTGGTGGCCGATGCGGCGCAGCTCGAGCCGCGCATCCTCGCCGCCCTCTCGGGCGATACCGCGATGGCGCGCGCCGGGGCGGGGGTCGACCTCTACGCCGGCATCGTGGAGAGCGGCGCGGTGTCGTCGCGGGAGCACGCGAAGGTCGGAATGCTCGGGGCCATGTACGGCGGCACTACGGGCGTGAGCGCGCAGGTGCTGCCGCGGCTCGCCCGCTCGTTCCCGCAGGCGATCGGGTATGTCGAGGCCGCGGCGCGGGCGGGGGAGCGGGGCGAGCGGGTCTCCACGCGGCTCGGCCGCGCCTCACCCGCCCCCTCGGCCGCGTGGCACGAGCGGCAGCACGACGCCGGCACGGAGGGTGCGGGCGAGGCGGAAGGCCGTGCGGCACGCACTGCTGCGCGCTCGTGGGGCCGCTTCACCCGCAATTTCGTCGTGCAAGGCACCGCCGCCGAGTGGGCGCTGGCCTGGATGGCGGGCGTGCGTCGCCGGCTCTGGACCCCGGGTGCGGGCCCGCTCGTGACCCAGCCGCACCTCGTGTTCTTCGTGCACGACGAGCTCATCGTGCACAGTCCGCTCGACCGCGTGGAGGAGGTCGAGCGGGCGTTGCACGAGGCGGCGGTCGACGCCGGGCGCATCGTGTTCGGGGCGAGCCCCGTGAGCTTCCCGGTCACGGTCGCGGCGGTGCAGCGCTACAGCGACGCGAAGTAGGCCTCAGGCGGGTGGATGCACGGCTTCGGCCGCCCGCCGCCCACGACGCCGGCGATCCGTGCGCAGACCCCACGGCTCGACCTCGGGCAGCGAGTCGAGCCAGGCGAGCGCCGAGGCCTGCAGCAGGCGCGCCGCGTGCTGCGCGGCCGCCTGGGCGGCCCCTCCCGTCGGGTCGGCGACCTCGTCGCTCGCCCCGCGTCGCGGCGCCCACAGGCGGCGGTAGTTGCGCACGAGCACCTCGACGTGGTCGCCGGGCAGCGAGAGGGCGAGCAGCACGCGCTCGACCATCTCGTGCCAGTCGGCCAAGTCGGGCTCGGTGAGATGCATCCGCGCCTCGATAGCGCCCGCATCCGTGAGCCCGTAGAGCGGCAGGTTGTCGGGGGTGCTGCCGGCATCCTCGATGAGGCCGTCGCGGCGCAGCCGGTCGAGGGTCGAGTAGACCTGGCCGACGTTGAGCGGGGCGTCGCGCCGCGTGCGCTCGACGACTTCGGCGTGCAGCTGGTACCCGTAGGCCGGGCCGAGGGTCAAGACGGCGAGGAGGGAGTGCCGCAAGGTCATACCCTCACACTATTCGCCGTATGCATGCGCAGTGACTATCGATCCACAATTCATTGAATCGTCATGTGCCGAATGACACGCCTGTGATTCCAGCCTTGTGATTCAGCAGGTTTCTGCGGCATACTGCATGCAGACGGGTAGCCGTCTCAAGTGAACACGCCACGCACTCCGTGCTCCAGGTCGATGGGGAAGTCGAACCTGAACGAAACGGAGTGAACTGTGGATACCAACACCGCGGTCGCGAACCCTGCGGCGATGGCGCGTGGAGTGCTATTTGTGCACTCCGCTCCTCGCGCGCTCTGCCCGCACATCGAGTGGGCCGCCGGGCGTGCGATCGACCGCGCCGTCAACTTCGACTGGATCGACCAGCCCGTGCTCAAGGGTACGCAGCGCACCGAGTTCGTCTGGGAGGGTGAGCGTGGCACGGGCGCGAAGATCGCGACTGCGCTGCGCGGCTGGGAGCACCTGCGCTTCGAGGTCACCGAGGATGCCGGGCTCGGCACCGATGGCGGCCGCTGGATGCACACCCCCGACCTCGGCATCTTCTTCGCCCAGACTGACACGGCGGGCAACACCGTCATCCCCGAAGACCGCATCCGCTACGCGATCGAGGTCGCCGGCTCGAACACCCTCGAGCTGCACCGCGAGCTGCGGCTCGCGCTCGGGCAAGCCTGGGACGATGAACTCGACCCGTTCCGGCACGCTGGCGACGGCGCGCGCGTCGTCTGGTTGCACCGCGCGGGCTGAGCCGCGCATCCCGACCCCGCCCGATCGATCTCCACAATTCAGGAGCGGGTGGCCTCACGCACGTCGAAACCGCCCCGCAACGGCGTGTCGCGGGGCTGTTCGCCTCAGGACTCCTGAGTTGTGGAGACGCGCGTCAGTCGACGGTGCGGAAGGCGACAACCGAGTTGTGGCCACCGAAGCCGAACGAGTTCGAGATCGCGAGCAGCGGTCCGTCGCCGAGCGGGCGCGGCGAGGTGACAACGTCGAGCGGAATCGCCTCGTCTTGGTTGTCGAGGTTGATCGTCGGCGGTGCCGTGCGCTCCTGCAACGCGAGGATCGTAAAGATGGCCTCGAGCGCGCCGGTTCCGCCGAGTAGGTGGCCCGTCGATGCCTTCGTGGCCGAGACGGGGATGCTCGTCACTCGCTCGCCGAAGACGCGGTACAGCGCGTTGTACTCGGCGATGTCACCGACCGGGGTCGAGGTCGCGTGCGCGTTGATGTGCGACACGTCGGCGGGCGTCGCCCCAGCTTGTGCGAGCGCGGCGAGCACTGCGCGCGCGGCACCCGAGCCCTCGGGGTCTGGGGCAGTGATGTGGTACGAGTCGCTCGTGACCGACCCGCCGGCGAGCTCGGCGTAGATGCGGGCGCCGCGCGCGAGCGCGTGCTCCTTGGTCTCGAGCACGATCGCGGCCGCGCCCTCGCCGAGCACGAAGCCGTCACGGTCGACGTCGTAGGGTCGCGAGGCGGCGGCGGGGTCGTCGTTGCGCTTCGAGAGTGCCTGCATAGAGGCGAAGGCGGCGATGGGCAGCGGATGCACGACCGCCTCGGTGCCGCCCGCGACGACGATGTCGGCGAGGCCCTGCTGGAGGTGCTCGTAGGCGTTGGCAATCGCCTCGGTGCCCGAGGCGCACGCGGAGACGACCGTGCGGGCGCCCGCGCGGGCGCCGAGGCCCATGCTGATCGCGGCTGCAGCGGCGTTGGGCATGAGCATGGGGATCGTCATGGGGAGCACCCGGCGCGGGCCCTTCTCCTTGAGCACGTCCCACGCGTCGAGGAGGGTCCAGAGGCCGCCGATGCCGGTCGCGTAGTCGACGAGGATGCGCTCGGGCGCAATGTCGGGCGAGCCGGCGTCGGCCCAGGCCTCGCGCGCGGCGATGAGGGCGAACTGTGCCGAGGGGTCGAGGCGCTTGATCTCCTGGCGCTCGAGCACCTCGTCGGGCCGCACCTTGGCCTCGGCGGCGAAGGTGACCGGCAGCTCGTGCTGGGCGACCCAGTCTTGAGTGAGCGAGCGCGTGCCCGACTCGCCCCGCAGCAGGGCATCCCAGCTCTCGCGAGCGGTTCCGCCGATGGGGGAGGTGGCACCGATTCCGGTGACGACGATGGTGGTCATAGCGTCAACTCTCTGCGGGGAGGAACGGTTCGACCGCTCAGCGCCGGGGCCAATCGGATGACCGGCCCCGGCCGCTGCGCGGCATCGTGCGGCGGCTCTAGGCCGCAGCGTTCACGATGAAGGTGACAGCGTCGCCGACGGTGGTGAGGTTCTTGACCTCGTCGTCAGGGATCTTCACGTCGAACTTCTCCTCGGCGTTGACGACGATCGTCATCATCGAGATGGAGTCGATGTCGAGGTCGTCGGTGAACGACTTGTCGAGCGCGACCGAGTCGGTGGCGATGCCCGTCTCGTCGTTAATGAGCTCGGCGAGGCCGGCGAGAACTTCTTCGGTGGACAGTGCCATGTTTTTCTCCTTGGGGGTGTCGTATGACCGTGCACAATCCTAGGGCGGCGGTGCGCCCGACGGGGGAGGCCGGAGGGGGACGCGCGAACTAGGGCAGACGCACCACCTGCGCGCCGAAGACGAGCCCGGCGCCGAAGCCAATCTGCAGCGCGAGGCCGCCACTCAGCTCGGGGTGCTCCTCGAGCAGACGGTGCGTCGCGAGCGGGATCGAGGCGGCCGAGGTGTTCCCCGTCGTCGCGATGTCGCGCGCGATGACAACGCTCTCGGGCAGCGTGAGCTGCTTGGCGAACTCGTCGATGATGCGCATGTTCGCCTGGTGGGGGATGAACGCCGCAAGCTGCTCGGAGGTCACGCCCGCGGCATCCAGGGCCTGCTGCGCGACCTTCGCCATCTCCCACACGGCCCAGCGGAAGACCGTCTGGCCCTCCTGGCGCAGCGTCGGGAAGCCGCCCTCGCGGTCGTCGAAGGCCTCCTTGAGCGGGCGGTCCATGCCCACCGCATCCCATTTTGACCCGTCGGATCCCCACACGGTGGCGGCGATGCCGGGGGTGTCGCTGGGGCCGACGATCGCCGCGCCCGCGCCGTCGCCGAGCAGAAATGAGATTGTGCGGTCGGTCGGGTTGGCGAAATCGCTGAGCTTCTCGGCACCGACGACGAGCACGTAGGTCGCGAGCCCTGCGCGCACGAAGGCGTCGGCCTGCGCGATGCCGTAGGTGTAGCCGGCGCACGCCGCTGACACGTCGTAGGCGGGCGCGGGCGTCGCGCCGAGGCGGTCGGCGAGCAGGGCCGCGAGCGAGGGCGTCTGCACGCTGTTGCTGATGGTCGACACGATGACGGCACCGATCTGGTTGGACGTGATGCCCGCCTTCTCGATGGCCTCGCGCGAGGCTGCCTCGGCGAGATCGATCGCGAGCACCTCGCTTGAGGCGCGCTTCCGGGTGATGACGCCCGTGCGCTGGCGGATCCACTCGTCGCTCGAGTCGATCGGGCCGGCGATGTCATCGTTCGTGACGGTCACATCGCCGCGCGCGGCACCGACCGCGTAGATGCGGGTGAACGGAACACCGACAGACTGGTGAAGGGTGGGCTCGGTCATGCGCTCTCCAGAAGGTCGATGGCGGCCGCGAGGTCGTCGGGGGTCTTGACGGCCACGGTCGGCACGCCCTTGAGGGCGCGCTTCGCGAGGCCCACGAGCGCGCCGGCCGGCAGCAGCTCGATGATGCCCGTGACGCCGTCGGCGGCGAACGACTGCATGCAGAGGTCCCATCGCACGGGCGACGAGACCTGGCCGACGAGAAGGTCGACCGCGGTGGCGCCCGCGGTCACGACCGACCCGTCGCGGTTCGTGTAGAGGCGGATGCTCGGATCATGGGCCGCGACGCCCGCGACGGCGCTGCGCAGCCGCTCGACCGCCGGGCTCATGTAGTGCGTGTGGAACGCGCCCGCGACCTGCAGCGGAATGACCCGGGATCCGGCCACAGGCTCGGCCGCGAGCGCCGCGAGGGCGGGCAGCTCGCCCGCGACGACGGTCTGTCCGCCGCCGTTCATGTTGGCGGGGGCGAGCCCGAGCTCGGCGAGCCGGGCCGCGAGGGCCTCCTCGTCGCCGCCGAGCACGGCGCTCATGCCGGTCGGCACGGCCGCGGCGGCCTCCGCCATGGCACGCCCGCGCTCGCGCACGAGCTTCAGCGCGTCGTCGTCGCTCAGCACGCCGGCGATCGCGGCGGCGGCGAACTCGCCGACCGAGTGGCCCGCGACCGCACCTACGCGGTCACGACGGCCGTGGAGCAGGGCGGTGGCGCTCAGGAGCGACGCCGCCACGATGAGGGGCTGCGCGACCGCGGTGTTGCGGATGGTGTCGGCGTCCGACACCGTGCCGTGCGCGACGAGGTCAAGGCCCGCGGCCTCCGAGTAGCGCTCGAGGCGTTCGCGGTGGGTGGGGTCGGCGATCCACGGCTCGAGGAAGCCGGGGGTCTGCGAGCCCTGTCCAGGGGCGACGACGACGATCATGGATTTCATCCTCCCAAGGGGCGGTTCGGGGCGGCGGTGGGGATGTCATGCACAAACGTACAACGACCTTGTGCGGGCTCTACAGTCAGCGACGCGCGCTGCCCTCGGGCTCGGAAATCGAGCCGACCACGAGCGCGCACTGCAGGATGAGCGCCTCGCGGGCTCCGGTGGCGTCCCAGCCGATCACCTCGCTGATGCGCTTGAGGCGGTAGCGCACGGTGTTGGGGTGCACGAAGAGCTCGCGGGCGGTCGCCTCGAGGCTGCGGCCGTTGTCGAGGTAGGCCCACAGGGTGAGCAGCAGTTCGGGGTTGTGCGCCTTGAGCGGCTTGTAGATGCGGTTGATGAGCGTGCCGCGGGCGATCGGGTCGCCGGCGAGTGAGCGCTCGGGCAGCAGGTCGTCGGCGAGCGTCGGCCGCGGGGCGTTTCGCCACGAGCGCGCGACCGCGAAACCCGCGAGCGCGGCCTTGGCGCTCTTGCCCGCCTCGACGACATCAGGCACCTCGGGGCCGAGCACGAGGTTTCCGGTTCCGAAGCTGGGCTCGAGGGCCTCGGCGATCTGCGCAAAGGTGTGGCGGGGCTCGGGCTGCGGCGTCTCGTCATCGGTGCGCGGCGTCGCGCGGCCGATGACGACGACGAGGCGGTTGCCCTGCACGCCGATGAGCACATCGGCTTCGACATGGCGCGCAGTGCGCCGGATCTGGTCGACGTCGACGATGCGCGGCGTCGTGCCGACGAGCACGCAGACCTCGCCGTGACCGTTCCAGCCGAGGGCCGCGATGCGGCTGGGCAGCTCGTTGTCGTACTCGCCGCTGAGGATGCTGTCGACGACGAGGGCCTCGAGCCGGGCATCCCACAGCCCGCGTGCCTCGGCGGCGCGCGCGTAGACATCGGCCGCCGCGAAGGCGATCTCGCGACTGTAGAGCAGAATGCCGTGCCGCAGATTCTCGTCGCGGTCTTTCACGCGGTCTTCGACGACCTCGACGACGACCCGAATGAGCTGCAGGGTCTGCTGGAGGCTCACCGAGCGCAGCAGCTCGCGCGGAGCCGCGCCGAAGACGTCGGCGGCGATCCAGGGCTGCGAGGTGGGGTCGTCGTACCAGCTGATGAACGAGGTGATGCCGGCCTGGGCGACGAGACCGACGGCCGAGCGTCGGCTCGGCGGCATCGTGCCGTACCAGGGCAGGGTGTCGTCGAGCCGCTTGAGCGTGGCCGTCGCCAGCTCGCCCGAGATGTTGCGCAGCCATTGCAGCGTCTGCGCCTTCGTCAGCTCTGCCACCGTGCTCCTTCGATACGGCGAGGGGGCCCGCACCGACCGGCGCGCGCCACCTCGACCGGTGCTAGGACTCTCCGCCCGCCGAGCCGGTCGTGCCGGCCGTCACGTCGTAGAGGCGGTACTTCTCGATCGCGGCCGGGACCGCGCTGGGGTCGACGGCGCCGCGCCGCGCGAGCTGCTGCAGCGTGCGCACCACGATCGACGGGCCGTCGATCGTGAAGAAGCGCCTCGCGGCAGGGCGCGTGTCGCTGAACCCGAAGCCATCGGCCCCGAGGGTGGCGTAGTCGCCCGGCACGAACGGGCGAATCTGGTCGGGCACCGCGTGCATGAAGTCAGTGACCCCGATGAACGGTCCCTCCGCGCCCTCGAGCTTGCGCGTGACGTAGGGAACCTTCGGTTCCTCCATCGGGCGTAGGAAATTGTGCTCGTCGACGGCGAGGCCGTCGCGGCGCAGCTCGTTCCAGGAGGTGACACTCCAGACATCGGCCGACACGTTCCAGTCGTCGGCGAGCAGCTTCTGCGCCTCGAGCGCCCACGGCACGGCGACGCCCGACGACAGGATCTGCGCCTTGGGTCCGAGCGCCGTGCTCGGCTTCAGTAGGTAGATGCCGCGCAACAGGCCCTCGACATCGAGGTTCTCGGGCTCGGCGGGCTGCACCTGCGGCTCGTTGTAGACCGTGATGTAGTACATGACGTTGGGGTCGGGATGCGCCCCGCCGTACATGCGCTCGAGCCCCGCGCGCATGATGTGCCCGATCTCGTAGCCGAAGGCCGGGTCGTAGGTGACGACGGCGGGGTTCGTGCTCGCGAGCAGCGGCGAGTGGCCGTCAGCATGCTGCAGGCCCTCGCCCGTCAGCGTCGTGCGGCCGGCCGTGGCGCCGATGATGAACCCGCGGGTCATCTGGTCGCCCGCCGCCCAGAAGGCGTCTCCGGTGCGCTGGAACCCGAACATCGAGTAGAAGACGTAGACGGGGATGAGCGGCTCGCCGTGCGTCGCGTAGCTCGTTCCCACCGCGGTGAAGGCCGCGACGGCACCTGCTTCGTTGATGCCCGTGTGGATGATCTGCCCCTGCGGGCTCTCCTTGTAGGCGAGCAGCAACTCCCGGTCGACGCTCGTGTAGTGCTGGCCGTTCGGGTTGTAGATCTTCGAGGTCGGGAAATAGGCGTCCATGCCGAAGGTGCGCGCCTCATCCGGGATGATCGGCACGATGCGGTGCCCGAAGTCCTTCGAGCGCAGCAGGTCTTTCAGCAGGCGCGCGAAGGCCATCGTCGTGGCAACCTCCTGCTTGCCCGAGCCCTTCTTCGCGATGTCGTACGTGGCGGCCTCGGGCAGCGAGACCTGGGTGTACTTCGACCGGCGCTCGGGCACGTAGCCGCCGAGCTCGCGCCGGCGCTCCTGCAAGTACTGGATCGCCGGGTCGTTCTCGCCCGGGTGGTAGTAGGGCGGCTGGTACGGGTCGGCCTCGAGCTGGGCATCCGTAATCGGGATGCGCATCTCGTCGCGGAACTGCTTGAGGTTGTCGAGCGTGAGCTTCTTCATCTGGTGGGTCGCGTTGCGGCCCTCGAAGCTCGGGCCGAGGCCGTAGCCCTTGACGGTCTTCGCGAGGATGACGGTCGGCTGACCGGTGTGCTCGCTCGCCGCCTTGAACGCCGCGTAGACCTTGCGGTAGTCGTGGCCGCCGCGCTTGAGCTTCCAGATCTGGTCGTCGGAGTAGTCGGCGACCATCGCGGCCGTTCGCGGGTCGCGCCCGAAGAAGTGCTCGCGGATGTATGCGCCTGACTCGGCCTTATACGTCTGGTAATCGCCGTCGGGAGTGCGGTTCATGAGGTCGCGCAGCGCTCCCTCGTCGTCCTGGCCGAGCAGGGCATCCCACTCGCGACCCCAGATGACCTTGATGACGTTCCAGCCGGCGCCGCGGAAGAAGCTCTCGAGCTCCTGGATGATCTTGCCGTTGCCGCGCACGGGGCCGTCGAGGCGCTGCAGGTTGCAGTTGATGACGAAGTTGAGGTTGTCGAGCCCGTCGTTCGCTGCGAGCTGAAGCGCGCCGCGGCTCTCGACCTCGTCCATCTCGCCGTCGCCGAGGAAGGCCCAGACCTGGGTGTCGTCGGCCCGCGCGATGCCGCGGTTGCTCACGTACTTATTGAGCTGGGCCTGGTAGATCGCGTTGATCGGGCCGAGGCCCATCGACACGGTCGGGAACTGCCAGAAGTCGGGCATAAGCCGCGGGTGCGGGTAGCTCGAGAGCCCGCCGCCTGCGTGCGACTTCTCCTGCCGGAAGCCGTCGAGCTGGTCGGGGGTGAGCCGGCCCTCGAGGTAGGCACGGGCGTACATGCCGGGGGAGGCGTGGCCCTGGTAGAAGACCTGGTCCCCGCCCGTGGGGTGGTCGGCACCGCGGAAGAAGTGGTTGTGGCCGACCTCGTAGAGCGCGGCGCTCGAGGCGTAGGTCGAGATGTGGCCGCCGACGGCGATGCCGGGGCGCTGCGCGCGGTGCACGGTGATCGCGGCGTTCCAGCGGATCCAGGCGCGGTAGCGTCGCTCGATCTCCTCGTCGCCGGGGAACGCTGGCTCGTTCTCGGGGGCGATCGTGTTGAGGTAGTCGGTGGTCGGCACCATGGGCACGCCGAGGTGCAGCTCTTTCGAGCGCTTCAGCAGGCTCAGCATGATGTCGCGGCCGCGCTCGGCGCCGCGCTCGTGAACGACCGCGTCAAGCGACTCGTTCCATTCGGCGGTCTCATCCGGATCGGAATCGACGTGGCTGACCGAGTACGGATCCTGGTCGTTGACCGTCACCCTTGACCTCTTCCTGGTGGTAGACAGAGTGTGTCGGCACGATCGCCCGCGCCGGGTCACGGCGCAGTGCATCGCACGAGCGCTGTCGAGTCTAGTCACCCGCTCCGCACCACTCGGTGCGAGCCCCACGCCCGCAGGAGCCCCGTGCAGAACCCCGCCCTCCCCGTCGTCGGCACCATCGCGCCCGACTTCACACTGCGCGACCAGTTCGGCCAGACCGTGACCCTCAGCGGCTTCCGCGGCAGCTCTGCCGTGGCCGTCGTGTTCTTCCCGCTCGCCTTCACCGGCACGTGCACGGGCGAGCTGTGCGAGCTGCGCGACAACATCGCGATGTTCCGCTCGGCGGGCGTGCAGCTGCTCGGCATCTCGGTCGACTCGACGGCGACCCTGCGCGAGTTCGCCGAGCGCGAGAGCTACGACTTCCCGCTGCTGGCCGACTTCTGGCCGCACGGCGAGGTCGCCCGCCGCTACGGCGCCTTCCTCGACGACAAGGGCTTCTCCACGCGCGTCACGGTTCTCGTCGATACCGAGGGCGTCGTGCGGGCGTCGTTCGCCGTCGGACCGAGCGAGGCCCGCCCGCTCACGGCTTATCGCGAGGCGATCGCCGCGCTATGAGCCTGATCGCGCGGGTATTCTTGATGCGCACGGGCTCTTAGCTCAGTTGGTAGAGCGCCTCGTTTACACCGAGGATGTCGGGGGTTCGAGTCCCTCAGGGCCCACCCGTCGCGGAGTCAGTCGAGCCGGAAGCCGTGATTGGCGACGAAGAGGCTGTCGGGGTCGTGCTGCGAGCGGATGCTCGTCAGGCGCTCCCAGACCCCGGGGGCGTAGGCGCGGCTCGCGTCGACCGGCCCCTCGGCGAAGTTCAGGTACTCGGCCCCCGTCGACCAGGGCCGCATCGCCTCGACCACGCGCTCGGCTTCAGCCCGCACCTGCGCGACGGCGGCGTCGTCGGGCGCGATGCCCAGCAGCAGCATCGCGTAGTCGCCGTCGAGCCGGCTCAGCACGCCGGCACCCTCGGGCTCCCGCGCGAGTGCGCCGCCCAGCTGCCGTAGCTCGGCGAACAGGAGGCCGGAGTCGGTGCCCGGGCCGACCGCGGCGAGCAGCGCGGCGACGCCCGCGTCGTCGAGCGCGCCGAGCAGGGTACTGTGCCCGGCCGCCGGCGTCGGGTCGATCGGGTCCATGTGCAGCTCGGGCAGCGTCTCAGCGGCCACGCGAGCGAAGGTGTCGAGCTCGGGCTCGAGGGCCCGCAGGGGAGCGAGCAGTTGCTCGGCCGTAGCGTCGTCGGCGAGCACGGCGCCGTCGATCACAACGATGGACCGCCCACGAACCGGGTCGGGCAGCTCGGGGAGATCCGGGAACCGCATGATCCGGAACGAGGTCGTGAGCGCATCCGGGGCGTCGTGCGTGACCGCGAGCCATGCGCGCAGCACGCGCTCGGCGTTCTCGAGGGGCCACCACAGCATCCCAGCCACCACGTCGGCGATCGGCTCGAGGCGCAGCTCGAGCGCCGTCACGATGCCGAGGGCGCCGCCTCCGCCCCGCAGCGCCCAGAAGAGCTCGGGGTCGTGGTCGGCGTCGACGCGGCGGTGCACGCCGTCGGCCGTCACGAGCTCGACGGCGGTCACCGAGTTCGCGGCCATGCCGAGCGCGCGGGCGTACCAGCCGATGCCGCCGCCGAGGCAATAGCCGACGACGCCGACCGTGGGGGAGGAGCCGTGGAGGGCCGCGAGGCCATGCGCCGCCGTGGCCGTGACCACCGCACCCCAGCGAACGCCCGCGCCCACCCGCACGCGTCGGGCTGCGGCATCCACCGAGGCCTCGTCGAAGCCGTTCGTGCGCACGAGCACGACCTCGCCGAGATCGTGCTGGGCGAGGGGGAGGGCGCCGTGACCCGTGCCCTGAGGGGCGAGCCGCAGCCCGAGCTGGCCCGCCGCGCTCACGAGGGCGACGACGTCGTCGACCGAGGCCGGCGCGGCCACGGCGGCGGGACGCTGGTCGTGCGCCCGGTGCCACGGCAGCCGCAGATCCTCGTACGCCGGGTCACCCGGGGCGTGGATGCCCGGCACGCGCAGCGCGAGCTCCGCGACTCGGTCGGCAATTGAGCGCGCGGCGGGCGGGGCGGCGGTCGACGATGACATGGCTCCACTCTGCGTCGTGGGGGGCCCGCGCGCAATGCGGAGCATCCCGTACTCTCCTGGCTTGCCGCCCGTGTCAGCGGTCGTTCCTAGCGTGGAGCCGTGCCGTGGAGCGTCGAGCAGTGGTGGCAGCGCCGTCAGCGCATCACGGGCCTCGCCGTTCCGAGCCCGATCGGGCGGTACCGCGACGCCTGGGCGCCCTTCACGGCGCTCGTCGAGCAGTACCGGCCCGAGCGCAACCACGACCTCGTGCTGTCGCAGATCCCGCCCGCCGCCGACGTCTACCTCGTGTGGGTGTGCAGCGTCGGTCACGAGTTCGTGGCGACTCCCGCCGAGCAGCGGGCCCGTCCCGGCCGCACGCGCTCCTCGCGCTCGTGGTGCCCCGTCTGCGCGACCCCCTCGCTGCTACCGCTGGCCCCCCGCTGGCCGCGACGCCACAATTCAGGAGACGCGGCGGCTCCTAGAGGCACCCGGATGTCCGCCCGGCGTGTCGCCGCCCGCCACGGGCCTCCGGCTCCTGAATTGTGGAGATCGGCCGAGGTAGTTCGGCCCGGCGAGGCTTTTCGCAGCGAGCGAGCGCCGCGTGCGACCTCGGCGGCCGAGGGCCGGCTGCGGGCGCTCATCGCCGAGCGGCTCGACGTCGACCTCAGCGCGACGGCTGTGCGCGTGCGCACGCCGTTCTTCGGTCGGCTGGAGGTGTGGCCCGACGTCATCGTGCCCGAGCTCGCGATCGCGATCGAGCTCGACACCGTCGGCCGCAACGGCGACGAGCACGTCGGTCGCCGCGAGCGGGCCGACCGCCGGAAGGACCAGGTGCTCGCGGAGGTCGGCTGGCACGTCGTGCGCCTCCGATGCCGCCCGTTGCGCCCTCTCGGACCCGACGACCTCGTGGTCGCAGGAGTCTCCGCCGGCGCGGTCGACGCGCTCATCGATCGCATCGGCGATGTGCGCGGGCCGCTCTTCGTGAGCGCCTACCGTCGCGAAGTCGAAGCCGGCCATGTCGGTGGTCGGCCGTAGCGTCGAGCACGGGCTCAGGGTGAGGAGGGGCGGCATGACCAGCACCATCGCGAGTCGCTCGGCGGCCTCGACCTCCATTCCCGTCGACCTCGAGTACACCGCCGATGCCCTCGCGGGCGCCTACGCGCCGGTGCGATCGTGGGCGCAGCTCGATGCCCTCGCGCGTCGGGTCGGCAACCGCTCCTGGCGGTGGACGGTCGTGCAGCGGCGCGACGACCCCGGTCAGCGGTTCGCGCAGTGCCTCGGCCTGGCCGAGGGCGCGGTCGTCGAGGTCGGAGCGCTCGACGCCACGACCGGCCGGCACACCGTCTGGCGGCTGCACCGCGCGGCCCAGGGCGGCGGGGCCCCGGATGATCGGCAGTTCCTCGACATCGCCCGCGACTGGCTCTCGCTCGGCGTCGTGCCTGGCTACGTGGCCACGACGGTGCCGATCGACGGCGACGACAAGCCGTTCTGAGGCCGTGCGGTCGGGCGTGCTAGAGGTAGAGCGCCCAGAGCAGCGCCGTGAAGGTCACGACGAAGATCGCCGGGCCCACGAAGCGCACGATGTCGATGCCGCGCTCGCTCGCGATGATGTGGCGCCCGATCGCCGAGACGCCGGGCAGAGCGCGCAGCTCCTCTATGGTGGCCCGGCCCTCCTGCGCGGCGGCGAACTGCGCGGCCGCGCCGAGCACGCCCGACGCGAGCAGAATGCCGGTCGCGGCGAGCCGCACGGGCAGCGCGGTGTCCGCGAGCCCGTCGATGAGCATCCACACCGTCACCGCCAGCAGAAACGTGGGGGCCAGTTGCGAAATGATGATGTGCCAGCGCGCGCGGGTCCAGAGGGCGATGAGCTCGTTCTCGGTCATGCGCACTACTGTACGATGCTCATTCACCTGCCCGCCGATCTCGAGGAGACTCATGTCCGGCGTCTGGGCGCTCGTGGCCTCGTGCGTCCTGTGGGGCACGACGGGCACCGCGGCCTCGTTCTTCCCCGAGGCCGTGAGCCCCCTCGCGATCGGGGCGAGCACGATGACCCTCGGCGGCGTGCTCCTCTTGCTCGTCAACCGGCGCGGGGCGATCGCGGTCCTTCGTGATCGCGGCGTGCGCGGCTGGCTCATCGCTGCGGCGCTCGGCATGGTCGCCTACCCGCTGTCGTTCTACGCCTCGATGGATCTCGCGGGCGTTGCGATCGGCAACGTCATCTCGCTCGGCTCGGGCCCGCTCTTCGCGGCGCTGCTGGAATGGCGGGTCGCGCGCACCCGATTGACGGGTCGGTGGATGCTCAGCGCGGCCATCGCGATCGCTGGCATGGCGCTGCTCGTCGCGGGCGGGCACGGCGAGGACTCGCCAGTCGATGCGGCGAGCATCCCGGCTGGCGTCGCGCTCGGCCTCGTGGCGGGCGCGGGCTACGCGCTCTTCACGTTCGCCTCGGGGATCGTCATCCGCGCGGGGCACACCGGGCGTGGCACCATGGGCGCTGCGTTCGGGTTGGCCGCGGTGCCGCTCGCGGGAGTGCTGTTCGTCGTGGGGGCACCGCTCTTGGCCAGCCCAGCGACAGTCGGCATCGCCTTCTACCTCGCGATCGGCCCGATGTTCCTCGCCTACCTGTTCTTCGCTGTCGGCGTGCGTGTGCTGTCATCGAGCACGGTGACCGTCATCACCCTGCTCGAGCCCCTCGTGGCGACCCTGCTCGCGGTGCTCGTCGTGGGTGAGCGCCTCGATCCGCTGGGCTGGGCGGGTCTCGCCCTCATCTTCGGCGGGGTCACGGTGCTTTCCACGGCTCGGCAACCGCGTTCCGTCCACTGACCGCCCTATCATCGGGGCATGGTCGACGACGAGCTGCCGCCGAACGAGGGTGCCGACCCCGTGGTCCCTCCCGGACCGCGCCGGTCCACGTACACGCCGCCGCCCTCGGGTGCGAGCTACGAGCCCACCGCGACCGACGATGACGCGCTCGCCGGCGCTCTGTCGCAGGAGTTCCAGCGCTGGGTGCCGCCGACGGGCCCGATCGTGCCGCCCTTCGGCGCGGTCGTCGCCGACGAGCCGGTTCCTGCTCCGGTGCCCGAACCGCTCGCGATGCCGTCGCCTGGGCAGCTGCCGCCCCCTCCTCAGCGCATCTCGTTGACCGACGAGCAGCTACTCGCCGCCGCCGACCTCGATGCTCCCGAGCATGACACCGGGGCGCTGCTCGACCTCGTCGAGCGCGAACTCGAACTGCGGCAGACCGAGGCCCGGCGCCTCGCCGAGTGGGAGCAGCAGGTGCGCGCCGCTTCCGTGCCCGAGGCCGAGGCCGAAGAGATCGTCTCCCGCGTGAAGGCCCAGTTCACGGGCGTCATCCCGGTCATTCCCGTCACGCCCTCCGTCAGCGAGCAGCTCGCAGCAGCGCCGCCACCCGCGTCCGCACCGGCGCCCGCCGTGCCGCCCACCGCTCCGGCGATCGACCTCGCGCTCGCTGACGCGCCCCCGCCGTACGGCATGGTGCCCTCCGCTGTCACTCCACCGCCCCCCGTGCCTGCCCCGGCATCCTCGATCTCCCTCGAGTCACCGCCGTCGCCGGCGCCCGACTCGCCGCCGGCGCCCAACTCACCGACGTCGCCCGACTCGCCGACGTCGGGCGCGGTGCCGGTGCCACCGCTCGTCGAACCCGGCCCGCTCGCGCCGGTGGCGCTCGATGCCGCCGCACCGAGCGCCACCGCGCTGCTCTTCGACGACCTGCTGCGAGCCCCTGAATCCCCCGCGGCGCCGGTCGAGCATCCCGATGCCGAGACGTCGCCCGCGGCGGCCCCGACCCCTGATGCGCTCGACGAACACAGCGAGGCTGCGGGCAGATCCGGCGACGAGCTCTCAGCCATCTTCGGCGGCGCGGCCGTCGTGCCCGAGGTCGCTGCGCCGACGACCGGCCCGCCTGCCGCTACCTCGGCGATCGTCCCGCCCTCCGCGGGGCGCGTCGAGGTGAACGCGCTCGAGCCGACGCCCGCCGAGCAGCGCGCGGGCCGGTCGGTGCGGCTGTTCTGGTTGTGGTTCGCCGTGAACGCCTCGGTCGTCAGCGTGGGCCTGGGCGCGGTCGTCGTCGGGCTCGGGGTGAGCCTGCGCCAGGCGGTACTCGCGACGCTCATCGGGGTCGCGGTCTCGTTTTTGCCGCTCGGGCTCGGCACGCTCGCCGGCAAGTGGAGCGGCCAGCCGACGATGGTCGTCTCGCGCGCGACCTTCGGCATTGTCGGCAACCTCCTTCCGGCGCTCCTCGCCCTCGTCACGCGCCTGGCGTGGGCCGCCGCCCTGCTCTGGATGCTCGCCACGGGTGTCGCGGAGGTGCTCGTCGGCTCGGGACTCGCGGTCGGCCTCGGCCGGCTCGAGCTCACCCTCGCCGTCGCCGGGCTCGGTCTCGTGCTCGCAGCAGTCATCGCCGGCATCGGGTTCGGCATGATCGCCCTCGTGAGCGCGATCGTGAGCGCGCTCTCGGCCGTGCTCGTCACGGGACTTATCGTTCTCACGGCCTCACGCGTCGACCTCGACGCCGCGCTCTCGGTGCCCGATGGCGACTGGACGCACCTGCTGGGCGGCGCGGTGCTCGTGTTCAGCGTGGTGGGCCTTACGTGGGCGAACAGCAGTGGCGATCTCGCGCGCTACCAGGCCAAGGGCACCTACGGCTCGTCGGCCGTACTGTTCACGGCCTTCGGGGCCACAATCCCCGCCTTCGCGCTCATCTGCTGGGGCGCGCTCCTGGCCGCATCGAACCCCGACTTCGCCGCGGCGCTGCAGTCGAACCCGGTCGGGGCGATCGCCGGGCTCCTGCCGCTCTGGTACCCGGCACCGTTGCTCGCTGCCGTGGCGCTCTCGCTCATCTGCGCCGCCGCACTGGCGCTCTACTCCGGCGGGTTCGCCTTGCTCGCGAGCGGTCTCCGCGCCCCGCGCTCCGTCGGGGTCGTCGTCACGGTCGTGCTGAGCGGCGCCCTGGCGGCGATGCTTATCGCGGTAGTGCCCGATGCGGCGTCGCTGTTCCGCGATGTCGTCACGACGCTCGCCGTGCCGGTCGCCGCTTGGGCGGGCATCTTCGGTGCGGAGACGATGATCCGCACGCGCCGCGTGCACTCGCCCTCGCTGCTGCGCTCAGGAGGGGTCTACCCGGCGGTGCGCTGGGGCAATCTCATCATGTTCCTCGTTATCACCGGGCTCGGCTGGGGTCTCAGCACCGCGGCGATCCTCGGCCTTCAGTGGCAGGGGTACCTGTTCGTCCTGCTCGGGGCCGACGCGGCCGCGCCGCTCGCCGCGAGCGACCCCGGAGTGCTCGTCGCACTCCTGCTCGGGTTGCTCACGCCCCTCGTCGTGGGCATCCCGGCGCTGCGGCGGCTGCAGGCGTCCGAGCGGGCAGCCGCCGACGCCGACACGGCGGCGACCGCTGTCGTGGCCGAGCCAACTTCCACGACCGCGGTGCCCACGGCATGACGACGGTCGCCGACGCCGACGCCGCCGTCGAACGCCTCTGGCCGCTCGCGGGCGCCGAGCCGTGGGACGCCCCCGGGCTCCTGAGCGGCGACCCGGGCGCGCCGGTGACCCGCATCCTGCTCGCCGTCGACGCCGTCGCCGAGACGGTCGATGAAGCGATCGAGGTGGGGGCCGAGCTGCTGCTCGTGCACCACCCCCTCCTCATGCGCGGGATCACGACCATCGCCGAGTCGACCGCGAAGGGCGCGCTGCTCGCGCGCCTCATCCGCGGCGGATGCGCCCTTCTCGCCGCGCACACGAACGCCGACATCGTGATGACGGGCACGAGCGCGCGCCTCGCCTCCCTCCTCGGGCTCCAGGATGCGCGGCCGATCGTCGAGACCGCGCCCGGCCTTGGGCTGGGCCGGGTCGGCGAGCTGCCCGAGCCGACGACGCTCGGGGCTCTCGCGAGGCGGCTCGCGAGCATCCTGCCGGCGACGGCGACGGGCGTGCGGGTGGCCGGGGAGTTCGACCGCCCTGTGCAGACCGTCGCGGTGTGCGGGGGAGCGGGCGACTCGCTGCTGGGCGAGCCCGCCGTGCGCGCAGCCGACGTTTACGTCACGGCCGACCTACGGCACCACCCCGCGAGCGAGGCCGTCGAGACGGCGCGCGTCGCGGGCGGCCCCGCCCTCCTCGACGTGTCGCACTGGGCGAGCGAGTGGGTGTGGCTCGAGACCGCGGCCGACGAGCTGCGGGCGGCCCTGCCGGGCGTCGAGGTCGTCGTGAGCGAGCTGCGCACCGACCCGTGGGACTTCGTGGTCGTACAGTAGGGGCGCACCCACTGTCGACCCCCGCCCCCCCCCAAACCGCAGCGACCTCGAGAGACCAGGTGAGCCCCGTATGGCCCTGACTGCAAGCCCCGACGTCCAGCGCGTTCTGCTCGACGTGCAGGCGCTCGACACGACCCTGCAGCAGCTCGCGCACCGCGAGCGCTCGTTGCCCGAGCGCGCCGTCGTCGACACCCTCACGGCCGAGGCCGATGTCATGCGCGAGTTCGTCATTCAGCGCCGCGGTGAGCTCGAGGATGCCCGTCTCGAACTTGGCCGCGTCGAGAGCGATGTGGCCGTCGTCGAGGCGCGCATCGCGCGTGACGGCGACCGCCTGCAAGCGAGCTCGTCGGTGAAGGACATCGCCGGGCTCGAGCACGAGCTTGAGTCGCTGCGCGGCCGGCTCGGCGATCTCGAAGAGATTGAGCTGTCGGTCATGGAGAAGGTCGAGGCGATCGAGACCGAGCTCGCATCGGCGACGGCCTCGCTCGAGGCGCACCAGCAGCAGCTCGCCGAGGCCGAGGCCGCGCGCGACGCCGCCCTCGCCACGATCGCGGCCGAGGTCGCGGCGGCGCGCTCGCAGCGAGCGGCGATCGTCGCGACCGTGCCGGACGACCTGATGGCGCTCTATGAGAAGCAGCGCGAGCGCTACGGTGTGGGCGCGTCGCACCTCCGGGCGCGCATCTCGAGCGCGAGCGGCGTCGAGCTCACGGGCAGCGATCTCGCGACCGTGCGCGCGGCCGCCCCCGACGCGGTGCTGCTGTGCCCCGATTCGAACGCGATCCTCGTGCGCACCGACGAGAGTGGACTGTGACGCGCGAGCTCATCGTCGAGGCCGACGGCGGTTCGCGCGGCAACCCCGGCCCCGCGGCCGGCGGCGCCGTCGTCATCGATCCCGCATCGGGCGAGGTGCTCGCCGAGGTGGGCGTCTGGGTCGGTATCGCTACTAACAACGTCGCCGAGTACAGCGGCATGCTTGCGGGCGTGCGGCGCGCCCTCGAGCTCGAGCCGAACGCACACCTCACCGTGCGCATGGATTCGAAGCTCGTCGTCGAGCAGATGATGGGGCGCTGGAAGATCAAGCACCCCGCAATGGCCGAGCTCGCTGCCGAGGCACGCGCGGTGCTCACGGGCACTGCCGTGCGCTTCGAGTGGGTGCCGCGTTTGCAGAACTCGCGCGCCGATAAGTGCGCCAACGACGCGATGGATGCCCGCGCCTCGTTCTCGCGCTAGCTGTCGCTGCGCGACGTCGCGCAGCAGGTGGCGGCTCGCACGCTCACCGGCATCGTCGACGGCTCGTCGTCGAGATCGACAGTCGAATCGTGACCCGGCGAACCGCCGTGCGATCGTTTTGCGCCGTATCCTGAGGGCACGCCCCAGACCTCGGCGCACCCGTCCCGTGCTCCGGAAGGTCGTGCCCCGTGTCGTTCTCCCTCGATCACCCCACCGATCCGATGGCCGAAGCGCCTCCGGTCGGCGCCTTCGGTAACGAGCAGTCCGAATCGGCGAGCGATGACCTCGATCGGGTCGTGCGGGTGTGGCTCTCGAGCATCCGCCCGACCTATCGCCGGGCAGTACGCGGTCGATCGATCGTCGTCTCGGTGGCCGAGGAGACGCTGCGCGGGCGTCACCGGGCGCGCTGACGTGCCGCTGGGCGTATCCTGGGGGCGCAAGTGGGCCGGCCAGACGGTCGCGTCGAGCGCACGCCCCGCGAGGGGAACGGCCTCGCCGAGGAACGTCCGGGCTCCGTAGAGCAGGGCGGTGGGTAACACCCACCCGGAGAAATCCGCGAGAACAGTGCAACAGAGAGCAGACCGCCTCCGGCTCCGGCCGGCGGTAAGGGTGAAACGGTGGTGTAAGAGACCACCAGGGGCCCGAGTGATCGGGCTCGCTAGGTAAACCTCGCCCGGAGCAAGGTCAGACAGACACCGTTGACGCTGCTCGCCGAGGTGTCGGGTAGACCGCTAGAGGGCTGCGGCAACGTCGTCCCGAGAGAGATGGCCGTCGAAGGGAAGCGATTCCTGGAACAGAACCCGGCGTATCGGCCGACCCACTTGCCTCACTCGGTTCCGGATGCCGCGCTCACCACTGCGCCGCCTACCACTGCGACGGCCGGTAGTCCTTCAGAAAGACGCCGAAGAACTCGTCGCCCGCCTCGCCGCGCACGATCGGGTCGTACACCCGCGCGGCCCCGTCGACGAGATCGAGCGGGGCGTGGAAGCCTTCCTCGGCCAGCCGCAGCTTCGTCGGGTGCGGCCGCTCGTCGGTGATCCAGCCCGTGTCGACGCTCGTCATGAGAATGCCGTCGGTCTCGAACATCTCGCGCGCGCTCGTGCGCGTGAGCATGTTCATCGCGGCCTTGGCCATGTTGGTGTGCGGGTGGCCGGGGCCCTTGTAGCCGCGACCGAAGACGCCCTCCATCGCGCTCACGTTGACGACGTAGCGCCGGGGGAAGGGGGAGGCCGCCATTGACGGTCGCAGCCGGTCGACGAGGATGAACGGCGCGACCGAGTTGGCGAGCTGCACCTCGAGCATCTCGAGGGGCTCGACGTCGCCGACCGCCTGCGTCCAGCTGTTGACGTCGTGCAGGTCGGGCACGAGCCCGCCCGCGTCGATCGCGGTGCCGTCGCGGTGTTTCGCGAGGGATGCGCTCCCGGCCGTCATCGCCGCTTGCGTGAGCTGTTCAGCTTTCGCCGCGGCCGCCGAGAGGATGGGGTGGGCGGCGACCGACTCGGCGAGGGCGAGCGGGTGCGGATCCATCGTGTGGCCGAACGTCACCAGTTCCGGCAGTGGGCCGTCGGGCAGGGGCGCGAGCTCGGCCTCGATGAGCGGCTGATAGGCGCCGGGGGAGCGCCGCACGGTTTGTGCCGCATTGTTGATGATGATGTCGAGCGGGCCGGCCGCGGCGACCGACTCGGCGAGCCCGATGACCTGGGCGGGGTCGCGCAGGTCGATGCCGACGATGCGCAGCCGGTCGATCCAGTCGGCCGCGTCGGGGAGGGCGGAGAAGCGGCGCACGGCATCCCGTGGGAACCGTGTCGTGATCGTCGTGTGAGCGCCATCGCGCAGAAGGCGCAGGGCGATGTACATGCCGATCTTGGCGCGACCGCCGGTGAGCAGGGCGCGGCGTCCGGTGAGGTCGGTGCGGGCATCCCGCTTCGCATGGTTGAGCCGCGCGCAGTCGGGGCACAGCTGGTGGTAGAAGGCGTCGACGAGCGTATACGGCTGCTTGCAGATGTAGCAGGCCTGCGCGCGCGTGAGCTCGCCCGCGAAGGGCGCCTCGGTCGACGAGCTGATGTCGACCCCGCGCGTCTCGTCGTCGATGCGGTCGGGCGAGCCGGTCGCGGTCGCCTCGATGACGGCCTTGTCGGCCGCGAGAACCTCGGCGCGCTTCGTCAGGCGGCGGTGCACCTTGACGGCGCGGAACATGTGGGCGGTCGCGTGGCGCACCGCGATGAAATCGGGATGCTCGTGGTCGAGCTCGTGCAGCGTGCTCAGCACCCGCAGCGTCGTCGCGAGGTCGTCCGGATCGATACCGGGCTCATCGGGCAGGTCGGGGTGGTCGGAAGGCACACGCCAGGATACCGGCCGGGCGCGATCGGCCCCTCGCCGCCGGCCCTGGCGTCGTGCGGCTAGGCGATCTGCGTGCCGAGCAGCGCGCCGATGCCGAACGTGACGGCGAGCGCGAGGGCGCCGCCGACGAGCACGCGCACGGTCGGCCGCAGCCAGGGGCTCTTGCCGAGCACGGCGCCGAGCGCGCCCGTGATGCCCAGAGCCGCGAGCGTGGCGATGAAGGTGATGGGGATGCGCAGCTCGGGTGGCGGCAGCAGGATGGCGAGCATGGGCAGGACGGCGCCCGCGAGGAAGGCGAGGCCGGAGGCCACGGCGGCCTGCCAGGGCTTGAGCACCTCGTTCTCATCGATGTGCAGCTCGGCCTCGAGGTGGGCACCGAGGGCGTCGTGGGCCGTCAGTTCCTCCGCGACCCGCTGCGCGGTCTGGGGTGTCAGCCCCTTCGCCTGATAGATTCCCGCGAGCTCGGCGAGCTCCTGCTCGGGCGTCTCGGCTAATTCCCGACGCTCCTTCGCGATGAGGGCCGTCTGGCTGTCGCGCGCGCTCGCGACCGACACGTACTCGCCGAGTGCCATCGAGATCGCCCCACCGACGACGGCCGCGACTCCCGCCGTCACGATGGGGGCGAGGGCGCTCGTGGCGCCCGCCACGCCGACGACGACCGCGGCGACGGAGACGATGCCATCGTTCGCCCCGAGCACGCCGGCGCGCAGCTTGTTGAGGCCGTCGCTGAACGCTTCGAGATCGTGCGGTTCGGCATCGTGCGGGGTGTGCTCGCTCGCGTCGCTCTGGTGCGCGGTCATCGTCCCAGTCAACTCTGCTTCCTCCCCACCATCAAGCAAGGCGAGCCTGGGCTATGAATCGGCCTGTCATTCCGCGTTCGGCATACGCGGGTGCGTAGAGTCGAAATATCTTGCAGGCACCGGCCTGCACTTCGCGCCGGCTGGGAAGTCGCACTCCGACCCCGAAGGCCTCATGACCTCTCTCGCCTCCTCCGGTGCCGATTCCGGCATGCTCGGCACTCTCCGCCCGACCACGCCGCGCGACCCCAACGCCGTGCGCCTTACCGCCTCGTACTCGGCGCTCATGCGCACCGTGCGCGACGGTGGTCTGCTGCGCCGCCGCGAGGGCTTCTACTACGCCGTGTTCGCGGGCCTCGCGGTCGCGCTCGGCGGGGTTATCACCGGAATGGTGCTGCTCGGCGACAACTGGTTCCAGCTGCTCATGGCCGGCGCGCTCGGCATCGTGCTCACGCAGATCGCCTTCGTGACGCACGAGGCCTCGCACCGCCAGATCTTTGCCTCGGGCAAGGTCAACGACTGGGTCGGCCGCATCCTCGCGACCGTCGTCGTCGGCATCAGCTACCACTGGTGGATGCACAAACACTCGCGCCACCACGCGAAGCCGAACCAGAAGGGCGCCGACCCTGACATCGAGCAAGACACCATCGCCTTCCTGCCCGAAGACGCCGCAAAGTCGAAAGGCGCCTTCGCGCTCATCACGCGCAACCAGGGCTGGCTGTTTTTCCCGCTGCTCACCCTCGAGGGCATCAACCTGCACGCGCGCTCGATCATGAGCCTCTTCGACAAGGGCCGCGTCGAGCACCGCTTCCTCGAGCTGGGCCTCATCGCCCTGCGGCTCTCGCTCTACGTCGCCGTGCTGTTCTGGTTCCTGCCGCTCGGTATGGCCTTCGCTTTCCTGGGCGTGCAGCTCGCGGTCTTCGGGGTGTATATGGGAGCATCCTTCGCCCCCAACCACAAGGGCATGCCCATTCTCGAGAACGACACCTCGCTCGACTTCCTGCACCGCCAGATCCTCACCTCGCGCAACCTCAAGGGCGGGTGGTGGGCGACCGTGATGTTCGGCGGGCTCAACCACCAGGTCGAGCACCACCTCTTCCCGAACATGCCGCGCCCCGCGCTCGGCAAGGCCCGCGAGATCGTGCGCGAGTACGCGCAGACAATGGGCATCTCGTACACCGAGACGGGCGTCTTCCGCTCGTACGGCATCGTCGTCGACTACCTGAACCGCGTGGGCCTCTCAGCGCGCGACCCCTTCGACTGCCCGCTCGTCAACCAGTTCCGACGCAGCTAAGCCGAGCCTCCCCAGAGTGCTGGTTCTTGGCGAGAGTTGCCGTATGTTTCGTCACTCTCGCCAAGAGCGACAACTCTCGTGGTCGCCGCTCAGCGGGCGTGGCGGGCCGCCAGCGCCGCAGCGCCCATGATGCCGGCGTTGTTGCGCAGCACGGCCGGCACCATCGGCGTCGAGACGTCGATCAGGGGCAGGAACTCCTCGTGCTGCTTCGACACCCCGCCGCCGACGATGAAGAGGTCGGGCGAGAACAAGAACTCGACGTGCCGGTAGTAGCGGGTGAGCCGCTCGGCCCACTGCGGGAACGACAGCCCCTCGCGCTCGCGCGCCGAGTTGGCTGCCCAGTCCTCCGCATCGCGGCCATCGAGCTCGAGGTGGCCGAGCTCCGAGTTCGGGATGAGCACGCCGTCGTAGAGGAACGCGCTGCCGATGCCCGTGCCGAGCGTCGTCATGATGACGAGCCCGCGCTGGTCGCGCGCGGCGCCCGACAGGGTCTCGGCAGACCCGGCCGCATCCGCGTCGTTGACGAAGTGGATGTCACGGCCGAGGGCCTCGCCGAACAGGGTGTCGGCGTCCAGGCCGATCCAGCGCTCGCTGACGTTGGCGGCCGACATCGTGCGGCCGTTTCGCACGATCGCCGGGAAGCACACGCCGATGTGCGCGACGCCCTCGGTGCCGAGCTCGCCGACGAGTTGCGTGACGGTCTCGATGATGGACTCGGGCTCGCCACCTTCAGGCGTCGGGTGCTTGACGCGCTCGCTCGCGAGCTCGCCCGATGCTAGGTCAACGATCGCGCCCTTGATGCCGGTGCCGCCGATATCGATGCCGATGGCGAGCGTCATGCGGTTCTCCTGTCGTTCGGGTGGCGCTCACGGAAGGGTGAGGATGTCGGCCCCGTGGTCGGTGACCACAAGCGTGTGCTCGAACTGGGCACTGAGGGTCTTGTCTTTCGTCGTGACCGTCCAGTCGTCGGCCCAGAGATCCCACGCGATGTCGCCGAGCGTCAGCATGGGCTCGATCGTGAACACCATGCCGGGCTGCATGACGGTCGCGTAGTCGGGCGCGGCGTCGTAGTGCGGCACGATGAGGCCCGAGTGGAACGAGCGCCCCACGCCGTGGCCCGTGAAGTCGCGCACGACGCCGTAGCCGAACCGCTGCGCGAAGGCCTCGATCGCGCGGCCGATCACGTTGATCTCGCGCCCAGGCGCGACGGCCTTGATACCGCGCCGCAGGGCCTCCTCGGTGCGCTCGACGAGCAGTCGAGCATCCTCGCTCGCCTCGCCGGCGATGAAGGTCTTGTTGTGGTCGCCGTGCACGCCATTGGCGTAGGCGGTGATGTCGATGTTGACGATGTCGCCCTCGGCGATGACGGTGTCGTCGGGGATTCCGTGGCAGATGACCTCGTTGAGGCTCGTGCAGCACGACTTCGGGTATCCGCGGTAGCCGAGCGTCGAGGGGTAGGCATCGTGGTCGAGCAGGAACTCGTGCGCGATGCGGTCGAGCTCGTCGGTCGTCACGCCCGGCGCGATCGCGGCGCCGACGGCCTCAACGGCCTGCGCCGCGATGCGTCCGCTGTGCCGGATGAGCTCGATCGTCTCGGCGTCGTAGACGTCGCCGCCGACGTGGGGAGACGGCGCGGGCTTGCCGACGTACTCGGGGCGCGGGATGCTCAGCGGCACCGCTCGCTGCGGCGACAGTCGCCCGGCGACGAGGTGACCGGACGCGTCGCGAGGCATAGGGTCGAGTCTACCGAGCGAGGGGAGCGGCCCATGGCCGAGCAGGAGCAGGGGCACTGGTGGTACAACCACAAGACCGGCGAGGTCGAGCAGGGCCCGCAGTCGCTCGGCAGTGACCGCGACGGCCCCTACGCCACCGAGGCCGACGCGCGCCGTGCGCCCGAGATCGCCCGCGAGCGCGCCCGCGCTTGGGCGGCGGACGAGGAGGAGTAGCGGCTCGGGCTACTCGGTGCGGTCGCGCAGGGCCTGCTCGGCCGTCGCGTCGCTGTAGCTGTGCGCCTCATCGGGGTAGGCGCCCGACTCGACGTCGGCCTTGTACGCGAGTGCCGCATCCCGCAGCACCTGGCGCAGGTTGGCGTACTGCTTGACGAACTTCGGGATGCGCCCGCCAGTCAGGCCGGCCCAGTCGGTCCAGACGACGAGCTGGCCGTCGCAGTGAGGGCCGCCGCCGACGCTGATCGTGGGGATGCTCAGCTCGGCCGTGATGCGCTTCGCGACCTCGGCGGGGATCATCTCGAGCACGACCGCGAACGCGCCCGCCTCCTCGACCGCGTGCGCGTCGGCGAGCAGCTGCTCGGCCGCTTCGCCGCGCCCCTGGATGACGTGGCCGCCGAGCCCGTGCTCACTCTGCGGCGTGAAGCCGATGTGGGCCATGACCGGGATGCCCGCCGACACGATGCGGCGGATCTGCTTGGCCGACCGCACCCCGCCCTCGAGCTTCACGGCGTGCGCCCCCGTCTCCTTCATGAAGCGGAACGCCGTGTGCAGGGCTTCCTCGGGCCCCGTCTCGTACGAGCCGAAGGGCATGTCGGCAACGACGAGGGCGCGACTGACCCCGTTGACGACGCCGCGCGTGAGCGGGATGAGGTCGTCGATCGTGACGGGCAGCGTCGTGTCGTAGCCGAGCACGGTGTTGCCGGCCGAGTCGCCGACGAGCAGGAAGTCGATGCCCGCTTCGTCGAAGATCTGCGCGGTCAGCACGTCGTACGACGTGAGCCCGGTGATCTTGATGCCCTGCTCCTTCGCCCTCGCGAAGTGACGGGTGCGGACGCGCTTCGGTGCCTCAGCCATGCGCTCAACCCTAGCCCGGGGCTAGCGGGTGGGCTTGTAGGTAATCGGCATCCGCCGGTCGCGGCCGAAGGCCATGCCCGAGATCTTCGGCCCGATCGCGCCCTGGCGCCGCTTCCACTCGGCTCGGTCGACGAGCCGCGTGACGAAGTCGACCGTCTCGGCCTCGAAGCCGAGGGCCACGACGTCGTCGCGGCCGAGCTCGCGGTCGACGTAGGCCTCGAGAATGGCATCGAGCACCTCGTACGGCGGCAGCGTGTCCTGGTCGACCTGGCCGGGCCGCAGCTCGGCGCTCGGCGGCTTGGCGATCGAGTTCTCGGGGATCGGCGGCGTCTCGCCGCGTGCGATCGCGTGCTCGTTGCGCCAGCGCGCGAGCTCCCACACGAGCAGCTTCGGCACGTCCTTGATCGGCGCGAAGCCGCCCACCGAGTCGCCGTAGATCGTCGAGTAGCCGACGGAGAGCTCGGTCTTGTTGCCCGTCGTGAGCACGAGGTGCCCGTGCATGTTCGACAGCCCCATGAGGATGATGGCCCGGATGCGCGCCTGCAGGTTCTCGGCGGCCACGCCGTCGAGCGCGAGCTGCGACTCGACCGGCTGCACGAGGTCGGCGATCGCCTCGACCGAGTAGTTGAGCCCGATGCGCTCCGCGAGGTCGTCGGCGTCGCTGCGCGAGTGATCGGAGCTCCACCGCGAGGGCATCGAGACGCCGTACACGTTCTCGGGCCCGATCGCGTCGGCCGCGATCGCCGCGCACACGGCCGAGTCGATACCGCCGGAGAGCCCGAGAATCACGCTCGGGAAGCCGTTCTTGCGCACGTAGTCGCGGGTGCCGGTGACGAGCGCACTCCACAATTGTTCGCGATCATCCGGCAATTCAGCGACATCAGACGCCACAGGATGCCCGCTCGGCGCGCGGCCGCCCGCGAGCTCGACCCGCCGCACGTTCGGGGGCAGCTCGGTGTCGATCGCGTCGGCCGCATCCACGTCGACCACCAGCAGGTGCTCGACGAACTGGGGGGCGCGGGCGAGAACGGCGCCCCGCTCATCGACGACGACGCTGTCGCCGTCAAACACGAGGTCGTCCTGCCCGCCGACGATGTTGACGTAGGCCACGACCGTGCGCGTCTCGGTGGCGCGGCGCGTGACGAGCGGCACCCGCACCTCATCCTTGTCGCGCTCGAAGGGCGAGGCGTTGATGACGAGCAGCACGCCCGCGTCCGACTCGAGCACGCGGCCAACGGGCCCGCCGTCGCGCCACAGGTCTTCGCAGATGATGAGCGCCACGTCGACGCCGCCCAGCCGCAGCACGAGCAGCTCGTCGCCCGGGATGAAGATACGGTACTCGTCGAACACGCCGTAGTTGGGCAGGTGGTGCTTGGCATAGCGCGCGACGACGCGCCCGCCCTGCAGCACGCTCGCGCAGTTCTGGGCGATGGCCGTCGGCGCGTTCGAGGTGCCGAGCAGGCGCGGCTCGTGCGGCCCGTCGGGGTGGCCGACGACGACGGGCAGGTGGCCGAGCCCCTCGGCCTCGAGCCGCGCTGCGAGGGCGGTGACGGCGGCACCGGCCTCGACGAGGAAGGACGGCCGCGAGGCGAGGTCTTCGATGGGGTAGCCGGTGAGCGCCATCTCGCCGAGGGCGAGGAGGTCGGCGCCCTGCGCGGTGGCCGAGCGGGCGGCGGCGACGATCTGCTCCGCGTTGCCCGCGAGGTCTCCGACGAGGGGGTTCGACTGCGCGAGGGCCAAGCGGAGGCGGGGCATACCCGTTAGCCTAATGGCGGGATTTTCGTGTCGACCGAGGGAGAGATGTGAGCACCGGAATGGGCGGCATGGACAAGCAGCGCGACTTCGTTCTTCGCACGATCGAAGAGCGCGGGGTCAAGTTCGTGCGCCTCTGGTTCACCGATGTGGTGGGCACGCTCAAGATGGTCGCCGTGGCGCCCGCCGAGGTCGAGGGGGCCTTCGCCGAGGGCCTCGGGTTCGACGGCTCGGCGATCGAGGGCTTCTCGCGCGCCTACGAGGCCGACGTGCTCGCGCACCCCGACCCCACGACCTTCCAGATCCTTCCGTGGCGCGGCGAGGTCGACCCCACCGCGCGTATGTTCTGCGACATCACGACGCCCGACGGCCAGCCCGCCGCCGCCGACCCGCGCCACGTGCTCAAGCGCACGCTCGCGAAGGCGGCCGACCGCGGCTTCACGTTCTACACGCACCCCGAGATCGAGTTCTACCTGCTCAAGAGCAGCAAGTACGGCCCCAAGGGCCCTCAGCCCGTCGACGCGGCCGGCTACTTCGACAACGTGCCGGGCGGCACCGCGCACGACTTCCGCCGCCGCGCCGTGCGCATGCTCGAAGACCTCGGCATCTCGGTCGAGTTCAGCCACCACGAGGCCGGTCCGGGTCAGAACGAGATCGACCTTCGCTACGCCGACGCCCTCACCACGGCCGACAACATCATGACCTTCCGCACAGTGGTCAAGGAGGTGGCGATCGAGCAGGGCGTCTACGCCACGTTCATGCCCAAGCCGCTCGCCGCGCATCCCGGTTCGGGCATGCACACGCACCTCTCGCTCTTCGAGGGTGACACGAACGCCTTCTTCGACCCGGCGGGCCAGTACCAGCTCTCGAAGATCGGCCGGCAGTTCGTCGCGGGCCTGCTCACGCACGCGCCCGAGATCACCGCGATCACGAACCAGTTCGTCAACTCGTACAAGCGCCTGTGGACGGGCGACGAGGCCCCGAGCTACGTCACGTGGGGCCACAACAACCGCTCGGCGCTCGTGCGCGTGCCGCTCTACAAGCCCGGCAAGGGCCAGAGCGCGCGGGTCGAGTACCGCGGCATGGACTCGGCCGCGAACCCCTACCTCGCCTTCTCGCTGCTGCTCGCGGCCGGCCTCAAGGGCATCGAGGAGGGCTACGAGCTGCCGCCCGAGGCCGAGAACACGGTGTGGGAGCTCAGCGAGGCCGAGCGTCGCGCCCTCGGCTACCGGCCGCTGCCCTCGAGCCTCGACCGCGCCCTCGGGCTCATGGAGGAGAGCGAGCTCGTCGCGGAGACCCTCGGTGAGCAGGTGTTCAACTACGTGCTGCTCAACAAGCGCCGCGAGTGGTCGGACTACCGCGCGCAGGTCACCCCGTACGAGCTCGAGAGCAATCTCGAGATCCTCTAGCCCGGCCCCGGGCACCCCATGACGCGAACCCCGTCGACGCTGACCGAGCTCGCTCGCCTCGGCTTCGCCGAGCTGAGCGCCGCCCGTGATGCTCTCGGCGATCTCGCCGAGCACCTCGAGGCCTTCGGCTCGGCCGCCGACCCCGATCGGGCGCTGCGGCTGCTCGTGCGGCTGCAGGAGCAGCATCCGGATGCCCTCCGTCCCGTGCTCGCCGACCCCGCCTGGGCGGCGCGCGTCATCCGGGTGCTCGGCGCGAGCGAGGGCCTCGGTGAGTTCCTGCGCCGCCGCCCGGCCGAGCTCGCGGCCCTGCGCGAGACGCTGAGATCACTGCCGACCGTCGATCAGCTGCGGCGGTTCCTCGCCGCCGCGGTCGAGGGCGCGCCGGTCGGCACGGCCGCCGAGGTCGAGCAGGCGCGCACGGCGCTGCGCGTGCGCTACCGCCGCTGGCTGCTGCGCATCGCGGCCTTCGACCTCGAGCACGACGATGCTGTCGAGGCGCTGCCGCTCGTCGCCGCCGCCCTCGCCGACCTCGCGGGGGCGACCCTCGACGCGAGCCTCCTGCTCGCGCGCGCCGCGACCACGTTCCCGGCCGCCGACGTCGCCCGCACGCGGCTCGCGATCATCGGTATGGGCAAGTCGGGGGCGCGCGAGCTCAACTACATCAGCGATGTCGACGTCATCTACGTCGCTGAAGCGCAGGGTGCGCTCGAGAGCGCCCGGGCCGTCGAGATCGCGACGCGACTGGCGTCGGAGACGGCGCGCGGCATCCAAGAACCGGGGGTGGAGCCCCCGCTGTGGGAGGTCGACGCGAACCTGCGGCCGGAGGGGAAAGACGGCGCGCTCGTGCGCACGATCGACTCGCATCGCGCGTACTACGAGCGCTGGGCGAAGTCGTGGGAGTTCCAGGCGCTGCTGAAGTCGCGGCCCCTCGCCGGAGACCTCGAGCTCGGGCAGCGATACTGCGCCACCGTGCACCCCTTCGTCTGGGCGAGTTCGCAGCGCGCGGGCTTCGTCGAGTCGGTGCAGCGCATGCGCGAGCGCGTCACCGAGCACATCCCCGCCGATGAGGTGGATGTTCAGCTCAAGCTCGGCCCGGGCGGCTTGCGCGACGTCGAGTTCACGATCCAGCTGCTGCAGCTCGTGCACGGCCACAGCGACGACCGGGTACGGCACCCCGACACGCTCGGAGCCCTCGCGGCCCTCGCGCAGCACGGCTACATCGGCCGCGAGGAGGCAGCCTCCTTCGCGCACGACTACCGGCTGCTGCGCGTCATCGAGCATCGCGTGCAGCTCGATCGCATGACGCGCACGCACCTCATGCCGCGCGATGGCGAACGGCTGCGGGTGCTCGCGCGGGCGACGGGGCTGGCCGGCTCGGCCGCCGAGCTCACCGAGCGCTGGCAGCAGACCAAGATCGCCGTGCGCTCGCTGCACGAGAAGCTCTTCTACCGGCCGCTGCTCTCGGCGGTGGCTGCGCTGCCGGAGGAGGGGCTCGCGCTCACGAGCGGGCAGGCCGAGGCGCGGCTCTCGGCCATCGGGTTCGTCGACGCGCGCGGCGCCCTGCACCACATCGCGGCCCTGACGAGCGGGGTGTCGCGACGCGCGCAGATCCAGCGCACCCTCCTGCCGGTCATCCTGCAGTGGCTCGCCGAGGGAGCTGACCCCGACTACGGCCTGCTGGCGTTCCGGCGGCTGAGCGACGACCTCGGCGAGACGTACTGGTTCCTTCGAATGCTGCGCGACTCGAGCGGCGCGGCGCAGCGGCTCACGAGCGTGCTCACCGCCTCGCGCTACGTGGGCGGGCTCTTCGAGCGCATCCCCGAGGGCGCCGCCTGGCTCGAGAACGAGGAGGAGCTGCGGCCGCGGCCGCTCGCGGCGCTGCTCGACGAGGCGCGCGCGACGATCGACCGCCACGACGGCGACATCGAGGCCGCCGCGAAGGCTCTGCGCACGGCGCGTCGGCGCGAGGTGCTGCGCTTGGCCCTCGCGGGCATCCTCGACGTCATCACGGTCGAGCAGCTGGGCCGCGCACTGAGCGATGTGACCACGACCCTGCTGACGGGCGTGCTGTCGCTCGTGCACCGCTACGGCGACGGCATCGAGTTCGCGATCATCGCGATGGGCCGCTACGGCGGCGCCGAGCTCGGTTTCGGCTCGGATGCCGACGTCATGTACGTCTATCGCGATGCCGGGGCGGGGGAGCACGCGCAGGCGCGCGCCGAGCACATCGTGCACGAGCTCAAGCGCTTGACGGAGGATCTGCGGCTGCCGCTCGACCTCGACATCGACCTGCGGCCCGAGGGGCGCAACGGGGCGATCGTGCGCTCGCTCGACTCCTACCGCGCCTACTACGAACGGTGGTCGCTCACGTGGGAGGCCCAGGCCCTGCTGCGGGCGCGGGCCGTCGGCGGCGAGCAGGCGCTCATGGCCGACTTCACGGCCCTCGCCGACACCGTGCGCTACCCGGCCGCGCTGCCCGAGACGGATGTGCGCGAGGTGCGGCGCATCAAGGCGCGCGTCGAGGCCGAGCGCCTGCCGCAAGCGGCCGACCCCGCGCGCCACCTCAAGCTCGGCCGCGGCTCGCTGAGCGATGTGGAGTGGTTCGTGCAGCTGCTACAGCTGCAGCACGCCGCCGCGGTTCCGGCCCTCGCGACGACCTCGACGCTCGACGCGCTCGCGGCGGCGGTGGATGCCCGGCTCGTGCCGCCCGCCGATGCCGAGCGCCTTCGCGCCGCGTGGCTCATTGCCTCGCGCGCCCGCTCGGCACTCACGCTGTGGAGCGCAAAGACAACGGATGTGCTGCCCGTCGACCGCCCGCAGCTCGAGGGCGTCGCGCGCCTCATGGGCTATCCGGCCGGAGGAGCCTCGCGACTCGAGGAGGACTACCTGCGCACGACGCGGCTCGCCCGCACGGTGTTCGAGAAGGGCTTCTACGGCACGTCTTGAGGCGCCGCGCATCCCATGACCCTCACAGCGAAGGCCCCGCTCCTGACGGAACGGGGCCCGCGTGGTGCCGTGTGGTGGCGGTACGGGCCTACACCGAGAAGTACAGCTCGTACTCGAACGGGTGCGGGCGCTGCGCGGCCGGGAGGATCTCCATGGTGCGCTTGTACTCGATCCAAGTCTCGATGAGGTCCTTGGTGAAGACCCCACCGGCGAGCAGGAACTCGTGGTCGTTCTCGAGGGCGACGAGCGCCTCCTCGAGCGACCCGGGAACCTGCGGGATGCCCTTGGCCTCCTCGGGCGGCAGCTCGTAGAGGTCCTTGTCGACGGGCTCGTGCGGCTCGATCTTGTTGAGGATACCGTCGATGCCGGCCATGAGCTGCACCGCGAACGCGAGGTACGGGTTGCCGGAGGCGTCGGGCGCGCGGAACTCGATGCGCTTCGCCTTCGGGTTCGTGCCCGTGATCGGGATGCGGATGGCCGCCGAGCGGTTGCCGGCCGAGTACACCAGGTTGACCGGCGCCTCGAAGCCCTTGACCAGGCGGTGGTACGAGTTCAGCGAGGGGTTCGTGAACGCGAGGATCGCCGGAGCGTGCTTGAGGATTCCGCCGATGTACCAGCGCGCGATGTCGCTGAGCCCGCCGTAGCCCGCCTCGTCGTAGAACAGGGGCTTGCCCTCGTTCCACAGCGACTGGTGGGTGTGCATGCCCGAGCCGTTGTCGCCGAACAGGGGCTTGGGCATGAAGGTCGCGACCTTGCCCCACTCGAGCGCCGTGTTCTTGACGATGTACTTGAACTTCAGGATGTCGTCGGCGGCCGAGACCATCGTGTCGAACTTGTAGTTGATCTCGCCCTGCCCGGCGGTTCCGACCTCGTGGTGGCTGCGCTCGACCTCGAGGCCGACCTCCATGAGCTTCACGACGATGTCGTCGCGCAGGTCGGCGTGCTGGTCGACCGGGCTCACGGGGAAGTATCCGCCCTTGTAGGGGGTCTTGTTGGCGAGGTTGCCGCCCTCTTCGGTGCGGGCCGTGTTCCAGGCCGCCTCGCTCGAGTCGACGGAGTAGAACGAGGTGTTCTGCTTCACCTCGTAGCGCACGTCGTCGAAGATGTAGAACTCGGCCTCGGGCGCGAAGAACGCGGTGTCGGCGATGCCGGTCGAGGCGAGGAACTTCTCGGCCTTCTTGGCCACCTGGCGCGGGTCGCGAGCGTAGATCTCGCCGTTGCGCGGGTTGTAGATGTCGAAGACCATGATGAGCGTGCGCTCGGTGCGGAAGGGGTCGACGTACGCGGTCGACACGTCCGGGATGAGCTGCAGGTCGGACTCGTGGATCGACTGGAAGCCCCGGATCGAGGAGCCGTCGAACAGCTGACCGACCGTGAAGAATTCTTCATCGACGGTCGAGGCGGGGATGTTGAAGTGCTGCTGGACACCGGGGAGGTCCGTGAAGCGGATGTCGAGGAACTTGACGTCCGTGTCCTTGATGAACTTCAGCACCTCGGAAGAATCACTGAACATGTGACAGATCTCCTGAGCTTGGTACCGGAAGACTGCAGACGCAGCCGCGTTCTGAGACTAGGCGCGGGGCGTTTCCCCGCAGTGTCCCCATTGTTTCCGGGATGTTACGGCCGAGCCGCGTTCACTCCGAGCGGCTGTGTGGATGCTCAGCCGACCGCCTGCGCGAAGCCGTCTGTCGTCTCGGCGAGCGCGCGCATCGACTCGGGGATCGGCCGACCCTTGGCGACCATCGACTGCGCCCACAGGCGCCCCGCGCGGTAGCTCGAGCGCACGAGCGGGCCCGCGAGCACGCCGAGGAACCCGATCTCCTCGGCCTCGGCCTTGAGCTCGACGAACTCCTCGGGCTTGACCCAGCGGTCGATCGGGTGGTGGCGCGAGCTTGGCCGCAGGTACTGCGTGATCGTGACGATGTCAGTGCCAGCGTCGTGCAGGTCGTGCAGCGCCTGCGAGACCTCCTCGCGCGTCTCGCCCATCCCGAGGATGAGGTTCGACTTCGTGATCAGCCCGTAGTCGCGCGCCTGCGTGATGACGTCGAGCGAGCGCTCGTACCGGAACGCGGGGCGGATGCGCTTGAAAATGCGCGGCACCGTCTCGACGTTGTGCGCGAAGACCTCGGGGCGCGAGTCGAAGACGACCCGCAGCAGTTCAGGGTTGCCCGAGAAGTCGGTCGCGAGCAGCTCGACGCCCGTGCCGGGATTGAGCTCGTGAATCATGCGCACGGTCTCGGCGTGCAGCCACGCGCCCTCGTCGGGCAGGTCGTCGCGCGCAACGCCCGTGACGGTCGCGTATCGCAGGTTCATCTGCACGACCGACTCGGCCACACGGCGGGGCTCGTCGCGGTCGTAGTCGGCGGGCTTGCCGGTGTCGATCTGGCAGAAGTCGCAGCGTCGCGTGCACTGGCTGCCGCCGATGAGGAACGTCGCCTCGCGGTCCTCCCAGCACTCGTAGATGTTGGGGCAGCCGGCCTCCTGGCACACCGTGTGCAGGTTCTGCTCGCCGACGAGCGAGCGCAGCGCCGAGTACTCGGGGCCCATCTTGGCCCTCGTCTTGATCCACTCGGGCTTCTTCTCGATGGGGGTCTGGGCGTTGCGCACCTCGAGCCGCAGCAGCTTGCGGCCCTCGGCGGGGTGGGTGGGCGGTGAGACGGTCATGCGGGGGCTCCCTGGGGCAGGATCGAGGATGCGGTCGCCGCGGCAGCGCCGACCTGGTCGTGCACGAGCGGGCCGAAGTGGCGCTCGATGAGCGGGATGACCTCCGCGGGCGTCACGGTGCGGCCGAGCTCGCGGCTCACCGAGGTGACCCCGGCGTCGGCGAGGCCGCACGCGACGATCGCGTCGTAGGCCGCGAAGCCGTTGGAGCAATTGAGGGCGAAGCCGTGCATGCTCACGCCCTGGGCCACGCGGATGCCGATCGCGGCGATCTTGTCGGTGCCGCGCATCCACACCCCGCTGCGGCCGGCCACGCGACCGGCGCCCTCGACGCCGAGGTCGTCGATAACGGCGATGAGCATGCCCTCGAGGCAGCGCACGTAGCGCACGACGTCGACGGGGTCGGCGAGGCGGATGATCGGGTAGCCGACGAGCTGGCCCGGGCCGTGCCACGTGATCTTGCCGCCGCGGTCGACCTCGATGACGGGGGTTCCGTCGACGGGCCGCTCGTGGGGCTCGGTGCGCTTGCCCGCGGTGTAGACGCTGTCGTGCTCGAGGAGCATCACGGTATCTGGCGCCCGGCCCTCGGCGACAGCGGCGTGCAGGGCACGCTGCTGCTCGAGACCCGACAGGTACGGCACGGAGTTGGCGCTTAGCCCCGTGACGACGTAGTCGATCACCCGCTCAGTCTAGGCCCGAGCGCGACTCGTAGGCTGAGGGCGTGACCGCGATCCCCGCCCCGACCCCGCCCGACTGGCCGGGCCAGCGCCTCGGCCTCCCCGAGACCGGACCGCGCTCCGTCGCCCGACTCGGGCGCCGCGTCGGCGCCCTCGCGATCGACTGGGGCATCGCCGTCGCGCTTTCGGCGGCGTTCTTCGCCTACGACTCGCTCGTGACGCTGCTGCTCTTCGTCGGGCTGCAGGTGCTGTTCACGATCGTCATCAATGCGAGCATCGGGCACGCCGTGCTGGGGATGCGCGTCGTGCCGATGGCGGGCGGCCTGCTCGGCGTCTGGCGCCCGGTCGTACGTGCACTGCTGATCGCGGTCGTCATTCCCACGCTACTGTTCGACGAGAACCAGCGTGGGCTGCACGACCGCGTTGCCGGTACGATCCTGCTACGGCGCTAGCGGCGACACGCGCCGCGAGGGTCAGCGGGGCTTCGGCGCGCGCGCCTTGAGCGGGTCGATACCCTTCGGGATCGGCAGGGTGCTCGACTTGCTGAGCGAGGTGAGCCGGTTGCTCACCGCGTAGACCTCGGCCTTCGTGATGGCGCGCTTGAGCTTGTTGAGCGTGCGCGCGAGGTTCTCGAGCTTGACGCTCTCGACATCGGGGCCGACGTGGATGAAGTGCACGGGAACGTTGGGAACGATGCGGCTCACGTTGCGGCGCTCGTCCTCCATCATGCGGCGCGTTCGCGACGCAGGCCCCTCGCCGATGATGACGACCCCGGGGCGCCCGATCGCGCGGTAGACCGCGTCTTGCGTCTTGGGGCTCACCGTGATCGGCATCTCGCTCGCCTGCCAGGCGCGGCGCAGCGACGACTTCAGCACGGCGCCGACGGCACCGGGCTGACCGGAGATCTGGCGGTAGGCGACGCGCTCAGCGCGGCGCCCGAGCACGATGAGCACGAGCAGGATACCGAGCAGCACGCCCGTGACCACCCAGAGGATTCCCGCGAGCACATCGCCCGGGGTCGCGAACACGGCGAGCAGCACACCCGCGAGGATGGGCACCAGGAAGGAGAGGAGCATGATCCAGACGGCCAGCGGGTCCATCCGCCGCGTCATCTGGAACACCTGCCACATCTGCTTCATGCGACCGGGTTCTTTCGGGGGCTTCTGAGCGGAGGTGCGGGCCATGCCTACCAGGATAGGGCCCGGGCAGGGCTCCTCCCCGACGTTCGCCCAGAGCCGATCATCCCCGGGGGGAGGGGCGGCACGACGGTGAGCCGGGCATCCGGTCAGGATGCCGCGGTGACCGCATCCCCGCCTCCCGCACCCGGCGCCGCGCCCCTGCCGAGCACGATCGACGGCGATCGCGTCGTGCGCGTTCTGAGCGCGGGGGAGCGCGCCGTGACAGCGCTTGTGCACGGCGAGGGCGTCACGCGTGTCGCGCGCATCCTCGACGCCGCGTGCCCGGAATCGCTCGCGGATGCCGAGATCGCCGTGCACGAGACCGTGCGCTCGGCCCCGCCCGCGCTGAGGGAGCACGCGGTCGCACTCGACGACCTCGTGACCCTGCCCGACGGGCGGCTCGCGCTGCTGATCGAGCAGGTCGACGGACCAGTGCTCGTCGACGTGCTCGCGGCGCGGCGAGGAGGCCTGGCGCTCGGTGAGGCCGTCACGCTCGTCGCTCCGCTCGCGGAGGCGCTCGAGGCAGCGCACGCGGTCGGGCTCACGAGCATCGATCTCTCGCCCTCGACCGTGCGCGTGCGGACCAGCGGCGCCCCCGTCGTCGTTCGGCTGCAGCAGGCCAGGGTCGGCCCGGTGCTGCCGCAGCGCCTGCGCGACCTGGAGCCCGCCTACGCCGCCGACCGCGCCGCTCTCGCCCGGCTCGGCGCGGCCGTCGCCGACGCGGTCGCCGAACCCGAGCGTGCGGGGCTGATCGCGGCCCTGCGCGTCGCCGAACTCGACCGACCGCTCGCGTCCGCTCTGTTCGACCTTGCCGAACCGCTCCCGCTCCGTCTCGACGGCGTCGGCGGCGACGCGCCCGATCGCGTGTCTGCTGTCGGCATCGAGGGCGAGTTCGCATCCCCGGCCCAGGAGTCGCCGGCCGCCCTGCTCGTCGACGCCTCGGGGGCGTCTGCCGTTCCTGCGTGGCTCCAGGCGGCCCTCGATGCGCTCAGCGCCGTGGGCCTGCCTGCGGGCATCGTCGATCCGGTGCGGTCCGCGGCGCAGGCGCTCGTCGCCCGACGGAGCGCGATCACCGTGCGCCCGCGCTTCCTACTGGCGGGCGTGGCGGGCGCACTGGCGCTCGTCGTGGCGCTCGTCGTCGTCGCCTCCCACCCGTCCGAGGAGGCCGTCGCGGGGGATGCTGGATCGGGCGAGCAGCCCGTCACCGACTCCCTCATCGAGCCCGATGGAAGTACGACGATCGAGGCGCTCGCGACCCGCTCCGCGAGCGGAGATGCTCCCGAGGTCGCCCTGCACCCCGCGCCCGAGGAGTGGCAGGCGATCGTCGACGCGCTGCTCGCTCGCTGGTCGAGCTGCCAGCACAACGACGCGCCGAGCGGGTGCGCGGCCAGCGCCGCGCACCCCGGCTCGGCGGCAGAGCGGCTGCTGCACGAGCCGGACCCGCGGCACGCGATTCTCGAGCGCTGGAGGGCGTCGCAGGGCGAGGCGGTCGTCGTCGAGCGCATGGGCGGTGCGGTGCTCGTCGACCTCGTGACCGCGGGAACGCCGACGGCCTCGCTCCTCATCGTGAGGAGCGAGGCCGGATGGCGGGTGCGCGACGTGATCGGCTAGATGCCGAGGTCTCCGTCGAAGTCGGCCTCCTCGAGACGTGCCTTCACCGCGCTCAGGAAGCGCGCGGCGTCGGCCCCATCGACGATGCGGTGGTCGTACGACAGGGCGAAGTAGACCATCGACCGCACGGCGATGACATCAGAGCCGTCGACCTGGATGACCGAGGGCTTCTTGCTCACGATGCCGGTGCCAAGGATGGCGACCTGAGGCAGGAAGACGACCGGGGTGTCGAAGAGCGCACCGCGCGAGCCCGTGTTGGTGAGCGTGAAGGTGCCGCCGGCAAGCTCGTCGGGCTTGAGCTGGTTGTCGCGCGTGCGCGCGGCTAGATCGGCGATCTCGCGCGCCAGGTCGGCGATGCTGAGGTCGCCCGCGTTGCGGATGACCGGCGTCAGCAGACCGCGCTCGGTGTCGACCGCGATCGAGAGGTTCTCGGTCTCGGGGTAGACGATCGCGTCGCCGTCGACCGTGGCGTTGATGATCGGGAAGGCGCGCAGGGCTTCGGTCGCCGCCTTCGCGAAGAAGGGCAGGAACGAGAGCTTCGTGCCCGTGGCCTTCTCGAAGTCGGCCTTGACGGCGGTGCGCAGGGCGGCCACCTTCGTGACGTCGACCTCGACGACCGTCGTCAGCTGCGCGGTCGACTGCATCGAGATGACGGCGCGCTCGGCGATGACCTTGCGCAGGCGCGACATCGCGACCGTGGTGCCGCGCAGCGGCGAGGTCTCGAGCTCGGCGCGCGGGGCGGCGTGGCTCGGCGCTCCGCCGGCCGCGGTCGCAGCCGCGACGACATCCTGCTTGCGGATGCGGCCGCCCACCCCGGTCCCGGTGACGCGCGAGAGGTCGACGCCGTGCTCGGCCGCGAGCTTGCGCACGAGCGGCGTGATGTAAGCGGCGGCGTTCGACGCCGCGGCCGGAGCGGGTGCCGCGGCCGGAGGGGCAGGTGCAGCGGCAGGCGTCGGCGTCGGCGCCGGGGCGGCGGCAGGCTCGGCGGCGGGCGCGGGTGCGGCGACCGGCTCAGGGGCAGCGACCGGCTCGGCCGCCAGCGGGGCGGCGACCGGCTCGGGGGCGGGTGCGGGCGCGGGGGCCGGCTCGGCGACGGGCTCCGCATCAGCGGGTGCCTCGGCGGCGGGAGCGGCCGGGGCCGCACCGCCTCCCGAGCCGTCACCGATGCGCACGAGCGGGGTGCCGACCTCGACCGTCTCGTCCTCGGCGACGAGGATCTCCTCCACCACGCCGGCGATCGGCGAGGGGATCTCGGTGTCGACCTTGTCGGTCGAGACCTCGAGCAGCGGCTCGTCGACCTCGACCCGGTCGCCCACGTTCTTCAGCCAACGGGTGACCGTTCCCTCGGTGACGCTCTCACCGAGCGCCGGGAGGTTGACGGATTCGCTCATCAGTAGTGCTCCTTCGAAGCCTTCAATGTGTCTTCAGGGTAGTTGCGGAGTCGTGCGGTGCTCACATCGCGTGCAGGGGCTTGCCCGCGAGCGCGAGGAATGCTTCGCCGAGCGCCTCGTTCTGCGTGGGGTGCGCGTGCAGCAGCGGGGCCACGTCCTCCGGGTGCGCATCCCAGTTCACGGCCAGCTGGGCCTCGCCGATCAGCTCGCCCACGCGGGCCCCGATCAGGTGCACGCCGACCACGGGGCCGTCGACGACGCGAACGACCTTGATCGAGCCCGACGTCTCGAGGATGTGGCTCTTGCCGTTGCCCGCGAGGTTGTACTCGTAGCTTGCGACGGCCGCGTCGCCGTACTGCTCCTTGGCCTTGGCCTCGCTGAGGCCGACCGAGGCGACCTCGGGCTCGCTGTAGGTGACCTTGGGGATGTTGACGTCGCTGATGACGACGGGGTTGAGGCCCGCGATCTCCTCCGCGACGAAGATGCCGTGCTGGAAGCCGCGGTGCGCGAGCTGCAGGCCGGGGACGATGTCGCCGACGGCGTAGAGGCCCGGGATGTTCGTCTCGAGCCGCTCGTTCGTGAGCACGAATCCGCGATCCATCGCCACACCGACCTCCTCGAAGCCGAGGCCGGCCGTGGAGGGGCCGCGGCCGACGGCGACGAGCAGCAGGTCGGCCTCGATGGTCGCGCCGTTCTCGAGCGTGACGACGACGCCCTGGTCGTTCTGGGTGACGCTCTGGAAGCGCACGCCGAGCGTGAACTCGATGCCGCGCTTGCGGTAGGCGCGCTCGAACTGCTTCGAGATCGACTCCTCCTCCATCGGGACGAGGTGCGGCAGGGCTTCGATGATGTGCACCTCGGAGCCGAACGAGCGCCACACGCTCGAGAACTCGACCCCGATGACGCCGCCGCCGAGCACGGCGACCTTCTTGGGCACGTAGTCGAGCTGCAGCGCCTGCTCGGAGGTGATGACCCGGCCGCCGATCTCGAGGCCCGGGAGGGTGCGCGAGTATGAGCCCGTCGCGAGCACGACGTTCTTGCCCGTGATGGTGCTGTCGCCGACCTGCACGGTCGTGGGGGAGGTGAGGCGGCCTTCGCCCTCGATCGTCGTGATGCCGCGGGCCTTGATGAGGCCCTGCAGGCCCTTGTGCTTGCTCGAGACGATGCCCTCGCGGTACTGGTTCACCGCGGGAACGTCGATGCCCTCGAGCGTGGCCTTGACGCCGAACTTGGCGGAGTCGCGCGCGGCGTCGGCCACCTCGGCGGCGTGCAGGAGGGCCTTGGTCGGGATGCAGCCGACGTGGAGGCAGGTGCCCCCGACCTTCGACTTCTCGATGAGCCCCACGCTCATGCCCAGCTGGCTGGCGCGGAGGGCGGCGGCGTAGCCACCGCTTCCGGCACCGAGGATGACGAGGTCGAAGGTCTGGTCAGACACCGGCAGAGACTCCTTTATCCGCGAAGGATTGTCATGCGGGGGCCGACGTCGAGGTGGCGGGTCGACCCGATGTGCGGCACGACGGTCACGTGCCCGCCGACGAGCCTACTACTTGGCCGCGAAGCCCTCCGCGAGCCGCACGAGCAGCCGCACGGTGACGCCCGACGGGCCCTTCGGCGTGTAGCCGAACGGCGCGCCGGGGTTGTTGGCCGGCCCGGCGATGTCGAGGTGCGCCCAGGGGATGCGCGGCGCATCGGCCTCGTGGCCCGTTCGCCCGACGAACTCGCGCAGGAACACGCCCGCGAGCAGCATGCCCGCCGCCGTGCTGCCGGGCTTGGCGTTCGCGATATCGGCGACGTCGCTCTTGAGCAGCGGCCGCAGCTCGCCGGGCAGCGGCATGGGCCAGACGAGCTCGCCCGTGTCGGCGGCCGCGGTACGCACGCGCTCGACGAGGGCGTCGTCGCCCATGAGGCCCGCGTAGCGCTCTCCGAGCGCGACGCGCGCGGCGCCCGTCAGGGTCGCGACGTCGACGATCGCGTCGGGGCGCTCTTCGCTCGCCGCGACGAGCCCGTCGGCCATGACGAGTCGGCCTTCGGCATCGGTGTTGAGCACCTCGACGGTCGTGCCGCCCCGGATCGTCAGCACGTCGTTCGGACGCAAGGCGGTCGACGACGGCATGTTCTCAGCGAGGCACAGCCAGGCGGTGAGGCGCACCGGCAGCTCGAGCCGCGCCGCGGCGATGACGGCCGCGAGCGCGGTCGCTGCGCCCGTCATGTCGTACTTCATGCCGACCATGGCCGCGGCCGGCTTGAGCGAGAGTCCGCCCGAGTCGAAGGTGATGCCCTTGCCGACCAGGGCGAGGTGGGCGTCCGCGCTGTCGCGGCGGTAGCGCACGGCGAGCAGGCGCGGCGGGCGCGACGAGCCCTGGCCGACCCCGAGGATGCCGCCGAAGCCGCCCGCGGCGAGCTCGTCAGGCCCCCACTCCTCGAACTCGAGCGGCAGCCCGGCCGCAGCAGCGCGCGCCCGGTCGACGAAGCTCGCGGGGTAGAGGTCGTTCGGGGGAGTGTTGACGAAGTCGCGCACGAGCGCGACCGCACCTGAGGTCGCGGTCGCCGCGAGCGCGGCCTCGTCGGCCCCCTCGACCGAGGTCGCGAGCTCGATCGACACCGTGCCGGGCGTCGACTCGGCCGAGCGGTAGCCGGTGAAGCGGTAGGCACCCATGGCGGCGCCTTCGAGCACGGCCTGCACCTCGGCGGCGGTGCCCGTCGGCAGGCCGATCGCGACGCGAGCGGCGGTGCCGAGCGACCGCGCGGCGGTGCCGGCCGCGGTGCGCAGGCCCTCGGGCGTGAGCGGGGCGCGGCCGAGGCCCACGACGAGGATGCTCGCGGCGGCGACGCCCGCGGGCGCGGGAACGCGCGCGGTCTCGTCGACGGCGCCCGTGAGGCCGAGCATCCGGAGACCAGCCGCCACCTCGCCGAGCGGGCCGCCCTCGATGCCGACGAGCACGACGCCCTCCTCTCCGGCCGGAGCGGGTGCCATGCCCACGATGAGCGCGTCGCCCTCTAGCTCGGCGGGCGGACGGGTCGAGACGGAGAGCGCGGGGGAGGCCATGGGATCCAGGCTAACCGCGGCACGGGGCCCCTCTTGCACGCGGGGCTCGGCCTCGTGGAGGCCCGCTGTTCGCTCTGGGCACGCGCCCCACGGCCGAGTCATGCCGGTGGCGCGACCTAGCATGGAACCATGCAGAATCCGGCTGATCTCTACTCCGTCGTCCTGGCGGAGCACGAGGTGCCGCGCGACCTGCCGCTCGTGATCGGGCTCACGGGATTCGTCGACTCGGGCGGCGCGGTCGCCCAGGTCTCCGAGTACCTGCTCGACGAGCTCGACCACCGCGACGTGCTGGTGTTCGACAACGACGCGCTGCTCGACTACCGGGCGCGCCGCCCGATCATGGTCTTCGAGGAGACCCGCATCACCGAGTACCGCCGCCCGCAGCTCGCACTGCGACTGGCACAGGACGAGCTCGGCATGCCCTTCCTGCTGCTCACCGGCTACGAGCCCGACTTCCAATGGGAGCGGTTCGTGGATGCCCTGCAGGGCATCATCGCGCGCTACGGCGTCGCCACGACCACCTGGGTGCACGCGATCCCCATGCCGGTGCCGCACACGCGGCCCATCGGCGTCACCGTGAGCGGTACGCGCGAGGAGCTCATTGAGGCGCTCTCGGTGTGGCGGCCGAGCACGCAGGTGCCCGGCAACGTGCTGCACCTGCTCGAGTACCGGCTGACCGAGTCGGAGCACCCCATCGCGGGCTTCGTTCTGCTCGTTCCCCACTACCTCGCCGACACCGAGTTCCCCTCCGCGGCCGTCACGGCGCTCGAGAGCATCACCGCGGCGACGGGCCTGCTCTTCCCGACCGATCGACTGCGCTCGGAGGGGCGCGAGTTCCTCGCCACAATCGAGGGTCAGGTCGAGGGCAACGCCGAGCTCGCCCGCCTCGTCGGCACTCTCGAGGAGCGTCACGACAGCTACATGGAGGACAACCCGCTGCGGTCGCCGCTCACGGACGAAGACGGCGAGCTGCCGAGCGCCGACTCCATCGCGGCCGAGCTCGAGAAGTTCCTCGCCTTCCGCCAGGCGACCGACGACGATGAGACGGTCTAGCCCCGCGCGACCGACCTAGGCTGTGCGGGTGGATTCCCGACGCGCCTGGGTGGTGCTCATCGTCGCGATGCTCGCCTACGTCGTCGGGGTTCTGCAGCGGTCGAGCATGGGTGTCGCGGGCGTAGCGGCGACCGAGCGCTTCGCGATAGACGCGACCGCACTGTCGAGCCTCGGCGTGCTGCAGCTGCTCGTCTACGCGCTCCTGCAGATCCCCGTCGGCGTGCTCGTCGACCGTTTCGGGCCGCGCGTGCTCATCGTCACGGGAGCCGCCACGATGGGCCTGGGCCAGCTGCTCGTGGCCGTCGCCGACGACCTGCCGCTCGCGATCGTCGGCCGCGTGCTCGTCGGGGCGGGCGACGCCATGACCTTCATCTCGGTGCTGCGCCTGCTCGGCTCGTGGTTCTCGCCGCGCCGGCTGCCGCAGCTGTCGCAGTGGGTCGGCACATTCGGGCAGAGCGGGCAGCTGCTGTCGGCCATCCCCTTCGCGGCCGTGCTGCAGCTGAGCGGCTGGACGACCGCATTCGCCTCGGCCGCCTCGGTGTCGGTCATCGCCGTGATCGCGGTGCTGGTCGCGGTGCGGGATGCTCCGGCCGGCACCCTCTCGAACCGGTCGAGCTCGCTCGGCGCGGCGCTCGGCAGCCTGCGCGAGAGCATGCGGCACCCCGGCACGCGCCTGGGCTTCTGGGCGCATGCCGCGACGCAGTCGAGCGGGGCGATGCTGAGCCTGCTCTGGGGCTTCCCGATGCTGTCGATCGGGCTCGGGTACGGCCCGGCCGCGGCCGCGGGCCTGCTCGCGGGCATGGTCGTCGTCGCGGCCGTCGCGGGGCCGATCATCGGGCTGCTGTCGGCGCGGTTCCCCTTCCGGCGCTCGAATCTCGTGCTGGGTATCGTCGGGGCGATGGCCGTGGCGTGGACGGTGGTGTTGCTGTGGCCGGGCATCCCGCCCTTCGCGGTCGTCGCGATGCTGCTGGTGGTCGTGGCCGCCGGGGGCCCGGGATCCCTCATCGGCTTCGACTTCGCCCGCACGTACAACCCGTCCGTGCGGCATGGCGCGGCGTCGGGGTTCGTGAACCTCGGGGGCTTCACCGTAACCGTCGTGATCATCCTCCTCGTCGGGCTGCTGCTCGACGCGCAGAGCCCGGGGGCGATGCCCGAGCAGTTGTACGCCTGGGTGCACTGGAGGCTCGCTCTCGCGGCGCAAGCGCCCATCGTAGGGATCGTCGTGGTGCTGCTGCTCGTTGCGCGCCGGCGCACGCGGCGCCGCCTGCGGGAGGACGAGGGCATCGCGGTCGGCCCCCTCTGGGAGGCGATCATGCGTCGCCATCGTGTGCGCCGCTCGGAGAGAAGGGACGGCGGGGGCGACGTCGAGCAGTGGTCATGATGTGCGGCGCGGTGTGCGATAATCGAGGTTCACGACCCGGTCGGACGCCGGGCACGCTCAGCCCCTAGACGGGTAGCGCGCGCCTGAGCGACTTGACATGGGTCGTTGTACTGCCCGCAGAACGCGAGAAGAGGGGCCCATGGCTGCCCGAGCGACCACCACCCAGACCACCGCGCCTGCCGCGACGACCACCAAAGCGAAGACCTCCGCCTCGAAGATCTCCGCCGCGAAGACGCCTGCGGTCAAGGCGACCGCCGCGACGACGACGAAGACTGCGGCCGCGGCGAAGGCCGCGGCTACGAAGACCGCTGCCGTGAAGGCTCCCATGGCGAAGGCGGCTCCGGCCGCGAAGGCCCCCGCCTCGACCAAGCGCGCCGCCGCGAAGAAGGCCGCATCGCCCGCCGGCTCCGCCGCATCCGGGGACGATGACGAGGAGGACGTCGACCTCGACGCCATCGAGCCCGAGGCGATCGAGCCCGACGCCGATGCCGTGAGCGACGACACGACCGAGGTCGCCGTGATCATCGCCGACGACGCGAGCGACGACGAAGCAGCCGACGACGACGGCTCCGATGATGATGACGAGCCCTCCACGGGCTCCGCCGGTCCGCTGCCCACGGGCGCGATCATCATCTCGAACACCGACGACGACGACGAGATGCCGGTGTATTCGTCGACGATCACGGGCGCCACGGCCGACCCCGTCAAGGACTACCTGAAGCAGATCGGCAAGGTCCCGTTGCTCAACGCCGCAGAGGAGGTCGAGCTCGCCATGCGCATCGAGGCGGGCCTCTTCGCCGAGGAGAAGCTCTCGACCATGACCGAGAAGGAGAAGCGCTCGGCCCTCGGCCGCGACCTCTCCTGGGTCGCGCGCGACGGCCAGCGGGCGAAGAACCACCTGCTCGGCGCGAACCTGCGCCTCGTGGTCTCGCTCGCCAAGCGCTACACGGGACGCGGCATGCAGTTCCTCGACCTGATCCAAGAGGGCAACCTCGGTCTCATCCGTGCGGTCGAGAAGTTCGACTACACCAAGGGCTTCAAGTTCTCGACCTACGCGACGTGGTGGATCCGTCAGGCGATCACGCGCGCGATGGCCGACCAGGCTCGCACGATCCGCATCCCCGTGCACATGGTTGAGGTCATCAACAAGCTCGCGCGCGTGCAGCGCCAGATGCTGCAAGACCTGGGCCGCGAGCCCACGCCCGAAGAGCTCAGCCGCGAGCTCGACATGACCCCCGAGAAGGTCATCGAGGTGCAGAAGTACGGCCGTGAGCCCATCTCGCTGCACACGCCCCTCGGTGAGGACGGCGACAGCGAGTTCGGCGACCTCATCGAAGACACCGAAGCGGTCGTGCCGGCCGATGCCGTGGGTTTCACGATGCTGCAGAAGCAGCTCGAGAGCCTGCTCGACTCGCTCTCCGAGCGCGAGGCGGGCGTCATCCGCATGCGCTTCGGCCTCGGCGACGGCATGCCCAAGACCCTCGACCAGATCGGTGACACCTTCGGGGTCACGCGCGAGCGCATCCGCCAGATCGAGTCGAAGACGATGGCCAAGCTGCGCCACCCCTCGCGCTCGCAGGCGCTGCGCGACTACCTCGAGTAGGCCGCGGCCGAGCATCCGGACCGAGCGCCCCGGGCACCCCACCGATCGGAGACCCCATGTCCGCCACTCCCAACGACGGCAAGCCGCTCGTGCGCGACGTCGCGGGCACCGCGTTCGAGCGCATCCCGATCCGCACCCACGTGGTGATGGATGGCGAGGACATCGTCGAGATCGTCACGCGGTACGCGGCACCCGTCGTCGCGCCGGGCGACATCCTCTTCGTCACGGAGAAGATCGTGGCCATCACGCAGGGTCGCGCCTACCCCGTCGACTCGATCGAGGCCCGCCCGCTCGCGCACACGCTCTCGAAGTACGTCACGAAGACCTCGCACGGCATCGGCCTCGGCATGCCCGAGACCATGGAGATGGCGCTGCGCGAGTGCGGAACCCCGCGCATCCTGTTCGCCGCCGCGGTCGCCGCGGTCACGAAGGCGTTCGGTCGCAAGGGCGATTTCTACCGCATCGCGGGGCCCAAGGCGCGCGGCATCGACGGCCCCACGCACAACACCATCCCGCCGTACAACACGCAGGTCGTGCTCGTGCCGCTGCGCTCGCGCGAGATCGCGCATGAGCTCAAAGCGGCGCTCGGCGGCGGCATCGAGGTCGCGATCGTCGACATCAACGATTTCGGGGGCAATGTGCTCGGCTCGACCCTCAGTTCGGCGGGCGAGAAGCAGCTCGTCGGCATCCTCGCCGACAACCCGCTCGGGCAGAACCACGAGAGCACGCCGCTCGGCGTCGTGCGCCCCGCCTGACCGCGGCCGCTAGAACCCGATGGCAGCGCGGTAGCGCGGGAGCAGCCCTTGGCGCACGCCCGTGACGCTCGGTTTGAGCTGGAAGACGCCCGTGTTGTAGTTGCCCTCGATGACGGCCGCGCCCTCCGGGGTCACGGCGAGATCCCAGCCGACGTAGCGGATCTCGGGCACCTCGCGGGCGATAACGTCGACGAGCGCTTCCACCGCGGGCCAGTTCGGCACGGCGAAGCCCACGATGGGGGTGCCCGAGAGCGGATGCGCGGCGAAGACGCGATCCTCGCCGTCGATCGCGGGGTGGTGGGCGACGCCGTGCTCGTCGAGCAGGGTGTACATGCCCCCGGCCTTGAAGTTGTCGACGTCGCCGCCGTTGCCCATGCGGAGCACGCGCGCGAGGACGCGCACGGCGCCCGCGACGTCGAGGAAGGTGACGATGCGCAGGGTGTTCACGCTCGACGGGTTGAGCCGCATCATCTCGGGGTGCTGCGTCAGAAACTGCTCGAGCAGAATCTGTCGACCCGCGAGGCGTTCGGCGCGGAAGCCTTCAGGGTCGCCGATCTCGGTACTCGTGTAGACCTCGATGCCGTCGCCGCCGAGGCTGTCGGCGACCTTCGCGACGACCCGGGGGTGCCGCTCGAGGAAGGCGGTGAGCTCGACGGGGGAGCAGGTGCGCAGGTCGAGGTGCTCACGACCGAGATGCGCCGTGAAGCGCGCATTGAAGAGCGACTTGTCGGCGAAGGTGCGCCGGTGCTCGACGGCGTTGAATCGGCGCGACAGATAGTTCGACTTCGCGCTCGTCATGTAGGTGCGTCGCTCGCGGCGCGACAGCGAGTGGAAGTCCCACTCCGCGTAGTCCTGGAAGTTCACTTCGTGACGCACCGACGACCACAGCATGTCGAGCATGATGAGCGACCGGGGCTTGCCGCTCGACTCGGCAGCGCGGCCCGCGATGCGCCGCAGGTTCGCGGAGTCGAATGCCCGGGCCCGGCCCGCGAGGTAGCGCAGGCGCGAGCCCCAGCCGAGCGAGCCCGCCACTTAGGCAGAGGCCGTGAGGCGGTCCGTCTCGTCGTGCCAGGCGAGCGCCGAGCCCGAGAGTTTCTCCTTGAAGCGGGCGGCGTGGTGCGCGCAGAACAGCAGCTCGCCGGTCGCGAGCGTCGCCCGCACGTAGGCCTGGGCGCCGCAGCTGTCGCAGCGGTCGAGCGCCGTCAGCGGCGCGGTCGCGACGCTCGGGTTCTCGGTGGTGATCTGCGTCATGGGGTGCCCCTCGCTCTCCGTCGGCGTCTTTTCGTCGTTCAGTAGTCTCATTGCACCACACGCATGCGACCGTGCCGTGTCAATCCGCCCCGATTTCGCTGAACGCGTAGGCCGGGGCTCTACACGGTATTCGGAGCCGAGCGCTCCGCGGTGTGGGGTCAGGGCTGGACCGGTGGCCGCACCTACGATGAGAAACGTGCCCAGCTCCGACTACTCCGCCCGTCACCTCTCTGTGCTGGAAGGGCTCGAGGCCGTGCGCAAGCGGCCCGGCATGTACATCGGCTCGACCGATTCGCGCGGGCTCATGCACTGCCTATGGGAGATCATCGACAACTCGGTGGATGAGGCGCTCGGCGGCCACGGCACGCAGATCGACCTGCGGTTGCACCCCGACGGCAGCGTCGAGGTGCGCGACCGCGCGCGCGGCATCCCCGTCGACATCGAGCCCAAGACGGGGCTGAGCGGCGTCGAGGTCGTGTTCACAAAGCTGCACGCCGGTGGCAAGTTCGGCGGCGGGTCGTATGCCGCATCCGGTGGACTGCACGGCGTCGGGGCCTCGGTCGTCAACGCGCTCAGTGCGCGTCTCGATGTCGAGGTCGACCGCGACGGCGCCACGTGGGCAATGTCGTTCCACCGCGGCGAGCCCGGAGTCTTCGCCGACGGACCCGAAGGCCCCAGTCCCGACGCGCCGTTCTCGCCTTTCGTCTCGGGCAGTGAACTGCGGAAGATCGGGAAGGTGGCCAAGGGCGTCACGGGTACGCGCATCCGGTACTGGGCCGACCCGCAGATCTTCACGAAGGGCGCGAGCTTCCTCACCGATGAGCTCATCGGCCGGCTGCGGCAGACGGCCTTCCTCGTGCCGGGCATCACGCTCGAGCTCACCGATGACCGGGGCGAGACGCCCGTCACCGAGTCGTTTCGCTTCGATGGCGGCATCAGCGAGTACGCCGAGTTCCTGGCCCCGGATGCCCCGCTCACCGACACCTGGCGCATCACTGGCAGCGGCACCTTCACCGAGACGGTGCCCGTGCTGCAGGCGGACGGGCACATGGTGCCGACGGAGGTCGAGCGCGAGTGCGTGGTCGACATCGCCCTGCGGTGGGGCACGGGCTACGACACGACCTTCCGCTCGTACGTCAACATCATCGCGACGCCGAAAGGCGGCAGCCATCAGCTCGGCTTCGAGCAGGGCCTGTTGAAGTTCTTGCGCGCCGAGGTCGAGAAGAACGCGCGCCGCCTCAAGGCCGGCACCGACAAGCTCGAGAAGGACGACGTGCTCGCGGGGCTGACCGCCGTGCTCACGGTGCGCCTGCCCGAACCGCAGTTCGAGGGGCAGACGAAGGAGATCCTCGGTACGCCGGCCGTGCGCGCGATCGCCGCCTCAGTCATCGCCCGTGGCCTCGCGGATCGCTTCGGCTCGAGCAAGCGCGACGACAAGGCGCAGACGGCGCTTGTGCTCGACAAGGTCGTCGCCGAGATGAAGAGCCGCATCTCGGCCCGCGCCCATAAAGAGACGCAGCGTCGCAAGAACGCCCTCGAGAGCTCGGCGCTGCCCGCGAAGCTCGTCGACTGCCGCTCGAACGACGTCGCGAGCAGCGAGCTGTTCATCGTCGAGGGCGACAGCGCGCTCGGCACGGCGAAGCTCGCGCGCGACAGCGAGTTCCAGGCCCTGCTGCCCATCCGCGGCAAGATCCTCAACGTGCAGAAGGCCTCGGTGAGCGACATGCTCAGCAACGCCGAGTGCGCCTCGATCATCCAGGTCATTGGCGCCGGCTCGGGCCGGTCGTTCGACCTCGACCAGGCGCGCTACGGCAAGGTCATCATCATGAGCGACGCCGACGTCGACGGTGCGCACATCCGCACCCTGCTGCTCACGCTGTTCTTCCGCTACATGCGGCCGATGATCGACGAAGGCCGGGTGTTCGCCGCGGTGCCACCGCTGCACCGCGTCGTCGCCATGAACCCCGGCTCGAAGCCCAACGAGACCATCTACACCTACAGCGAGAAAGAGCTGCAGGGGGTGCTCGCCGCGCTCCAGAAGGCGGGCAAGCGCTATCAAGACCCGATCCAGCGGTACAAGGGTCTGGGCGAGATGGATGCCGATCAGCTCGCCGACACGACCATGAGCCGGGCCCAGCGCACCCTGCGGCGCGTGCGGGTGAGCGATGCCGAAGCGTCATCGCGCATGTTCGAACTGCTCATGGGCAACGAGGTCGCTCCACGCAAAGACTTCATCATCGCCGGGCAGGGCCTGGACCGCGACCGCATCGACGTCTAGGCTCCAGTGCCCAGTACCGGTCGCCCCGAGTCGCGTCTCCACAATTCAGGAGATCTGACCACCGCAGCCGAGCGACACGCCGACGCGGGACAGATCAGGGCCCTTGCACGTGCCGAACTCCTGAATTGTGGAGACGCGACACTCCTGAATTGTGGAGATCGCGGGATGCGGGGCTCGCGCGCGGCGGGCGTCGACGCTCAGGCGATGGGGGTGCCCACCGAGCCGAGGGGCGAGTCGAGCGGGGTGCCCGAGGCGTCGCGCTTGGCTCCGCCGCTAGGCAGCGTGCGCGCCGAGCCGTCGGCGCCGACGGCCAGTGGTGACGTGCCAACCCACGCGAGCTGCAGCACGTCTTCGCCCTTGAGGAAGGCGTGGCAGCGCACGCCGCCGGTCGCGCGCCCCTTGCCGGGGAACTGCTCGAAGGCGGAGAGCTTGGCGCGGCCGGGGTCGGCGCCCGCGATCGTCTGGCTCGAGCTCGAGACTGTCAGCACCTCGGCGGTGGCCGGATCCACCGCACCGAAGAACACCGCACGCGCGCCGGCGCCGAGCTTGATGCCCGCCATGCCGCCCGCCGCGTGGCCCTGGGGGCGCACCTGGTCGGCCGCGAAGTGCAGCAGCTGGGCATCCGAGGTCACGAAGACCAGTTCGGCCGCTTCGTCGGCGGGGGAGGCCCCGATGACCTCATCGCCGGGCTTGAGAGCGATGACCTCGCCGTCCGGTCGGGCGGGCCAGCCGCCGGGCGCGACGCGCTTGACGATGCCCTCGCGGGTGCCGAGGGCGAGCGGCACCGTGCTCGCGGGCTCGACGATCGCGAGCACGCGCTCCTTGGCATCGGTGAGGCCGAGATAGTCGCGTAGTTTCGCCCCCGCCGCGAGCTGCACCGAGTTCGCCGGCACGCTCGGCAGATCGACCGGCGTGAACCGTACGAAGCGGCCGCGTGAGGTGATCGCCACGAGCTCGCCGCGCGTCGTCGAGTCGACCGCGCCGAGCAGGGCGTCGTGCTTGCTGCGCCGGGCCGGTGCGACGATCGACGCGCCCTCGGGCAGCTCGACGCGCACGGCGCGGCCCGTCGTCGAGACGAGCACGCGGCACGGGGCATCGGCGATCTCGAGCGAGACGGGCGCGGCGCCGCGGCTGCGCGGGGCTGCGATCGAGGCGCTCGCCTCGGTGAGCAGCGTGCGGCGAGGAGTTCCGAAGCGGTCGGCGGTCGCCTCGAGCTCGTCGCCGACGACCGAGCGCACGCGGGCCGGGTCGGCGAGCAGGGTCTCGAGCTCCGCGATCTCGGCGCGCAGCTGGTCGCGCTCGGTCTCGAGCTCGATGCGGCTGAACTTCGTGAGGCGCCGCAACCGCAGTTCGAGGATGTACTCGCTCTGCAGGGTGCTGAGGTCGAATACCTCCATGAGGCGGGTGCGCGCGGCCTCGGCGTCGTCGGAGGTGCGGATGACCTGGATGACCTCGTCGATGTCGAGGATCGCGACGAGCAGCCCCTCGACGAGGTGCAAGCGTTCACGGCGCCGATCGAGGCGGTACCCGCTGCGCCGGGTGACGACCTGGATGCGGTGATCGAGGTAGACCTGCAGCAGCTCTTTGAGCCCGAGCGTCTGGGGCGTGCCGTCGACCAGCGCGACCGCGTTGATCGAGAAGCCGTCTTCGAGCGGCGTGAAGCGGTAGAGCTGCTCGAGCACGGCCTCGGGGCTGAAGCCCGTCTTGATGCCGATGACGAGGCGCAGGCCGTTGCGGCGGTCGGTGAGGTCGGTCACATCGCTGATGCCCGCGAGCTTCTTCGATTGCACCCCGTCCTTGATCTTCTCGATGACCTTCTCGGGGCCGACGAGGTAGGGCAGCTCAGTGATGACGATGCCGGTCTTGCGGGCCGTGATCGGCTCAATTGAGACCTTGGCGCGCGTCTTGAACGAGCCGCGTCCGGTCGCATAGGCCTCGCGGATACCCTCGAGGCCGATGATCGTGCCGCCCGTCGGCAAGTCGGGTCCGGGCACGTAGGCCATGAGGTCGTCGAGCGTTGCCTCGGGGTCATCGAGCAGGTGCCGTGCGGCCGCGGCGACCTCGATGAGGTTGTGCGGCGCCATGTTGGTGGCCATGCCGACAGCGATGCCGCTCGCGCCGTTGACGAGCAGGTTCGGGAATGCGGCCGGCAGCACCGAGGGCTGCGTCAACTGGTTGTCGTAGTTCGGCACGAAGTCGACGACGTCTTCATCGAGGTCGTCGACCATCGCCATCGCCTCGGCGCGCAGCCGGGCCTCGGTGTAGCGGGCGGCGGCGGGGCCGTCGTCGAGCGAGCCGAAGTTGCCGTGGCCGTCGATGAGCGGTACGCGCAGGGTGAAGTCTTGCGACAGGCGCACGAGGGCGTCGTAGATCGCCGAGTCGCCGTGGGGGTGCAGCTTGCCCATGACCTCGCCGACGACGCGGGCCGATTTCACGTGGCCGCGATCGGGACGAAGGCCCATGTCGCTCATCATGTACAGGATGCGCCGCTGCACGGGCTTGAGACCGTCGCGCGCGTCGGGCAGGGCGCGCGAGTAGATGACCGAATAGGCGTACTCGAGGAACGAGCCCTGCATCTCGTCGGCGAGGTCGACGTCGTCGATGCGTTCGCCGAACGGCGCGTCGGTGGGCTCGGAGCCCCGGGATCGGGAGGCGGGAAGGGGAGTCATAGGCTGGCCCCATGCTACCGGCGCGTCGCGGAGACTCCCCGTCACTCGCCGACGTGTTGACGAGCGCGTTCGCGGCGACGCGCGCCGAGCCGAACCCGCTCGCGCTGCCGCCCGTGCGCAGCGCCGCCGTGCTGCTCATCGATGGGCTGGGGATGTCCGCGCTGCAACGGCGCGCCGGTCACGCCCGTCGATTGCTGGCCGCGATCCCGCCCCAGGGCGGCGTCATCGAATCGGGCTTCCCGACCACGACCGCCTCGGCGCTCGCGAGTCTCATGACGGGCCTCGCGGCCGGCGAGCACGGGCTCGTGGGCTACAGCGCGATCGATACGGCGGGCGATCGGGTCGTCAACCAGCTCACCGGGTGGGACGAGGGCATGCGGCCGCGCGACTGGCAGCCGCATCCGACCGTGTTCGAGCGCGCGGTCGCCGCGGGACTCGATGCGGTCGTCGTCGGCGCCGAACGCTATCGCGACACGGGGTTCACCGAGGCGGTGCTCCGCGGGGGGCGGTTCGAGGCGCAGCGCTCGATCGGCGACCGCGTCGCCCGCGGTCTCGACCTGCTGCGAGGATCCGAGGCGCGGATCGTGTACGTCTATGTTCCCGAGCTCGACATGGCCGGCCACGCCGACGGGGTCGAGTCGCCCGAGTGGACCGAGCGGCTCGACGAGCTCGATGCGGGCCTCGTCGCGCTCGAGCGCGGCGTTCCGGCCGACGCCGGGGTGCTGCTGACGGCCGATCACGGCATGCTCGACGTCGCCCCGCATCGGCGCCTCGTACTCGCGGCCCACGACCGGCTGTGGCAGGGCATCCGCCACGTCGCCGGCGAACCGCGATGCCTGCACCTCGGTCTCGAGGATGCCCGGCAGGCCGGGACGGTGCGCGATCGATGGCACGCGGCCGAGGGTGGGCGCTCGTGGGTCGTCACGCGCGAGGAGGCGATCGCGGCGGGGTGGTTCGGCTCGGTCACCGAGGCGGCGCGCTCGCGCCTCGGCGACGTGATCGTCGCCGCCCGCGCACAGGTCGCGTACTACGACGCTCGGACGGCAACGGATCGCGCGCTCGCCATGGTCGGCCAGCACGGGTCGTTCTCGCCCGACGAGCTGCGGGTTCCGCTCGCGCGCTGGGGAGCGTTCGCGGCCTAGCTGTAGTTCCTAGCGCCCAGCGATGCCCGGCGAGGCTCGTGCCGCGCTCAGGCGGGGTCGTCGTCGGGGCGGGCCCCGAACACGATCTCGTCCCAGCTCGGCATCGCCGCACGCCCTCGGCGGTTGGCGGGCTTGGCCGGTGCGGGCGGGGCATCCCCTGCGAGCGCGGCATCGTCGATCGCGCTCTCCGACGCGGCCTCGGCGGGGTCGTCGATGCCGTCGGCGTCGTCATCGAGATCGGCCACCGCGATCAGCCCCGTGTCGATGGGAACGTCGACGATGCGGATCGACCCCGTCGAGGGGTGGGCAGCGCGCGACGACTCCCACTCGTCGGAGGGGGCAGACTCGCGTTCGCCGCGGCGACGACGCAGCGCTTCGAGCAGGTCGGCGGTGTTGCCGATTTCGGAGGTGTCGGCGGTGTCGGGGTCGGCCACACGGGCGATCGGTCGCTCCGGCCGTTCGATCGGCGCGGCGGGGCGACCGGTGTCGGCCGCGGGCAGGAAGGCCCCGCTGTCGAAGCGGCCGCTGGTCGGGGCATCGACGGGCACCGCGCGCAAGCGAGGCATCAGGGGAGCGGGCCCGTCGCCCTGCTGCGAGAGCGACTGCGCCTCGCGGTTCGCGGGCGCCAGGGCTGACTTCTTCGGGTCGAAGGTCCAGGCGGCAGTGCGCGCCACATCGCCGTCGAGGAAGCTTACCGAGACGATCCAGTGAGCCTCCTGCTTGCGGCTCTCCCAGCGCACATCGCGGGCCCCGATGCCAGCGAGCCGGTTGTCGATGGCCGAGCCGAAGGTGCCGGTGACGCCGGTCTCTCCATCGGCGGCGACGGCGACGGGCACCGTGCGCGCCGCCGTGACGACGTACGCGCGCTCCGCCAGTACGGGGCCCTCGAATCGCTGGATATACTCCAAGGGCTCCCCGGTCTGCGTCGCCACCTCGGCCGCGGTCAGGCCCTGCCGGATGAGACCCTGCACCTCGCGCGGGCCGACTCGGTGGGCCGCAGGCGCCGCCGGTCGGTTCTGCCGCAGCGCCGTGTGCAGAGCCTCGGTGATGGGGACGCGGAACCGCGAGCCGTCGGTGGAGACGACGACGAGTGCGCCGTTCTCGGCACCGATCACAGTGAGCTCGTCCATGGCTCTCACCCTCCGATTGTGGGGTTGGTGGCCACAGCATCCCACGGCCCCGTGAGCGGGGCCGGGAATAGCGCGGGCGTGCCGGAAGTTGGCGGGGGAGACGGGGAGGCACACGGGTCGCGCCGCGCGTTTGCGTTTCCCCCTCTCTTCCTGCAAACTATGCGCGCCGAACGCGGCCGACAAGTGTGAATGAGAAGTGGACTGGCATGGCTACGGACTACGACGCCCCCCGCAAGACGGATGAGGACACCGACTCGATCCAGGCCCTGCAGGAGCGCGTGCCCGACAAACTCTCGGGTGTTGTCGACGTCGACGACGCCGACAACCCCGGCTTCGAGCTTGCCGATCAAGACCTCGCCGACCTCGATCTCGACGTCGTCGTACTGCCGCCGCAGGCCGACGAGTTCACCTGCATCAGCTGCTTCCTCGTGAAGCACCGCTCGCAGCTTGACCACGAGGAGAAGCTCGGCTCGGTCTGCCGCGAGTGCGCCAGCTAGAAAAACGTTCAGGTACGCGGCGCTGAGGCGATCGCCTCAGCCAGGGCTTCTGGCCGACGCGTCGACAGCAGCCAGTACGGCGTCGGGTCGTCGGGGTCGGTGAGCGCGATGCGAAGCACGGGCGACACATCAGGTCGCAGCACGATGTAGGCCCGCGCGTCGAGCTGCTGACCGCGTGCGAGGCGCGCGTCATCGCCTCGCGCGACGACCGTCTCTCCCACAAGCGACAGCGGAACGCGCGCCGCGCCCGCGCGCAGCATCCCGCCGCCCACAGTGATCGTGGGCGCTGAGAGAACGGCCGCCCCGATGACGCCGAGCGTGAGCACGACTCCGACGATGCCGCCGACGAGCACGCTGACTGGGGCAAAGACCAGCAGGCTCGCGGGCACGGCGAGCGCCGCGATGAGACCGATCCAGGGGGCGGGCCACAGGCGCTCGCGAAACGATTCCATGTACCTATTCGACCATGCATTAGCCTCGATAGGTGCCGCGAACCGTCGATGTGCTGTTCACCGGATTCACCCACCCTGCCTACGCCCACCCGGGCGACGCGGGGGCTGACCTGCGCGCTGCCGAGGCCGTTGATCTTGCTCCCGGCCAGCGGGCGACCGTGGGCACAGGCACCGCGATCGCCCTGCCCGACGGCTTTGCGGCCTTTGTCATGCCCCGTAGCGGTCTCGCTTCGCGTCACGGCATCACGATCGTCAACGCCCCGGGAACGGTCGATGCGGGCTACCGCGGCGAGATCCGCGTGACGCTGCTGAATACGGATGCCCGAGAGTCGCTCCGCGTCGAGGTCGGGGATCGCATCGCGCAGCTCGTCGTGATGCCCGTCGTGCAGGCCCGGTTCGAGCCCGTGGAGTCGCTGCCGGGTTCGCACCGCGGAGAGCGAGGGTTCGGCTCGACCGGCTACCGTGGTGTGCCGACCGAAGGAGATTCCGCGTGACCGATCCCGTCACTGGCTCGACCCCGTCGTTCGACAGCGCCAAGTCCGCCCCGCTCGATCGCGCTGAGAACGGCCCGCTCGACGAGAGCGAGGCCAATGCCGTGCGCCCCTACGTTGACTTGGGCGGCGTCAAACTCGTGCCCCGCGAGGGTCTCCAATTGCGCCTCGAGATCGAGGAGGGCACGAAGAGGGTGGTCGCGGTCGGCATCGACTACGCGGGCTCGACCCTGCAGGTGCAGCCGTTCGCCGCGCCGCGCACGAGCGGTCTGTGGCACGAGATCCGCGCGCAGATCGTCGAGCAGGTGCGGTCGCAGGGTGGCGAGGTGCAGGAGCGCTACGGAGTCTTCGGGCCCGAGGTCATCGCGCGAATTCCCGTGACCGGCGGCGACGCGGGAGCGACCCGCATCGCCCGGTTCGTGGGCGTCGACGGCCCCCGCTGGTTCCTCCGCGGCGTGATCGCCGGCCACGGCGCGATCGAGACCGATGCCGCTGCGGCGATCGACGACGTCTTCCGCGGCATCGTCGTCGTGCGCGGCACGAGCCCGATGCCGCCGCGCGACCTCATCCCGCTGCAGGTGCCCCAGGGTGCGACCGCCGCGGGTACCGCGACGGCCCCGGCCGCCCCGACAGCATGAGCGCGGAGGAACGCCCCTCGGCCCCCGGCGAGCCAGCGGCCGATCAGCCCGACAGCGCGGACGAGCTGCGGGCCGCACTCGAAGCCGCTGCTCGGCATTCGGGTTTCGCCCGCGTCGAGCCGGGAGAGCGCCCGACCGCCCCCGCCCTGTGGGCTGCGGTGGGCGGCGTGCGCGGGCTCGCCGAGTCGCTGCTGCCCGGCTTCCTCTTCCTCGTCGTTTTCACGATCACGGGCGAGGTTGCGCCCTCGGTGCTGATCCCCGTCGGCATGGCTGTGCTCTTCGTCCTCGTGCGCGCCATTACACGGTCGCCCATGATGCCCGCCGTCATCGGACTCATCGGCATCGCACTGTCGGCCGGTCTCGCCCTCGCGACCGGTCGGGCCGAGGAGAACTTTCTGCTCGGCTTCATCATCAACGGGGTGTGGCTCGTCGCGCTGCTGGTCAGCCTTGCCACTCGGCGTCCGCTCATCGGTGTCATCACAGCGCTACTCACCAGTGATCGCGAGTGGCGCGCCGACGCCGCCAAGCGCACGGTGCTGACCGTGACAACTTGGCTGTGGGTCGGTCTGTTCTCGCTACGCCTCGGCGTGCAGGTACCGCTTTACCTCGCCGAGCAGGCGGCCGCCCTCGCCGCCACGAAGCTGCTCATGGGCCTGCCGCTGTACGCCGCCGTGTTGTGGGTGACGTGGCTCATGGTGCGCGCGGTCTACGCGCGCCGGGCATCCTGAGTGCTACCATTATTTATCTCGATATCAAGATAGTTGCTGGCCGGTAGGCTGGTCCTGTCCGGCGCTGGGCGACGGATGCGCCCGGTCCCGTCGCACAAGAGGAGTCACTGTGTCTGCAGTCAACAGCTTCGATTCGATCGACACCCTGTCGGTCGCGGGCGCCGAGTACCAGGTCTTCCGCATCGACACGGTCGAGGGCTACACGACCCTGCCCTTCAGCCTCAAGGTGCTGCTCGAGAACCTGCTGCGCACGGAAGACGGCGCGAACGTCACGGCCGACCAGATCCGCGCGCTCGGCTCGTGGGATCCGGCCGTCGAGCCCGAGACCGAGATTCAGTTCACGCCCGCGCGCGTCGTGATGCAGGACTTCACGGGAGTGCCGTGCATCGTCGACCTCGCGACCATGCGCGAGGCCGTCGCGGCCCTCGGTGGCGACCCTAACAAGATCAACCCGCTCGCCCCCGCCGAGCTCGTCATCGACCACTCCGTCATCGCCGACCTCTTCGGCACGGCGGACGCGCTTGAGCGCAACGTCGAGATCGAGTACGAGCGCAACGGTGAGCGCTACCAGTTCCTGCGCTGGGGCCAGACGGCCTTCGACGACTTCAAGGTGGTGCCCCCGGGCACGGGCATCGTGCACCAGGTCAATATCGAACACCTCGCGAAGGTGACTTACACGCGCGAGGTCGGCGGCGTGCTCCGCGCCTACCCCGACACGTGCGTCGGCACTGACTCGCACACCACGATGGTCAACGGCCTGGGAGTGCTCGGCTGGGGCGTCGGCGGCATCGAGGCCGAGGCGGCCATGCTCGGCCAGCCCGTCTCGATGCTCATCCCCAAGGTCGTGGGCTTTAAGCTCACGGGCGCCATTCCGATCGGCGTGACCGCGACCGACGTTGTCTTGACGATCACCGAGATGCTGCGCAAGCACGGCGTCGTCGGCAAGTTCGTCGAGTTCTATGGCGCCGGCGTCGCGGCGGTGCCGCTCGCCAATCGCGCGACCATCGGCAACATGAGCCCTGAGTTCGGCTCTACTGCGGCAATGTTCCCCATCGACGACGTCACGCTCGAGTACCTGCGACTCACCGGCCGCAGCGAGGCGCAGGTCGCGCTCGTCGAGGCCTACAGCAAGCTGCAGTCTCTTTGGCACGACCCCGCGATCGAACCCCGCTTCAGCGAGTACCTCGAGCTCGACCTCTCGACCGTCGTGCCCTCGATCGCCGGCCCGAAGCGCCCCCAAGACCGCATCGAACTCTCGGTCGCCAAGTCGGCCTTCGAGGCCGCGCTGCCGGCCTACACCGAGACGGCCTCGACTCCCGTTCCCGTCACGGTCGGCGGCGAGCACTTCACGCTCGACAACGGAGCGGTCACGATCGCGGCTATCACCTCGTGCACCAACACCTCGAACCCCTCGGTCATGCTCGCGGCAGGCCTGCTGGCCCGCAACGCCGCGCGGAAGGGTCTGAAATCAAAGCCGTGGGTCAAGACCACGCTGGCTCCGGGCTCAAAGGTTGTCACCGACTACTACGAGAAAGCCGGCCTTACCGACGACCTCGAGGCCCTTGGCTTCTACACGGTCGGCTACGGCTGCACGACCTGCATCGGCAACTCGGGCCCGCTCGCCGACGAGATCTCGACGGCGATCACCGAGCACGACCTCGCGGTCACCGCGGTGCTCTCGGGCAACCGCAACTTCGAGGGCCGCATCAACCCCGACGTCAAGATGAACTACCTCGCGAGCCCGCCGCTCGTCATCGCCTACGCCCTCGCCGGCTCGATGAACTTCGACTTCGAGACGGATGCCCTCGGCACCGACCGCGACGGTAACGACGTGTACCTGCGCGACATTTGGCCCGATGCGGCCGAGGTGCAGGCCACGATCGACTCGTCGATCGACACGGGCATGTTCGACCACCAGTACGCCTCGGTGTTCCATGGCGACGTGCGCTGGCGCTCGCTGCCGACGCCCGACGGCGCGACCTTCGAGTGGAACCCCGAGTCGACCTACGTGCGCAAGCCCCCGTACTTCGATGGGCTCACGCTCGAGACGACGCCCGTGAGCGACATCGCCAGCGCGCGCGTGCTCGCGAAGCTCGGCGACTCGGTCACCACCGACCACATCAGCCCGGCGGGTTCGATCAAGGCCGACTCGCCCGCCGGCCAGTACCTCACCGAGCACGGCGTCGACCGGAAGGACTTCAACTCTTACGGATCGCGACGCGGCAACCACGAGGTCATGATCCGCGGCACGTTCGCGAACATCCGCCTCAAGAATCAGCTCCTCGACAACGTCGAGGGCGGCTTCACGCGCGACTTCACGCAGCCGGATGCCCCGCAGGCGTTCATCTACGACGCGAGCAAGCGCTACCAAGCCGCCGGGGTTCCCCTCGTCATCTTCGCAGGCAAGGAGTATGGCTCTGGCTCGAGCCGCGACTGGGCCGCCAAAGGCACGAGCCTGCTGGGGGTGAAGGCGGTCATCGCCGAGAGCTTCGAGCGCATTCACCGCTCGAACCTCATCGGTATGGGCGTCATCCCGCTCCAGTTCCCTGCCGGCGAGACCGCTGACAGCCTCGGGCTTGACGGCACGGAGGAGGTCTCCATTTCAGGCATCACCGAGCTGAACGCGGGCACGACGCCGCGCACCGTCCACGTGACGGCGACGCCGAGCGTGCACTCGGCCGCGGGGAAGACGCCCATCGAGTTCGACGCTGTCGTGCGCATCGACACCCCGGGCGAGGCCGACTACTACCGCAACGGCGGCATCCTGCAGTACGTGCTGCGGAGCCTCGTCTAGCCATTCAGCGAACCGTCGGCGAACGCCCAGCAACAGGCGTTCGCCGACGGGCCGCCTGCCTCCCGTGCTCCCGTAGACTCGGTGAATGGCACTGCTCGATACGATCCGCACCCCCCGCGACCTCGACCGTCTCACCGAGTCGCAGATGGTCGAGCTGGCCGAGGAGATCCGCCGCTTCCTGGTCGCCGAGGTCTCCAAGACCGGCGGCCACCTGGGGCCGAACCTCGGCGTCGTCGAGCTCACGCTGGGCATCCACCGCGTGTTTCAATCGCCGCGCGATGCGATCGTGTGGGACACCGGGCACCAGTCGTACGTGCACAAGCTGCTCACGGGGCGGCAAGACTTCTCGCTGCTGCGGCAGAAGGGCGGCCTCGCCGGCTACCCCCAGCGGTCGGAGAGCGAGCACGACATCGTCGAGAGCTCGCACGCCTCGAGCTCGCTCAGCTGGGCAGACGGCATCTCGCGCGCTTTCGAGATGACGGGGCAGGACGACCGCCATGTCATCGCCGTCGTCGGCGACGGCGCTTTGACGGGCGGCATGACATGGGAGGCCCTCAACAACATCAGCGACGACAACAGTCGCAATCTCGTGATCGTCGTGAACGACAACGGCCGCTCGTATGCGCCCACGATCGGGGGCATGGCGCGCTTCCTGTCGACGGTGCGCACGCGCCGCTCGTACTACCGCTTCCGCCGCGGCACCGAGCGGGCCTTCGGTTACCTCGGAGCTCCTGGCCGTGCGGTGTACCGCGGTGTGCGCGGCGGCCTCCACGGCTTTCTTTCGCGTTTCACGAACAACGAGGCGTTGTACTCGAACCTCGACATCAAGTACATCGGGCCCATCGACGGGCACGACCTTAAGGACGTTGAGCGCGCGCTGCGCCAGGCGAGGGAGTACAGCGCGCCGGTCATCGTGCACGCGATCACTCAGAAGGGCAAGGGCTACGACCCCGCCCTCGCCGATGTCGCCGACCAGTTCCACGCGGTCGGCCAGATCGACCCCGAGACGGGGGAGTCAGTCGAGCAGGCGAGCCGCCCTTCGTGGACCTCGGTGTTCGCCGACGAGATTGTTGCGCTTGCCGACAGAGATCGCCGCATCGTCGGTATCACGGCTGCCATGCTGCGGCCGACCGGGCTACATAAGCTCGCCGAGAAGCACCCCGACCGGATCATCGATGTCGGCATCGCTGAGCAGCACGCCGTGACGTCGGCCGCAGGACTCGCATTCGGCGGCATGCACCCAGTCGTCGCTGTCTACGCCACCTTCATCAACCGTGCCTTCGATCAGGTGCTCATGGATGTCGCGCTACACAAGGCTGGCGTGACCTTCGTGCTCGACCGGGCGGGCGTCACGGGCCCCGATGGGGCCAGCCACCACGGCATGTGGGACCTCTCGATATTGCAGGTCGTGCCGAACATCCGCCTCGCTGCCCCGCGCGACGCCACGCGCCTGCGCGAGGAGCTCGGCGAGGCCGTCGCCGTCGATGACGCGCCGACGGTCGTGCGCTTCTCGAAGGGCTCTGTCGGCACAGAGTTCGACGCCGTGCGGCGCACCGCCGACGGCGTCGACGTGCTGCGAGAGGCGCCGCACAAGGACGTGCTCATCGTGACCGTCGGCCCCATGGCCAAGATCGGTCTCGAGGTCGCCGAGCGGCTAGCCGATCAGGGCATCGGCGCGACGGTCGTCGACCCACGCTGGGTCGTGCCCGTGCCCGCGAGTATCATCGAGCTCGCGCGCGACCACCGCATCCTGGTGAGCATCGAAGACGGCGTGCGCATCGGCGGCATTGGCACGCGCATCCGGCAAGATCTGCGGGCGGCGGGAGTCGATACGGCGGTCGACGAGCTCGGCCTGCCCGACGAGTTCCTCGAGCACGCGACGCGCGAGCAGATCTTCGAGCGCGTCGGCCTCACCTCACAGGCGATCGCGCGCGATCTCGTCGCTCAGGTGCTCGGCACGCGCATCCCCGTCGCCCGCCCGCTGCCCGACGAGCAGGGCGCGGCTGTCAATCAGGGCGAGCGTAGCCGGTAACGCGTGTCCACGGCACCCGCCGAGCCGATCGGCCGCGCCGACTCGAGCTGCCACGGCATGCGCGCCGTCGCGTGCGGCAGGACCCGGTTTTCGGCTCCAAGGGTCATGGGCATCACGGTGAGATGCATGCGGTCAAGCTGACCGGCGTCGATGAGGGAGTCGGCGAGCCTGTCGCCGCTCACGACCCACACGTCGCGGCCCGCGGACGCGGCGCGCGCCGCCTCAACCGCCGCGACCGGATCGGCGACTATCTGGGATGACGTTCCCGCGAGCGCAGGCGGTGCCGGGGAACCGCTCTCGACCGAGGTGGTCGTGCCCGTGTAGCCCCACGGCTCCGCTCCGGCGGCCAGCCACCGCAGCGTGCACGCACGTGTGACGATCGCGCTGACGCCGTGCCGGAACTCGTCGTACTGCTGCTGGAAGTCGTCAAACCCGAAGGAGAGCAGCCAGTCAAGGCGCTCGTGCGCACACGTTGACGGCGGCCGCCGACATCCAGGAGCCGCCGTAGGCGCAGGATCAGCGAATTCCTCGGATGCGGGGCTCGTGGAACGTGTAGCCGAAAGCTCGCTCGGAGGCGCCGACCCGGTCGAGGAACGGCGTGACGCCGCCCATCTGGAACGGCCAGCCGGCTCCAAGGATCATGCACAGGTCGATGTCCTCCGCGGCCGCAACGACGCCATCTTGAAGCATGCGGTGGATCTCGTCGGCGAGCCCGTCTTCGAGTCGAGCCGTCAGCTCGGCCGCCGTGTACGGCGTCGCGCCCTCCGGCCGGTGCTTCGCCACGATCGCGATGGCCTTCTTGTCGATACCCTTCGACTGCCCCTTCGCGTCCTTCTCGAGCAGCACGCCCGCCTCGGCGAGCTCGTGCAGCGCCGGGGACTCGAAGAAGCGGTCGGGGAAGGCCGTGTGGTGGGTGTCGAGCACGTGCGCGCCGACCTTGAGCCCCACGAGGTCGAGCAGCACGAACGGGTCCATCGGCAGCCCGAAGTGGCGCTGGGCCTCGACGACGGTCTCGAAGGGGGTGCCGAGCTCGACCGCGTGCATGGCCTCACCGAGAACCTTGGCGAGGATGCGGTTGACGACGAAGCCCGGGGTGTCGGCCGTGATGACGGCGTTCTTGCGCAGCGCCTGCGCCGTCGCCATGGCCGTCGCGAGCGTGGCCTCGTCTGTCGCCGGAGTGTTGACGACCTCGATGAGAGGCATGACCGCGACGGGGTTGAAGAAGTGGAACCCGACGACGCGCTCGGGGTTCTTCAGCTTGGCGCCGATCTGCTCGACCGAGAGTGACGAGGTGTTCGTGGCGAGCACGGCCTCGGGCGAGATGTGCTGCTCGATCTCGGCGAACACGTCTTGCTTGATCGAGAGCTCTTCGAACACGGCCTCGATGACCCAGTCGCAGTCGGCGAAGTCGGCCTTGTCGGTGGTGCCGGTCAGCAGAGCGTTGAGCCGGTTCGCCTCGTCGGCATCGATGCGACCTTTCTGCAGCAGACCGTCGATCTCGCCGCGGATGTAGTCGAGGCCTTTGTCGACGCGCGCCTGATCGAGGTCGGTCATGATCACCGGCACCTGCAGTCGGCGCAGGAACAGCAGGGCGAACTGGCTCGCCATGAGCCCGGCGCCGAGCACGCCCACCTTCGTCACCTTCTTGGCGAGGGCCTTGTCGGGGGCGCCGGCGGGCTTCTTGGCGCGCTTCTGCACCAGATTGAAGGCGTAGATGGATGCTCGGAACTGGTCGCCCGCGACCAGGTCGGCCAGCGCCTTGTCCTCCGCGGCGAAGCCCTCGGCCTTGCTTGAGCTCTTGGCCGCCGCGAGCAGCTCGAGGGCCGCGTACGGAGACTTCGCGACCTTCCCGAGCCGCTTCTCGAGCGTCTTGCGCGCGATGTCGATCGCGACATCCCACTTCACGGCGCGCTCGATTTTGCCGGGCTCGTTCGACCGCTTGACCTTGACCGCGCGCGACAGCACGCCGTCGGCCCAGCGGATCGAGTCCTCGAGAAAGTTCGCCGGCGAGAGCAGCACATCGGCCATCCCAAGCTCGAACGCCTCGGCGGGCTTGAGCGTGCGGTTGTTCTTGAGCGGGTTCTCGACGACGACCTTGAGGGCGTTCTCGATGCCGATGAGGTTCGGCAGCAGCCAGGCGCCTCCCCAGCCGGGGATGAGGCCGAGAAAGACCTCGGGCAGCGCGAGGGCCGCGGCGCTCGAATCGAGCGTGCGGTAGTCGCAGTTGAGCGCGACCTCGACGCCGCCACCCAGGGCGAGGCCGTTGATGAAGCAGAAAGACGGAACCCCCAGTTCGCCGAGCTTGCCGAGCGCGTAGTGGCCGAGCTGCGCCATCTGGAGTCCTGCCTCGTAGCTCGGGATGTCGCCGACCTTCGAGAGGTCGGCCCCTGCTGCCAGGATGAACGGCTTGCCCGTGATCGCGAGCGCACGGATCTCGTCCGCGGTGGCGCGCGCCTTCTGGGCGTCGAGCACCCCCGCCAGCTCCGTGAGACCCTCGGGCCCGAGCGTGCTCGGGCGCGTGTGGTCACGGCCGTTGTCGAGAGTGACGAGAGCGAGCATCCCGCCACTCGGAAGAGGCACGTCGCGTACGTAGCTGTGCGTCACGACCTCGTCTTCGCTCAGGGCACGCAGCTCGGCGAACTGGTCGGGGGAGTACTGGGCGGTAGCGCTGGTCGCCACGGTCATGCCTTCTTTCCGGTGTAGTGCGGGTTCTCCCAGATGACGCTGCCGCCCTGGCCGAGCCCGACGCACATCGCCGTGAGGCCGTAGCGCACGTCGGGGCGCTCTTCGAACTGGCGGGCCAACTGGATCATGAGGCGCACGCCCGAGCTCGCGAGCGGGTGCCCGAGGGCGATTGCGCCGCCCCAGGGGTTGACGCGCGGGTCGTCGTCGTCGATGCCGAAGTGATCGAGCAGGCTCAGCACCTGCACGGCAAAGGCCTCGTTGAGCTCGAAGGCTCCGATGTCGTCGATCGTCAGGCCGGCTTTCTGCAGGGCCTTCTCGGTCGAGGGGATCGGGCCGATACCCATAATCTCGGGTGCGACTCCGGCGTAGGCGAAGCTCACGAGGCGCATCTTCGTCATCAGGCCGAGCTCCTTCGCTGCGTCGGCGCTCGCGAGCAGGCTCACGGTGGCGCCGTCGGTGAGCGGGGACGCATTGCCCGCGGTCACCCGGCCGTGTGGACGGAACGGGGTCTTGAGACCCGCAAGACCTTCCATAGTCGTCTCGGGACGCAGCCCCTCGTCGGTGGTGGCGAGGCCGAAGCCGGTCTCGCTGCGTAGCGCGACGGGCACGAGGTCGGGTTGAATCTTGCCGGCGGCGTAAGCTGCAGCGACTTTCTGCTGGCTGCGCATACCGAAGCGGTCGGCGCGCTCCTTAGTGAGCGCGGGGAAGCGGTCGTGCAGGCGTTCGGCGGTGAGGCCCATGTTGAGGGCGTCGCCGCTCACGAGCTTCTCGGCGAGGAATCGCGGGTTCGGGTCGGCTCCGAAGCCCATGGGGTGCCGGCCCATGTGCTCGACACCGCCCGCGATCGCGACGTCGTAGGCTCCGAAGGCGATGCCGCCAGCCGTTGTCGTCACCGAGGTCATGGCGCCCGCGCACATGCGATCGATCGCGTAGCCCGGCACGCTCAGCGGCAACCCCGCGAGGATCGCGGCGGTACGGCCGAGCGTGAGGCCCTGGTCGCCGACCTGGGTGGTCGCGGCGATCGCAACGTCGTCGACTCGCTCTCTCGGCAACGAGGGGTTGCGCTCGAGCAGCCCGATCATCGCCTTGACGATGAGGTCGTCGGCGCGGGTATTCCAGTACATTCCCTTCTCGCCCGCGCGCCCGAACGGGGTGCGGACCCCGTCTACGAATACGACGTCGGCTCGTTCAGCCACGATGGTGCCTCCCAGGAGTTGATGGTCTGGCGCTCAGCCTAGGGAGGCCGATGCGAGGGGGAGGGAACCCCTGCGTGTTCCTACGAACCGGCCTCGGGGGCCTCGTCGGGCTCTTGGAGCGCTTCCACAAAGGCAATGGCGATCGCCTGTGTAGTTGCGTCAATCTGCCACGAGCGGGCACCGATCGCGGCGAGAGCGTCCGCGATGCTTCCGGGCGTCGTCTCAGCAGGTGGCGCCCAGGCGAGCCGCCGCACGTGCTCGGGCGTGAGCAGGTTCTCGACGGGCAGCTCGAGATCGTCGGCGATCTTCTGCAGCCGCGGGCGCACGGCCCGGTAGCGCCGGTCGGCCTCGGGGCTGCGGTCGGCCCACGAGCGGGGTGGCGGGATGCTCTCCTCCGAGCTGCGGTGCGCTGGCAGGTCGTCCGTTGAGAGGCCAGCCTCGATCGCGGTCCACCAGCGGTCGATCTGCGTGCGGCTCGCCCGACCCATGAACGTCTTGAGCGCCGCGAGCTCGCGCTTCGAGGCGAGCGGCGCGCGCGCGGCAACGACGATCGAGGCGTCGGGCAGCAGTCGACCGGGCGAGGTATCGACCTCCTGCGCGTAGGCGTCGCGGGCACGCCAGAGCTCGCGGGCGACCGCGAGTGCGCGCTGCCCGCGCACAGTCGACAACCCCGAAAGCCGACGCCAGGGCTCGGCCTTGGGTTCGGCGGCGGGCTTGGCGAGCACGGCGGCGAATTCCTGCGCGGCGATGAGGCTCTTGCCGGCGGACTCGAGGCGCTCAGCGATGCGGTCGCGCACGTCGAGCAGTAGCTCGACATCGAGGGCCGCGTAAGTCAGCCAGGCCGCGGGCAGCGGACGCGTCGACCAGTCGGCGGCGGAATGCTCCTTCGCGAGGTGCAAGCCAAGAGTGTCTTCGACGACAGCGCCGAGGCCGACGCGCAGCAGGCCGGCGAGGCGCGCCCCGAGCTCGGTGTCAAAGAGTGCCTCAGGGTCGAGTCCGACTTCGCGCAGGCACGGCAAATCTTGGCTCGCGGCGTGCAGCACCCACTCCTCACCTCCGATCGCAGCCTGCAGCTCGGTGAAGGAGCCGATCGCGGGGGGATCAAAGAGGAAGGTTCCCGCTCCGCGGCGGAAGACCTGGATAAGGTAGGCGCGCTGCGAATAGCGGAACCCGCTCGCGCGCTCCGCATCCACCGCGACCGGGCCGCTCGCCGCGGCGAGCTCAGCGACCGCGGCGAGGTACTCGTCGCGTGAGTCGATGACGCGCGGTGTACGGGCGAGCTGTGCGGTCGGCAGCGGTGGGGTGACCTCGGCGCCTGACGCGGTCGGGGGGTGCGACCCCGTCGTGACCGGGACGGCAGGCTCGGTTCTCGTGCTCGTGCTCACGGAAGCGGGGGGACGACGCGGCGCAGGCGGGGGCACGGTGAAGGGATCGGTGATCGGGGGCCGGTCAGCCACGCGACCCCCGTCGGGGCTGCAGCACCGCCACGCCATCGGCCGCCGGCGGGTAGCCGGCGACCATGCACAGCAGCTCGGCCCAGCCTTCGACGTGCGCAGCGAGGCCGAGCTCGAGCGGGGTCCACGAGGCGCGCAGCTCGATCTGAGCGCCGCTGCCCTGCGCGGCGAGCTCTCCATAGCCTGTCGAGAGCACCTTCGTCGCGGTACCGCTCGCCGCCGTGTACTCGGCCCCGCGCGCCGCGAGCGCGTCGACGAGCCACGACCACGCGACATCGGCAACGAAGGGGTCGAGGCCGATCTCGGTCTCGAGCGGGGCCTGGGCGTAGCAGATGACGCGAACCGGGCCACCCCAGCCCTCGGGCGACTCGGGGTCGAACAGGATGACTAGGCGACCCGTGCCGAGGTCGGAGTCATAGGCGTGGCGCGCCGGGTTCACGTCGGCCGCGAGTGCGTAGGAGAACGGCGCGAGGCCTGAAGGTGCCGGAATCGTCGTCACCTGCAGTTCGTCTCGCAGTCGCGCGCTCTGGGTCGACGCCACGATAGCGTCGAAGACGACCTGCGGCGAGGTTTCGGCGGCCGAGGCGGGGGACACGTGTGCAGACTAGGCGCTGTTGCTAGGTTCGGTGCGTGAGACTCGCCGTTCTGCGCACCCCCTCGCACCGAGGTGCCTCGTGAGGGGCGCGCATCACGTCGCCGCCCACGTGGCGGCAATCGTGCTGGTTGCGGGCGGTGTCGCGCTGCTCGGAGGAGCCCTCGTCGCCCTGCGTGTCGCGCGCGATGTGGTGACCCCGCCGCGGCGGCGCAAAGAGGACGTCGCCATCATCGGCGTCGACCGCGCGGCCGGCACTGTGCGGCTCGGTCGCACGCCCGACACCATCGTGCCTGGGCACTACAGCCTCTGGTTCGACCACGATCGCGGCCATGCACGCGTCGGGGCGATCGTCGAGCACGACGAGGTCTCGGTGCTGCGCCGGCTCGAGGGGGTGCAACGGGGCGACCTCGGGCGGGCATCCCGAGGCCGATGGGCCGGATGGTGGTACCTGACTCCCTCCGATCTCGAGGTGCCGTTTCGCGAGGTCGGCATCGAGACCCCTGTCGGCGTCGCTCCGGCCTGGCTCATCAAGCCCGAGGGAGCGAGCGACGCCTGGGTCGTCGTCGTGCACGGCCGCGGGGTGACGCGCGCGGAAGGACTGCGCGCCGTCGCCGTCTTTCGTGCTGCGGGCTACCGCTGCCTGCTCATCAGCTACCGCAACGACGGGGATGCCCCGCCGAGCCACGACGGACGCTACGCGCTCGGCGACGAGGAGTGGCGCGACGTCGAGGCGGCGGTCGCCTACGCCCGGAGCGCGGGTGCTCGTCGCATCGTGCTCATGGGCTGGTCGATGGGCGGCGCCACGGTGCTGCAGTGCATCACCCGGTCGCCGCTCGCGGCCGGCATCGACGGCGTCGTGCTCGAGTCTCCCGTCGTCGATTGGATCCCGACCCTGCGCTTCCAAGCGGCGGCGGCCGGGCTGCCCCCGGCGGTACGCGACGCGGCGCTCGCGATGCTCGGCTCCGGTCGCGCCTCGTCGTGGGTGGGGCTCGCCGAGCCGATCGACTTCGAGCGCCTCGACATCGTCGCGCGGGCGGCCGAGCTGAGCATCCCGATGCTGCTGCTGCACAGCGACGACGACGGCTACGTTCCGAGCGGCGCGAGCATCGCGCTCGCGGCCGCGCGCCCCGACGTCGTGCGGCTCGAGCGCTTCGCGATCGCCCGCCACACCAAGCTGTGGAACCACGACCCCCGGCGGTGGGAGCGCGCGATCCGCGTCTGGCTCGCCGATCAGGGTCTCGACGGCGCTACGGCCGCAGCACCCACCGACCGTACTGCGCGCCCTCGTCGTCCACGAGCAGCTGCAGCGCCGCCAGCGGAGTGATCGGCGCGGCGCCGCCGCCCACCGCGGGCAGGTCGGGGCCGCCGAGCCTCGGCATGACCGTGAGGCACAGCTCGTCGACGAGCCCGGCGGCGAGCAGCTGCGCCGCGAGCGCGGGTCCGCCCTCTGCGGCGATGCCGGAGAGACCCCGCGCCCGCAGGGCGGCGATGATCGCTGCGGCGGGGATGCGCCCGTCGGGCGCGATCGCCAGGGTCTCGATCGCGGCATCCGGCACCGACTCGGCCGCGCGCGCCGCGCCCGACTCGGTCGTCAGCACGAGCACCGGGGAGGTGCGCCCCTCGGCCACGGAGAGCCGGTGACCGGTGAGGTCGCCGCTCGCGGAGACGATCGCGAGCGCCGCACGACGCGGTCGGCGAAGGCCCTCGCGCCGCACCGTCTCAGCGCCGACGAGGACGACGTCGGCGTGCTGTCGGATCACGCCGAGCACCATGCGGTCAGTGCTCGAGGCGAGCGACTCGGAGGTGCCGTCACCGCCGGCCGCGCGGCCGTCGAGCGTGGAGACGAGCGTGAGCCGCACATGCTCGGGGGAGTGCGGCGCGTACCAGTCGAGCAGGGTGCGTCGGGCATCCGGATGCTCGATATCGAGCTCGCCGCCCCCGACCGGCACGACCCGCCGCAGCATCACGCCGCCGACTTCTCGCCGACCTGCCGCTTGATGCGCCAGAGCATGCCCGACATGCCGTTGAGCCGCAGCGGGCTCACCGCGGCGGTGAGACCGAGCTGCAAGGGGAAGTCGTCGGGCACCGCGAGCACGGCGGCAGCGTTGAGGCCGCTGAGACCCTGCGCGAGGATCGAGGCGAAGCCGCGCGTCGTGGGCGCCTCGGCGGGCGCAGTAGCGTGCACGTCGACCCGGCCCTCGGGCGAGACCTCGACGAAGAGGTAGACCGGTGACTGGCACTCCTCGACGCGCTCGAGTAGCTCGGGGTGCTCGCGGAAGCGTTCGGGCAGGGCGGGCAACTCGTTCGAGAACTCGAGTAGTAGCTGCAGCCGATCTTTCTCGCCGAAGGAGAGGAAATCGTCGCGGATATCGGCGAGCGGCGCGGGCAGGTCGGTCACGCCCTCAGGCTACCGGCCGGGTGCGGCGCCGGGCTCGGCTCCGACCGCGATCGGCACGCGTACGGCACTGCCCCACTCGGTCCACGACCCGTCGTAGTTACGCACACGCGGCACGCCCAGCAGGTGGGCAAGCACGAACCAGGTGTGGCTCGAGCGCTCGCCGATGCGGCAGTAGGTGACAACGTCATCGGCGTCGTCGAGGTCAGCCTCGTCGCGGTAGATCGCGCTCAGTTCGTCCGCCGTGCGGAAGGTGCCGTCGTCATTGGCCGCGCGCGACCAGGGCACGCTCGCCGCGGTCGGGATGTGGCCCCCGCGCAGCGCACCCTCCTGAGGGTAGGAGGGCATGTGCGTGCGCTCACCCGTGTACTCTTCGAGCGAGCGCACGTCGATGAGCGGCTTGCCGAGGTGCGCGAGCACGTCCTCCCTGAAGGCGCGCACGCCGCGGTCGTCCCGCTCGACGACTGGGTAGTCGACGGCGACGGGCACGGGGGTCTCGGTCGTCAGCGGGCGGCCCTCCGCTACCCAGCGGTCGCGACCGCCGTCGAGCAACCGAACGTCGGCATGCCCGAAGAGCGTGAACACCCACAGAGCGTACGAGGCCCACCAGTTGCTGCGGTCGCCGTAGATCACGACGGTGCTGTCGCGCGCGATGCCCTTGGTGCTCATGAGCCGCGCGAATCCGGCACCGTCGACGTAGTCGCGCACGACGGGGTCGTTAAGCTCGGTGTGCCAGTCGACCTTCACGGCTCCGGGGATGTGCCCGGTCTCGTAGAGCAGCACGTCTTCATCGCTCTCGACGACGACGAGGCCGGGGGTGCCGAGGTGGGCCTCGAGCCAGGCGGTTGAGACAAGGCGCTCGGGGTGAGCGTAGGCCTGGAACTTCTCGGCGGGGTCGAATGCGACGGTCATGGGGGCCTCTCTCTACGGCGGTAAACTGGGGAACACCGCCCACCGAGAATCTACGCACTCCGGCTGGGCGCCGACCTCACGTGACGGAGTGCGACGAGCCCGAGGGCGAATGATGACGGTGGAACCCACGACGACCGCGGCACGACTGATCGACCGTCAGCCCGGGATGACCGCTGCCGAGCTCGTCGGCCACCTCAGCCCGCCGCCGCAGTTCGCGAGCGCGAGCCTCGAGAACTATGTGCCCGACGAGCGTTACCCCTCGCAGGCCTCGGCGGTCGAGGCAATGCGGGTGTTCTCGAGCGAGAGCGCCGTGCCCGCCCGCGGGCTGTTCTCACGCAAGCCTGCAGCGGCCGTTGCCAAGCCCGGCGTCTACCTCGACGGGGGCTTCGGCGTCGGCAAGACCCACTTACTCGCCGCGCTTTGGCACCGCACCCGCGGCCGCAAATACTTCGGCACCTTCATCGAGTACACGGCCATCGTCGGCGCGCTCGGCTACCGCGAGGCGGTCGCGCACTTCCGCGGGGCATCCCTCATCGCGATCGACGAGTTCGAGCTCGACGACCCTGGCGACACCATGGTCATGTCGCGCCTGCTCGGCGAGCTCGTCGCGAGCGGTTCGCGCATCGCCGCGACCTCGAACACGCCGCCGCACGCGCTCGGCGAGGGGCGCTTCGCCGCGCAAGACTTCCTGCGCGAGATCCACGCACTCGCCGACCGCTTCACGACCGTGCGCATCGACGGGGAGGACTACCGCAAGCGTGACGTAGAAGGTCACGCCGTCTCGCTGAGCCCCGCGGAGTTCACGGCGCGCGTCGGCGCCGAGACCGGCCCGGTAACGGTCGACGGCTTCCGCGACGTGCTGCGGCATCTCGCGACCGTGCACCCGAGCCGCTACGTCGGGCTCATCGGGGGTCTCGAGGCCATCGGGCTCACCGACGTCGAGGTGCTGTCGAACCAGACCGACGCCCTTCGCCTCGTCGCCTTCGTCGACCGGCTGTACGACGCGCAGGTGCGCATCCACGCCACCGGGGTGTCGCTCGATCAGGTGTTCCCCGACGACATGCTGGCGGGCGGGTATCGCAAAAAGTACCTGCGGGCGACGTCGCGCATGATCGCGCTCACCACGGCCGTCGTCTGAGCACCGCCTAGACTAGATCTCGGAGCGCCGGGAAGACTGGTCGGCCTCTCGACACGTGTCGAGAGCATCCTGATCATCGACCCCCGGAAGGCCGCATGACCGACCAGAGCGCCCCCCTCGAGCAGCCGACTCCCACACCGTTGAGTGGCCCCGAGCGCCGCTACCGCGAGTCGCTGTGGATCGAGCGCATCCTGCAGCGTGAGACGGTCGGCGGCTTCCTGCTGCTCGCCGCGACCGTTCTCGCCCTCATCGTCGCCAACTCGGGGTGGGGTGAGGGCTACTTCGGTTTGCGTTCCACGTACCTGCAGATCACGTTTGGCGAGCTGTTTTGGGAGATTTCGGTCGGCAAGTTCGCGGCGGACGCCCTGCTCGCGATCTTCTTCTTCCTCGCCGGCCTCGAGCTCAAGCGCGAGTTCGTCGCAGGCGAGCTGCGCGAGCCGCGAAAGGCCCTCGTGCCGGTCGTCGCCGCGGTGGGCGGCGTCATCGTGCCTGCGATCATCTACACCACGATTGTTCTCGACGACGGGCCCGAAGCGTTGCGCGGCTGGGCCATCCCCGTCGCGACCGACATCGCCTTCGCGCTCGCCGTACTGGCGGTGGTCGGCACTGCGCTTCCGCTCGCCCTGCGCACCTTCTTGCTGACGCTCGCGGTCGTCGACGACCTCATCGCCATCACGATCATCGCCTTCTTTTACACGACCGATCTCGCGCCGCTGTATCTGCTCGCCTCGTTCGCCGGCCTCGCGGTCTACGGCCTGATCGCGCAGCGGTACCAGGAGTTCTTCCGGCTGCGGGCGACCGCCGCGTGGTTCATCCTCCTGCCGATCGGCATGATCGTCTGGTTCTTCATGTACGAGTCGGGCGTGCACGCGACGGTCGCCGGCGTGCTGCTCGCCTTCACGGTGCCGGTGCGCGCGCGGGGCGGCGACGACGACGGGCTCGGGTCGCGCATGGGCCTCGCCGAGACCTTCGAGCACCGCTACCGGCCGCTGAGCGCGGGCGTCGCGGTACCTGTGTTCGCGTTCTTCTCGGCGGGCGTCGCGGTCGGCGGCTGGGACGGCCTCGTCGCGGCCGTGACGAGCCCCGTTGCGCTCGGCATCATGGTCGGCCTCGTCGTGGGCAAGGCCGTCGGAATCACCGCAGCAACCTGGCTCATTACCCGGTTGCCCGGGGTCGCCCTGCCGCGCGGCGTGACGTGGGTCGACCTGATCGGGCTCGCCACACTTGCAGGTATGGGCTTCACGGTCTCGCTGCTCATCAGCGAGCTCAGTTTCGGACAGGGCTCTCCGCTCGACGATGTCGGCAAGGTCGGCATCCTGCTGGGTTCGCTCATCGCGGCGGTCCTGGCCGTCATCCTCTTGGGCACCCGCAACCGGCAGTACAGGCGTCAACTCGCCGACGAGAAGGTCGACGCTGATGGCGACGGTATCCCCGATGTGTTCGGTGACGACAGGGCGATCTCCTAGTCGCTCCTGGCGTTCGTGAAACGCGATGTTTACCTGCGGCGGTGGCGTGTAACACCCGGGAAACATCTCGACACCCCTGCCGAAACCTCCTCACTCGACACTGAGGATGTGCCCGAACTCGCCGGGGGAGTCTCGTCCCGCACCTGAGTCCTCGAGTCGGGCAGTCCCTTCGCCACGGTAAGAGAGGTTTGACATGGATCAGGGCAATACCGCCTTCCTCCTCATCAGCGCAGCGCTCGTGCTGCTCATGACTCCCGGACTCGCGTTCTTCTACGGAGGACTCGTCAAGGCCAAGAGCGTCATTAGCATGATGATGCTGAGCTTCGGTGCCATCGGCCTGATCGGCGTGCTGTGGGTGATCTACGGCTACGCGATCACTTTCGCCAACAACGTGGGTATCGACGGCGTCATCGGCATTGACACTGGCGCCATCGGTCTCGCAAATCTTCTCGAGGTGCCCGAGGGGGCAGCCTTCCCGCCGCTCGCCTTCGCGGCCTTCCAGGCCACCTTCGCGATTCTCACCGTCGCCCTGATTTCGGGTGCCATTGCCGACCGCGCCAAGTTTGGTGCGTGGATGGTCTTCGCTGGCCTGTGGGCGACGCTCGTCTACTTCCCCGTTGCTAGCTGGGTCTTCAATTTCACCCTCGCGGAAGACGGTTCCTTCGCGGACGGCGGCTGGATTACGTATGGTCTGCAGCAAACCTTCGGCGTCGGCGCGATCGATTTCGCAGGCGGTACCGCGGTGCACATTAACGCCGGTGCTTCCGCCCTTGCGCTCGCCCTCGTACTCGGTAAGCGGGTCGGATTTGCGAAGGGCGCCCACGTGCCGCACAACCCGCCGTTCGTGCTGCTCGGCGCCGGCCTCCTGTGGTTTGGCTGGTTCGGCTTCAACGCCGGCTCCGAGCTCGCTGCCGACGGCGTCGCCGCGCTTGCCTTCCTCAACACGCTCGCCGCGCCGGCTGCTGCACTGTTGGCGTGGCTCGTCGTCGAGAAAATCCGCGATGGAAAGCCAACGTCGATTGGTGCCGCGTCGGGGGCCGTTGCCGGCCTCGTCGCGATCACCCCGGCATGCGCGTCCCTCACCCCCGGTTGGGCGATTGTTCTGGGCGTGATCGCCGGTGCCGTGTGTGCCCTCGCTGTCGATTTGAAGTTCAAGCTCGGCTTCGACGACTCGCTCGATGTCGTGGGCATCCACCTCGTCGGCGGACTCATCGGTACCCTGTACCTGGGCTTCTTCGCCAACGGCACTGGCCTCATCTACAGCGGCTCGGCGACGCAGTTGCTCGTGCAGGCCATCGCGGCCTTCACGGTCATGATCTACTCCTTCGTGATGGCCTACATCATCGGCTTCGCGATCGAGAAGACAATCGGCTTCCGCGTCACCGAGGAGGACGAGATCGCGGGCATCGACCCGATCGTGCACGGCGAGGCCGGGTACGTTCTCGACGCCAAGTAAGGACACCGCTGCACCGCCCCGCTCGCGGGGAACTGGGGCGCTACTCTCGCAAGGGGGTAGCGCCTCTCGGCGTTGCGGGGCGGCCGAACAGTGGGGTCTACGAGAGGGCGGTGCGGTCATGGGTGGGAGCGATGCGGTGCTACAGATTGTGTGCGCAGCCCTCGTGCTCACCATCCCCGTGGGCCTCGCCACGGTATTTCCCCCACCGCACCATCGTCGCTTCGTCGCCGTGGCCATTGCTGGAGCCATCGGGGCGATCGCGTCGCTCGCCGTCGATGCGCTCTTATCGGCACCTGTCGACACGGCCGGTCGGGTGCTCGACGCCGCCGTCGCGGCCGCGATCGCGGCCTCGGTGGCCGTGCTGGCATCCCTCCGGCTCGGCAGCCTCGGCGGTGCCGTGTTCGCGTCGACGTGGAGCATCCTCGTCTTCCCGGCAATCGCGGCGGCCGTCGTCGGATCCGTGCCCTCCCTCGTGCAGATTGTGTTCGGCGCCGTCGACTACGCGGGAGTGCTCGCGACCCACGTGGCTGCCGCCGCATCCCTTATCGTGCTCTCCGCGCTCCCCGTGCCCCCGGGCGAGCTCGGCGCGACGCCCGTATCGGCCGCGCTCGGCCGCTCGGCGGTGGCGGTCGTGCTCGTGACAGTTGGAGCGTCTGCCTGGATGGTCGGCGTCGAGCGAGTCGTGAACGTCGCCACCGGCCGCATCCTCGGCAACGCCGTGATCGGCCTCCTGCTGGGCGCGCTCGTGTGGGCGCTTATCGAACGCATCGCCGGTCGGCCCTTTGCCCCCGCCGGGCTCGTGGCGGGCGTTGTGCTCGGCTGGGGTGCCATCGGGCTCGGCGTTGCCTTCCTGTCACCCATGGCACTCGCGGCCTCGATCGTCATCGGGGTCGCCGGCGGAGCCGCGGTGGTCCTGAGGGCACGCGACGGCGCCGATCCGGGCCGACGCGGCGCGATCGCTGTCATCGTCTCCGTCGCGATCGGCGGCATCGTGCTCGCCCTGCTGGCCGACGGCTTCGGGATGGCCGCCACGGGCTCGACCGCGCTCGTCGTCGGTCAGCTCGGTGCGGTGCTCGCGGTCGGCCTGGTCTCGGCGGCGTCTGGGGTGCTCTGCTGGGCGCTCGCGGCCGGTGCGATCGTGCTACAGGAGCGCGTTCGCGGCGGCCGGGAGGCGCCGGCCGAGCCGCATTGAGTCGAGAAATGGTGGGCGATACCAGACTCGAACTGATGACCTCTTCCGTGTGAAGGAAGCGCGCTACCAACTGCGCCAATCGCCCGTGCGCCCCTATCCTGCCACAAACCGCGACCCGGTTCAGAACCGGCGCGAGGGGTCACCCGCGCCTCCGCGGGTCGGTTTGGCCCAGACGGAAAAGTTGGGCTAGAGTTCCACTGCACCCCGATCATGGGGCGCAAATGCGGATGTGGCGCAGTGGTAGCGCATCACCTTGCCAAGGTGAGGGTCGCGAGTTCGAATCTCGTCATCCGCTCGAGCGATGGCCCTCTGTGAGGCGGGCTGTTGCCCACGGTGGCGTGGCCGAGAGGCGAGGCAGCGGCCTGCAAAGCCGTGCACACGGGTTCGAATCCCGTCGCCACCTCACAGCTCCACATGAAACACCCCATGCGAATGGGCGATTGGCGCAGCGGTAGCGCGCTTCCCTGACACGGAAGAGGTCACTGGTTCGATCCCAGTATCGCCCACCATCACTTTCTCCTTCCTCCCACCCCGTTCTGGGGCGCGCGTCGTGCTGACCGGCACCCTAGGCTGTGCGCATGGCTCCGGGGGGAGAGGCTTCAGCGACGCGCGTCGCGGATAGTGAGGCGTTCGCCGAACTTCTGCTGCAGAGTGGCCTCGTCTCGCCCGAGAACCTCTCCTTCGCGCGGCAGGTCAAGGAACGCACCGGTGCCCACATCGACCAGGTCCTCATCAGCGAGGGCCTGCTCGACTCCGAGTCGCTGCTGCTCGCCGAAGCTGCCTCCTGGGGCATCCACCCGATCGATCTCGACGCGGTCAAGTTCGACGACGACCTCGTGCGGCGCTTCCCGGGCCAGACCTATCTCGCCGAGAACTGGCTGCCCATCCGGCGCAACGATGCCGGGGTGGTGTTCGTCGCGACCGCGCGCGGGGTCGCGCAGGAGCGGGTGGAGCGAATCCGGGCCCTGCTCGGCGGTGCGGAGGTGCAGTTCGTCGCGACCACGTCGTGGGACATCAAGAACGCCTGCCTGCGGCTGTTTCGCGCCGAGATCGCCGATGAGGCCGCGAATGAGCTGTGGCGGCAGAACCCGGCCATGTCGGCACGCATCACCTTCAGCCGTAGCCAGAAGGTCATCGGCGGCGTCGGCGCTGCGGTGCTCCTCATCGCCGCGGTACTGCGACCCGTCGAGACGGCGATCGTGCTGCTGACGATCACGAGCATCGTCTTCCTCGCGGGCACGAGCTTCAAGTTCATCGTCGCCATGCGCGGCGCGCGGTACGACGTCGTCGAGCGCATCACGAAGGCGCAGGTGCACGCGCTTGACGACCGCCTGCTGCCGCGCTACACCGTGCTCGTGCCTGTGTTCCGCGAGGCCAACATCGTGGGCCAGCTCATCCGCAACCTCGGTGGGATCGACTACCCGACCGAGAAGCTTGAGGTGCTCATCCTCATCGAGGAGGAGGATCACCAGACGCGGGATGCCGTGCTCACCTCGAACCCGCCGCCGCACTTCCGAATCGTCACGATCCCGAAGGGGCACCCGCAGACGAAGCCCCGTGCGTGCAACGTCGGGCTCTATTTCGCCACGGGCGACTTCCTCGTCATCTACGACGCGGAGGACACGCCCGACCCTGACCAGCTCAAAAAGGCCGTTGTCGCCTTCGAACGCGGCGGGGAGGAGACGGTCTGCGTGCAGGCCTCGCTCAACTACTTCAACGACCGCGAGAACGCGCTCACGCGCATGTTCACGCTCGAGTACAGCTACTGGTTCGACTACATGCTCGCCGGGCTCGACCTCGGCGACCTGCCGATCCCCCTCGGCGGCACCTCGAACCACTTCCGCACGGCGGCGCTCATCGAGCTCGGAGGGTGGGATCCGTACAACGTGACCGAGGATGCTGATCTCGGTATCCGCGCGAGCGCCCTGGGCTATCGGGTCGGAGTCATCAACTCGACCACGATGGAGGAGGCCAACACCTCGATCCCGAACTTCATCCGGCAGCGCTCGCGCTGGATCAAGGGCTACATGCAGACCACGCTCGTGCACGCCCGGCAGCCGATCGCGCTCGTACAGCAGATCGGGCTGCGCCGGTTCTTGAGCTTCGTGCTGCTCATTGCGGGCACGCCCGCGACCTTCCTGGGCGTCATCCCGTTCTACGTGATCACGGCCCTCACCATCGTGCTGCCGGTGCAGGTGCTCGCGCAGCTGTTCCCGATCTGGTTGCTTTGGCTCACCCTTCTCAACTTCGTCATCGGCAACGTCATCATGATCTATCTCTCGATGATGGGTCCGTATAAGCGCGGCACCTTCCACCTGGTGCTGTGGGCGCTGCTCAACCCGCTCTACTGGCTGCTGCACTCGATCGCGGCGTACAAGGGCCTCTGGCAGCTGCTGACCAAACCGCACTACTGGGAGAAGACCGAGCACGGTCTGACGACGCATGTCCAGCACGACTGAGTCGCCCCCGCTGGAGCGCGACCGTACGAACCGGCGCAGCGCGCGCACGCGCACCGATCCCTTCCCTCGCTATCCCCTGGCGCGGTGGATGCTCCGGCTGGGCCTCTCCGCGCCCCTCATCCTCCTCGCGCTCCTGCTCGAGCAGGTGCCCTATCCCGAGACAGCGCCCAACGCCGACCTCCTCCTCGATGTGGCGGCGATTGACTGGACGCGTGGCGATGCCGAATGGCTCGCGCTGCTCTACCCGCACACCACGATCCTTATCGCGGCGAGCAATCCCTTCGGGCGACTCGGGCTGAGCATCATCGGCGCGATTGCGGCGGGCTTCCTGCTGCAGAAGGTCGCCGAGATCATCGCCCAGCGGGCGATCCCGCGCTCCACTGGGATCATCCTCGTCATCGCGCTCGCAGCCAATCCGCTGTTTGCCTATTTCGCCCTCGAGAACTTGCCCGGGTTCCTCGCGATGACCTTCTTCGGGCTCGCGCTCGCCGACCTCGTGCGCTTCGTCAATTGGGGCAGCACCGAGTCGGGCTTCCGCGCGGGGATCTTGCTCATGGTAGCGGCTCTGAGCGATCCCTCCGGCATCCTCTACGCCCTCGTGGCGGTGCTTGCCTCGCCGTTCCTGCGCCATGGGAGGGTTGCGGCACCGGGCTTGCGCGCGGCGAACATGCTCGTGATCGCCTTCCCGACTCTCGGCGCCTTCTCGACGATTGCCTTCCTCAACCTGCTCTTCTTCGGCTCGCTGTGGCCGCAGCAGGATGTCGCGGCGATCCTCGGCGGCATCCCCGCTGGCATCGACGCGCTCGTCGCGCTCTACACGACCCCAACCGGCTGGCTCATCGCGGCTCCCGTGCTGAGCTCGTGGCTCGTCGCCGCCATCGTGCGACGGCCGGCGGCGATCCCGGTTTCGACGATCGTCTTCTTGCTCCTCAATGTCGCCTTCCTCATTGGCGCATTCCACCCCGGCGCGGCGGGGGTGACCTTCACGCTACTCACCCTGCTGGCCATCACGCTCATCCCCGGGGCGCGCACGCGGACGACGAACGTGCTCGTCGACCTCGTCGCCGTGCTGCAGATCGCGATCGCATGGATGGCCGCGCTCGATCGGCCGGTCGTGCGGCAGTGGCTGCAGCTCGTCGCAGACGCGTGGGTGGCCCTTACGGGCTAGTCGACCTGGGCGAGCCCGCCGATGCACGCCGGTAGAGTTGTCACCGCCATCCGCCCAGCGCCACTCGCCCGCGCTGTCGATCCTGAACTGGAGCCCGTGTGACCGACCCCGTCGCGTCCGAGTCCGCCGCCACCCCGACCGCGCTCGCGGCCATCGAGGTGACGACCGCGACCGACGGCTTCGGTGTGTTCACCGACCGAGCGGTCGTGGCGATGCGGGTGGGCGGCGAACTGCGCGACCTTGCGCACCTGCTGCAGCCCGGCGATCGCGCGGAGCCCGTGACGATCGACTCGCCCGACGGCCTCGCCATCCTGCGCCACTCGACCGCGCACGTGCTCGCGCAGGCGGTTCAGTCGATCAACCCCGAGGCGCGGCTCGGCATCGGGCCGCCCATAACCGACGGCTTCTACTACGACTTCGACGTGGCGACGGCGTTCACGACCGATGACTTCTCGGCCCTCAGCAAGGCCATGGACCGCATCATCCGGCAGGGTCAGCGCTTCGTGCGCCGCGTCGTGACGGAGGAGGAGGCGCGCGCCGAGCTCGCCTCCGAGCCGTACAAACTCGAGCTCATCGGGCTCAAGGGCGCGGCCGCCGAGGGCGCCGACGGCGAGAGCGTCGAGGTCGGGGCCGGCGAGTTGACGATCTACGACAACGTCGACGGCAAGACGGGCGAGGTGTACTGGAAAGACCTGTGCCGCGGCCCCCACCTGCCCAACACCCGCATGATCGGCAACGGCTGGTCGCTCACGCGTGTCGCCGCGGCCTACTGGCGCGGCAGCGAGAAGAACCCGCAGCTGCAGCGCATCTACGGCACGGCGTGGCCGTCGAAGGATGCCCTGCGCGAGCACCTCGGTCGTCTCGAGGAAGCCGCGAAGCGCGACCACCGCAAGCTCGGCGTGGAGCTCGACCTGTTCTCCTTTCCCGACGAGATCGGCTCGGGGCTCTCGGTATTCCACCCCAGGGGCGGCATCGTGCGCGCCGAGATCGAGAATTTCATGCGCGAGCGCCTGCTCGCGAACGGCTACGAGCTCGTCTATTCGCCGCACATCACGAAGGGCCAGCTGTTCGAGACGAGCGGCCACCTGCAGTGGTACGAGGAAGGCATGTTCCCGGCGATGCACCTCGATGAGGAGCACGACGCCGAGGGGAACATCACCAAGCAGGGGCAGAACTACTACCTGAAGCCCATGAACTGCCCCTTCCACAACCTGATCTTTCGGGCCCGCGGACGCTCGTACCGCGAGCTGCCGCTGCGCCTGGCCGAGTTCGGCACGGTCTACCGCTACGAGAAGAGCGGCACGCTCTCGGGTCTGACGCGCGTGCGCGGTCTCACGCAGGACGACGCGCACATCTACGTCACGCCCGACCAGGTGAAGGCCGAGGTCGCGAGCCAGCTGCAGTTCGTGCTCGAGACCCTGCGCGGCTACGGACTCGATGACTTCTACCTCGAGCTCTCGACGCGCAACCCCGACAAGTCGTTCGGCAGCGACGAGCTCTGGGATCAGGCGACCGAGACCTTGCGCGAAGTCGCCGTCGACTCGGGGCTCGAGCTCGTGCCCGATCCGGGTGGGGCCGCGTTCTACGGGCCCAAGATCTCCGTGCAGGCGCGCGATGCGATCGGGCGAACCTGGCAGCTCTCGACCGTGCAGCTCGACTTCAACCAGCCCGAGCGCTTCGAGCTCGAGTACACGGCCTCCGACGGCACGCGCCAGCAGCCGATCATGATCCACCGCGCGCTGCTGGGCTCGATCGAGCGCTTCTTCGCGATCCTGCTCGAGCACTACGCGGGGGCATTCCCGGCGTGGCTGTCGCCCGAGCAGGTCGTCGGCATCCCGGTCGCGGAGGACTACGCCGAGTATCTCGAGGGAGTCATCGCCGAGCTGCGGGCGCAGGGCGTTCGTGCCCACGTCGACCGCAGCGACGACCGCATGCAGAAGAAGATCCGCACCCACACGACCAGCAAGGTGCCCTACCTGCTCATCGCGGGCGCCGACGACGTCGCGAACGGTGCTGTGAGTTTCCGGTTCCGCGACGGCTCACAGGTCAACGGTGTGCCCATCGAGCAGGCGATCGCCCGCATCACCACGGCGATCTCGACGCGCTCCGCCGAGCTGTAGCGAGCATCCATGACCGATCACGATGCCCGGCGCGGTCTCGACGGCGTGCCTGCCGAGAGCGCGGCGGGGTTCGCGGCGGTTCCGGATGCCTTCCAGCGGCTCTGGACGCCGCATCGACTCGTCTACATCGAAAACGGCCAGCAGCCCGACGACGACGCCTGCCCGTTCTGCCGGGCCCCCGAGCTCGACGACGAGCAGGCGCTCATCGTCGCGCGTGGCGAGCACGCCTACGTGCTGCTCAACCTCTACCCGTACAACAGCGGGCACCTACTCGTGTGCCCCTACCGTCACATTGCGCAGTACGACGAGGCGAGCCCCGAGGAGGTCGCCGAGATCGGCGCCCTGACGCAGACGGCGATGCGCGTGCTCACCGCGACCTCCGGCTGCCAGGGCTTCAACATCGGTATGAACCAGGGCCGCATCGCGGGTGCCGGCATCGCCGCGCACCTGCACCAGCACATCGTTCCGCGGTGGGCGCTCGACTCGAACTTCTTCCCGATCGTGGCTGGCACGAAGGCCGTACCGAGGCTGCTCGGCGAGGTGCGCGGCGAGGTCGCTCGCGCCTGGCCCTCAGACTTGCGGCAGTAGAATGACGCGGCCGCCGCATCCACTGAACGATCTTCCGCGCACTCGAGCGCGCACCGTGCCAGAAAGGGCCGATACACGATGACCGAGACCACGTCGACGAGCGTGCAGGGCACGAGCCGCGTGAAGCGCGGGCTCGCCGAGATGCTCAAGGGCGGCGTCATCATGGACGTCATCAACGCCGAGCAGGCGCGCATCGCGGAGGACGCCGGCGCGGTCGCCGTCATGGCGCTCGAGCGCGTGCCCGCCGACATCCGCGCGCAGGGCGGCGTCGCCCGCATGAGCGACCCCGACCTGATCGACGAGATTATGGCGACGGTGTCGATCCCCGTCATGGCGAAGGCGCGCATCGGCCACTTCGTCGAGGCGCAGGTGCTGCAGTCGCTCGGTGTCGACTACATCGACGAGTCGGAGGTGCTGAGCCCCGCCGACTACGTCAACCACATCGACAAGTGGCCCTTCACGGTGCCGTTCGTCTGCGGCGCGACCAACCTCGGCGAGGCGCTGCGCCGCATCACCGAGGGCGCGGCCATGATCCGCTCGAAGGGCGAGGCCGGTACGGGCGACGTCTCCGAGGCCACCAAGCACATCCGCACGATCCTCGGCGAGATCCGCGCGCTCTCGGCCAAGACCCCCGACGAGTTGTACGTCGCGGCGAAGGAGCTGCAGGCGCCCTACGAGCTCGTCGCCGAGGTCGCGCAGACCGGAAAGCTCCCCGTCGTGCTCTTCACGGCCGGCGGCGTGGCGACTCCCGCCGACGCCGCGCTCATGATGCAGCTCGGTGCCGACGGCGTTTTCGTCGGCTCGGGTGTCTTCAAGTCGGGCAACCCCGTGGCGCGCGCCGCTGCGATCGTGAAGGCGACCGCGGGCTACACCGACCCGGCGATCGTGGCCGAGGCCTCGCGCGGTCTCGGCGAGGCGATGGTCGGCATCAACGTCGCCGACCTGCCCGCACCGCACCGCCTCGCTGAGCGTGGCTGGTAGGGCTCTCCCGCCCGTCGGCGTCTTCGCCCTGCAGGGTGACGTGCGTGAGCACGTCGGCGTGCTGCGCGCGCTGGGCGCCGACGTGCGCGAGGTGCGCACGCCAACGCAGCTCGCCGAGGTCTCCGGGCTCGTGATCCCCGGGGGTGAGTCGAGCGTGATGGACAAGCTCAGCCGACTGTTCGGGCTGCGCGATCCGTTGCGCGCGCGCATTGCGGCCGGGATGCCGGTGTACGGCACGTGCGCGGGGCTCATCATGCTCGCCGACCGGGTGCACGACGCGATCGAGGGTCAGCAGACGCTCGGCGGCCTCGACGTCGCCGTGCGGCGCAACGCCTTCGGCACCCAGCTCGACTCGTTCGAGACCGATCTCGCGATGCCCGTGTTCGGAGGCGCCCCCGTGCACGCGGTCTTCATCCGCGCGCCCGTGGTCGACGAGGTCGGGCCCGGGGTCCAGGTGCTCGCCTCGCTCGACGACGGCCGCATCGTGGCCGTCGAGCAGGGTCGACTGCTCGGCACCTCGTTCCACCCCGAGGTGGCGGGCGAGACTCGCTTGCACGAGCGGTTCCTCGACCACGTCGCTGCCGCATCCTGAGGTCGCGTGCTGGCACGATAGGGGCATGATCCTCTACTCCGACTATCCGGCCGCCCGCACCCGGCAGATCATCGCCGATGTGATCGGGGTCGTCGGGGTCATCATCGTCGTCAGCATCGCGACCACCGTCACGACGGCAATCCGTGCGCTCGGCTCCTTCGGGCGCGACCTTGAGGCCGCGGGCCTCGACTTCCAGACAGGGCTTAGCGAGGCGGCCGAGAACCTCGGCGACGTGCCGCTCATCGGTGGCGGCATCCGGGCACCCTTCGATGCCGCCGCGAGCGCGGGCGAGCAGGTCGCCGCGGCCGGGCGCGCCCAGCAGGTGTTCGTCGAGACCCTCGCAGTCGGCGTGGGCTGGGCGGTCGCCCTCGTGCCGCTGCTGCTTCTCGCGATACTGTGGGCGCTGCCGCGCGCGCGCTTCGCCCGTCGATCGAGCAGCCTGCGCGCCATGATCGCCCAGGGCATGACCGCCGACACGCTCGCGGCCCGTGCGGTCGCGCAGGCACCATTGCGCGAGCTCGTGGCCGTACATCCCGACCCCGCGGCGGCCTGGCGCGCCCACGACGCCGCGGTGGTGCGCGCCCTCGCGGGCATTGAGCTGCGCCGCGCCGGAATCCGCGCCGACGCCCTGTCCTAAACTGGGCGAGATTTCCGAACCCGCGAGGAGCACTATGTCAGGCCATTCCAAATGGGCGACGACGAAACACAAGAAGGCGATCATCGACAGTCGCCGCGCGAAGTCGTTCGCCAAGCTCATCAAGAACATCGAGGTCGCCGCCAAGATCGGCGGCGCCGATCTGAGCGGCAACCCGACGCTCGTCGACGCCGTACAGAAGGCCAAGAAGACCTCGGTGCCGAACGACAACATCGATCGCGCGATCAAGCGCGGAGCAGGGCTCACGGGCGAGTCGGTCGACTACCAGACGATCATGTACGAGGGCTACGGCCCGGGGGGCCTCGCCCTGCTCATCGAGTGCCTCACCGACAACCGCAATCGGGCCGCTGCTGAAGTGCGCACGGCAATGACGCGCAACGGCGGCACGATGGCCGACCCGGGCAGCGTCGCCTACAACTTCAGCCGCAAGGGCGTCATCTCGATCACGAAGACCGAGGGTGTGACCGAAGACGACATCCTCATGGCCGTGCTCGACGCTGGTGCCGAAGAAGTCGTCGACCAGGGCGGCGGCTTCGAAGTGATCACCGACCCCTCGCAGCTGCTCGCGGCGCGCGAGGCTCTGCAACAGGCGGGCATCGACTACGACTCGGCCGAGGCCGAGTTCGTCGCGAACCTGCAGATCGAGGCCGATGCTGACACGGCGCGCAAGCTGTTCCGGCTCGTCGACGCCATGGACGAGCTCGACGACGTGCAGAACGTCTTCACCAACATCTCTCTGACTGCTGACGTGCGGGCCGAGCTCGACGACGACGACGAGTAAGCGCATGCTGCGGGTGCTCGGTGTCGACCCCGGTCTGACCCGCTGCGGGGTCGGCATCGTCGACATCGAGCCCAACCGGCGAGCGACGCTCGTCGCCGTCACCGTCATTCAGACCGCCCCCGACCTCGCGCTCGAGCAGCGGCTGCTCGCGATCGGCACCCAGCTCGCGCTGCTGGTCGACGAGCACCGTCCCGATGCCGTGGCGCTCGAGCGCGTGTTCGCGCAGCACAACGTCACGAGCGTGATGGGCACAGCACAGGCGAGCGGGGTGGTGCTGCACGCGGCCGCGTCGCGCGGGTTGGAGGTGACGCTGCACACTCCGACCGAGGTGAAAGCCGCCGTCACCGGCCACGGTGGGGCCGACAAGAAGCAGGTCACGGCGATGGTGCAGCGCATCCTGCGATTGGATGCCCCGCCGAGGCCCGCGGACGCCGCCGACGCGCTCGCTCTCGCGATCTGCCACGGCTGGCGGGGCGGGTCGGGCTCGGCTCCGGCGTCGAGGTCGGAGAGCGAGGCCGAGGGGGACGCGCTGACGCCCGCCCAGCAGGCGTGGCGCGCGGCCGAGAAGGTGACGCGCGCCCGTAGGCTCGACGGGTGATCGCCAGCCTGCGGGGAACCCTCATCGCCCTCGCGGGGTCGCGCGTCGTGATCGACGTGGCCGGGGTCGGCTATGCGATCGCCCTTACCGAACGACACGCGCGCGAGGTGCGGCTCGGCGACACCGTTCGGGTGCACACGGCCCTCGTCGTGCGCGAAGACGACATGAGCCTGTTCGGCTTCGCTGACGAGGTCGAGCTCGGCCTCTTCGAGCTCTTGCGCACGGTCTCGGGTGTCGGCCCGAAGTCGGCGCTCGGGGTGCTCGGCGAGATGTCGCCCGACGCCATTGCGCGGGCGATCGCGGCCGATGACGACGCGCCATTCCGGGCCGTGAGCGGTATCGGCCCCAAGACCGCCAAGCTCATCGTGGTCACGCTGGCGGGCAAGCTCACCGCCCCGTTCGGGGCCGCGATCGCCGAGGGTCGATCGAGCGACGGGGCACCGCCTGCCGTGACGGCCTCGCTCGTCGCGGCGCTCACAGGCCTCGGCTGGCCCGAGCGCACGGCACTCGAAGCCGCCGCGCAGGTCGTCGAGGCCGATCCCGATGCCGCCACGACCGGGCTGCCCGTACTGCTGCGGCGCGCGCTCAGCATTCTCGGGCCGGCGCGCGGGCGCCCCGACGGAGCCCGCTCATGACCGACGACGTGCTACGCGCGAGTCCCGAATCTGAGGCCGAGCTCGCCTTCGAAGGCGCCCTCCGACCCCAGAGCCTCGCCGAGTTCGTCGGTCAGCAGAAGGTACGCCGCCAGTTGCAGCTGCTGCTCGAGGCCGCGGGGCTGCAGAACCGCACGCCAGACCACATTCTGCTCGCGGGCCCTCCCGGGCTAGGCAAGACCACGCTCGCGATGATTGTCGCGCACGAAGGGCGTCGACCGTTGCGCATGACGAGTGGTCCGGCGATCCAGCACGCGGGAGACCTCGCGGCCGTGCTCTCGTCGCTTGTACCGGGCGAGGTGCTCTTCATTGATGAGATCCACCGCATGGCGCGCTCGGCGGAGGAGATGCTTTATCTCGCGATGGAGGACTTTCGGGTTGACATTATGGTCGGCAAGGGGGCCGGCGCGACAAGCATTCCGCTCGAGCTCGCGCCGTTCACGCTCGTGGGCGCGACGACCCGCTCGGGCCTGTTGCCCAACCCACTGCGCGACCGCTTCGGCTTCACCGCGCACCTCGAGTTTTATGAGCCCGACGAGTTGCACGAGGTGCTCGTGCGCGCCGCTCGACTGCTGTCGCTGGTGATCGACGACGATGCCCTCTCTGAAATCGCGCGCCGCTCGCGCGGCACCCCCCGCATCGCCAACCGTCTGCTGCGTCGAGTGCGCGACTTCGCGCTCGTGCGCGGCGGCCCCGCCGACCGCACGGCCGTGCGCGCAGCACTCGAGCTGTACGACGTCGACGAGCAAGGCCTCGACCGGCTCGACCGCGCCGTGCTGACCGCTATCGTCGATCGCTTCGACGGCGGGCCTGTCGGCCTGTCGACCCTGGCCGTATCGGTGGGGGAGGAGGCGGAGACGATCGAGGCGGTCGTCGAGCCGTTCCTCGTACGCACGGGGCTGCTGTCCAGAACCCCCCGCGGGCGTGTGGCGACCGCCCGCGCCTGGGCTCACCTGGGCCGCGCGCCCCGGGTGACTGGGGCCGATGACCTATAGTTATCGCTGGCCCTCGGCAGAGCATCCGCTCGCCGACCGGCGCCACGGTCGGCACTACGCCGCAGATCTTCCCGAGCCGCAGTACTTCTGAAAGGCAGTTCCTCATGGACCCGTTGACCATCGTCATGCTGGGCGTCCTCGCCCTACTGATCTTCTTCATGTTCCGCAACTCCCGCAAGCGCAAGCAGGATCTCGAGAACCTTCAGGAGAAGATGGTGCCTGGCGCCGAGGTCATGACCAACTTCGGGCTCTTCGGCACGCTCGTGAGCATCGACGACAATGCAAATGTCGCTGTCATCGAGACGAGCCCGGGTAGCACGGTGCGCGTGCACCGCCAGACGCTCGCCCGCGTCGTCGAAGACGATGTCGTCGACGAGGAGGCCGCCGCGGAGGAGATGACTGCAGAGGGCGCTCCCGTCGCGGGCACGCCTGCGCTCAACGAGTCGAGCCTCGACGCGCCGGCCGAGAAGCCGAAGCGCACCAAGAAGACCGAGAGCTAGACCCTTCCGCTCCGCGCGCGCTACGCGCCGTCCTGCGGCGTGCCCGCCGTCCCCGTCAGAAATGAGTACCTCAGGTGGCCAGAACTACCACCGAGCGCAAGGCCATTCGATCCCTCGTCTGGCTGCTCGTCATCATCATCGCCCTCATCGCGGCGAACGGGGCGAGCGTGCTGTTCAACAACGGCCAGTGGACGCCGAAGCTCGCGCTCGACCTCGAGGGCGGCACGCAGATTACGTTGAGCCCGCAGCTCTCGACGGGTCAAGCGGTTACCCCCGAGCAACTCGAGCGAGCAGTTGCGATCATCCGTCAGCGGGTCGACGCCGGTGGCGTCAGTGAGGCGGAGATCAACACTCAGGGCAATCAAAACATCGTCGTGTCGATCCCGGGCGAGCCCGATGACGCGACCCGCGAGCGCATCTCGAGCTCGGCCAAGCTCGAGTTCCGACCGGTGCTCCTCGCCGACCTGCCCTCGGCCGACACAGCCGACGTACCGGGTGCCGACCTCAACGCCACCGACCCCTCGGCATCACCCTCCGCCGAACCAGGTGCTTCACCCAGCGACGCGCCGAGTGCGGAACCGACGCCGAGTGTGGCCCCGACTGACGCGAGCGATCTCGCGTGGATCACGCCCGAGCTGCAGGAGCAGTTTGATTCGTTCGACTGCGCCTCACTCTCGGCGGTCGGAGCGAATGTCGCCCCGACCGAGGAGCCGCTCATCACGTGCGAGCAAGACGGCTCGATCAAGTACATCCTCGGCCCCGTCGAGGTCGAGGGCGAGCGCATCGCCGACGCCCGTGCCGGGCTCATCACGTCGTCGACCGGCGTCACGACGAACCAGTGGGGCGTCTTCATCGAGTTCGACGGTGAGGGCACCACGCAGTTTCGCGCCGTTACCGAGCGCCTCGTGGCACTCACCGGCGTGCAAAACCAGTTTGCGATCGTACTCGATGGCAGTGTGATCACTGCTCCTCGAACCAACGTCGCCATCACCGATGGCCGCCCGCAGATTAGCGGGAACTTCTCCGAGGAGAGTGCGCTGACGCTCGCCGATCAACTGAAATTCGGAGCGCTGCCCATCGGCTTCGAGATTCAGTCGAGCGAGAACATCAGTGCGACGCTCGGCGTCTCGCAGCTCCAGAGCGGCATCATTGCTGGCATCATCGGCCTGATCCTGGTGGCCTTCTACGCCTTCTCCCAGTACCGCGCTCTAGGCGGCGTCGTGCTCGCCTCACTGATCGTGGCGGCGATCATCACGTACCTCATCATCACGTACCTCTCGAACCAGCAGGGTTTCCGCTTGTCGCTTGCCGGCGTGGCCGGCCTCGTTATCTCGATTGGTGTCATCGCCGACTCGTTCATCGTGTATTTCGAACGCGTCCGCGACGAGCTACGTGACGGGCGCAGTGTCGACGGCTCGGTCGAGGCGGGATGGAAGCGCGCGTGGCGAACCATCCTCATCAGTGATGTCATCAACTTCCTGGCCGCCGTGGTGCTCTTCGTGCTCGCGGTGGGCAACGTTCGTGGATTCGCCTTCACGCTCGGCCTCACGACGATTGTCGACCTCGTTGTCGTGGCGCTCTTCACGCATCCCCTTATGCAGTTGCTGGCGCGCACACGATTCTTCGGCAGCGGGCATCCGCTGAGCGGGCTCGACCCCCGGGCCCTCGGGGCCGTGTACCGCGGGCGCGCACAATTCCGCACCCCCGTCGGGGTCTCCACGACAAAGGTTGCCAGCAGCAGCCGCGAAGCGCAACGTCGGCAGACCATCGCCGAGCGCAAGGCCGCCCAGTCCAGCGGCGAAGGGAAAGATGCCCGATGAGTAGGCTCACGCAGTTTGGCAACGACCTCTACACCGGGCAGCGATCGTTTGACTTCGTCGGCCGCCGCAACACCTGGTACCTCATCGCGGCGATCTTCGTGCTGCTCGCCATCGGGCTCACCGCCCTCCGCGGCGGCTTCGTGTTCGGTATCGAGTTCCGCGGCGGCTCCGAGTTCCGGGTACAAAGCACCTCGGTTGTCGAGCAGAGTACTGCGGCCGCGACGGAGATCGCCGACGAGGCCGTCTCCTCGGTCGTCCCGGGTGCCAACCCGCGGGTCTCAATCGTCGGCGGCGACTCGATCCGCGTGCAGACCGAGCAGCTCACGCCCACCGAGACTGACGAGGTGCGGGCGGCCCTTGCCGAGGCCTACGGGGTCGCCGAATCAGACATCAGCTCGTCATTCATCGGAGCGACGTGGGGTGCCGACATCACGCGGCAGGCCCTGATTGCGCTTGTGGTCTTCCTCATTCTTGCGAGCCTCGTCCTCGCCGTCTACTTCCGCACCTGGAAAATGTCGGTTGCAGCGCTCATCGCTCTGTTTCACGATCTGGTCGTCACGGCCGGTGTATACGGCGTCTTCGGCCTCGAGATCACCCCGGCCGCCGTCATCGGCTTCCTCACGATCCTCGGCTACTCGCTCTATGACACGGTCGTCGTCTTCGACAAGGTACGTGAGAACACGAACGAGGACGGGGTCGAATCGCGACGCACCTTTGCGCAGTCGGTCAACCTCGCGGTCAACCAGACCCTCGTGCGGTCGATCAATACGTCGATCGTGGCGGTTCTGCCCACGGCATCGATCCTGCTCATCGGTTCGCTCCTGCTCGGCGCGGGCACGCTGCGTGACATCGCGCTCGCGCTCACCGTGGGCACGATCGTCGGCACCTACTCGTCGATCTTCCTCGCGGCCCCGCTGTACGTGCACCTGCGGCAGAACGAGCTCGAAGTCAGGAAACAAGGCACGCGGCCGCGCGTCGCGCGTACCGAGTCCGGCGCGGTGCGCTGAGCCCAGCGCTGCGTATCCCCCCGTCAGCCTCGCTCCGCTCCGCGACGTAGAATCCAGGGGGAGGCGGGCCCATGACCGAGACGACGCAGCAGAGCACCGCGTCGCTGCGCGCCCTGCTGCCCCGGCTGTTCTCGCGGTCGCAGACGGGAGGCGCGCTCGAGGCGCTTATCAAGACCGTGCGAGCGCAGCATCCCAAGGCCGATACCGCGCTCGTCGAGCGGGCGTACCAGGCCGCGGAGAAGGCGCACGAGGGGCAGACGCGCAAGAGCGGCGAGCCCTACATCACGCACCCGCTCGCGGTGGCGCACATTCTCGCCGATCTCGGGATCGGCGCGAAGACCATCGCGGCCGCGCTGCTGCACGACACGGTCGAAGACACCGGCTACAGCCTCGACGAGCTACGACGCGACTTCGGTGACGAGATCGCGATGCTCGTCGACGGCGTCACGAAGCTCGACAAGCTCAAGTACGGCGATAGCGCCCAGTCGGAGACCGTGCGCAAGATGATCGTCGCGATGTCGAAAGACATCCGGGTGCTCATCGTCAAGCTCGCCGACCGCTTGCACAACGCGCGCACCTGGGGTTTCGTCGAGAGCGCGTCCGCGCAGCGCAAGGCGCAGGAGACCCTCGACATCTACGCTCCTCTGGCCCACCGATTGGGTATCCAGACGATCAAGTGGGAGCTCGAGGACCTCTCGTTTGCGGTACTTCAGCCCAAGATCTACGTCGAGATCGAAAGCCTCGTGCGCAACCGCACGCCCGAGCGAGAGGCGTTCGTGCAGCAGGTGATCGACGCCGTGAAAGACGATTTGCGGCAGTCGAAGATCAAGGCCGACGTTCAGGGTCGGCCGAAGCAGTACTACTCCATCTACCAGAAAATGGTGCACCGCGGCCGTGACTTCGACGAGATCTACGACCTCACGGGTGTGCGCATCCTCGTCAACTCGATCCGCGACTGCTACGCCGTGCTCGGCGCCGTGCACGCGCGCTGGAACCCGATGCCCGGGCGGTTCAAGGACTACATCGCGACGCCCAAGTTCAACCTGTACCAGTCGTTGCACACGACCGTGTTCGGCCCCGGCGGGCGGCCCGTCGAGCTCCAGATCCGCACGCACGAGATGCACCAGCGGGCCGAGTTCGGTGTCGCTGCGCACTGGAAATACAAAGAGCGCATGGCGGGCGCGAGTCGCGGGGAAGCGGGAACCGAGCGCTCCGACACCGACATGGCCTGGCTCGCACACATCTCCGACTGGCAGGCCGAGACGAGCGACCCGACCGAGTTCCTCGACAACCTGCGCTACGAGATCGGCGCGAAAGAGGTCTACGTCTTCACCCCGCAGGGCAAGGTCATCGGCCTGCCGGCAGGGGCGACTCCCGTCGACTTCGCATACGCTGTGCACACCGAGGTCGGTCACCGCACGATGGGAGCGAAGGTCAACGGTCGGCTGGTGCCGCTCGAGACCGTGCTCAACAGCGGCGACTCGGTCGAAGTCTTCACCTCGAAGAACCCGGATGCGGGCCCCAGCCAAGACTGGCTGAACTTCGTCACGAGCACACGGGCGCGCTCGAAGATCCGCCAGTGGTTCACGAAGGAGCGCCGCGACGAGGCCGTCGAGCAGGGGAAGGACGCGATCGCGCGGGCGATGCGCAAGCAGAACCTGCCTCTGCAGCGCCTCATGTCGCAAGACGCGGTCGCCCACGTCGCCTCGCAACTGCGCTACGAGACGGTCGAGTCGCTCTACGCCGCCGTCGGCGAGGGGCACGTCTCGACCCAGTCGGTCATCGAGAAGATCCTCGCCGCCCTGCACGTCGAGGCCGAGAGCGACGACGAGCCGTTCAGCGTTCCGACGCGCGGGCGCACGCCCGTGCGCACGAGCGACTCCGGCGTTCTCGTGCGGGGAGCGCCCGACATCCTCGTGAAGCTCGCCAAGTGCTGCACGCCCGTGCCCGGCGATTCGATCGTCGGCTTCGTCACGCGCGGTCAAGGTGTGAGCGTGCACCGCGGCGACTGCAGCAACGTGGCGTCGCTGCTGACCGAGCCCGATCGCATGATCGAGGTCGAGTGGGCGCCGACCGCCAAGAGCGTCTTCCTCGTGCAGATCCAGGTCGAGGCCCTCGACCGCAGCGGCCTGCTGAGCGACGTGACGCGCGTGCTCTCCGAGCACCACGTCAACATCCTCTCCGCGAGCGTGAGCACCTCGAAAGACCGCCTCGCTCTCAGCCGCTTCGTCTTCGAGATGGGGGACGTCACGCATCTCGATCGCGTGCTCAACGCCGTGCGGCGCATCGACGCGGTCTACGACGTCTACCGCGTCAGCAACGGCTGATCGGGCTGCGCTTCACCTGCGCATGCCAGCGCGGCGAGCAACCGTGCGCGTGCGGTCTTCACGAACGACAGGCTCGGCCGGCGCGTGAGCTCAGCCTCAAGCGCATCCTTATCGATGCCGTGGTGCCGGATTCCCGCGGCGAGCAGCCCGTCGCCCGCGGCATCCTCATCGTGACGGGCGAGGTCGAGCAGCGTGCGCAGCGGTGTCGTGACCGCCACGGGCCCGAGCATGCGGCGCTCGTCGTCGTCGATGACGACCTCGCGGGCGCGGAGCCGCCGACGGTCGGGCGAGGGGATGCGCGCCGTGATCGCCACGCACGTCGTCACGGCGGCGGGCTCCGGGCCCCAGCCCCACACCCAGGCGGCGCTGCGATCGGCGATGACGACGCGCTCGTCGATGAGCAGGGGAGCGAGCGACGCGGCGCGGGCCAGGGCCGAGACGGGGGTGTCGATGGGGAGGAAACCCTCGCCCACCGGCACCACTTCGCCGTCGAGGGCAGCCGAGCGCAGCTCGGTCGCCGAGATGAGCCGGTCGGGAAGCAGGAGGGCTGCCGAGCGTGTCATGGGGCGCAGTGTGCCCGGGTGAGAGCGATCGCGACGCCGGATGCTCGTGCGCTGTGGAGAACGGTGGCCGCTGGGTGCGATGAGAACGGTTCGACCGCCTCAGACGAGCGAGGTGTAGCTCTGCCCGTGCGGCCCGGCGAGTCCGATCGGTCGACCGTCGACCGCGACGATGAACCGCCCATCGACGGGCACATCGACCTGCGCCGCCACGTCCGGCAGAACGTTCTCGCCCTCGTTCGATATCCAGGTGACGTCGAGCATCGAGCGCATGAGGTCGACGAACTGCTGCCGGCGCGCGGGCTCCGGATACATGAGCACCGCCGTGTGCATGACCACGACGCGAGCGTCGGCCGGCGCACGGGCGACCAGGGCAGGCAGGTCGTCGACGAGGTCGCCAGCCACGATCTCCGGCGGATCGAGTGCGACGAGGCTGGCCGCATCGCGAGGGTGCCGCCGCGGCGTCCATCTCGCACGAGATCACCACCTCGCTCACACCGTCCGCCGGATCGAGCTCGATCAGGGCGACGGGCCCGTCGGACATTCCGAGCGCAGGCAGGAGCACCGCGCAGCGCGCCGCCTCGTTGGTCTGCGTCGACCGCGCCATGACGACCGACACCAGATCCGTCCAGCGGGGGAGCACCCACGGGGCGAAGTCGGCAAACGACCCCGGCTCGGTGCCGAGCCAGCGCGCGACGCCGAAGATCAGATTCGGCTGGCGCTTGATCGGCGGAAGAGCGGCGATCCGGGCGAGCAACTCGGGGCTGTCGGCGACACCTCGCGCCCAGCCTTCCAGGATCGGCGAGCTGCCGACCGTCTCGACGTCCGCCCAGCGCCGATACCCGGTCGCGATATCATCGATCACGGCATCGGGCAGCCGGTGCGGTGCGCTAGCGCTCGACGGCGCCGAGCCAGGCGCGCCGCGCCTCGAGCGCCTCGGTGACCTCGGCGATGCGCTTGGTATCCTTCGCCGCCGTCGCGGCCGCGAGGTCGGCCTCGAGGCCCGCGATGGCCTGCTCGAGTTGGGCCGCGAGGCCCTCGGAGCGGGCCTTCTTCTCGGGGTCGGAGCGGTTCCAGTGCTCCTCTTCGAGCTTCTTCACGGCGAGCTCGATCTGGCGCATGCGGTCTTCGACCGCCTTGACCTGGTCGCGCGGCACCTTCCCCGCGGCATCCCACTTGCGCTGGATGTTCGACAGCGTCGCGCGCGCCTGCACCCGATCGGTCGCCGTCAGCAGCGGAGCAGCCTCCTCGAGCAGGGCGAGCTTGACCGCCAGGTTGCCGGCGAACTCCTCGTTCTCGCGGGCGTCGACCTCGGCCTTCGCGGCGTAGAGCGCATCGCCCGCGGCCTTGAACTGAGACCACAGGGCGTCGTCGACCTTCTTGCCCGCACGACCGGCGAGCTTCCACTCGTCAAGAAGGCGGCGATAGGTGGGAATCGCGGCAGTGCCCTGGGCGGCGAGCCCGACAGCCTGGTCGATGAGCGCCTGCTTGCGGGCGCGCACCTCCTTGTGCTCGGAGTCGAGGCCCGCGAAGAACGCGCGGCGGTGCATCTCGACCGTCGTGCGGGCGGCGCGGAAGCGCTTCCAGAGGTCGTCGCCCTGCTTCTTCGGCAGGCGGGGGCCGCTGGTCTGGTGGTCCTTCCAGCGGGTGAAGAGCGCGTCGAGCTCGCTCGACAATTGCTTCCACTGCACCGACTGTGGGTCTTTCGCGGCGAGGGCCTCGGCGGCCTCGACGATCGCGGTGCGCTCGGCGACCGCGGCCTCGGTCGCGGCGGCGGCCTCGGCCTTCTGCGCTTCGGTGAGCTTCTCGACGGTCGCAGTGAGCGCGCCGACGCGTATACGCAGCGCCTCGATGTCGCCGACCGCGGCGGGGGCCTCGAGCGCGACTGTCAGCGTCGCGACGGTCTTCGCGACGTCGGCGGCGGGGGCGCCGGCCTTCGCCCGCTGCTCGAGCAGGCGCACCTGGCCCTCGAGCTCGGTGTACTTGCGCGTGAAGTAGGCGAGCGCCTCATCGGGAGTGCCGTCGGGGTACTGGCCGACCGCGCGCTCGGCACCACCGTCGGTGACGTACACGGTGCCGGTCTCATCGACCCGACCCCAGGGGGAGTTCTCGTTGGCTGACACGTCTGCTTCATCCTCATCGAGTGCGAACGCACGATAGTCGCCGCACGGTTTTTCAGCATATGGCACGCCCGGCGGCGCGAGCCGGGTTCACCCGCCCGCGCTGGCCGATCGCTATTGGATCGTGATGCCCGAGATCACGGTCGGCACGGCGGGCGGGCCGTCTCCGCCGCCGCCCTCGACGCCCGCGGCGACGACGTCGGCGAGCAGAGCATCCAGCCCGCTCGTGATGCGCCCCATGACGGTGTAGCCGCCCGCGGCATCGGCCGGGATGGTCGACTCGTCGTAGACGATGAAGAACTGGCTGCCCATGCTCGCCCCGTCGCCGCCCTGACGGGCCATGGCGATGACGCCCGTCGCGTAGACATCGTCGAGCGGGGGGTTCTCGATCGGTCCGAACCGGTAGTCGGGGCCGCCCGAGCCGTCGCCGTTCGGGTCTCCGCACTGCAGCACGAAGATGCCCTCGGTCGTCAGACGGTGGCAGCTGAGGCCGTCGTAGAAGCCGCTCTGCACCAGGCTCACGAACGAGGCGACCGCCTGGGGGGCGGCGAGGCCGTCGAGCTCGTACTGCAGCTCGAGGCCGTCGTTGATCGTCATGGCGCCCGTCCAGGTGCGGAACTCGCTGAGCGCGGCGTCGGGCGCGGCGACGGCCGGCTCCGACGGCTCGGGGCTCGCGCTCGCGACCGGCTCGGGGGTACCGGGGCCGGCGGTGAAGTACACGATCTGCGCCGTCGCCGCGAGGGCGCCGACGATGACGATCGCGAGCACCGCCACGAGGTTGTCGCGTTTGCGGCGCGCGATCTTCGACTCGTGCACGGTCTGCCGTGCCTGGTAGCGGCGCAGGCGATCCTGCGTCTCCCGGTTGCTGGCCGATGCGGCTGCCACTGCTCCTCCATCCGGCGCCGGAGGCCGTTCGTTCGGCCCGCGCCGCAGTGAACTCTAGTCGAGCGCCCGGGGGCAGTGCTCGCGCCCGCGGCGGGTCGGGGCGGGCCATTAGCCTGGGGGCATGGATGCTCAGCCGGGCCTCGGCAGCGCCGCGGTTCCCCTCGCCGTGCGCATGCGGCCGACGCGCCTCGACGAGGTCGCCGGTCAGCGGCACCTGCTGCGCCCCGGATCGCCCCTCGTGAGCCTCGCGAGCGACGATCCCGGCCGCGCCCCGAGCGCCGTCTCGGTCATCCTGTGGGGCCCTCCGGGAACGGGCAAGACGACCCTCGCTCAGGCGATCGCCCGGTCGAGCGGCCGCCGATTCGTCGAGCTCTCGGCCGTGACCGCCGGGGTGAAAGACGTGCGCGAGGTCATGGAGCGCGCTCTCGCCGACCGCGACCTGTACGGCACCTCGACCGTCCTCTTCCTCGACGAGATCCACCGCTTCACGAAGGCGCAGCAAGACGCCCTGCTGCCGGGCGTCGAGAACGGCTGGGTCATCCTCATCGCCGCGACGACCGAGAACCCCTCCTTCTCGGTCATCGCGCCGTTGCTCAGCCGCAGCCTGCTCCTCACCCTCGAGACGCTCAGCGACGACGACCTCGGGCTGCTCGTCGATCGCGCCGTCGCCGACCCCCGCGGGCTCGCCGGCCGCGTCGAGCTCGAGCCCGCGGCGCGCGAGGCGATCGTGCGGCTCGCCTCGGGCGACGCGCGACGCGCGCTGACGGCGCTCGAGGCCGGGGCGCAGTCGGCTGCGGCGGGCGGGGAGACCCGCGAGGGGCATCCGGTCATCACGGCCGAGATCGTGGCGGCGGCCGTCGATCGCGCCCTGCTGCGCTACGACAAGCAGGGCGACGAGCACTACGACGTCATCAGCGCCTTCATCAAGTCGATCCGCGGCAGCGACCCCGACGCGGCGCTGCACTACCTCGCGCGCATGATCGAGGCGGGGGAGGACGTGCGGTTCATCGCGCGGCGAGTGATCATCTCGGCCGCGGAAGACATCGGGACGGCTGATCCGCAGGCGCTGCCGATCGCCGTCGCCGCCGCGCAGGCGGTGCAGCTCATCGGCATGCCCGAGGGCCGCATCCCGCTCGCGGAGGCCGTCGCCTACCTCGCGACCGCGCCCAAGTCGAACGCGGCCTACGTCGGCATCGACGCGGCGATCGCCGATGTGCGTGCGGGGCGTATCGGCCGGGTGCCGAAGCCACTACGCGATGCCCACTACCCGGGCGCGAAGCGCCTCGGGCACGGCACGGGCTACGTCTACCCGCACGACGAGCCCGTCGGGGTCGCGCAGCAGCAGCATCTGCCCGACGAGCTCGTCGGCACCGAGTACTACCGACCGACCGAGCGCGGCCTCGAGCGCGAGATCGCCGCCCGGCTTGCGAAGCTCCGCGCCATCACGCGCGGCGAGGCTGCGGCCGACTGACGGCCACCCCGGGCTCTGGTAGGCTTGCTCGGCCCGTCAGATATGGGCACACCCTCCCTCGTAGCCTCCACCGGATCGCCTCGGCGTGCGTTCGGACTGGACGGAGCGGTGTACGCCCGTGAGCCGCTGAAATTCTCGGCCACGCCCATGGAAGGAAACCGTGTCTACCAAGTCACGCACTCGCAGCAAGACCCGTCTCTCCCGCGCGCTTGGCATCGCCCTCACCCCGAAGGCTGCCAAGTACCTCGAGAAGCGCCCCTACGCTCCCGGTGAGCACGGCCGCACCAAGCGCAAGGCCGACAGCGACTACGCCGTTCGTCTGCGCGAGAAGCAGCGCTTGCGCGCCCAGTACGGCATCCGCGAGGCCCAGCTCAAGATCGCGTTCAACGAGGCCCGCCGCTCGGCCGGTCTGACGGGTGAGAACCTCGTCGAGCTGCTCGAGATGCGCCTCGACGCGCTCGTGCTGCGCTCGGGCTTCGCCCGCACTACGGCGCAGGCGCGCCAGATGGTCGTGCACCGCCACATCATGGTTGACGGCCAGCTCGTCGACCGCCCTTCGTTCCGCGTCAAGCCGGGTCAGCTGATCCACGTCAAGCCGCGCTCCGAGGGCATCGAGCCGTTCCAGGTCGCGGCCGCCGGTGGTCACGTCGACGTTTTGCCGAAGGTTCCGGCCTACCTCGAGGTCGAACTCGACAAGCTCCAGTCGCGCCTCGTGCGCCGCCCGAAGCGCGCCGAGGTTCCCGTGACCTGCGAAGTTCAGCTCGTCGTCGAGTACTACGCGGCTCGCTAGCACTCAGCTTCACGCTCCGAGGAACGGGGGTCCGGCATCGCGCCGGGCCCCCGTTCGCGTTCGGCCGCTAGGCTGAAGGCCCACCACACTCGACTTCTCACGAGGGAGCACCCATGAAGAATGCCGCTTGGCTCATCGTCGGCATCGCGCTCGGCTTCGTCGCCGCCCACCAGGTCTCGAAGACCCCGCAGGGCAAGCAGTTCTTCGACGACGTCGACTCGAAGGCCCGCGAGTTCGGCTCTGCCGTCGTCGACGGCTACAAGCAGCGCGAGGCCGAGCTGCGCGCCGCCGTCGCGGAGGCCGAAGACACGATCGCCGACCTCACGAACCGCCTCAAGTAGTCGGCGGGGCGTCGCGCCCCGCCACTCTCGCCCTCGATCCAGGACGCCACAGCCCCTCATGCAGACCGCCGACATCCAGCGCCGGTGGCTCGAGTTCTTCGGAACCCGCGGTCACACGGTCGTGCCCTCCGCCTCCCTCGTCAGCGACGACCCCACGCTGCTGTTCACCGTGGCCGGCATGGTGCCTTTCGTGCCGTACCTCACGGGCGTCATCCCCGCGCCCTACCCGCGCGCGACGAGCGTGCAGAAGTGCATCCGCACGAACGACATCGACGAGGTCGGGAAGACGCCACGCCACGGCACGTTCTTCCAGATGAACGGCAACTTCTCGTTCGGCGACTACTTCAAGGAGGGCGCGATCGGCTACGCCTGGGAGCTCCTCACCACCGCGCAGAGCGACGGCGGCCTAGGCTTCCAGGAGAAGGACCTCTGGGTCACCGTCTATAAGGACGACGACGAGGCGATCGCCCTCTGGAAAAAAATCGCAGGCCTGCCCGACGATCGCATCCAGCGACTCGACATGGACACCAACTACTGGTCGACCGGCCAGCCCGGCCCCGCCGGGCCGTGCTCCGAGATCTTTTTCGACCGCGGCCCCGCCTACGGCGTCGACGGCGGCCCGGCGACCGACGACGACCGCTACGTCGAGATCTGGAACCTCGTCTTCATGCAGTACCTCCGCGGTGAGGGCACGGGCAAGAACGACTTCGAAATCCTCGGCGAGCTGCCGAACAAGAACATCGACACGGGCATGGGCATGGAGCGCGTCGCGTTCCTGACCCAGGGCGTCGAGAACATGTACGAGATCGACCAGGTGCGCCCGGTGCTCGACGCCGCGGCCGCGATGTCGGGCCGTCGCTACGGCGCCGACCACGACGATGACGTACGGATGCGCGTCATCGCCGACCACGTGCGCTCGAGCCTCATGCTCATGACCGATGGCGTCGCCCCCGGCAACGAGGGCCGGGGCTACATCCTGCGCCGCCTGCTGCGGCGCAGCATCCGGGCCATGCGGCTGCTCGGGGTCGATGCTCCCAGCTTCGAGACGCTCTTCGCCGCCTCGCGCATCGCGATGAGCGCCGCGTACCCCGAGATCGACGAGCACTACGACCGCGTGTCGCGCCTCGCGCTCGGCGAGGAAGAGGCGTTCTTGCGCACGCTCGTCGCCGGCACGACAATTCTCGACCTCGCGGTCGCCGAGACGACCGCGGCGGGGGCTCGCACGCTGCCCGGCGACACGGTCTTCCAGTTGCACGACACCTTCGGGTTCCCGCTCGACCTCACGCTCGAAATGGCGGAGGAGAACGGCCTCACGGTCGACCGCGCCGAGTTCGATCGGCTCATGGCCGAGCAGCGCACGCGCGCGAAGCTCGACGCGAAGTCGAAGAAGGGCGCCCTCGCCGACCTCAGCGTCTACGGCGAGTTCCGCGCCGCGGGCGAGACGGCGTTCCTCGGGTATGACGAGCTCGAGACCGAGACGACCATCCTCGGCATCCTCGTCGGCGGCCAGAGCGTGCCCGTCGCGCAGGCCGGCGACATCGCCGAAGTGATCCTCGCCGAGACGACGCTGTACGCCGAGTCGGGCGGGCAGGACAGCGACGAGGGCGCGATCGTCGGCAACGGCTTCGACCTCGAGGTGCTCGACGTGCAGAAGCCCGTCACGGGCCTCATCAGCCACACCGTGCAGGTGCGCTCGGGCGAGGTGCACGTCGGAGACGCCGCGCGCACCCAGGTCGATCCGGTGTACCGCCGCTCCGCGACGCAGGCGCACTCCGCGACCCACGTCATCCACGCGGCGCTGCGGCAGACCCTCGGGGGCGACGCCCACCAGTCGGGCTCGTACAACAAGGCCGGCTACATGCGGCTCGACTTCAGCTGGAACCAGGCGCTCAGCCCGGCGACGCGCAGCGAGATCGAGGAGATCAGCAACATCGCCGTGCGCGACAACCTGCCCGTGCAGACGCGCGTCATGGCCCTCGACGAGGCCAAGTCGCTCGGCGCGATGGCGCTGTTCGGCGAGAAGTACGGCGAGACCGTGCGCGTCGTCGACATCGGCGGCCCGTGGTCGCGCGAGCTGTGCGCGGGTACGCACGTCGGCGCCTCGGCCGAGATCGGCATGATCAGCCTGGTGAGCGAGTCGTCGGTGGGCTCGACCAACCGCCGCGTCGAGGCGCTCGTGGGTCTCGAGGCATTCCGCGAGTTCGCCGCCGAGCGCGCGCTTGTGCAGCAGCTCACGAGCAGCCTCAAGACGCCGCGCGACCAGCTCGCTGACCGCATCGCCGACCTCAGCGCGCAGCTCAAGGCGGCCGAGAAGACGATCGCGCAGTACGAGTCGGCGCGTCTGAACGAGCGCATCCCCACGCTCGTCGCGGCGGCGACGACGCTCGGCGGCTACACCGTCGTGGCCGAGAACCTGGGTGCGCTGGGGTCGGCCGACGACGTACGGATGCTCGCCACGAGCGTGCGCGGCCGCCTGAACGACGGCCCGACCGTCGTCGTGCTCGCCGCCGAGGTCGCGGGCAAGGCCACGGTCATCGTCGCGACGACCCCGGCCGCGCGCGACGCGGGCGCGAAGGCCGGCGCGCTCGCGCGCACCGCCTCGGGTGTGCTCGGCGGCGGCGGTGGCGGCAAGGACGATCTCGCCCAGGGCGGGGGCGCCGACCCGTCGGCGATCCCCGCGGCGATCGAGGCCGTGCTCGCGGAGCTGCGGCACTGATCGTGCGCCCCGGCGTGCGGCTCGGCGTCGACGTGGGCCGTGCCCGGGTCGGCGTCGCGCGGTGCGATCCGCACGGCATGCTCGCGACCCCGGTGGCCACGCTCGCGCGGCGCGAGGGGCCCGTGGAGGGCATCCGGAGCATCGTCGACGAGCTCGAGGCGATCGAGGTGATCGTCGGCCTGCCGCTCTCGCTCAGCGGGGCCGAGACGGCCTCGACGGCCGACTCGCGCGACATCGCCGAGCAGCTCGCAGCCGTGCTGGCCGTACCGGTGCGGCTCGTCGATGAGCGGCTCACGACGGTGAGCGCGGCGCGCGGGCTGCGCGAGGCCGGCCGCACGGCGAAGAACTCGCGCTCCGTGGTCGACCAGGTTGCCGCTGTTATCCTGCTCCAGCACGCCCTCGACCTCGAGCGCTCGACCGGGAACCCGCCCGGCGCGCTCGTCGAGCCGCACGAAGGACGACCGACCGCGTGACCGAATCCGATCCCTGGGACGACATCTTCCGCAGCCAGCCGGGGCCCGACTTCGCCGCCCGCGGCGAGACCGCGACGACGACCGCGCCGCAGAGCCGTCGCGACGCGCGTGCGGCCGACGGTCGTCGCGGTCGGGCAGCGGGTCGTTCCGCGTCGAGGGCGACCCGCCGCCAGTGGCCGTGGGTGCTGCTCGGGGTGCTCGCGCTGCTGCTCGGCCTCGCGGGCGGCGCCGCGGCCTACGTGTGGGCCAACTACGAGTCGCAGGTGCGCGAGCTGCTGGGTTGGGAGCTGCCGAACGACTACGAGGGCGACGGCAACGGCACCGAGGTGACGATCGTGGTGCGCCCCGGCGATATCGGTGAAGACGTCGCGCGCACGCTGCAGCGGGCCGGCGTGACGATGAGCTTCACGGCGTTCTACGACCTGTTGCTCGCCGACGAATCGATCGTGCTCTTCCCGGGCACCTACCTGCTGCAGGAGCAGATGTCGGCGCGATCCGCGCTCGACGTGCTCCGCGACCCGGCTAACCGGGTCACCGCGAGCGTCACCATTCCCGAGGGCACGACGATCCTTGACGCTCTCGGGCTGCTTGCGCTCGGCACCGACATTCCTGTTGAGGAGTTCGAGGCCGCGGCCGTCGACCCGACCGTGTACGGCATATCCGCCGAAGCACCGAGCCTCGAGGGCTACCTCTTCCCGGCGACGTACGAGTTCGAGCCGGGGCTCACCGCGGCGCAGGTCATCCAGGTGCTCGTCGACGAGATGTTCGCGCGTCTCGACGCGCGCGGCGTCGCGCCGGAGGACCGGCACCGCATCCTCACCATGGCTGGCCTCGTGCAGCGGGAGGCGGGCCCGAACACCGACGACTTCGGCAAGATCGCGCAGGTCTTCTACAACCGACTTGAGGGCGGCTGGCGACTCGAGTCGGATGCGACCGTTGCCTACGGCACGGGCAACTTCTCGACGGTGTGGACGACGGATGCGGAGCGCGCGGACGCCTCGAACCCGTACAACACCTATGCGAACGACGGACTGCCGATCGGGCCGATCGGCCTGCCCGGCGAGGTCGCGATCGACGCGGCCATCTCGCCGACTGAGGGACCGTGGTTCTTCTTTGTTCCCATCAACCTCCAGACCGGCGAGACGGTGTTCTCCGAGACGGTCGACCAGCACGAGGCGGCCGTCGCGATGCTGCGTCAGTGGTGCCGCGCAAGCGAGGAGAACGCTGCGTACTGTGAGTAGGCACCTCGCGGTGCTGGGCCACCCGGTGGCGCACTCGCTCTCGCCCGCGCTGCACGCCGCCGCCTATCGGCGTCTCGAGCTCGACTGGCAGTACGACCGGCACGAGGTGCGCGAGCACGAGCTGCAGGCGTTTCTCGAGGGCCTCGACCGCTCGTGGCGGGGGCTGTCGGCGACGATGCCGCTCAAGGAGGAGCTGTACCGGCTCGCCGACGAGTGGGATGACGCAGTGTCGCTGACCGGCGCTGCGAACACGCTGCTGCTCGCCGACGGCGGGCGGCGCATCGCGCGCAACACCGATGTCGCGGGCATCGAGAGATCACTGCGAGATGCCGGGCTCGACAGCCCGCGTCACGCCGTCATCGCGGGGGCCGGGGCGACCGCGCGGTCGGTGCTCGTGGCCCTCGATGCTCTGGGCCTGCGCAGCGCGACGGTCGCGGTGCGCGAGCCCGTACGCACGGGATCACTCGCCGGGCTCGCCGACGACCTCGGGCTGGAGCTCGACGTCGTGCGGCTCGGCGACCTCGAGCACGTCGTCGAGGGTGCCGATGTGGTCGCTTGGACGCTCCCCAACGGCGTGGCCCTCCGCACGGAGCTGCCCTTCGACGCCCGCACGACGGCCGTCGCCCTCGACGTGACCTACCACCCGTGGCCGGGGCCGCTCGCCGCCCAGTGGCTCGAGGTCGGCGGGCGCGTGGCCTCGGGGCGCGACATGCTGCTGCACCAGGCGGTGCGCCAAGTGCGCTTCTTCGTCTCAGGCCAGACTGATTCGCCGCTCGCCGATGAGGCCGGGGTCGAGGCCGCGATGCGCGCGGCGCTCGACGCTCTCTGAGCACGCTCCCGGCATCCTGCGGGTCGTGCCCATGGGAGGATGGGGGCATGCTGCGCTGGTTGACCGCCGGGGAATCCCACGGCCCTGAATTGATCGCCGTGCTCGAGGGGATGCCCGCGGGCGTGCCCGTGCTGCGGGGAGCCATTCAGGCCGACATGCAGCGCCGCACGCTCGGCTACGGTCGCGGTGCCCGCATGAAGTTCGAGCAGGACGAACTGACGATTTCGGGCGGTGTGCGCCACGGCCTGAGCATGGGCAGCCCCATCGCGCTGCGCATCGGCAACACCGAGTGGCCGAAGTGGACCACCATCATGAGCGCCGACCCTGTCGACCCGGTCGAGCTCACGGGCGCGCGCGGCACCCCGCTGACGCGGCCGCGCCCGGGCCACGCCGACCTGGTCGGCATGCAGAAGTACGGCTTCGACGAGTCGCGGCCCGTGCTCGAGCGTGCCAGCGCCCGTGAGACCGCGGCGCGCGTGGCCCTCGGCGCGGTTGCCCGCTCGTTCTTGACTGAGCTCGGCATCCGGCTCGTGGCCCACACGCTCGCGATCGGTCCCGTGCGCGTGCCCGTCGACGCGCCCCTGCCGCTGCCCGACGACGTCGACCGGCTCGACGCCGACCCGTTGCGGTGCCTGCACCCCGAGACGAGTGCGGCGATGGTGGCCGAGGTCGACGCCGCCCATAAGGAGGGCGACACGCTCGGCGGCGTCGTCGAGGTGCTCGCCTACGGAGTGCCGCCCGGACTCGGCTCGTACGTGCACTGGGACCGCCGTCTCGACGCCAAGCTCGCCGCGGCGCTCATGGGCATCCAGGCCATCAAGGGCGTCGAGGTCGGCGACGGCTTCGAGACCACGCGCCGCCGCGGCTCGGCCGCGCACGACGAGCTCGTCGTCGACGACGGCCTCATCGAGCGCCTGAGCGATCGCGCGGGCGGCACCGAGGGCGGCATGAGCACGGGCACGGTGCTGCGCGTGCGCGCGGGCATGAAGCCCATCGCGACCGTGCCGCACGCCCTGCGCACCGTCGACACGTCGACGGGCGAGGCGGCCGCCGCGCACCACCAGCGCTCCGACGTGTGCGCCGTTCCGGCGGCGGGCGTCGTCGCCGAGGCCATGGTCGCGCTCGTGCTCGCCGAGGCCGTGCTCGAGAAGTTCGGGGGCGACTCGATCGCCGAGACGCGCCGCAACCTCGAGGGCTACCTCGCGGCGATGCCCGCGACCCTCACGACGGCGGTCTCCGACGGCCGTGGCTGACGCCGCCGGGCCCGGGCGCGGCGCGGGCCCGCTCGTCGTGCTCATCGGCCCGCCCGCCGCCGGCAAGTCGCGCGTCGGCAAGCGGCTCGGGCGCATCCTCGATGCGACGGTCATCGACACCGATCGGCAGATCGCCGCCGAGCATGGCCCGATCCCCGAGATCTTCGCGACGCGGGGCGAGGCCGCCTTCCGCGCGCTCGAGGCCGACGCGGTCGCGGATGCCCTCCGGCGGCCCGGCGCTGTCGTCTCGCTCGGCGGCGGCGCCGTCATGACGCCGAGCATCGCCGCGGCCCTCGAAGGACTGCCCGTCGTGCTGCTTACGATCACGCCCGAGGCGGCTGCCGAACGCCTCGACCCCGAGACCCGCCCCCTCGTGCGCGACGGCATCGGCGCCTGGGTCGACCTCGTCGCGAGCCGCCTGCCGACGTACACGGCCCTCGCCGCCGCGACGTGGGATACCTCGTCGCGCCCCATCGACCACATCGCCGAGGAGATTGCCGAGTGGGCGCAACAGCGCGCCGCTGCGGCTGGAGGATCATGACCGATATCACCGTCATCCCCGTCACGGGCGACACTTCCTATGAGGTGCGCGTCGGCCGAGGGCTGCTCGCCGACCTCGCCACGGTGCTGCCGCCAGCGGCGACCAAAGTGCTCGTCATCCATGCTCCGCCGCTCGCGGCGCAGGCCGAGGCGCTGCGCGAGCAGCTCGCCGGACGGGTTGAGGTGCTCCTCGCCGAGGTTCCCGATGCCGAGGGCGCCAAGCGCATCGAAGTCGCCGCATTCTGCTGGCAGATCATGGGTCAGACCGATTTCACGCGAACGGATGCCGTGGTGGGCCTGGGCGGGGGAGCCACCACCGATCTCGCCGGCTTCGTCGCCGCCACCTGGCTGCGCGGCGTCGCGGTCGTGCAGGTGCCCACGACGGTGCTCGGCATGGTCGACGCCGCGGTCGGCGGAAAGACCGGCATCAACACGGCGGAGGGCAAGAACCTCGTCGGCGCGTTCTGGGCGCCCGCGGCCGTGCTCGTCGATCTCGATCTGCTCGCCGACCTGCCGCAGAACGAGATCCTCGCCGGATTCGCCGAGATCGTGAAGTGCGGCTTCATCGCCGACCCCGTCATCCTCGAGCTGCTCGAGGCCGATGTGAGCGTCGCGACCGATCGTGAGAGCCCGGTGTTCCGCGAACTCATCGAGCGCAGCATCCGGGTCAAGGCGGCCGTCGTGAGCGACGACTTCACCGAGCAGGGCCGGCGCGAGATCCTGAACTACGGGCACACGCTCGGGCACGCGATCGAGCACGCCGAGCGCTACCGCTGGCGGCACGGCGCGGCGATCGCGATCGGCATGGTCTTCGCCGCCGAGCTCTCGCACCTCGCGGGCTCGCTGCCGGCCGAGCAGGTCGACCGCACGCGGCGCATCCTCGCCTCGCTGACCCTGCCCACGGGCTACCCCCTCGGGCGTTGGAAGACCCTGCTCGCCACGATGCAGCGCGACAAGAAAGCCCGTGCGGGCATGCTGCGTTTCATCGTTCTCGACGACGTCGCGCGGCCGCGCGTGCTCAACGGCGCCGACGAGTCGATGCTCTTCGCCGCCTACCAGGAGGTGGGGGAGTGACCACCCGCGCCGATAGGGTGGCGCCATGACCGCCGTCACCCGTGTGCTCGTGCTCAACGGGCCCAACCTCAATCGCCTTGGCACGCGCGAGCCCGAGATCTACGGCACGGCGACGCTCGCCGAGCTGCGCGACGAGCTCGGTGCGGCGGCCGACGGTGTCGAGATCGACCTGCGGCAGTCGAACGACGAGGCCGAGCTGATCGGCTGGCTCCACGAGGCGGTGGATGCCCGCATGCCGGTCATCCTGAACCCCGCGGCCTTCACGCACTACAGCTACGCCCTGCGCGACGCGGTCGCCCTCGTGACCGAGGCGGGCATCCCGGTCATCGAGGTTCACCTGTCGAACCCGCACGCGCGCGAGGAGTTCCGGCACACGAGCGTCATCTCGGGCGTCGCGACGGGCGTCATCGCCGGCTTCGGCTTCGGGTCGTACCGGCTCGCGCTCGCCCAGCTGCGCGATCACTAGGCGGAGACGGCGCGTGCCCGTCGACTAGACTTTCGCGGCGGTGCGCTCGCGCGGCGCGACCTCACTGCTTCTCACCAGATCGGAATTCTCAGACCATGGCGACCACGAACGACATCAAGAACGGCAGCGTGCTCAACCTCGACGGGCAGCTCTGGAACGTCATCGAATTCCAGCACGTCAAGCCGGGCAAGGGTGGCGCGTTCGTGCGCACCAAGATGCGCAACGTCATGAGCGGCAAGGTCGTCGACAAGACCTTCAACGCTGGCACCAAGGTCGACTTCGCGATCGTCGACCGCCGCGACTACCAGTACCTGTACCAGGACGGTGCCGACTACGTGTTCATGGACACGAGCGACTACGAGCAGGTCACCGTTCCGGCCTCGGTCGTCGGTGATGCCGCGAATTTCATGCTCGAGAACCAGATCGTCACGATCGCCATGAACGAGGGCGCCCCGCTGTACCTCGACCTTCCGGCCTCGGTCGTGCTCGAGGTCACGTATACCGAGCCGGGCCTGCAGGGCGACCGCTCGACGGGCGGCACGAAGCCCGCGACCGTCGAGACCGGCTACGAGATCCAGGTTCCGCTCTTCCTCGAAGTCGGTATGAAGGTCAAGGTCGACACGCGCACGGGCGACTACCTGGGCCGCGTCAGCGAGTAGTGAGCGCCCGTAGCAAGGCCCGCAAGCGGGCTCTCGATATGCTCTACATCGCCGATGTGCGGCAGGTCCCCATCGCCGACGTCCTCGGTGAGGAGGCCCGCCGCGCCGCGGCGGCCCCGCAGCGCGCCTCGAGCTGGCCCTACGCCGAGCAGATCGTGCGCGGCGTCGACGAGGCCCGCCACGAGATCGACACCCTCATCGAGCAGCACGCCGTCGGCTGGACCCTCGCGCGCATGCCCGTCGTCGACCGGGCCATCCTGCGCATGGCCACGTGGGAGCTTCGCGACAACCCCGACATCCCCACGGCCGTCGCGATCGCCGAGGCGATGGAGCTCGCGAGCGTGCTCTCGACCGACGACAGCGCTCCTTTCGTCAATGGCGTGCTGGGCGCGATCGCGGAGGACGTGCGGGCCTGAACCCCCGGCGATGACGCCTGTGTGACGTTCTGTTGCACTGCGTGTCGTCACGTGTCGCACCGGTTTGCCGCCGCGGGAGTGCGCCTCGTACGGTGGCGTCATGTCGACCACCTCGAGCACCGCTGTCGTCGCGTCGCCGGCCTTGCCGGTATCGTTGCGCGGCGTCGGACGCACGTTCCCCGCCGCGCGCGGCGGAGACGAGCGCCTCGTGCTGCGCGACATCCAGCTCGAGATCGCCCCGGGCGAGATCGTCGCGCTGCTGGGCCCCTCGGGCTGCGGCAAGTCGACGCTGCTGCGGCAGATCAGCGGGCTCGACCGGCCCACCGCCGGCACCCTCACGATCGACCGAACCGCCGTCGCGCCCGCCGATCAGCGCTCCGCGGTCGCCTTCCAAGAGCCCCGGCTGCTGCCGTGGCGCACGGTCGCGCGCAACATCGAGCTCGGCCTGCCGCGCGGCATCGACCGCCGCCAGGGCGCCGCGCGCGTCGCCGAGCTGCTCGAGCTCGTGCAGCTCAGTCACGCGGCCGGACTCAAGCCGCGCGAGATCTCGGGAGGCATGGCCCAGCGCGTGTCGCTCGCCCGCGCGCTCGCCCGCGGCCCGGGCGTGCTCCTGCTCGACGAGCCCTTCGGGGCTCTGGATGCTCTCACCCGGCTGACGATGCAGGATCTGCTCGTCGACATCCACCACGCCGAACCGGCCACGATCGTGCTCGTCACGCACGACGTCGACGAGGCGCTCGCCCTCGCCGACCGCATCGTGCTGCTCGGAACGCGCCACGACCGACCTGGTGCGACGATCAGCATGATCCTCGACGTGCCCGGAGCACGACCGCGCGACCGCGCCTCGGTCGTGCTCACGCGCCTGCGCGCGAAGCTGCTCGACGCCCTGGGCGTGCCGAGCCACCACGGCGCCTAGGCGCTCCGACCGCATCACCAGCACTGACCGCACCACCCGCACCACCCTCCACCACCAGCAGCACCCCGATCCCGGTCGACCGACCGGCAACCGAAAGGCCATCATGAGCACCCGCACCCGTCTGACCCTGCTGACCGCGACCGTCGCCGTGGCTGCCATGGCCATGACCGGCTGCGTGGCCGGCGAGGGCGCTCCCGCGCCGGAGCCGAGTGAGGGCGCCGAGTGGAGCGACACGACGCTCACGCTCGACTTCGCGACCTACAACCCCCTGAGTCTCATCATCAAGGATCAGGGATGGCTCGAGGCCGAGCTCGGCGACGCCGTGACCGTCGAGTGGGTGCAGTCGGCCGGCTCGAACAAGGCCAACGAGGCGCTGCGGGCTGGCGCGATCGACGTGGGTTCGACCGCCGGCTCGGCCGCGCTCCTCGCGCGCTCGAACGGCAGCCCCATCCAGGTGATCAACATCTTCACGCAGCCGAACTGGGCGGCGATCGCGGTGCCGACGGGAAGCGACATCACCGAGGTCGCCGACCTCGCAGGCCGCACCGTCGCCGCCACGAAGGGCACTGATCCCTACTTCTTCCTGCTGCAGGCTCTCGCGGAGGAAGGTCTCGGTCTCGCCGACATCAGCTTGCAGAACCTGCAGCACGCGGATGGCAAGACTGCGCTCGAGACCGGTGCTGTCGACGCCTGGTCGGGTCTCGACCCGCTGCTGTCGACGTCGGTCTACAACGGCGCCGCCGAGATCATCTACGACAACGTCGACTTCAACTCATACGGCTTCCTCAACGCGACGGAGGAGTTCATCACGTCGAACCCCGACCTCGCGCAACTCGTCGTGAACGCCTACGAGAAGGCTCGCGTGTGGGCTCTCGAGAACCCGGAGGAGACGGCCGCGATCCTCGCCGAGGTCGCGGGCATCGACATCGCGATCGCCGAGGCGACGATCGAGCGCACGGTTATCGACATCGACAACGTGCCCGGTCAGACGCAGCGCGACGTGCTCGCGATCATCGGCCCGATCTTCGTCGAGAGCGGCGACGTGCCGAACCAGCAGCTCATCGACGACGCGCTCGAGGCGCTGTTCAACGACACCTTCGCCGTGGCCGCCGACCCGGATGCGATCGCCTGAGCATGAGCTTCGACGAACGCGGCGGCGTTCCCGTTCGGCGCCCCTCCTCCGAGGGGCGCCGTTCGGCGTCGCTCTTCCAATTCGTGAGCAGCTTCGGCTACTCCGCCTCCGGTACCGCGATCTCCGAGACCTCCCGCTCGCGGGCGACGCTCGGCACGGTGCTGCTCGGGCTCGTCGTGCCGGTGCTCCTCCTGACGACGTGGTGGATCGCCGCGGAGTCGCCGTCGGTGCCCGACTACCTGCTGCCCTCGCCGCCGCAGGTCGTGCTCGCGGCCGTCGAGCTCGCGCAGACCGGTCAGCTCGCGACCTACGTGCTCATCTCGGTGCAGCGCGTGCTGATCGGGTTCGCGATCGGTTCCTCCATCGGACTCGCCCTGGGCGCACTCGTGGGGCTCTCACCGCTCGCGTCGAAGCTACTCAACCCCATTCTCGGAGCCCTGCGCGCCGTGCCGTCGCTCGCCTGGCTGCCGCTGCTCGTGATCCTCATGGGCATCTTCGAGCCGCCGAAGATCACCCTCATTGCCATCGGGGCCGCCTTCCCGGTCTTCACGACCGTCGCCGGAGCCCTGCGCCACGTCGATCCCCACCTCGTCGAAGCGGGCCGTGCCTTCGGCCTCACGCGGTTCCGTCTGCTCACCGCGGTGCAGCTGCCGGCTGTCGTGCCCTCGGTCGTTTCCGGCCTGCGACTCGCGCTCGCGCAGTCGTGGTTGTTCCTGGTGGCGGCCGAACTGGCCGGGTCGTCGATGGGCCTCGGGTTCCTGCTCATCGACTCGCAGAACAACGGGCGCATCGACCGCTTGTTCCTCGCGATCATCCTGCTCGGCGTGCTCGGCAAGACGACCGACGCGCTCGTCGGACTCGGCGAGCGCGCCCTGCTCAAGCGCTGGGGCTGATCCGGCTAGACTGAGCGCGTTCGACGTCCTTTAAGCACCGTCCTGTGAGGCGGGGAAGGAGGTCAGAGTGGTCGCACGCACCGTGCTGCACGACGCTGACATCACGCGCGCTCTGCGGCGCATCGCCCACGAGGTTCTCGAAAGCCGGCGCGGCGAGGGCCGGCTCGTCTTCCTCGGCATCCCGACCCGCGGGGCCACGCTCGCCGACCGCATCCAGCGCATCGTCGATGAAATTGAGCCGGCCGTCTCGAGCGCCGGGTCGCTCGACATCACCCTCTACCGCGACGATCTCGCGCAGAGCCCGACGCGCACGCCCTCGCCGACGCGCATCCCCGCCGGGGGAATCGATGATGCGATCGTCGTGCTCGTCGACGACGTGCTCTACTCGGGCCGCACCATCCGGGCCGCGCTCGACGCTCTCGTCGATCACGGTCGGCCCCGCGTCGTGCGCCTCGCCGTGCTCGTCGATCGCGGGCACCGCGAGCTGCCCATCCGCGCCGATTTCGTCGGCAAGAACCTGCCGTCGGCGACGAGCGAGCGCGTCTCGGTGCGCCTCGTCGAGGTCGACGGCACCGACGAGGTGACGATCGAGCCATGAGGCACCTGCTGAGCACGCGCGACCTCGATCGCGAGACCGCCATCGGCATCCTCGACGTCGCAGAAGACATGGCCCAGACCGCCGACCGCGAGGTGCGCAAACTGCCCCCGCTGCGAGGCAAGACCGTCGTCAACCTTTTCTTCGAAGACTCCACGCGCACGCGCCTCTCGTTCGAGTCGGCCGCCAAGCGGTTGAGCGCCGACGTCATCACCTTCAGCGCGAAGGGCTCAAGCCTCTCGAAGGGCGAGAGCCTCAAAGACACCGCGCAGACGCTTGCCGCGATGGGTGCCGACGCAATCGTCGTGCGGCATCACGACTCGGGGGCCGCACACCAGCTCGCGCACGCCGGCTGGATCGACGCGGCGATCATTAATGCAGGCGACGGCACGCACGAGCACCCCACGCAGGCACTCCTTGATGCCTACACGATCCGCGCGCGTCGCTTCGGAGTCGAGGCGCGGGGTCGCGATCTGGCGGGGATGCGCGTCGCGATCGTCGGCGACATCCTGCACTCGCGCGTCGCTCGCTCGAACGTCTGGCTGCTGACGACGCTCGGCGCCGAGGTGCACCTTGTCGCGCCGCGTACCCTGCTGCCCCACGGGGTCGAGCACTGGGGTGCGACGGTGCACGAGCACCTCGACGCCGCGCTCGCGGCGGCCCCCGACGCCGTCATGATGCTGCGTATCCAGAGCGAGCGCATGCGCGACGCGTACTTCCCCTCGGCGCGCGAATATGCGCGCGTGTGGGGCCTCACGGCCGAGCGGTTGGCCCTGCTCGGCCCCGATACGATGATCATGCACCCCGGCCCGATGAATCGCGGACTGGAGATCTCGTCCGCCGCCGCCGACTCCGAGAGGTCGACGGTGCTCGCTCAAGTCACGAACGGGGTGTCGATCCGCATGGCCGTGCTCTACCTGCTCGTCGCCGGCTCCACCGCCACCGCCGAGCCGACGGGGGGCGAGGGATGACCGGCTTCCTGATCCGCGGCGCGGCCCTCCTCGGCGCGCACGTCGACGACCTGCGCATCCGCGATGGCCTCATCGTGGCTCGTGGTTCGCTCTCGCCCGAGACCGACGAGAACGTGATCGACGCGCGCGGTCTCGTCGCGCTGCCGGGGCTCGTCGACCTCCACACGCACCTGCGCGAGCCCGGGGGCGAGGCGAGCGAGACCGTGCTCACCGGTACCCGCGCCGCCGCGGCCGGCGGCTTCACGGCCGTGCACGCCATGGCCAACACGTCGCCTGTCGCCGACACGGCGGGCGTCGTCGAGCAGGTGCAGCGGCTCGGGCAGCGCCACGGCTACGCCGAGGTGCGGCCCATCGGGGCGGTGACGGTCGGGCTCGCGGGCGAGCAGCTCGCCGAGATCGGCGCCATGGCGCGGTCGGAGGCCCGCGTGCGCGTCTTCAGCGACGACGGGCACTGCGTGCACGATCCGCTGCTCATGCGCCGCGCGCTCGAGTACGTCGCGACCTTCGACGGCGTCGTCGCGCAGCACGCGCAGGAACCGCGCCTCACGGTCGGCGCGCAGATGAATGAGGGCGCGCTCTCCGGCGAGCTCGGGCTCGCCGGGTGGCCCGGGGTGGCAGAGGAGGCGATCATCGCGCGCGACGTGCTGCTCGCCGAGCACGTGGGCGCGCGCCTGCACATGTGCCACCTGTCGACGGCCGGTTCGGTCGACGTCGTGCGCTGGGCCAAGGCCCGCGGCATCGCCGTGTCGGCCGAGGTCACTCCCCACCACCTGCTGCTGACGGAGGAGCTCGCGCGCGGCTACGACCCGCGCTTCAAGGTCAACCCGCCGCTGCGTCGCGACGAGGATGTGCAGGCCCTGCGCGCCGCCCTCGCCGACGGCACGATCGACATCGTCGCGACCGATCACGCCCCGCACCCCGTCGAGGCCAAGGAGTGCACGTGGGCCGAGGCGGCCTTCGGCATGGTGGGCCTCGAATCAGCCCTGAGCGTCGTGCAGCAGGCCGTTGTCGACACGGGGATGCTCGACTGGAGCGATGTCGCGCGCGTGCTCTCGAGCGCGCCGGCGCGCATCGGCCGACTCGCGGGCTACGACGAGCCGCTCGCGATCGGCGCGCCCGCGAACATCGCCCTCGTCGATCCCGCGCACGCGCGCGAGTGGAGCACGGCCGACCTGCGCGGCCGCAGCACCAACACCCCGTACCTCGGCCGGCCGCTGCCCGGCCGGGTCGTGCACACCATCCATCGCGGGGTGCTCACCGTCGACGACGGCGCCCTCGTCGAGCCCGAGGCCGTCGCGGCCGCCCACCAGGAGGTCGCCCGTGGATAGGCTGCTGCCCACCCTCATCATCGCCCTCGTCATCCTCGGCGTCTTCGCGCTCATGCTGCACGGCTGGGCGAGCCGGCGGCGGTGGCAATCGGGCGTCGCCCGGCCGGTGCCCGCGCCCGAGCAGCTCGGTGCCGCATCCCTCGTCGTCGATGGCTGGTACGTCGCGACGACCGTCGCCGACGAGCCGCTCGAGCGCATCGCGGTGCACGGGCTCGGCTTCCGGGCGCGCGCGGCCGCGAGCGTGCATCCCGAGGGACTCGTGCTGACCGTGCGCGGCCAGCACCCCATCCTCATCGAGCCCCCGGCGCTGCGCGGCGCCGGCCGCGCGACGTGGGCGATCGACCGCGTCGTCGAGCGCGATGGGCTCGTGCTCATCGGGTGGATGCTCGGCGCGACGCCCGTCGACAGCTACCTCCGCATCCCCGAGACCGCCGACGCAGCCGCGCTCGTCGCCGCCCTGCACGCGCTGACTCCGGCGCCCGGCACCGACCCCGCAGAAGGAATCGCATCGTGACCACATCCCCGGCCGTGCTCGTGCTCGAAGACGGCACCCGCTTCGTGGGCCGACGCTACGGCGCCGAGGGCCGCACCGTCGGCGAGGCCGTCTTCGCGACGGGCATGAGCGGCTACCAAGAGACGCTGACCGACCCGAGCTACGCGGGCCAGATCGTCGTCATGACGGCACCGCACATCGGCAACACGGGCATGAACGACGACGACCCCGAGTCGCGCCGCATCTGGGTCGAGGGCTTCGTGGTGCGCGATCCCGCCCGCCGGGTCTCGAACCACCGCGCGACGCGCAGCCTCGATGATGACCTCGAGGGCCAGGGTGTCGTGGGCATCAGCGGCATCGACACCCGCGCGCTGACGCGGCGCATCCGCGAGAGCGGGGCCATGCGCGCTGGCATCTTCTCGGGCGCCGATGCGGCACTGAGCGATGACGAGCAGCTCGCGATCGTGCGCTCGTCGGCCGAGATGACGGGGCGCAACCTCTCGGCCGAGGTCTCGGTCGACCACGCGACCGTCATCCCCGCCGAGGGCCCCTCGATCGGCCGCCTCGCCGTGCTCGACCTCGGCGTCAAGGAGTCGACGCTGCGTCAGCTCGCCCAGCGCGGCTTCAAGGTGCACGTGCTGCCGCAGTCGGTCACGCTCGACGAGCTGCGCGCGATCGAGCCCGTCGCGGTCTTCTACTCGAACGGGCCCGGCGACCCCGCGGCGAGCGCCGCGCACGTCGCGTTGCTGCAGGGGGTGCTGCGCGAGGGCCTGCCGTTCTTCGGCATCTGCTTCGGCAACCAGCTCCTCGGCCGTGCCCTCGGCTTCGGCACGTACAAGCTGCCGTACGGGCACCGCGGCATCAACCAGCCCGTGCTCGACAAGGCCACCGGGCGCATCGAGATCACGGCGCACAATCACGGCTTCGCAGTGGATGCCCCGCTCGAGGGCGTCGTCGACAGCCCCGCGGGCTTCGGCCGCGTCGAGGTGAGCCACATCGGGCTCAACGACCAGGTCGTCGAGGGCCTCCGCGCGCTCGACATCCCGGCCTTCTCGGTGCAGTACCACCCCGAGGCCGCGGCCGGCCCGCACGATTCCACCTACCTGTTCGACCGGTTCCACGATCTTGTCGTGGCCCACACCTCGACCCAGAAGGCCAGCAACTGATGCCCAAGCGCGACGACATCACCACCGTCCTGGTGATCGGCTCGGGCCCGATCGTCATCGGCCAGGCGGCCGAGTTCGACTACTCGGGCACCCAGGCGTGCCGCGTGCTGCGCGCGGAGGGCATCCGGGTCATCCTCGTCAACTCGAACCCGGCGACGATCATGACCGACCCCGACTTCGCCGACGCGACGTACATCGAGCCGATCACCCCTGAGGTCATCGAGGCGATCATCGCGAAAGAGAAGCCGGATGCGGTGCTCCCGACCCTCGGCGGCCAGACGGCCCTCAACGCGGCCATCGCGCTGCACGAGCGGGGCATCCTCGCGAAATACGACGTCGAGCTCATCGGTGCGTCGTTCGAGGCGATCCACAAGGCGGAGGACCGCCAGCTCTTCAAGCAGCTCGTGCTCGACGCGGGCGCCGACGTGGCCCGGAGCCACATCGCGCACACGGTCGACGAGGCCGTCGCCTTCGCCGACGACCTCGGCTACCCGCTCGTCATCCGCCCCTCGTTCACGATGGGCGGCCTCGGCTCGGGCTTCGCGCACGACCGCGAGCAGCTCATCCGCATGGTGACCGACGGCCTCCACCAGTCGCCGACGACCGAAGTCCTCCTCGAGGAGTCGATCCTGGGCTGGAAGGAGTACGAGCTCGAGCTCATGCGCGACAACGCCGACAATACGGTCGTCGTGTGCTCGATCGAGAACGTCGATCCCGTCGGCGTGCACACGGGCGACTCGATCACGGTCGCCCCGGCGCTCACCCTCACCGACCGCGAATACCAGAACCTGCGCGACATCGGCATCCGCATCATCCGCGACGTCGGCGTCGACACGGGCGGCTGCAACGTGCAGTTCGCCGTCGACCCGGCCACGGGCCGCGTCATCGTCATCGAGATGAACCCGCGCGTCTCGCGCTCGAGCGCGCTCGCCTCGAAGGCCACGGGCTTCCCGATCGCCAAGATCGCCGCGAAGCTCGCGATCGGGTACCGGCTCGACGAGATCCCCAACGACATCACGAAGGTGACGCCCGCGAGCTTCGAGCCGACGCTCGACTACGTCGTCGTCAAGGTTCCGCGGTTCGCGTTCGAGAAGTTCCCGGGCGCCGACGTCGAGCTGACGACGACCATGAAGTCGGTCGGCGAGGCGATGGCGATCGGCCGCAACTACTCCACGGCGCTGCAGAAGGCGCTGCGCAGCCTCGAGAAGCGCGGCAGCAGCTTCCACTGGCAGGGCGAGCCCGGTGACAAGGATGCCCTGATCGCGGCGTCCCGCCTCCCCACCGATGGCCGCATCGTCACGGTTCAGCAGGCGATGCGCGCGGGCGCGACGATCGACGAGCTCTTCGCCGCGACCGGCATCGACCCCTGGTTCCTCGACCAGATGGTGCTCATCAACGAGGTGGCCGACGAGGTCGCCGCCGCGCCGGCCCTGACGGCCGAGGTCATCCGGCATGCCAAGGACCACGGCTTCAGCGACGCTCAGCTCGGCGAGCTGCGCGGTCTCGACGAAGCCGCGGTGCGAGCGGCGCGCTGGGAGGCGGGCGTGCGACCGGTCTTCAAGACCGTCGACACGTGCGCGGGCGAGTTCCCGGCGCTCACGCCGTACCACTACTCGAGCTACGACGATGAGACCGAGGTTGCGGCGAGTGCGGCCCGCAAGGTCGTCATCCTCGGCTCGGGCCCCAACCGCATCGGCCAGGGCATCGAGTTCGACTACTCGTGCGTGCACGCGAGCTTCGCACTGCGCGACGCGGGCTTCGAGACCATCATGATCAACTGCAACCCCGAGACGGTCTCGACCGACTACGACACGAGCGACCGGTTGTACTTCGAGCCGCTGACCCTGGAGGACGTGCTCGAGGTCATCCACGCCGAGTCGGCGACGGGCGAGCTCGTCGGCGTCGTCGTGCAGCTCGGCGGCCAGACGGCGCTCGGCCTCGCGCACGGGCTCGAGCGGGCGGGCATCCCGATTCTCGGCACGAGCCCCGACGCGATCGACCTCGCGGAGGAGCGCGGCGCGTTCTCGCGCATCCTCGACGCCGCGGGCCTCACGGCGCCGCGCAACGGTACGGCGACCGACGTCGACAGCGCCGTCGCGATCGCCGAGGAGATCGGGTACCCCGTGCTCGTACGGCCGAGCTTCGTGCTCGGCGGGCGGGGCATGGAGATCGTGTACGACAGCCCGAGCCTCGCCGACTACTTCGAGCGGGTGAAAGACCAGGCGATCATCGGCCCCGAGCTGCCCCTGCTCGTCGACCGGTTCCTCGACGACGCCGTCGAGATCGACGTCGACGCCCTCTACGACGGCGACGAGCTGTACATCGGCGGCATCATGGAGCACATCGAGGAGGCCGGTGTGCACTCGGGCGACTCCGCCTGCACGCTGCCGCCCGTGACGCTCGGCGCCTCGGTGATCGAGCGCGTGCGCGAGGCGACGCGGGGCATCGCGGCGGGCATCGGGGTACGCGGCCTGCTCAATGTGCAGTTCGCGATCGGCGCGGGCGTGCTCTACGTGCTCGAGGCCAACCCGCGCGCCTCCCGCACGGTGCCCTTCGTCTCGAAGGCGCTCGGCATCCCACTCGCCAAGGCGGCGTCGCTCGTCATGACGGGCCGCAGCATCCGCTCGCTCGTCGCCGACGGCCTGCTGCCGGCGGGAGACGGCTCGAGCGTGCCGCTTGATGCCCCGGTCGCCGTCAAGGAGGCCGTGCTGCCCTTCAAGCGCTTCCGCACGCGCGAGGGCGTCATCGTCGACTCGGTGCTCGGCCCCGAGATGCGGTCGACGGGCGAGGTCATGGGCATCGATCGCGACTTCCCGCGCGCCTTCGCCAAGAGCCAAGACGCGGCGTACGGCGGTCTGCCGAAGCAGGGCGTGGTGTTCGTCTCGGTCGCTGATCGCGACAAGCGTGCGGTCGTGCTGCCCGCCCTGCGCCTGCACCAGCTCGGCTTCGAGCTCTGGGCAACGGAGGGCACGAACGAGGTGCTCGCGCGCTACGGCATCGCCGCGCGCGTCGTGCGCAAGCACAGCGGGGCTGACGACGGCGAGCCCTCGATCGTCGACCTCATCAACGCGGGCGAGGTCGACATCGTCATCAACACGCCTTCGGGCCGGTCGGCGCGCGCCGACGGCATCGAGATCCGCACGGCGACCGTCGCGGCCGACAAGCCGCTGTTCACGACGATCGCCACCGTCGGCGCGGCCGTCGCCTCGCTCGAGACGGCGACCGAGCCGGTGTCGGTGACGAGCCTGCAGGATTACGCGATCGCGCGGGCGGCCCGCGCATGATGCCCTTCGGCGAGCGCCTGCGGGCGGTGGTGGATGCTCACGGGCGGTTGTGTCTGGGCATCGACCCGCACGCCTCGCTGCTCGAGCAGTGGGGCCTCGCCGACGATGCGCAGGGCGCCCGCTCGCTCGCGATGACCGCCATCGAGGCGGCCCACGGCCGCGTCGGCATCGTCAAGCCGCAAGCGGCGTTCTTCGAGCGTTTCGGGGCCGCGGGGTACGCCGTGCTCGAAGAGGTCATCCGCACCGCCCGCGACGCGGGCTTCCTCGTGATCGCCGACGTCAAGCGCGGCGACATCGGCTCGACAGCCGCGGCCTACGGCCAGGCCTGGCTCGCTCCCGGCTCGCCGCTCGAATCCGACGCCATGACGGCCGTCGCGTATCAGGGGCTCGGCTCGCTCGACCCCGTGATCGAGTTCGCGCAGCAGCATGGCAAGGGGGTGTTCGTGCTCACCGCCACCTCGAACCCCGAGGGCCGGGGGTTGCAGCAATCGGTGAGTGGCAGCGGCCGCTCGGTCGCGGGCCAGCTCGCCCGCGACGTCGCGGTGCGCAACGCAAGTGCGCGCGGATGGGGCTCGATCGGCGTCGTGATCGGCGCGACCGAGCCGATCGCCGCGAGCGGCATCGACCCCGTGCTGCTGCAGCACACGCCCGTGCTCGGCCCGGGTTTCGGCTACCAGGGCTCGCGGCTGGGCGATCTCGCGACCGTGTACGGCGTGGCTGCCGGTTCCGTCATCCCGACCGTCACGCGCAGCGTGCTCTCGGCCGGCCCCGCAGGTCTCGCGGCCGCCCTCGAGGCGCACCGGGCGGAGCTCGCCGCGTGACCGCGCCGATGCCCGAGGTCGATCGCGCGGCAGCGTCGCGCGCGGCGGTCGCGGCACGTCGGGCGAGAGCGGCCGTCAAGGAGGCCGTGCGAGCGGGGGAGCGCAGCGCTCTGGAGGTCGCCGAGGCGGCCGGCCGGGCCCCCGGCGGCCCCGAGGCGGGGATGCGCGTCGCCGAACTGCTCGGAACGCTGCGCGGGCTGGGTCCGAAGCGCGTCGACGATGCGCTCCAGACCCTGGGCATCTCGCCCGTCAAGAAGCTCGGCGGTCTCGGCCACCGGCAGCGGGTGCGGCTGCTCGAGTGGCTGCGGGCGCGCGAGGGCGGCAGCGCCCGTGGTCGGCTCGTCGTGCTCGCGGGCCCCACGGCGGTCGGCAAGGGCACGGTGTCGACCTTCATCCGCGAGCACCACCCTGATGTGCTGCTGAGCATCTCGGCCACCACTCGCGCCCCTCGACCGGGGGAGCAGGACGGCGTGCACTACTACTTCGTCGACGACGCGGGCTTCGATGCGCTCATCGAGCGCGGCGAGCTGCTCGAGTGGGCCGTCGTGCACAACGCCTCGCGCTACGGAACACCGCGCCCGCCAGTCGAGGCGGCGCTCGCCTCGGGCCGCAGCGTGTTGCTCGAGATCGATCTCGCGGGCGCACGCCAGGTGCGGGCGGCGATGCCCGACGCCGTGCTCGTCTTCCTGCTGCCTCCGAGCTGGGAGGAGCTGGTGCGCCGGCTCGTCGGCCGCGGCACCGAATCGCCCGAGGAGCAGGCCAGGCGGCTCGAGACGGCGCGCGTCGAGCTCGCGGCGCAAGACGAGTTCGACGAGCTGGTGGTGAACGACGATGTGCGCCGTGCGGCCCAGGAGGTCGTAGACTTGTTGGCAGTGCCCAGCGGCGGAGCGCGGCCGGCCGGCCGCGCCGGCTCGGCGCGATAGCGGCACCGGGAGCCTCCGCGCCCCGGGCGGAACGAGAGCGAGACACTCATGGCTGACAAGAACTCGGGCATCATCGAGCCCCCCATCGACGAGCTGCTGTCGAAGGTCGACTCCAAGTACCAGCTCGTCATCTTCGCCTCGAGGCGCGCGCGCCAGATCAACGACTACTACGCCGACCTCCACGAGGGCAGCCTCTTCGACAACGTCGGCCCGCTCGTCGACTCGACCGTCGACGACAAGCCGCTCTCCGTCGCGCTGCACGAGATCAACGAGGACAAGCTCGTCCTCACGCGCCTCACGGACTAGGCGCGCATCGCATGGCCGCCACGACGACGGATGCCCCGCGTCGTCTGACGGTCGTTCTCGGCATCACGGGCGGCATCGCGGCGTACAAGGCGGTCGGCGTCGCGCGGGCGTTCGTCGTGGCTGGTCATGACGTGCATATCGTGGCTACGGAGGGGGCGCTGCGCTTCGTCGGGCGCCCGACCCTCGAGGCGATCAGCCGCAACCCCGTGCACGCCGATCTCTACGAGGGCGTCGCCGAAGTGCGCCATGTCGCGCTCGGTCAGCGCGCCGATCTCATCGTGATCGCTCCGGCGACCTCGCACACGATCGCCTCGCTCGCCGCGGGCCTCGCGGGCGACCTGCTCGGCACGACCGTGCTCGCCAGCTCGGCACCGCTCGTGATCGCCCCGGCCATGCACACCGAGATGTGGGAGCACCCCGCCACGGTCGCCAACATCGCGACGCTGCGATCGCGCGGCGTGACGATCGTCGGCCCGGATTCGGGGCGGCTCACCGGCACCGACGTCGGCCCCGGGCGCATGTCGGAGCCCGAGGCGATCGCGGCGGCAGCGCTCGCGATCGTAGGGCCGCACGACCTGGTGGGGCGGCGCATCCTCATCTCGGCGGGGGGAACGCGCGAGCCCCTCGATCCGGTGCGGTTCCTCGGCAACCGCTCGAGCGGCCGTCAAGGCGTCGCGCTCGCGGAGGCCGCCCTCGCGCGCGGTGCGACGGTGACGCTCGTCGCCGCGCACCTCGAGGTGCCGACCCCCGCAGGCGTCACCCTCGTCGAGGTCGGCACGACCGCCGAGCTCGATGCGGCCATGCACTCCGCGGCGGGCGATGCCGACACGATCATCATGACCGCGGCCGTCGCCGACTTCCGCCCGGTCGAGATCGCCGAGGGCAAGATCAAGAAGGATGCCGTGGGTGAGACGCTCGCCCTGCACCTCGAGCGCACGCCCGACGTGCTCGCGGGACTCGCTGCGACACGACGCGAGGGTCAGCGGATCGTGGGCTTCGCGGCCGAGACCGAGGCCGACGTCAAGCGCCGCCAGCAGCTCGGGGCCGAGAAGGCCCGGCGTAAGGGCGTCGACCTGCTCGTCGTCAATCCCGTCGGCTGGAGCGAGGGTTTCAGCGCGGCGACGAATTCCGTCCTGATCCTCGACGGCGGCGGTAGCGTGGTGGCTCGGGCTGAGGGCGGCAAAGCGTCGGTGGCGCACCGTATCCTCGACCTGCTCGTGTAGCCGCGCATCCGGCCGCGCGCCGCTCCCACCCGTACGACCCCAACAGGAAGACCCTCATGACCGCGCTGCGACTGTTCACCTCCGAGTCGGTCACCGAGGGGCACCCCGACAAGATCTGCGACCAGATCTCCGACAGCATTCTCGACGCCCTGCTCGCGGCCGACCCACACAGCCGGGTCGCAGTCGAGACCCTCGTGACGACCGGCCTCGTGCACGTCGCGGGCGAGGTCACGACGAGCGGCTACGTCGACATCCCCGGCATCGTGCGCCAGCGCGTCACCGACATCGGCTACACCTCGAGCGACGTCTGGTTCGACGGGCGCTCGTGCGGGGTCTCGGTGTCGATCGGTGAGCAGTCGCCCGACATCGCCCGGGGCGTCGACGCGGCCTTCGAGTCGCGCGAGGGTTCGAGCACCGATGCGGGCGACGTGCAGGGTGCCGGCGACCAGGGCATCATGTTCGGCTACGCCACGACCGAGACACCGCAGCTCATGCCGTTGCCGATCTGGCTTGCCCACCGGCTCGCGGAGCGGCTCGCGGAGGTGCGCAAGCAGGGTGTGCTCGACTACCTTGCGCCCGACGGCAAGACGCAGGTGACGATCGGCTACGAGGGCGCGGTGCCGCGCACGGTCGAGACGGTCGTACTGTCAACGCAGCATCTTCCCGCGGTTTCGACCGAGCAGCTACGCGATGAGGTGCGACGCACGGTCATCGATCCCGTGCTCGGGGCCGCGGGCTTCGACCCTGAGGCGCCGCGCGTGCTTATCAACCCCACGGGGCGCTTCGAGATCGGCGGGCCGCAGGGCGACGCCGGGCTCACGGGCCGCAAGATCATCGTCGACACCTACGGCGGGGCGTCCCGGCACGGCGGCGGGGCCTTCAGCGGCAAGGATCCGTCGAAGGTCGACCGCTCGGCCGCCTACGCCATGCGCTGGGTCGCGAAGAACGCCGTCGTGGCGGGGCTCGCCGACCGCCTCGAGGTGCAGGTGGCCTACGCGATCGGCACCGCGGCCCCCGTCGGGCTCTACGTCGAGACATTCGGCACGGCCCACGTCGACGAGGCCCGCATCATCGAGGCCATCCGCACGGTGTTCGACCTGCGGCCCGGGGCGATCATCCGCGATCTCGACCTGCTGCGGCCCATCTACGCCCAGACGAGCACCTATGGCCACTTCGGCCGCGAGCTGCCCGACTTCACGTGGGAGCGCCTCGACCGCGTCGACGCGCTGCGCGCGGAGGCCGGTCTCTAAAGTGTCCTCAGCATCCATCGCTCGGGTGCTGCTCGATTCGCCCCTGCCGCAGCTCGACCGGCTGTTCGACTACCGCATCCCCGAGCGCTGGCGCGAACAGGCCGTGCCCGGCGTGCGGGTGCTCGTGCCTCTGCGCTCGGCAGGGCGGCAGGCGAAGGGCTTCATCGTCGAGGTGGCCGACGAGGTCGGCTACGAAAGAGTGCTGAGCGAGCTCGACGAGGTCGTCTCGTCCGCCGCCGTGCTCGACCCCGGGGTCTGGCGTGTCGTGCGCCGTGCGGCCGATCGCGCTGCGGGCGTCGCGAGCGACCTCGTGCGGCTGGCTGTGCCCCCGCGCCAGGTGCGGGTCGAGAAAGCATGGCTCGCCCGACGGGCAGAGTCTCCCGCGGCGGCGACGGCCCGCGAGGCCGAGCGTCCGCACGCGGCGGCCATCACGGGCTACGCGCCCGAGGCCTTCGCCGCGGTGCTGCGCGGAGGCGAGGTTCTCGACACGGGGCCTGAAGCAGCGGTCGGCCGCCGCGTGGCCCTGACGGGCATCCCGGCACCCGTCGAGATCGCCCCCGGCGTGTGGGTTCCCGCCGCCCTGCGCACGCTCGCCGAGCTCGCGGTGGCGACCCTCGCGGCGGGTCGCAGCGCGCTCGTGAGCGTGCCCGACTACCGCGACCTCGACCACCTCGCCGCGTGCCTCGCGCCCCTCGTCACGGCCGACGACGTCGCGCGCATTGACGCCACGCAGCCCGCCGGCGAGCGCTACCGCGCCTTCCTGCGCACGCTCGAGCCGCGCCCCGTGATCGTCATCGGCAACCGCTCGGCGCTGCTCGCACCCGCGCCCGCGCTCGGGCTCGTGGCGCTCTGGGACGACGGCGACGGGCTGCACGTCGAGCCGCATGCGCCGGGCATCCACAGTCGCGATCTGGCCCTTCTCCGCCAGGAGGAGACCGGATGCTCGCTCGTGCTCGCCGCCCACGCGCGCAGCACCGACGTGCAGCGCCTCGTCGAGCTCGGCTGGCTCACGGCCGTCGAGCCGCTCGGCCGCTGGCGCCGGCGCATCACCCCCACGGCCCAGCAGGTGGCGACCGACGCCGCCGCGGCGCGCGCGCGCATCCCCTCGATGGCGTGGCGCGCGGTCTCGGAGGCGCTGCAACACGGGCCCGTGCTTGTGCAGGTCGCGCGACCCGGGTACGCCCCGCGCATCGCGTGCGCCGACTGCGGTGAGACGGCGCGCTGCGCCGCGTGCCGCGGCCCGCTCGGAGTCTCCCGCGCGGGGGCCGCGGCCTCGTGCCGGTGGTGCGGGGCCCTCGCGGTGGGGTGGCGCTGCTCGACCTGCGAGGGTGAGCGCTGGCGCACCGTCGGGCGGGGGTCGGCGCGCACGGCCGACGAGCTCGGGCGGGCGTTCCCCGGCGCGCGCGTCGTGGTCTCCGACGGCACGACCCCGCTGCGGTCGGCGCCGGAGGGTCGCACGCTCGTCGTCGCGACCCGCGGAGCCGAGCCCGTGGTGCCGGGCGGCTACCGCGCCGTGCTGCTGCTCGACGGTGAGAGCATGCTCGCGCGCGAGAGCCTGCGCGTCGTGGAGGACTGCGTGCGCTGGTGGTGCAACGCCGCCTCCCTGGCCGCGGCCGATGCGCCCGTGTTGCTCGTGGGCGTGGGCGGCCCCGTCGCGACCGCGCTCGCCACGGGGCATCCCGAGCGCGTCGCAGCGGCGGAGCTCGCCGACCGGCGGCTGCTGCGTTTTCCGCCCGCGGTGCGCGTCGCCGCTCTCGCCGGAACCCCCGACGCGGTCGAGCGCGCGACCGCCGCGCTCGACGACCTCGACGGCGTCGACGTGCTCGGGCCGATCGAGCTCGACGAGGGGCGGGTGAGGGCGATCGTGCGGCTCGACTACGCGCGAGGGGCCGAGGTCGCGATGCGCCTCAAGGCCGAGCTCGTCCGCGGCGCGACCGCGCGCGTGCCGCGCGTGCCCGGAGCCCCGCCGCGGCGCCGCGTACCGGCCCTGCGCGTGCGCTTCGACGACAGCGAGCCCTTCGACGACCCCGGGCAGCGGCTGGTCGGCGAGGGCGCGCGGTCGGGCGCGGGCCGGGCATCCGGTTGAATGGGGGCATGCCCGCTCTGCGTCTCGTCGTCGCCGGCAGCCCCGGGGCGGCCGTGCCCACCCTGAGGACGCTCGCGACGGGCGATCACGAGATCGTGCGCGTCATCACCCGGCCGCCGACCCCCCAGGGGCGCAAGCGTGTGCTCACGCCGACACCCGTCGCGATCGAGGCCGACCGCCTCGGCCTGGCAGTGCTGGAGGCGAAGCGGCTCGCGGAGATCGAGGACGAACTGCTGCCGCTCGCCGTCGACCTCGGTGTCATCGTCGCCTACGGTGCCCTCGTGCGCGAGCCGCTGCTGTCGTGGCCGCGACTCGGATGGATCAACCTGCACTTCTCGCTGCTGCCGCGCTGGCGCGGGGCCGCCCCCGTTCAGCACGCCGTCATCGCCGGCGATGCGCAGACGGGAGCGACGGTCTTCCAACTCACCGAGGGTCTCGACGAGGGCGATTGGTACGCGCGGCTGATGACGCCCATCGGCGCCCAGCGCACGGCCGGCTCGCTGTTGGAGGAGTTGAGCCTGTCGGGGGCCGAGCTCGTGCGTCAGGTCGTCGACGAACTCGGTGCGGGCACCGCGGTCGCGCACCCGCAGGAGGGCGTGGTGACCCTCGCGCCGAAGCTCGGTCGCGACGACGCCGCGCTGCACTGGGCCGAGCCCGCCGAGGCGGTGCACGCGCGGCTGCGCGGCGTGACGCCCGAGCCTGGTGCTTTCGCGCTCTGGGGTGATCAGGTGATCAAGGTGCTCGAGGCGGCGATCGCGCGGGATGCCGCACCCCTGCCCGCGGGCACCGTGCGTCGCGCGGGCGGGCGCACTCTCGTCGGCACGGCGACGGCACCCCTCGAGCTGCTGCGCGTGCAGCCCGCCGGCAAGCAGGCGATGAGCGCGGCCGATTGGGCGCGCGGGCTGCCGAGCGACCGCGAACCGGTGTTCTCGTGACCGGGAGGCCGCAGTCGGAGGGCTCGCGGCAACGGGCCCGCACGACGGCGACTCCGCGCCAGGTGGCGTTCGACGTGCTCCGTGCCGTCGCCGACGACGACGCCTATGCCAACCTCCTGCTGCCGACGCGGCTGCGTCGGGCCCGGCTGAGCGGTGCCGACGCGGCCTTCGCGACCGAGCTGACCTACGGCACGCTGCGCCGCCGCGGGCACTACGACGGCGTGATCACGCTCGCCGCCGGCCGATCGATCGACGCGATCGACCCCGTCGCGCTCGACGTGCTGCGGCTCGGGGCCCACCAGCTGCTCGCCACGAGCACGCCGGCCCACGCGGCGGTCGGCGAGACCGTCGAGCTCACCCGCCGCGCGCGCGCCGCCCGCACGACCGGGTTCGTCAACGCCGTGCTGCGTACGATCTCGCGCGACGACGACGCCACCTGGACGGCGCGCCTGCTCGACGGGGTGACCGACGCTGACGCCCGGGCGGGAATCGCTCACGCGCACCCAGCATGGCTCGTGACGGCTCTGCGGTCGGCCCTCGCGCGCGAGGGGCGCGAGAGCGAGCTCGAGGCCCTGCTCGCCGCCGACAACGCGGCTCCGCGCGTCACGCTCGCTGCCCTCCCCGGTCTCGGCGAGGCCGAGAGCCTCGGCGGGCTCACGCCGTTCTCGCCGGTCGGCGCCCGCTCCGCGGCGGGCGACCCGGCCGCGCATCCCGCTGTCGCGGCCGGTGCCGCGCGCGTGCAAGACGAGGGCTCGCAGCTCGCGGCCCTCGCGCTGTCGCGCGCCCGGCCGCCGATCGCGGGGGAGCGATGGCTCGACCTGTGCGCCGGGCCGGGCGGAAAGGCGGCGCTCCTCGCGGCCGAGGCACGGGCGGCGGGAGCCGTGCTCACGGCCAACGAGATCGTTCCCGCGCGCGCCGAGCTCGTGCGGAAGGCCCTGCATGCCGTCGACCCGGGCGTCGAGGTGCGCGTCGGCGACGGCCGCGAGATCGGCGCGCTCGAGCCCGGGGCCTACGACCGCATCCTGCTCGACGCGCCGTGCACCGGGCTGGGCGCCCTGCGACGCCGACCGGAGGCGCGCTGGCGCAAGACCGCGGCCGACGTCGCCCCGCGCGCCGCGCTGCAGGGCGAACTGCTGCGCAGCGCGCTCGCGGCGCTGCGGCCCAGGGGAGTGCTCGCCTACGTGACGTGCTCCCCGCATCCCGATGAGACGACCGCGATCGTGGATGCCCTCCTCACCGAGCGCCCCGCCGAGGTCGCCCCGCTCGACGCCCGGGCCGTGCTCGGCGGCGTCGCCCGCACCGCCCTCGACCTCGGCGAGCTCGCCCACGGGGCCGCGCAGCTCTGGCCGCACCGGCACGGAACCGACGCGATGTTCATCCAGCTCCTGACCCGCCGCTGAGGCCAGGGCATCCCGACCACCCGCCTCGCTACGCTGGCGACGTGACCGTACGCATCAACCCAAGCATCCTGTCGGCCGACTTCGTCAATCTGCAGCGCGACGTCGAGCGCATCGCGAGCGCCGACCTCGTGCACGTCGATGTCATGGACAACCACTTCGTGCCGAACCTGACCTTCGGCCCGCAGATGGTCGGACGGCTGCAAGCGGTCTCCCCGCTGCCGCTCGACGTGCACCTCATGATCAGCGATGCCGACCGCTGGGCGCCGGAGTACGCCGAGCTCGGTGCCTTCTCGGTGACGTTCCACGCCGAGGCGGCCGCCGACGTCGTCGCGACCGCCCGGGCCCTGCGCGACCGCGGTAGCCGCGCAGGCCTCGCGGTGAAACCCGGAACCGACATCGAGCCCTATCTCGAGCTGTTGCCCGAGTTCGACCAGGTGCTCGTCATGACGGTCGAGCCGGGCTTCGGCGGTCAATCGTTCATGGTCGCCACGATGCCCAAGTTGAGCGCGCTGCGCGAGGCGGTCGACCGTCATGGTTTCGACGTGTGGCTACAGGTCGACGGCGGCATCGCGCTCGACACGATCGGCATCGCTGCCGAGGCGGGTGCCGACACCTTCGTTGCCGGGTCAGCCGTGTACGGCCGTGAGAGCGTCGAGCAGGCGATCGCCGAGCTGCGCGCGGCCGCGCGCGCCCACGGCCACTGACGGGGGTTCTGACCGAGCTCGAGGTCACGTCTGGTTGGATGGAGGCATGAGCCAGAAAACGAAGCCCGAGATCGACTTCTTCGAGGGGCCCGCGCCCACTGACCTCGTCGTCACCGACCTCGTCGTCGGCACCGGTGCCGAGGCCACTCCCGGTGCGACGGTCGACGTGCACTACGTCGGCGTCGAGTTCGAGACGGGCGAGGAGTTCGACGCATCGTGGAACCGCGGATCGTCGATCAACTTCCCCCTCGGGAGTCTCATCGCGGGCTGGCAGAAGGGCATCCCGGGCATGAAGGTCGGCGGCCGTCGCCAGCTTGTGTGCCCGCCCCACCTCGCCTATGGCCCCGCGGGCGGCGGCCATCGCCTCTCGGGCAAGACGCTCGTCTTCGTCATCGATCTGCTCGGCGTCTCTTAGGCGGCCGTTCTCCCGGCTTCGGGCCGCTAGCCTAGCTCGGTGAAGACTTTCGACGCGCTCTTCGATGAGCTGAGCGAGAAGGCGCGCCTGCGCCCCGAGGGCTCGGGCACCGTCGCCCAACTCGATGCGGGCATCCATGCGATCGGCAAGAAGATCGTCGAGGAGGCCGCCGAGGTGTGGATGGCCGCCGAGTACGAGAGCGTCGAGGACACGGCCGAGGAGGTCTCGCAGCTGCTGTACCACCTACAAGTGCTGCTTGTCGCGAAGGGGCTCACGCTCGACGACGTCTACAAACACCTCTAGACCACCCCGCCGCCCCGACCGGGCGCGCCGTCACCGAAGAGACCAGACCATGCTGAGAATCGCGGTACCCAACAAGGGGTCGCTCTCCGAGACCGCCGTCGAGATGCTCGTCGAGGCGGGCTACGCCGGCCGGCGCGATCCGCGCGCGCTCACGGTCTCCGACCCGCGCAACGGCGTCGAGTTCTTCTACCTCCGGCCGCGCGACATCGCTACCTATGTCGGCTCGGGCGCGCTCGACGTGGGCATCACGGGTCGCGACCTGCTGCTCGACTCCGGCTCGGCGGCGGTCGAAATCCAGCCGCTCGACTTCGGGGGGTCGACCTTCCGCTTCGCGGCGCCCCCCGGCACCGTGACCTCGCTCGACGACCTCGCGGGCCTGCGCATCGCGACGAGCTACCCCAAGCTCGTCGGCGACTTCCTCGCCCAGCACGGCGTCTCGGCCTCAATCGTGACGCTCGACGGCGCGGTCGAGGTCTCGAACCGACTCGGTGTCGCCGACGCGATCGCCGATGTCGTCGAGACCGGCTCGACGCTGCGGGCGCAAGGGCTCGAGATCGTCGGCCCCGTCATCCTCGAATCGGCGGCGGTGCTCATCAGCGCCCAGCCGGAGCGCGCGGGCGTCGCGACCCTGCAGCGGCGCTTGCAGGGCGTGCTCGTCGCCCGTCAGTACGTGCTCATCGATTACGACCTGCCGCGCGAGCTGCTCAAGAGCGCGCAAGCGATCACGCCCGGCCTCGAGTCACCCACGGTCTCGCCGCTCGCCGACGGCTCGTGGGTGGCCGTGCGGGCGATGGTGCCGCGCGACGAGACGAACCACGTCATGGACGCGCTCTACGACCTCGGTGCCCGCGCCATCCTCGTCAGCTCGATCCACGCCGCGCGCATCTGATGGTCGTCTCTGTCCGGGTCATCCCTTGCCTCGACGTCGCCGCCGGTCGTGTGGTCAAGGGGGTCAACTTCCTCGACCTGCGCGACGCGGGTGACCCCATCGAGCTCGCGCGCACCTACTACGAGCAGGGCGCCGACGAGATTACGTTCCTCGATGTGACGGCGACGATCGACAATCGTGAGACGATGTTCGATCTCGTGCGGGCGACGGCCGAGCAGGTATTCATCCCGCTCACCGTCGGGGGAGGGGTGCGCTCGGTCGACGACGTCGCGCGCCTGCTCGCCCACGGCGCCGACAAGATCGGGGTCAACAGCGCGGCGATCGCCCGCCCGGCACTCATCGACCAGATCGCCGACCGGTTCGGCGCCCAGGTGTGCGTGCTCTCGCTCGACGTCACGCGCGACGCGGCGGCACCGAGCGGCTTTGTCGTCACGACGCACGGCGGCCGCGAACGCACCGAGATCGATGCCGTGGCGTGGGCGCGCGAGGCGATCGAGCGCGGCACCGGCGAACTGCTCGTGAACTCGATCGATGCCGACGGCACAAAGACGGGCTTCGACCTTGAACTCATCGAGGCCGTCGCCGCGATGTCGACCGTGCCGGTGATTGCCTCGGGCGGCGCCGGGGCGCTCGAGCACTTCGCGCCCGCGGTCGCGGCCGGCGCGCACGCCGTGCTCGCCGCGAGCGTCTTCCACAACGCCGAGCTCACGGTCGGCCAGGTCAAAGATGCCTTGCGCGCAGAGGGGATGAGCGTGCGATGAGCGAGCTCGACATGACAGCGATACTCGACCGCGTGCGGTTCGACGCCGCGGGGCTGTTGCCCGCCGTGATCCAGCAGCACGACTCGCGCGAGGTGCTCATGGTGGGCTGGATGGACGCCGAGGCCCTCCGCCGCACCCTCACCGAGGGCCGTGTGACCTTCTGGAGCCGCTCGAGGCAGGAGCACTGGCGCAAGGGCGACACGAGCGGCCACATGCAGTACGTGCGCGGTGCGGCGCTCGACTGCGATGGCGACACGCTGCTCGTGCAGGTCGAGCAGATCGGCGTGGCGTGCCACACGGGTGCGCGCTCGTGCTTCGACGTCGACCCGATTGACCCGGCGATCGGGGCGACGGCATGACGACGACGACCCGGGAGGAGTTCGCGCGGCAGCTGCGCGAGGCGCGCGTCGTGCCGGTCATCCGCACCCTCTTCGCCGACGCGCTGACGCCCGTCGGCCTCTACCGCTCGCTCGCGGAGGGGCGCACGGGCACCTTCTTGCTCGAGTCGGCCGAGCAGGGCGGTATCTGGTCGCGCTACTCGTTCGTCGGCGTGCGCTCGTTCGGCGTGCTCACTGAGCGCGAGGGCGCGGCGGTCTGGATCGCCGGCTCCCTCGACGCCGAGCGCGTGTTCGGCGGCTCCCCGCCCTCCACGACCCTCGCGGCTCTCGACGCGCTTTACGCGCGGTGGCGCAGCCCCGAGAACCCCGAGCACCCGCCGCTCACGGGTGGACTCGTGGGCTTCATAGGGTGGGACGCCGTGCGGCAGGTCGAGCACCTGCCCGATGCGCCGCCGAGCGACTTCCCGTGCCCCGAGCTCGCGATGGCCTTCGTGAGCGAGCTCATCGTCATGGATCATCGGCAGGGCACCGTCTCGCTCATCGTGAGTACCCTCGGTGACGGCGTCGACGACGACGAGACCGTGTGGGTGGATGCCCAGCGCCGGCTCGATGGGCTCGAAGCAGCCCTCGCCGCCCCCGCCGAGCCCGGCATCGCGCACATCGACCTCGACACGGCCCCCGCGGCGCACCACCGCTCGACGCCCGCCGAGTTCCTCGCGGCGGTTGAGCGCTCGAAGGAGTTGATCCGCGATGGCGACGTCTTCCAGGTGGTCATCGGCCAGCGCTTCGACCATGCCCTCACCGCGAGCGCGCTCGACGTGTACCGGGTGCTTCGCGCCCTCAACCCCTCCCCGTACATGTACGCGCTCTCGCTCGAGACTGCCGACGGCAGCCCGTACGCCATCGTCGGCTCGTCGCCCGAGGCCCTCGTGAAGGTCACCGACGGTCGGGTGTACACGCACCCCATCGCGGGATCCCGGCCGCGCGGCGACACGCCCGAACGCGACGGCGAGCTCGCCGACGAGCTCATCGCCGACCGTAAAGAGCAGGCCGAGCACCTCATGCTCGTCGACCTCGGCCGCAATGATCTCTCGAAGGTCTGCCGCGCGGGCACGGTCGAAGTCACCGAGTTCATGCAAGTCGAACGCTTCAGCCACATCATGCACCTCGTCTCGAGCGTCGAGGGCGACCTGCGCGATGGCGTCACGCCCATCGACGTCTTCCGCGCGACCTTCCCGGCCGGCACGCTCAGCGGGGCGCCGAAGCCGCGCGCGCTGAAGATCATCGACGAGCTTGAGCCCGCGCGCCGCGGGGTCTACGGCGGCGTCGTCGGCTACTTCGCCTTTTCGGGCGACCTCGACCTCGCGATTGCGATCCGCACGGCCTACCTCGCCGACGGCGTCGCGCGCGTGCAGGCGGGAGCGGGACTCGTCGCCGACTCCGTGCCCGAGGCCGAGTTCCAGGAGACCCTCTCGAAGGCCGCGGCGCCCCTGCGGGCGGTCGCGATCGCGAACGCTCTGCAAAGGTCGGGCTCATGAGCGAGGCCGAAGAAGGTGTCGTCCCCGGATCGCGGCGCGTGCGTGCCCTCGCCCTCGTGCTGCCCGTGGTCGCGGCCGCGGCGGCGTTCCTTGCATGGTCGCAGATGTGGGTGACCGTCATGCTCGCCGACGGCCGCACGGTCGGTGCCACGGGTGATGCTGCGGCACCCGCCATTCCTCCTTTCGCCCTCGCCGCGTTGGCTCTTGTGGGCACGCTGGCCCTCGCCGGGGTGGTATTCCGGGTCGTCCTCGGGATACTGCAGTCCCTGCTCGGACTCGGCATCGCGGTCTCGGGCGGTCTGGCGCTCGCCGACCCGCTCGCCGCGGCCGCCGGGCCACTCACCGAGGCGACGGGCGTCGATGGCCTCGTCGGCATTCGCCCGCTTGTCGAAGCGCTTACCACCTCCGTGTGGCCCGCGGTAGCGATCGCGGCGGGAGGCGGGGCGGTCGTGATCGGCATCGGGATTGCACTCACGGCATCCCGCTGGCCGCAGCGCACCCGCCGCTACGACGCTGTGCGCCTCGCCTCAACGGGCGGCTCGGATCGCGTCGACCGGATCGACGCGTGGGACGCCCTGAGCGACGGCGACGATCCGACAGCACGATAGACTGCGTGCGAGAGCCCGACCCCACAGGAGTGATGATGAACGAGCAGAACGACCCCGGCCACGGACACTCGCCCGCCGCCTGGACCGCCGTAACCATCATGCTCATCGGCTTCACGATTGGCACCGTCGCCTTCTTCTTCGAACTCGCGTGGCTCGTCTGGGCGAGCGCGGCTCTCGTGCTGGTCGGCTGGATCATCGGCGGCGTGATGGCGAAGGCCGGCTACGGCGTCAAGGGTCCGAGGTACGTGCCGAAGGTGCACTCCTAAGTGCTCGACGGCCTCGTCGCCGGGGCGCTCGACGACGCGGCGCAGCGCCGGTCCGTGCGCCCGCTCGCCCAGGTCCAGCGCGAAGCGCTCGCCCAGCTACCCGCTCTCGACGCGCGTTCCGCGTTGCAGCGCGGCGATCGCGTCAAGGTGATCGCCGAGGTCAAGCGCGCTAGTCCGTCGCGCGGGGCCCTCGCGAGCATCCCCGACCCGGCCTTGTTGGCGCGCCAGTACGCGGAGGGTGGAGCCGCCGCGATCAGCGTGCTCACGGAAGAGCGTCGGTTCGGCGGTAGCCTCGCCGACCTCGACGCCGTGCGCGCCGCCGTCAACATCCCCGTTCTGCGCAAAGACTTCATCGCCGAGCCGTACCAGGTGCTCGAAGCGCGCGCCGCGGGCGCCGACCTCGTGCTGCTGATCGTCGCGGCGCTCGACGACCCGACGCTGCGGTCGCTGCACGGCCTCATCATCGAGCTCGGCATGACGCCGCTCGTCGAGACGCACGACGCCGACGAGGTGCGGCGCGCCGTCGACCTCGGCGCGCAGGTGATCGGCGTCAATGCGCGCGATCTCAGCACGTTCGAGCTCGACCGCGACCTGTTCGGGCGACTCGCGCCGAGCATCCCCGACGGCACCGTGCGCATCGCCGAGTCGGCGGTCAGCGGAGTTGCAGACGTCGAGCACTACCGTCGTGCAGGAGCCGATGTTGTACTGGTCGGCGAAGCCCTGGTCACCGGTGGAGACCCCGTCGCCGCCCTCAACGAATTCCTGGCGGTCTCATGAATCTGCGCGCACAGGTCGGCCCTTACTTCGGCGAGTTCGGCGGGCGCTTCGTGCCCGAATCGCTCATCGCCGCGCTCGACGAGCTCGATTCCGCGTACCAGGCGGCGAAGGCCGACCCGTCATTCGCGGCCGAGCTCTCCGAGCTGCACCGCACCTATACCGGGCGCCCCTCGATCATCACCGAGGCCACGCGGTTCGCCGAGCACGCGGGCGGCGCGCGCATCATTCTCAAACGCGAAGACCTCAACCACACGGGCAGCCACAAGATCAACAACGTGCTCGGCCAGGCCCTTCTCGCGAAGCGCCTCGGCAAGTCGCGCATCATCGCCGAGACGGGAGCGGGCCAGCACGGCGTCGCGAGCGCGACGGCAGCGGCGCTCTTCGGGCTCGAGTGCGTCGTCTACATGGGCGAGGTCGACACCGAGCGCCAGGCGCTCAATGTCGCACGCATGAAGCTGCTCGGCGCCGAGGTCGTGCCCGTCACGGTCGGCTCACGCACACTCAAAGACGCGATCAACGAGGCGCTGCGCGACTGGGTTGCCAACGTCGAGAACACGCACTACCTGCTCGGCACGGTGGCGGGCCCGCACCCGTTCCCGACGATGGTGCGCGACTTCCACTCGGTGATCGGCGTCGAGGCCCGCGAGCAGGTGCTCGCGCTCACGGGCCGACTGCCGGATGCCGTGGTCGCGTGCGTCGGCGGCGGCAGCAACGCCATGGGCATCTTCCACGCCTTCCTCGATGACGAGGGCGTGCGGCTCGTCGGCAACGAGGCGGCGGGCGACGGCGTCGATACGATGTTCCACGCCGCGACGATCTCGAAGGGCCGTCCGGGCGTTCTGCACGGCGCCCGCAGCCTCATGCTGCAAGACGACGACGGGCAGACCATGGAGTCGCACTCGATCTCGGCAGGCCTCGACTACCCCGGAGTGGGCCCCGAGCACGCCTGGCTCGACTCGATCGGGCGCGCGGAGTACCGCCCCGTGACTGACGCCCAGGCGATGGATGCTCTGCGCCTGTTGAGCCGCACCGAGGGCATCATCCCCGCCATCGAGACGGCGCACGCTCTGCACGGCGCGATCGAGCTTGGCCGCGAGCTGGGGCCGGAGGGCATCGTGCTCGTCTCCCTGAGCGGTCGTGGCGATAAAGACATGGAGACGGCAGCGCGATACTTCGGCCTGCTCGACGCCGCCGCGGCGGAGGCCACCGCATGAGCACAGTCGCCGACACGATCCGCACGCGCAACGACGAGGCGTCCGGTGCGCTGATCGGGTATCTGCCTGTGGGCTTCCCGAGCCTCGACGCGAGCGTCGATGCGGCAGTGGCGCTCGTCGAGAACGGAGTCGACATCGTCGAACTCGGGCTGCCCTACAGCGATCCCGTCATGGACGGCCTCACGATCCAGCGCGCAACGCAGACGGCGCTACGCAACGGGTTCCGCCTTCGGCACGGCTTCGAGGCCGTCGAGCGCATCCGCGCCCGAGTCGACGCCCCGTTGCTCGTGATGACCTACTGGAACCCCGTCCTGCGGTACGGCGTCGAGCGCTTCGCGACCGACCTCCAGAACGCCGGGGGAGCGGGCCTCATCACCCCCGACCTCATCCCCGACGAGGCTGCGGAGTGGATGGCGGCCTCGACCGACCACGATCTCGACCGCGTTTTCTTGGCAGCCCCCTCCTCGAGCGACGCACGCATGAAGCAAGCGGTCGACGCGAGCCGCGGCTTCGTCTACGCCGTCTCGACGATGGGCATCACGGGGGCTCGCGACGATGTCGACAAGGCCGCGCGGGGAGTGGTCTCACGACTGCGTGAGGCCGGGTCGATGAGCGCTTGCGTCGGGCTTGGCATCTCGACCGCCGAGCAGGTTGCCGACGTGCTCAGCTACGCCGACGGTGCGATCGTCGGCTCGCGCCTCGTCGCGGCTCTCCAGCAGGGCGGCGTCGCCGAAGTGGCGAAGGTCGCGAGCGAGCTCGCCGCGGGAACACGCCGCTAGGCTGTCTGCGGTCCCCACCCGTGCCTGAACGCCCTCGAAAGGTTCTGACGACGTGATCCAGCCCCCCAGCATCCCGAGCCCGCCCCCTGAGTGGCAGGTCTTCAATCTCGGTCAGTGGCTGCGCGACATCGGGCTGACGTGGTTCGGCTTCGACATCAACATCTACGCCTACGCGTTGTGCATCCTCGCGGGCATCGTTGCCGCGGTGATGCTCACCAACCGCCGCTTGACTGCGCGCGGCGCCGAGCCGTGGATCACGCTCGACATCGCCCTGTTCGCCGTGCCGTTTGGCATCATCGGCGGCCGCGTGTACCACGTGCTCACCCACCCCGACGATTACTTCTTCGAGGGTGCCGATTTGCTCAAGACCCTCTACATCTGGGAGGGCGGCATGGCGATCTTCGGCGCTCTCATTGGCGGTGCCCTGGGCGTGTGGATCGGGTGTCGCGTGACCGGCATCCGCTTCTGGACCTTCGCCGACGCGCTCGCGCCGGGCCTGTTGCTCGCGCAGGCCTTCGGCCGAGTCGGCAATTGGTTCAACCAGGAACTCTTCGGGCTGCCGACCGACCTCCCCTGGGGCCTTGTGATCGACCGGCCCAACGACGCCATTCCGGTGGGGCTCCCCGACGACGTGCTGTTCCACCCCACGTTCCTGTACGAGATCGTCTGGAACCTCGCGGGCGTCGCCGTCATCCTGCTGCTCGACAAGCGTTTGCGCCTCCAGTGGGGCAAGCTTCTCGGCGTCTACCTCATCTGGTACGGCGCGGGGCGCAGCGTCTTCGAGACGATCCGGCTCGATCCGAGCGAGCTCTTCCTGGGCATCCGGGTCAACGTCTGGGGCGCCTGGGCCGCGGTCATCATCGGCCTCATCATCATCATCGTGCAGTCGCGCCGGCACACGGGCCTCGAGCCCTCGCCGTACGTCGCCGGACGGGAGTGGTCGCCCGAGGCTGGGGTAGACTCCGAAGACGTCTACACCGACTCCGACGACGAGGGCAATGAGGCTCTCGCCGCCGCCGGTGCAACCGGTTCGACCGTCGCCACAAGCGGGTCCGCCGCGAAGCCGTGACATCGACTGCGACGCTCACCGAGCGCCGCGGTCGATGATTGAGGATCGCCACCACACTCGATCCGGCGTCTGCGGCGCCTTCTGCGCGCGCATCCACACCTCGGGCCAGCGACGTCCCACACGGTTCCCGCAACAACGTGAGGACGGTTCTGATGGAACTCACATCCCCGATGCAGCGCTTCTCGGCTGTGCCTGTCGCACAGGGGCTGTACGACCCTGCCCGCGAGCACGACGCGTGCGGTCTCGCGATGGTCGCGACCCTGCGGGGCACGGCGGGCCATGACATCATCCAGGCCGCGCTCGACGCCCTGCGCAATCTCGAGCATCGGGGTGCGGTGGGCTCCGACGCCGGCACGGGTGACGGCGCGGGCATCATCACGCAGATCCCCGACACTTTCCTACGCGCCGTGCTGCCCTTCTCTCTCCCGCCCGTGGGCCAGTACGCCATCGGCACCGCCTTCCTCCCCGTCGACGACGACGAGCGCGCGCAGGAGAAGGCCGGCATCGAGGCGATCGCGGTCGAGGAAGGCCTCGAGGTGCTCGGCTGGCGCGAGCTTCCCACCGATCCCTCGCTCATCGGCACTCTCGCCCGCGAGGCCATGCCTGTTTTCGAGCAGCTCGTCGTGCGCTCGACGCGCACCGACGAGACTGGCACTCCACTGTCGGGCATGGGGCTCGATCGGCAGACCTTCCGCGCCCGCAAGCGAGCCGAGCGCGAGCTCGGCTCGTACTTCCCTTCGCTCTCGTGCCGCACGCTCGTCTACAAGGGCATGGTCACGACTCTCCAGCTCGAGCCGTTCTACCCCGACCTGAGCGACGAGCGCTTCACCTCGAGGCTCGCGCTCGTGCACTCGCGCTACTCGACCAACACCTTCCCATCATGGCCGCTCGCGCAGCCGTTCCGGTCGATCGCGCACAATGGCGAGATCAACACCGTGCAGGGCAACCGCAACTGGATGCGCGCCCGCCAGTCCCAGCTACGGTCCGAGCTTTTCGGCGACCTGCGCGACGTGTTCCCCATCGTCACGCCCGGTGCGAGCGACTCGGCCTCGTTCGACGAGGTCGTCGAGTTGCTCACCCTCGGCGGCCGCTCGCTGCCGCACGCGATCATGATGATGGTGCCCGAGGCGTGGGAGAACCAGACCGACATCGACCCTGCCCTGCGCGACTTCTACGAGTACCACGGCATGCTCATGGAGCCGTGGGACGGCCCGGC
>CAYPND010000002.1:60559-67231 GCA_964412175.1 uncultured Microbacteriaceae bacterium | reverse complement strand
TGCGCGACTTCTACGAGTACCACGGCATGCTCATGGAGCCGTGGGACGGCCCGGCCGCTCTCGTCTTCACCGACGGCGCGCTCGTCGGGGCGACCCTCGACCGCAACGGCCTGCGCCCGGGGCGCTTCATCGTGACCGACGCCGGCCTCGTCGTGCTCGCGAGCGAGATCGGCGTGCTCGACATCGAGCCGAGCCGCATCGTGCGTAAGGGCCGCTTGCGGCCCGGGAAGATGTTTCTCGTCGACACCGCCGACGGCCGACTCATCGAGGACGAGGAGATCAAGTCGGAGCTCTCCGGGCTCGAGCCCTGGGGCGAGTGGCTCGAGGGCCAGCGCATCCACCTGAAAGACCTGCCCGAGCGCGAGCACATTGTGCACACCCCCGCCTCGATCGTGCGCCGCCAGCGCACCTTCGGCTACACCGAGGAGGAGGTGCGCGTACTGCTCGCGCCGATGGCGAAGGCGGGGGCCGAGCCTCTCGGCGCGATGGGCTCTGACACGCCGATCGCGGTGCTCTCCGACCGCCCGCGCCTTCTGTTCGACTACTTCACTCAGCAGTTCGCCCAAGTGACCAACCCGCCCCTCGACTCGATCCGCGAGGAGGTCGTCACCTCGATGCGCCTCGGCCTCGGCCCCGAGCGCAACCTCCTCGAGGCGACGCCGCGGCACGCCCGGCAGGTCGTGCTCGACTTTCCGATCATCGACAACGACGAGCTCGCGAAGATCCAGCACATCGACCCCCGACCGGGCAGCTCGCTCACGACCACGATCAAGGGGCTCTACCGCGTCGACAAGGGCCCGAAGGCGCTCGAGAAGCGCATCGCCGCGATGTGCGCCGAGGTCGACGAGGCGATCGCCGACGGCGCCGAGTTCATCGTGCTGAGCGACCGCGACTCGACCGCCGACCTCGCTCCCGTGCCCTCCCTGCTCATGCTCGCAGCGGTGCATCACCACCTCATCCGCACCGAGAAGCGCATGCAGGTGGGTCTCGTCGTCGAAGCTGGCGACGTGCGCGAGGTTCACCATTGCGCCGTGCTCATCGGCTACGGCGCCTCCGCTATCAACCCGTACCTCGCCATGGAGACCGTCGAGAACCTCGTGCGCTCGGGAATGATCGTGGGGCTCACCCCCGAGAAGGCCGTGCGCAACGTCATCAAGGCGCTCGGCAAAGGGGTCCTCAAGATCATGTCGAAGATGGGCATCTCGACGGTCGGCTCGTACGCGGGGGCTCAGGCCTTCGAGGCTGTCGGCCTCAGCCAGGAGTTCGTCGACCGCTACTTCACGGGCACCTCGAGCGTGCTCGGCGGCGTCGGCATCGACACGATCGCGACCGAGAACGCCGCGCGCCACGAGCTCGCGTACCCCGCGAGTGCGCCCGTCAACCCGCATGAGCGCCTGCAGACCGGCGGCGAGTACCAGTGGCGCCGCGAGGGCCCGCCGCACCTGTTTAACCCCGAGACGGTCTTCCGGCTGCAGCACGCGACGCGGTCGAAGCGCTACGACATCTTCCGCGCGTACACGAAGGCCGTCGACGAACAGGCCGAGAACCTCATGACGCTGCGCGGCCTCTTCCGCTTCAAGACCGAGGCGCGCACGCCCGTGCCGCTCGACGAGGTCGAATCGGTCGAGTCGATCATCCGCCGCTTCACGACTGGCGCAATGAGCATGGGCGCGATCAGCCCAGAGATGCACGAGACGCTCGCTATCGCCATGAACCGCATCGGCGCCCGCAGCAACACGGGTGAGGGCGGCGAGAGCCCCGAGCGGCTGCTCGACCCCGAGAAGCGCAGCGCGATCAAACAGGTCGCCTCCGGCCGGTTCGGCGTCACGAGCCTGTATCTCACGCATGCCGACGACATCCAGATCAAGATGGCGCAGGGCGCCAAGCCCGGCGAAGGCGGCCAGCTCCCCGCGAACAAGGTGTACCCGTGGATCGCGCGCCTGCGGCACGGCACGGCCGGCGTTGGCCTCATCTCTCCGCCGCCACACCACGACATCTACTCGATCGAAGACCTCAAGCAGCTCATCTTCGACCTCAAGCGCGCGAACCCCTCCGCTCGCGTACACGTCAAGCTCGTAAGCCAATCGGGCATCGGCGCGGTCGCGGCGGGTGTCGCCAAGGCCAAGGCCGACGTCGTGCTCATCTCCGGGCACGACGGCGGAACGGGCGCGAGCCCGCTCAACTCACTCAAGCACGCGGGCACCCCGTGGGAGCTCGGGCTCGCCGAGGCGCACCAGACCCTCATGCTCAACAAGATGCGAGGGCGCGTCACGGTGCAAGCCGACGGTCAGATGAAGACCGGGCGCGACGTCATCATCGCGGCGCTACTCGGAGCCGAGGAATACGGCTTCGCGACCGCCCCCATGGTGGTCTCGGGCTGCATCCTCATGCGCGTCTGCCACCTCGACACCTGCCCGGTGGGCGTCGCGACGCAGAACCCCGAGCTACGCAAGCGGTTTACGGGCACGCCCGAGTTCGTCATCACGTTCATGGAGTTCCTCGCGCAGGAGGTGCGCGAGTACCTTGCCGAGCTCGGCTTCCGCTCGCTCGAGGAAGCGATCGGGCGCACCGATCTGCTCGATGTCGACCGTGCCGTTCGGCACTGGAAAGCCGACGGCCTTGACCTCGCGCCCATCCTCGAGGGCCCCACCTTCGGCGACGACGCGCCGCGCACGAAGATCGAGGAGCAAGACCACGAGCTTGACGAGCACTTCGACAACGAGCTCATCCGATTGAGCACTGACGCACTGCAGCACGGCTCGCCCGTGCGCATCGACCTGCCCATCCGCAACACCGAGCGCGCGGTCGGCACGATGCTCGGCCATCAGGTGACGACGCTGCACGGTGAGCACGGTCTCGCCCCCGACACGATCGACGTCACGCTCACGGGTTCGGCCGGGCAGAGCCTCGGCGCCTTCATGCCGCGCGGCATCACGCTGCGCCTCTACGGCGACAGCAACGACTACGTCGGCAAGGGGCTTTCGGGCGGGCGCGTGATCGTGCGACCAAGCCGCGATGCCGTCTTCCACGCCGAGCGCAACGTGATCGCGGGCAACGTCATCGGCTACGGGGCCACGAGCGGCGAGATGTTTATCCGCGGCATCGTCGGCGAGCGGTTCCTCGTGCGCAACTCCGGCGCGACGGCGGTCGTCGAAGGCGTCGGCGACCACGCGCTCGAGTACATGACCGGCGGAACCGCGGTCATCCTTGGGGCCACCGGCCGCAACCTTGGCGCGGGTATGTCGGGCGGAACGGCCTACGTGCACGAACTGCGCCGTGAGCGTGTGAACGCCGACGCGCTCGCCACGGGCGAACTCGAGCTCTCGCCGCTCGATGCCGACGACCGCGCGCTCGTGACCGACCTGCTGCGCCGGCACCACGACGAGACTGGCTCGATTCTCGGGGCGCGCCTGATCGCGGAAGGCGATGCCGCTCTCGACCGGTTCGTGAAGGTGCTGCCGCGCGACTTCGCGGCCGTGCTCGCCACGCGCCAGACCGCGCTCGATGAAGGCCTTGACCCCGACGGCGAGGTCGTGTGGGGCCGCATCCTGGAGGTGACCGGTGGCTGACCCCCGCGGCTTCATCAACGTTCCCGAGCGCGAGTTGCCGCCGCGCCGGCCCGTGCCCCTGCGGCTCATGGACTGGAAAGAGGTCTACGAGCAGGGCGACCCCGGCGTGTTGCGGCGGCAGGCCGGTCGGTGCATGGACTGCGGCATCCCGTTCTGCCACCACGGCTGCCCGCTCGGCAACCTCATCCCCGAGTGGAACGATCTCACCTGGCGCGGCGAGGGCCGACAGGCTCTCGAGCGACTGCACGCGACGAACAACTTCCCCGAGTTCACGGGCAAGCTGTGCCCGGCGCCGTGCGAGTCGTCATGCGTGCTCGCAATCAACCAACCCGCCGTCACGATCAAGCAGGTCGAGGCCTCTATCATCGAGCAGGCCTGGAACAACGGCTGGGTGCAGCCCGTGCCGCCCGAGCGCCTCACGGGCAAGACCGTCGCCGTCGTCGGTTCCGGTCCGGCCGGGCTCGCGGCCGCGCAGCAGCTGACCCGTGTCGGCCACACCGTCGCCGTCTTCGAGAAGGACGACCGCGTCGGCGGCCTGCTGCGGTACGGCATCCCCGATTTCAAGATGGAGAAGCGGCATCTGGATGCCCGGCTCACGCAGATGCAGGCGGAGGGCACGCGCTTCCGCGCCGGCGTCGAGATCGGCGTCGACATCACGTGGGAAGAGTTGCGCACGCGCTACGACGCGGTCGTGATCGCGACGGGCGCGCCCGAGCCGCGCGACCTCGCGATTCCGGGCCGCGACGCACTGGGCATCCACTACGCCATGGAGTACCTGACGCAGTCGAACCGGGTGCAGGCGGGCGACCGTGTCGCCGACCAGATTACAGCCGAAGGCAAGCATGTCGTCGTGCTCGGCGGGGGCGACACCGGGGCCGACTGTATCGGCACGGCTCACCGTCAGGGTGCCCTGAGCGTCACGAACCTCGCGATCGGCAAGCAACCGCCCCACGAGCGTCCCGAGGCCCAGCCGTGGCCGCTGCAGCCGACCCTGTTCGAGGTGCAGAGCGCCCACGAAGAGGGCGGCGAGCGCGTCTACCTGGCATCGACCGTCGAGTTCTTGACGACCCAGGCCGGCGAGGTGCGCGCACTGCGCGTCGCCGAGACCGAGTACCTCGACGGCCGCCGCGTGCCGAAGGCGGGCACCGAGCGTGAGATTCCCGCAGACCTCGTGCTGCTCGCCCTCGGCTTCACGGGGGCCGAACGCAGCACCCTCGGCGCCCAGCTCGGGCTGCCGTTCGAGCCCTCGGGCGCGATAGCCCGGCAGGCCGATTACACGACCGGCGAGACGGGCGTGTTCGTCGCCGGCGATGCTGGCCGCGGCGCATCGCTCATCGTCTGGGCGATCGCCGAGGGTCGCGCCGTGGCCGCCGCAGTCGACACCTATCTGCAGGGGCAGAGCGACCTACCCGCCCCCGTGCGGGCGACCGACCGACCGCTCACCGTCTGACCTCGTACGAATCGCACCGTTGCACCACGCCTACCACCACCACCCCACTGAAGGACACCATGAGACGCGCAAAGATTGTCGCCACCCTCGGCCCGGCGACCGCCAGCTATGACAACATTCGGGCCATCATCGAGGCGGGCGTCAACGTCGCCCGCATGAACCTCAGCCACGGCACCTACGAGGTGCACGAGGAGGTCTACCGCAACGTGCGGCAGGCGGCCGCCGACGCGGGCAGCCCCGTCGCGGTGCTCGTCGACCTCCAGGGTCCGAAGATCCGGCTCGGCAAGTTCGAGAACGGCCCGCACGAGCTCGCCGAGGGCGACATCTTCACGATCACGACGGAGGAGGTGCTGGGTACCAAGGAACTCGTCGGCACAACCTTCACGGGCCTCCCGGCCGATGTGAACCCCGGCGACTTCCTGCTCATCGACGACGGCAAGGTCAAGGTCAAGGTTCTCGACTCCGACGGCGTGCGCGTTCGCACCGAGGTCGTCGTGGCCGGTCCGGTGTCGAACAACAAGGGCATCAACTTGCCCGGTGTCGCCGTCAACGTTCCCGCTCTGTCGGAGAAGGACGAAGACGACCTGCGCTGGGGCCTTAAGCTCGGCGCCGACTACATTGCGCTCTCATTCGTGCGCAATGCCTCTGACGTTGATCGCGTGCACCAGATCATGCGCGAGGAGGGTGTGACCGTTCCCGTCATCGCCAAGATCGAGAAGCCGCAGGCGGTGGATGCTCTCGAGGAGATCATCGAGGCCTTCGACGGCATCATGGTCGCGCGTGGAGATCTCGGGGTCGAGCTGCCGCTCGAGGCCGTGCCGATCGTGCAGAAGCGCGCGGTCGAGCTCGCCCGCCGCATGGCAAAGCCCGTGATCGTCGCGACGCAAATGCTCGAGTCGATGATCAGCAACCCCATACCGACGCGGGCCGAGACCTCCGATGTCGCGAACGCGGTGCTCGACGGCGCCGACGCGGTCATGTTGAGCGGCGAGACGAGCGTCGGCGAGTTCCCTGTCATCACGGTCTCGACGATGGCGCGCATCGTGGCGTCGACCGAGGAGCACGGCCTCGAGCGCATCCCGCCGCTCGGCACCAAGCCGCGCACGCAGGGCGGCGCCATCACGCTCGCCGCCGCCGACGTCGCCGACTTCGTCGATGCCAAGTACGTGTGCGTGTTCACCGAGTCGGGCGACTCGGCCCGTCGCATGTCGCGGCTGCGGTTCCGTATTCCAATGAAGGCGTTCACGCCATCCGAGGCGATCGCCCGCCGCATGTCGCTGACGTGGGGCATCGAGTCGTTTCTGGTCGAGCGCGTGACGCACACCGACGCGATGTACCGCCAGGTCGACGAGGTGCTGCTGCGCGAGGGGCTTGCCGACGTCGGCGACAAGGTTGTCGTGATCTCGGGTTCCCCTCCCGGCATCTCCGGCTCGACCAACGACCTGCGCGTACACGTTGTCGGCGACGCGATCAACGCCGCCGCGCCGGCGTGGGAGAGCGGCGACCACGCCGACTGATGTCATGCGCGCGAGAAGGCCGCGCCCCCGGGGCGCGGCCTTCTCGCGTACCGGCTGTGGGGCTCGAACCCACACGTCCTTTCGGACAACGCATTTTGAGTGCGCCGCGTCTACCATTCCGCCAAGCCGGCTCGGG
>CAYPND010000002.1:0-60459 GCA_964412175.1 uncultured Microbacteriaceae bacterium | reverse complement strand
TCGGACAACGCATTTTGAGTGCGCCGCGTCTACCATTCCGCCAAGCCGGCTCGGGCCCACTCGACCCTCGAGCCTCGACGATACCGTAGGCTCTCTCGCGTGAGTGACCAGGATCAGACCACTGCAGCCCCCCGCCGAGTCGTCGTCGCAGAGGACGAGTCGCTCATTCGCATGGATATCGTCGAAATTCTGCGTGACAACGGCTTCGATGTCGTCGGGGAGGCCGGCGATGGCGAGACCGCGGTGGCCCTCGCGACTGAGTTGCGCCCCGACCTTGTCATCATGGACATCCGCATGCCGCAGCTCGACGGCATCGAGGCGGCCAAACGCCTGAGCGAGAACCACATCGCTCCCGTCGTGCTGCTGACGGCATTCAGCCAGAAGGAGCTCGTCGAGCAAGCCGTCGAGGCCGGCGCACTCGCCTACGTCGTCAAGCCCTTCACGCCCAACGACCTGCTGCCCGCGATCGAGGTCGCCCTGAGTCGCTACCAGCAGATCCTCACGCTCGAGGCCGAGGTCGCCGACCTTGTCGAGCGTTTCGAGACCCGCAAGCTCGTCGACCGCGCGAAGGGTCTGCTCAACGAGCGCATGGGCCTCACCGAGCCCGAGGCGTTCCGCTGGATCCAGAAGGCTTCGATGGACCGCCGCACCACCATGCAGGCGGTCGCCCAGGCGATCATCGACCAGCTGGGCACCAAGAAAGATGCCCCCAAGAAGGCTGCCCCCGCCGCCCCCGACGCCTCCGCCGACGCGGGGGAGTAGCCCCGCGCCTCACCCCTGATTCAGCGGTCGCGCAGCAGGTTGGTCATGCGCACGGTCGAGAGCCGGCGGCCGGCTTCATCTGTCATGACGATCTCGTGGGTCGCCAGGGTGCGGCCGAGCACGAGCGCCGTGCAGGTGCCCGTCACGAGCCCGTCGGTGATCGAGCGGCTGTGGGTCGCATTGATCTCGATGCCCACCGCATAGCGTCCGGGTCCCGCGTGGATTGCCGAGGAGATCGAGCCCAGGCTCTCGCCCAGCACGACGTGTGCGCCGCCGTGGAGCAGGCCGATGACCTGCGTGTTGCCCTCGACCGGCATCGTGGCGACCGAGCGTTCAGCCGAGAGCTCGAGGAACTCGATTCCCATCCTCTGGCACAGCGCGCCGCCTCCGGTGCCGACGAGTCGATCGACAAGCTCGGGATCGAGGTCAGGGGGCAGAAGGGTCATCGGCATCCTCGTCGGGGCTGGCGGTTGCTCTCGAGGAGCGAGTCGGGGCACCTCGCTAGGCTGGCCCCGTGACGGACTCCGCAAAGCCTACCCTCCTGCTCGTCGACGGTCACTCGCTGGCCTTCCGGGCCTTCTACGCCCTGCCGATCGACAGCTTCGTCACGCGCGACGGTCAGCACACCAACGCCATCCACGGCTTCCTGTCGATGTTCCTGAGCCTTCTCGCGAAAGAGAAGCCGACGCACGTCGCCGTCGCCTTCGACATCTCGCGATATTCATTCCGCACGCGCGAGTACCCCGAGTACAAGGGCACGCGCGGCGAGACGCCGCCGGAGTTCGGAGGGCAGGTGCCGTTGCTGCAGGAGGCGCTCGCAGCAATGAGCATCCCCACGATCACGAAGGAGGACTACGAGGCCGACGACATCCTCGCCACCCTCGCGACGCAGGCGGCGGCCGAGGGCTTCCGCGTGTTCGTGGTCTCGGGCGACCGCGACACCATCCAGCTCGTCACCGACGACGTCACGCTCCTTTACCCGAACGCCCGCGGGGTCTCCGAGCTCAAGCGGTACGACCCCGATGCCGTGCGCGAGCGCTACGGCATCAACCCCGAGCAGTACCCCGACATCGCCGCGCTCGTCGGCGAGACGAGCGACAACCTGCCGGGCATCGACAAGGTCGGCGAGAAGACCGCCGTGAAGTGGATCACCCAGTACGGCTCGCTCGACGGCATCTGGCAGCACATCGACGAGATCGGAGGGGTCGTCGGGGCCAATTTGCGCGAGCAGCGCGAGCGGGCCGAGCGCAACCGCCGCCTCAACCGTCTCGTCACCGACCTCGAGCTGCCCCTGCGCGCGCACGACCTCGATCGGCGACCGATGAATGTTCCCGCGGTCAAGCAGGTCTTCGAGCGACTGCAGTTCCGCTCGCTCACCGAGCGCGTGCTCAAGATCGCCGAAGCCGAGGGCGCCGACATGGGCACGGCCGAGGAGGCCGCCCCGCGCACCGACCTGCCGACGGTGCGCACGCTCGTCGATGAAGAGCTTGCGCGGTGGCTTGCGGCCACCGCCGGCCAGGAGGTCGCGCTCATCGTGGATGCTCCGCACGGCCACCTCGCCGCCGTCGGGCTCGCGACCGCGGCCGAGACCGTGCAGGTGAACTGGGCCGCGCACCGACCCGACTACGCGGCGCTCGAGGCCTGGTTGTCGAGCGACTCGCCCAAGCTGCTCGCCGACGCCAAGTCGGCCGCGAGCGTGCTAGCCGGCCTCGACATCGCCCTCGACGGGATGGTGTGGGATTCCCGTCTCGCCGCGTGGCTCGAGCGCCCGGGGGCGAAGTCGTACGACCTCGCCGACCTCGTGCACGACGTGCTCGACGAGGCCATGCCGCAGGCCGACCCCAACCAGCTCGTGCCCGACACCGAGAGCATCAGCCCCGCGACGGTCGCGTGGTTCCTGCACCGGCTCGTCGCGGCGCAGCGGGAGTCGCTGCCGGGCACGAGCGAGAGCGTGCTCGCCGAGATCGACCTGCCGACCGCTCCGGTGCTCGCGCTCATGCAGCGCACGGGCATCACGGTCGACCGCGCGGCTCTCGACGCGCTCAACGTCGAGCTCGGCGAGACGACCACGCGGCTGGCCCAGCAGGCGTTCGCCGAGATCGGCCGCGAGGTGAACCTCGGCTCGCCGAAGCAGCTGCAAGAGGTGCTCTTCGACGAGCTCGGCATGCCGAAGACGCGCGCGACGAAGACGGGCTACTCGACCGACGCCGCGGCGCTGGCTGATCTGCAGGAGGCGCATCCGCACCCCTTCCTCGGCCTGCTGCTGCAGCACCGCGACGCGACCAAGCTGCGGCAGATCGTCGACACCCTCACAACCGCGATCGCCGCCGACGGCCGCATCCACACGACCTACGACCAGACGGGCACGACGACGGGCCGCATCTCGTCGACCGACCCGAATCTGCAGAACATCCCCGTGCGCACCGAGGTCGGGCACCGCATCCGCGCGGCCTTCACGGTGGGAGAGGGCTTCGAGAGCCTGCTGACGGCCGACTACTCGCAGATCGAGATGCGCATCATGGCGCACCTCTCGGGCGACGAGGGGCTCATCGAGGCCTTCCGCTCGGGCGAGGATCTGCACCGGTTTGTCGGGGCCCGCATCTTCGCGGTCGACCCGGCCGACGTCACGAGCGAGATGCGCACGAAGGTCAAGGCCATGAGCTATGGGCTCGCATACGGCTTGAGCGCCTTCGGCCTGAGCAAGCAGTTGCGCATCGACACGGCCGAGGCGAGGCAGCTCATGAGCGACTACTTTGCGCGCTTCGGCGCCGTGCGCGACTACCTGCGCAGCGTCGTCGAGCAGGCGAAGGAAGACGGCTACACCGAGACGATCTTCGGCCGCCGTCGGCCTTTCCCCGACCTCAAGAGCCCCAACCGAGTGCTGCGCGAGAACGCCGAGCGGCAGGCGCTCAACGCCCCCATCCAGGGCTCGGCCGCCGACATCATGAAGATTGCGATGGTCAACGTGGCGGCTGATATGCAGCGGGATGCGCTGCGCTCGCGCCTGCTGCTGCAGGTGCATGACGAGCTCGTGTTCGAGGTAGCCCCCGGCGAGCGCGAGGCCCTCGAGGCGATCGTTCGTGCGCGAATGGGGTCGGCGGCCGACCTCGCGGTTCCGCTCGACGTGCAGGTCGGCGTGGGCCGCGACTGGAACGAGGCCGCGCACTAGGCTCGCTCCCATGTCTGACAGCGCCGCCGACCGCACGCCCACTCTCGTAGACGCCATCGCCGAGCGGTGGGTCGCCACGCTCGTCGAGTTGAGTCCCGACACTGCGACGTACATTGGGGCTGAGGGCCGCTTCGAGGAGTATGAAGACTTCTCGCCCGCCGGGCACGCGGCGTATGTCGCCGCCGCGCGATCGACGCTCGCCGCGCTCGAGTCGGCGACGCCGGTCGACGGCACCGACCTCGTGACGATCACCGATCTCAGCGCCGAGTTGCGGCTCGACGTCGAACTCAGCGAGGCGGGCTGGTACCAGCGCGACCTGAACGTGCTCGCCTCGCCCGCGCAGGGCATCCGCGAGATCTTCGATCTCATGCCGACCGCGACCGAGCACGACTGGGGCATCATCGCCCGCAAGCTTGGCAACGTCGCCGGTGCCCTGCAGGGCTACACCGAGACCCTCCGCGAGGGCATCGCCGCGGGAAACACCCCCGCGCGCCGCCAGGTCGTCGAGGTGCTGGGGCAGGCCCAGCGCAACGCAGCCGCTGACGGCTTCTTCCCCGAGTTCGCCGCCGAGGCCGCGATCGAGGGCGGCGAGATTCCGGATGCCCTGCGCACCGATCTCGCCCGCAACGCCGCGGCGGCCGCCGCGGCGTATGACGACTTCGCGCGCTTCCTCGAGACCGAGCTGGCCCCCGCGGCGCGCGAGCAGGACGCCGTGGGCCGCGAGCTCTACGGCCTCATGTCGCGGCGATTCCTCGGGGCGACGATCGATCTCGACGAGACCTACGAGTGGGGCATCGAGGAGCTCGCCCGCATGGTCGAGGAGCAGACCCGCATCGCAGGCGAGATCGTGCCGGGCGCGAGCGTCGGCGAGGCGATCGCCTTCCTCGAGAAAGACCCATCGCGCAAGCTGCACGGCCGCGACGCCCTGCAGGCCTGGATGCAGAAGCTCAGCGACACGGCCGTCGACGAGCTCTCGCGCACGCACTTTGAGATTCCCGAGCCCGTCACGCGCCTCGAGTGCATGATCGCGCCGACGCCCGGGGGAGCGATCTACTACACGGGCCCCACCGACGACTTCTCTCGACCGGGTCGCATGTGGTGGAGCATCCCCGAGGGCGTCGACGAGTTCGACACCTGGCGCGAGACGACGACCGTGTACCACGAGGGAGTGCCCGGCCACCACCTGCAGATCGGCCAGGCGGTCTACAACCGCGCGCAGCTCAACTCGTGGCGCCGCCTGCTCGCGGGAACGAGCGGGCACGCCGAGGGCTGGGCGCTCTACGCGGAGCGCCTCATGGAGGAGCTCGGCTACCTTGACGACCCGGCTGACCGCCTCGGCATGCTCGACGGCCAGCGCATGCGCGCCGCTCGCGTCGCGCTCGACATCGGGGTGCACCTCGGCAAGATCCACCCCGGCACGGGCGCGGTGTGGACGAGCGAGGATGCCTTCGCCTTCCTGCGCGAGAACGTCAACATGAACGACGGCTTCGTGACCTTCGAGGTCAACCGCTACCTCGGGTGGCCGGGTCAGGCCCCCTCGTACAAGGTGGGCCAGCGCATCTGGGAGCAGATACGCGACGCCTACAAGGCCACGGAGGGGGCCGCGTTCTCCAGCACGGTGTTCCACAAGAAAGCGCTCGACCTCGGGGGCGTGGGCCTCGACACGCTCAAGACCGTGCTCCTGGGCTGAGCCCCCTCACGGGGTCGTATTGCCGCCGCCGCGGCGCGGGGGATAAGCTGGAGAGTCGTCGTTTGACGGCAACCCTGTCCGCGTGCCCGGACGACACTCTCGCATCACGTCGTCCCGGCCTGATTCCTGTCCGCATCGGAGCACCCACTACATGACCCCCGCAACGACCCAGGCCCCCAAGCAGATCGCCATCAACGACATCGGCTCTGCTGAAGACTTCCTGGCCGCGGTCGAACTGACCCTCAAGTTCTTCAACGACGGCGACCTCATTGAAGGAACCGTTGTCAAGATCGACCGCGACGAGGTCCTCCTCGATGTCGGCTACAAGACCGAAGGCGTCATCCCCTCGCGCGAGCTGTCGATCAAGCACGATGTCGATCCCTCCGAGGTCGTCGCCGTCGGCGACACTGTTGAGGCGCTCGTCCTCCAGAAGGAGGACAAAGAGGGTCGTCTGATCCTTTCGAAGAAGCGCGCCCAGTACGAGCGGGCCTGGGGCGATGTCGAGAAGATCAAGGACGCCGACGGTGTCGTCACCGGCACCGTCATCGAGGTTGTCAAGGGCGGCCTCATCGTCGACATTGGCCTGCGCGGCTTCCTCCCCGCCTCGCTCATCGAGCTTCGCCGGGTGCGCGACCTCACGCCGTACCTCGGCCAGGAGATCGAGGCGAAGATCCTCGAGCTCGACAAGAACCGCAACAACGTCGTGCTCTCGCGCCGTGCGCTGCTCGAGCAGACCCAGTCGGAGAGCCGCTCGACGTTCCTCAACAACCTCGCCAAGGGCCAGGTTCGCAAGGGCGTCGTGTCATCGATCGTCAACTTCGGCGCCTTCGTCGACCTAGGCGGAGTCGACGGCCTCGTGCACGTCTCCGAGCTCAGCTGGAAGCACATCGAGCACGCCAGCGAGGTCGTCGAGGTGGGCCAGGAGGTTACCGTCGAGATCCTCGAGGTCGACCTCGAGCGCGAGCGTGTGTCGCTCTCGCTCAAGGCGACGCAGGAGGACCCCTGGCAGGTCTTCGCCCGCACCCACGCGATCGGTCAGGTCGCGCCGGGCAAGGTCACGAAGCTCGTCCCGTTTGGCGCGTTCGTTCGCGTCGCCGATGGCATCGAGGGTCTCGTGCACATCTCGGAGCTCTCGGCCAAGCACGTCGAACTCGCCGAGCAGATCGTGTCGGTCGGCGACGAGGTCTTCGTCAAGGTCATCGACATCGACCTCGAGCGCCGTCGCATCTCGCTGAGCCTCAAGCAAGCGAACGAGGGCGTCGACCCCGAGGGTGTCGAGTTCGACCCCGCTGTCTACGGCATGCCGACCGAGTACGACGAGGCCGGCAACTACAAGTATCCCGATGGCTTCGACCCCGAGTCAGGCGAGTGGAAGGACGGCTTCGAGGAGCAGCGCGCCAAGTGGGAGCAGGACTACGCTGCCGCCCAGGCCCGCTGGGAGTCGCACAAGAAGCAGGTCGCGACCGCGCTGGTCGAGGAAGAGACTCTCGATCTCCCCGTTGCGGGCGGCTCGAGCTTCTCGTCCGACGCGGCCGCCGGCGGAACTCTCGCCGACGACGAGTCGCTCGCGGCTCTGCGCGAGAAGCTCTCGAGCAACAGCTGATCAGCGCGCTGCGCTGACGACGAACGGGCCGTCCCCCTCGGGGGGGCGGCCCGTTCGGCATCCCCGCCTCTGATCGGGCCGGGGTGGGATAGCTGGATGCTACGCCGGGGCGACCGTGCGGCGCTGCCGTCGCAGGCGTCGGAACATCGAGATGGCGAGCACGCCGAGAGCGATGAGGGCGACGATGACGAGGATCGGGATGAGGATCGCGAACAGGCTGAAGAGAAGCGAGCCGATGTCTTCGCCCGTCGAGAGCACGGGAGCGGCGGCGCCCGCGGTGAGCGCGTTCGCCGCGGGCCGGACGAACATCTTGGCCCCGTGCACGACGAGCGCGATGACGATGCCCGTCACGACGGGCACCCACGCGCTCGACTCGAAGAAGGCGGCCGGATCGGTGACCGCCGCCGTCGTCGTCGACGCGCCCGTGCCGAAGACGATGCCGCCCGCCGCGGGGCGCACGATCGACTGGATCACGTCGTTGATCGAGTCGACGGCCGGGATCTTGTCGGCGACGATCTCGATCACGAGCAGCACGCCGAGGATGAGCAGCACCCACTCGTTCTCGAGCCATGCCCAGGCGGAGGGCAGCTCGACGAAATCGAGGAACCGGCCCGCGAGACCGAGCACGAGCATCGGGACGTAGGCGTTGAGCCCCGCGGCCACGGCGAGCCCGGTACCGGTGAGCGGTTCGAGCACGGGAGACCTCCATCGGGGCGCGTGCGAGTCATGCTACCCGCTCGCCTGCGGGCCGACGGGATAGGGTCGGACGATGGACGTGATCGGGCTCACCGGGGGCATCGCCGCCGGCAAATCGGTCGTCTCGGCCCGACTCGTGGCGCTCGGCGCTGTCGTCATCGACGCCGATCTGCTCGCACGCGAGGCGGTCGCTCCGGGCTCGCCGGGGCTCGCTGGAGTTCGCCGTCGGTTCGGGGATGCCGTGCTCGCGCCCGACGGAACGCTCGACCGCCCCGCCCTCGGAGCGCTCGTGTTCTCCGACCCCGCAGCGCGGGCCGACCTCAATGCGATCGTGCACCCCGAGGTGCACCGGCTCTACCGCGAGCGGCTCGCGCGCATCGAGGCCGACGACCCCGGCGCGATCGTCGTCTACGACGTCCCCCTGCTCGTCGAGGCGAGATCGGCCGACGAGTTCGCGGCCGTCGTGGTCGTGCACGCGCCCGCCGAGGTGCGGGTCGACCGGCTCGTCGCGCTGCGAGGCATGGATCGGGCATCCGCCCAGGAGCGTGTCGCGGCGCAGGCGAGCGATGAGGAGCGCCTCGCGGCGGCCGACGTCGTCATCGACACGAGCGGTACGGTTGCGCACACGCTCGAGCAGGTCGATGCGCTGTGGGAGCGCCTGGTCGCCGAGCGCGCTCGTCACACCGGAGTGTCAGACCGCCTCTCGTAGGCTGGGGGCATGGAACCCACGCGTTCGGTGCGCCCCTTCGAGGTCGTGAGCGAGTACCGGCCGAGCGGTGACCAGCCCCAGGCGATCGCGGAGCTCGCGGCGCGCATCAACGCTGGCGAGACCGACATCGTGCTGCTGGGCGCGACGGGCACGGGCAAGTCGGCGACGACTGCCTGGCTCATCGAGCAGGTGCAGCGGCCGACCCTCGTGCTCGCCCACAACAAGACGCTCGCAGCGCAGCTCGCGACCGAGTTCCGCGATCTCATGCCGCACAACGCCATCGAGTACTTCGTCTCGTACTACGACTACTACCAGCCCGAGGCCTACGTGCCGCAGACCGACACCTTCATCGAGAAAGACAGCTCGGTCAACGCCGAGGTCGAGCGACTGCGGCACTCCACCACGAACTCGCTGCTGAGCCGGCGCGACGTCGTCGTGGTCTCGACCGTCTCGTGCATCTACGGCCTCGGGGCGGCAGAAGAGTACCTCGAGGCGATGGTGGCCCTACAGGTCGGGCAGAGCATCCCCCGCGACATGCTCATCCGCAAGTTCGTCGGCATGCAGTACCAGCGCAACGACGTCGACTTCTCGCGCGGCAAGTTCCGCGTTCGGGGCGACACGATCGAGATCATCCCGATGTACGAAGAGCTCGCGATCCGCATCGAGATGTTCGGCGACGAGGTCGAGGCGCTCTACGCCCTGCACCCGCTCACGGGCAATGTGGTGCGTGCGCTCGACGCCGTCTCGGTCTTCCCGGCGACGCACTACGCCGCATCGCCCGACACCATGCAGCGGGCGATCGTGACGATCAAGGAGGAGCTCGAGGTGCGGCTCGCCGAGCTCGAGCGCCAGGGCAAGCTGCTCGAGGCGCAGCGGCTGCGCATGCGCACGACCTTCGACATCGAGATGATGGAGCAGATCGGCTTCTGCAACGGCATCGAGAACTACTCGCGGCATATCGACGGGCGCGCCCCGGGCGAGCCGCCGAACTGCCTGCTCGACTACTTTCCGGAGGACTTCCTCGTCGTGATCGACGAGAGCCACGTCACGGTGCCGCAGATCGGCGCGATGTACGAGGGCGATGCCTCCCGCAAGCGCACCCTCGTCGAGCACGGCTTCCGGCTGCCGAGCGCGCTCGACAACCGACCGCTGCGATGGGAGGAGTTCCTCGATCGCACGGGTCAGAAGGTCTACCTCTCGGCGACGCCCGGCAAGTACGAGATGGGCATCACCGACTCGGTGGTCGAGCAGATCATCCGCCCGACGGGGCTCGTCGACCCGGCCATCGTCGTCAAGCCGAGCAAGGGCCAGATCGACGACCTGCTCGAGCAGATCCGTCAGCGCACCGAGCGTGACGAGCGCGTGCTCGTGACGACGCTCACGAAGAAGATGGCGGAAGAGCTCACCGAGTTCCTGAGCGAGGCCGGCGTGCGCGTGCGCTACCTGCACTCCGACGTCGACACCCTGCGTCGCGTCGAGCTGCTGAGCGAGCTGCGTCAGGGCGTCTACGACGTGCTCGTCGGCATCAACCTGCTGCGCGAGGGCCTCGACCTCCCCGAGGTCTCCCTCGTGTCCATCCTCGACGCGGACAAAGAGGGGTTCCTGCGATCGGCGACCTCGCTCATCCAGACCATCGGGCGCGCCGCCCGCAACGTCTCGGGCGAGGTGCACATGTACGCCGACGTCGTGACGCCGTCGATGGCCCAGGCGATCGACGAGACGACCCGTCGGCGCGACCGCCAGATCGCCTACAACGCCCAGCACGGCATCGACCCCACCCCGTTGCGCAAGAAGATCGCCGACATCACCGATCAACTCGTGCGCGAGGGCGCCGACACGGCCGAGCTGCTCGCGAGTCGGCAGAGCGGCACGGGAGCGGGAGGCAAGCGGGCCGCCACTCCGGCGTTGCGCCGCGAGGGGCGCGGCGCCGAGGGGGCGGCAGAGCTCGAATTGATCATCGCCGACCTCACGGCGCAGATGCTGACCGCCGCCGAAGAGCTCAAGTTCGAGCTCGCCGCCCGTCTTCGCGACGAGGTGCAGGATCTCAAGAAGGACCTGCGCGGCATGGTCGAGGCGGGGCATGTGCGCTGAGCTCGGCACTCAGGCCGCTGTCGGAGCGCCCACCTAGAATAATTAGAGTGTCGGCGACCCCCCCTGAGACTTCTCCCCATCTGAGCGTGCGCGGAGCGCGCGTGCACAACCTGCGCGATGTCGACCTCGTCATCCCGCGCGACGCGCTCGTCGTCTTCACCGGGCTCTCGGGCTCGGGCAAGAGCTCACTCGCGTTCGACACGATCTTCGCGGAGGGCCAGCGACGCTACGTCGAGTCGCTCTCCGCCTACGCGCGGCAGTTCCTCGGCCAGGTCGATCGGCCCGACGTCGACTTCATCGAAGGACTAAGCCCTGCGGTCTCGATCGACCAGAAGTCGACGAACCGCAATCCGCGGTCGACCGTCGGCACGATCACCGAGATCTACGACTACATGCGTCTGCTCTGGGCCCGGGTCGGCATTCCGCACTGCCCTGTGTGCGGCGAGCGCATACAGCGCCAGACCGTGCAGCAGATCGCCGACGAGCTCATGACCCTCGAGACGGGCACCCGCTTCCAGGTGCTCGCCCCCGTCGTAAGTCAGAAGAAAGGTGAGTTCGTCGACCTCTTCCGCGAACTGGCCGCGTCGGGCTACGCGCGCGCGGTCGTCGACGGCGAGCTCATCCAGCTCAGCGAGCCCCCCGAGCTCAAGAAGCAGATCAAGCACGACATCGCGGTCGTCGTCGACCGGCTCGTCGCGAACGACGAGGCCCTGACCCGCCTCACCGACTCGCTCGAGACGGCGCTCGGCCTCACCGAGGGTCTCGTCGTGATCGACTTCGTCGACCGGGAAGCCGCGGCCGCCGACCGAACGCGCACCTTCAGCGAGCGGCTCAGCTGCCCCAACCGCCACCCCTTGCAGCTCACCGAGATCGAGCCCCGCACGTTCTCGTTCAACGCGCCCTTCGGCGCCTGCCCGGTGTGCTCGGGCCTCGGTACGCGCATGGCTGTCGATGTCGACCTGCTCATCGGCGACCCCTCGCTGAGCCTCAATGACGGCGTCATCCTGCCGTGGAACCAGCAGGGCAAGGGCCTCTACAACTATTTTCAGAAGCTGCTCGCCGGTCTCGGGCGCGACCTCAGGTTCTCGCTCGACACCCCCTGGGGTGACCTCGAGCAGAGCACGCAGGAGGCGATCCTGCACGGCAACGACTTCGACGTTCGAGTCAAGTGGCGCAACCGCTTCGGCCGGGATGTCATGTACTCCACGGGCTTCGAGGGGGTCATCCCGTACATCGAGCGCAAGTACGCCGAGGCGGAGAGCGACTGGTCGCAGCAGCGCTTCGCCGAGTACCTGCGCGAGGTGCCGTGCCCCGAGTGCGGAGGTGCGCGGCTCAAGCCCGAGGTGCTCGCCGTGACGGTCGACAACCACAGCATCTCGGCGGTCGCCGAGCTCAGCCTGCAGGATGCCTACGCGTTCATGCAGACGATCACGCTCACCGAGCGCGAGGCGGCGATCGCCGCCGCTGTGCTGCGCGAGATCCGCGCCCGGCTCGAGTTCCTGCTCGAGGTCGGTCTGGGCTACCTGAGCATGGCGCGCGCCGCCGGCACGCTCTCGGGCGGCGAGGCGCAGCGCATCCGGCTCGCCACTCAGATCGGGTCGGGGCTCACGGGGGTGCTCTACGTTCTCGACGAGCCCTCGATCGGTCTGCACCAGCGCGACAACCGGCGCCTCATCGACACGCTCGTGAAACTCAAGAGCCTCGGCAACACGCTCATCGTCGTCGAGCACGACGAAGACACGATCCGTACGGCCGACTGGATCGTTGACATCGGCCCGGGCGCGGGCGAGCACGGCGGCCGCGTCGTGCACTCCGGGTCGTACGAGGGACTCATCGCGAACCCCGCCTCGATCACCGGCGACTACCTCGCCGGGCGCCGCCAGGTCATCGACCGGGTCACGCGCCGCCCGATCGACCCGAAGCGCATGCTGACCGTTGAAGGAGCGAAGGCGAACAACCTGCGCGACGTCACCGTCGATTTTCCGCTCGGCGCCTTCGTGGCGGTCACCGGCGTCAGCGGCTCGGGCAAGTCGTCGCTCGTCAACGACATCCTCTACAAGGTGCTCGCCAACAAGCTCAACGGCGCGCGACAGGTACCCGGTAAGCACGTACGCGTGCGAGGCCTCGAGCACCTCGACAAGGTCGTGCACGTCGACCAGGCGCCCATCGGCCGCACACCGCGGTCGAACCCGGCCACCTACACCGGCGTGTTCGACCGCATCCGCGCCCTGTTCGCCGAGACCACCGAGGCAAAGGCACGCGGTTACCTGCAGGGGCGGTTCAGCTTCAACGTCAAGGGCGGTCGATGCGAGAACTGCGCGGGCGACGGCACCATCAAGATCGAGATGAACTTCCTGCCCGACGTCTACGTCGCGTGCGAGGTCTGCAACGGCGCCCGGTACAACCGCGACACGCTCACGGTCCACTACAAGGGTAAGAACATCGCCGAGGTGCTCGACATGCCGATCGAGGTGGCCGCGGAGTTCTTCGAGCCCATCTCGGCCATCCACCGCTTCCTCAAGACGCTCGTCGACGTCGGTCTCGGCTACGTGCGGCTCGGCCAGAGCGCGACCACGCTGTCAGGCGGCGAGGCGCAGCGCGTCAAGCTCGCCACCGAGCTCCAGAAGCGCTCGAACGGTCGCAGCGTGTACGTGCTCGACGAGCCGACGACAGGCCTGCACTTCGAAGACGTGCGCAAGCTGTTGCTCGTGCTCAACGGCCTCGTCGACAAAGGCAACACCGTCATTGTCATCGAGCACAACCTCGACGTCATCCGCGCGGCCGACTGGCTCATCGACCTCGGGCCCGAGGGCGGCGCCGGGGGAGGGCAGGTTCTCGCGTCGGGTACTCCCGAGCAGCTCGCCGCGGTCGAGGGCAGCCACACCGGGTACTTCCTGCGCGAGCTGCTCGCGACCGAGGCCGCGGCCGAGCCGGGCACCGGTCGCGCGAAGCGCTGACATGAGCCCGCGCGAGGAGTGGCGCCCGAAGCGCGGTGAGATCCCGACCGAGCCCGGGGTCTACCGGTTCACGGATGCCGGGGGCCGGGTTCTCTACGTCGGCAAAGCGAAGAACCTGCGCAGCCGCCTGAGCAACTACTTCCAGCCCCTGCACAGCCTGCACGAGCGCACTCGGCGAATGGTCACGACCGCCCAGGGCGTGGAGTGGACGGTGGTCGGCAGCGAGCTGGAGGCCCTCTCGCTCGAGTACACCTGGATCAAAGAGTTCGCGCCGCCGTTCAACGTGAAGTTCCGCGATGACAAGACCTACCCGTACGTGGCGATCACGCTCGCCGAGCGCGTGCCCCGCGTCATGGTGACGCGCACGCGCGGCATCGCGGGCGCGCGCTACTTCGGGCCGTACACGAAGGTGTGGGCCGTGCGCGAGACGGTCGATCTCATGCTCAAGGCCTTTCCCATGCGCTCGTGCTCCGACACTACGTACAAGCGGGCGCAGTCGACCAACCGCCCCTGCCTCCTGGGCGATATCGGCAAGTGCGCGGCACCCTGCGTCGGAAGGGTCACGCCGGAGGAGCACCGCGGGATCGCGCTCGACTTCGCCTCATTCATGGCGGGCAACGATGCCAGCTACGTTCGCGGGCTCAAGACGGCGATGGCGGAGGCGGCGCGCGAGCTCGATTACGAATCGGCCGCCCGCATCCGTGATCAGATCGGCGCCCTCGAGACGGCTCTCGCGAAGAGCGCGGTCGTGCTCGACGACGACACCGACGCCGACGTCTTCGGCATCGCGTACGACGAACTCGCGGCCGCCGTGCAGCTGTTCGTCGTGCGAGGAGGGCGCATCCGCGGCGTGCGCGGCTGGGTCGTCGACACCGAGCTCGACGTCACGATGGCCGAGCTTGTCGACACGGTGCTGCAGAACGCCTACGACGGCACGACGCCGCCTGCTCGCGAGGTCATCGTTCCGGCCGTGCCCGACGATGTGCACGCGCTGCAGACCGTTCTCACCGAGCGCCGTCGCGAGGGGGGCGAGCGCGGGGGAGTCGTCGTGAAGGCCGCGCACCGGGGCGAGAAGGCCGCGCTGGCCGAGACCGTCGCGACGAACGCCCTCGGCGCGCTCGTGCAGTACAAGACGCGCCGTAGCGGCGACTTCACGGCCCGATCGCAGGCCCTCGCCGATATCCAGGAGGCGCTCGGCCTCGACGAAGTACCGCTGCGCCTCGAGTGCTTCGACGTCTCGCACTTCGGAGGCACCAACCCCGTCGCTTCCATGGTCGTCTTCGAAGACGGCCTGCCGAGGAAAGACCAGTACCGCAAGTTCGCGATCGCGGATGCCCGTGACGACACCGATGCCGTCTACCAGGTGCTCCGCCGCCGACTGGCCTACCTCCACGACGATGCCGCCGCACCGGTCGCGACGGTCGACCCGCTGACGGGCGAGGCGGTCGCGCGCAAGTCGTTCCACTACCGGCCCGGGCTGCTCGTGATCGACGGCGGGCAGCCGCAGATCGCCGCCGCCGCGCGTGCGCTGCGCGATGCGGGGCTCGAGAACATCGCCGTCTGCGGCATCGCCAAGCGGCTCGAAGAGGTCTGGCTGCCCGACAGCGACTACCCCGTCATCCTGCCGCGGTCCTCCGACGCGCTCTTCCTGCTGCAGCGGCTGCGCGATGAAGCGCACCGGTTCGCCCTGCGGTACCAGCGCACGACGCGATCGCGCGATATCCGCAGCCGGCTCTCGAGCATCCCGGGGCTCGGTCCGGCCCGCACGACCGAGCTGCTCAAGCACTTCGGCTCGGTCGCGCGCTTGCGGGCGGCGAGCGTCGACGAGCTCACGGCGGTCGACGGCATCGGCCCCGCCACAGCCCAGCTCGTACACCGGGCCCTGCGTTCCGACGGTTAGGCTGGAACCCTGCCCGCCGCGTGATCTGAGAGGTCTGATGCCCGACTCCGTGCCGCACGACGTGCTCATCGTCACCGGCATGTCCGGGGCGGGCCGGTCGACTGTCGCGAACGCGCTCGAAGACCTCGGCTGGTACGTCGTCGACAACCTGCCGCCGCAGATGCTGCGCCCCCTCGTCGACCTCGCCGTGCATCCCGGCAGCGCGTTGCCGCGCATCGCCGCGGTCGTCGATGTGCGGGGGGGCAAGCTGTTCGCCGATCTCGCCTCGATCGTCGCCGAGCTGCGCGCGCGCGACACCGTGCGCGTGCTCTTCCTCGAGGCGACGGATGCCGCGCTCGTGCGCCGGTTCGAGCAGGTGCGCCGGCCGCACCCCCTGCAAGACGACGGAACCCTGCTCGACGGCATCGCGCGCGAGCGCGAGCGCATGCTCGAGGTGCGCGAGCTCGCCGACATCATCATCGACACGACCGAGTTCAACATCCACCAGCTCGCCACCACGGTGACCGAAGTGTTCTCGCCGCAGGGCAGTCCCGGCGTGAAGGTCACGCTCGAGAGCTTCGGCTTCAAGTACGGCACGCCGACCGACGCCGACATCGTGGCCGACGCGCGGTTCCTGCCCAACCCGTTCTGGCAGCCCGAGCTGCGCGCCTCGACGGGGCTCGATGCCGCGGTCAGCGACTACGTCCTCACGCAGGAGGGGGCCGCCGAGTTCCTCGAGGCCTTCGAGGCGATGCTGCGACCGGTGCTGGCGGGGTACGCGCGCGAGAACAAGCGCCACGCGACGATCGCGATCGGGTGCACGGGCGGCAAGCACCGATCGGTCGCCCTCATCCAGCAGCTCGCCGAGCGAATGCGGATGTGCCCCGAACTGAGCGTCACGGTGAAGCACCGCGACCTCGGACGCGAGTAAGGTCGAATGCCGAACCCCTGCACCCGCACCGCTCGAGAGGACGACCACTGTGGCGTTGACCGCTGATGTGAAGCACGAGCTCTCGCAGCTGGCGGTCACGAAGACCACGGTGCGCGCGGCCGAGCTCGCGACGATCTTGCGGTTCGCCGGTGGCCTGCACCTCATTTCGGGGCGCGTCGCGGTCGAGGTCGAGCTCGATACCCCCGCGATCGCGCGGCGAGTGCGCCAAGACCTCGTCGAGCTCTACGGCATGCGCAGCGACGCTGCGATGCTGTCACCCGGCGGCATCCGCAAGACCCCCGCGTACGTCGTGCGCGTGCTCGAGGGCGGCGAGACGCTCGCCCGTCAGACGGGCCTGTTGGATGCCCGGCGCCGGCCCGTCCGTGGACTCCCCAACCGGCTCACGACCGGATCGCAGGAGGAGCTCGCCGCCGTCTGGCGCGGCGCGTTCCTTGCGCACGGCTCGCTCACCGACCCCGGTCGCTCGGCCGCGCTCGAGGTCACCTGTCCCGGCAACGAGTCGGCAATGGCGCTCGTCGGCGCGGCGGGCCGACTCGGCATCGCCACGAAGGCGCGCGAGGTGCGCGGCGTGCACCGCGTCGTCATCCGCGACGGCGAGAAGATCAGCCAGATGCTGCGGCTCATGGGTGCCGAGTCGACGGTCGCCGACTGGGAGGCCCTCCGGGCTCGCCGCGAAGTGCGCGCGACCGCCAACCGGCTCGTGAACTTCGACGACGCGAACCTGCGCCGGTCGGCGCAGGCGGCGGTCGCCGCCTGCGCGCGTGTCGAGCGAGCACTGGAGATCCTCGGCGACGAGATGCCTGAGCACCTCCGCTACGCGGGGCAGCTCCGCCTCGACCACCGCGACTCAAGCCTCGACGAGCTCGGGCACCACGCCGATCCGCCCATGACGAAAGACGCCGTCGCGGGTCGCATCCGCCGCCTCCTGGCAATGGCCGATAAGCGCGCCGAAGAGCTCGGCATCGCGGGCACCGACGCGAACCTCCCGCCTGACCTCGACCTCGACTGAGTCGCGCGCGGGAACACGCAGGGTATGCCCGAGGTTGCCCTCGGTAGACTGGCGCACCGTCAGCGCGGTCGCCGAGCCTCCGGCGACCGGACGCCCTACCAGGAGGAGAGATCGCTCCCATGTCTGTTTACACGCTTCCGGAGCTCGGGTACGACTATGCCGCCCTCGAGCCGCACATCAGCGCCCGCATCATGGAGCTTCACCACTCGAAGCACCACGCGGCCTACGTCGCCGGCGCGAACGGCGCCCTCGACGCCCTCGCCGAGGCCCGTGCGACCGGCTCATTCGCGAATATCAACCGCCTCGAGAAAGACCTCGCGTTCCACCTCGGCGGCCACATCAACCACTCGATCTTCTGGACCAACCTCTCGCCCGAGGGCGGCGACAAGCCGACGGGGGATCTCGCCGCCGCGATCGACGAGTTCTTCGGCTCCTACGACCAGTTCGTGGCGCACTTCACGGCGGCGTCGATGGGAATCCAGGGATCGGGCTGGGGCGTTCTGTCGTGGGACCCGATCGGGCGTCGCCTCATCATCCAGCAGCTTTTCGACCAACAGGGCAACACCGCGCAGGCCACCGTGCCGCTGCTGCAGCTCGACATGTGGGAGCACGCGTTCTACCTTGACTACGTCAACGTCAAGGCCGACTACATCACGGCCTTCTGGAACATCGTGAACTGGCAGAACGTGGCCGACCGCTTCGCCGCCGCGCGCTCGCACAGCGACGGGCTCCTGCTACTGTCGTAGCAGGCGTCGTGGCCGGGGCTGATGCCCCGGCCATCGTCTTTTCCCCCTGCACCACCCCACCACCTCTACCACCACCGATGGCGCCGTGGGCGCCTGAGCAACAGGAGACCCCGTGAGCGTGAAAGTCGGCATCAACGGATTCGGCCGCATCGGCCGCAACTACCTGCGGGCGGCTCTCGCCCAGGGCAGCGACCTCGAGATCGTCGCCGTCAACGACCTGACCGACAACGCCGCGCTCGCCCACCTGCTCACCTACGACTCGGTCGGTGGCGTGCTCGCTCACGACGTCTCGCACGACGGCGACTCGATCACAGTCGGCGACCGCCGCATCCGCGTCTTCGAGGAGCGCGACCCGGCTGCGCTGCCGTGGGGCGACCTCGGCGTCGACATCGTGATCGAGTCGACGGGCCGCTTCACGAAGGCGGAAGACGCCAAGAAGCACATCGCCGGCGGCGCGAAGAAGGTGCTCATCTCGGCGCCCGCAACGGGCGACGACGCCACGATCGTCATGGGTGTCAACGAAGAGACCTACGACCCCGCGACGGACGTCATCGTCTCGAACGCCTCATGCACGACGAACTGCCTCGCGCCCCTCGCCAAGGTCTTCAACGATGCCTTCGGTATCGAGCGCGGCTTCATGATGACGGCCCACGCCTACACCGCCGACCAGAACCTGCAAGACGGCCCGCACAGCGACCTGCGTCGTGCGCGCGGCGCCGCGATTAATATCGTGCCTGCCTCGACCGGAGCGGCTAAGGCCATCGGCCTCGTGCTGCCCGAGCTGCAGGGCAAGCTCAGCGGCTCCTCTTACCGCGTGCCGGTGCCCACTGGCTCGATCGTCGACCTGACGATCGTCACGCCAACCGAGGGCCTCACGGCCGAGGTGATCAACGCCGCGTACAAGGCCGCCGCGTCGGAGGGCCGCCTGAAGGGCTACCTCGAGTACACGGAGGACCCGATCGTCTCGAGCGACATCCAGCTCAACCCGCACTCGTCGATTTTTGACGCCGAGCTCACCAACGTGAGCGGCACGCTCGTCAAGGTCTCGGCGTGGTACGACAACGAGTGGGGCTACTCGAACCGCCTCGTCGACCTGACCGAGTTCGTCGGCGCCCGCCTCTAGGCGCGGCGACGACGAGAAGAGCCTCCGTGGCCCTGCGTACGATCGAGTCCCTCGGCGACCTCGCCGGTCGGCGCGTCATCGTGCGGTGCGATCTCAACGTGCCGCTCGCCGATGGCGTCGTCACCGACGACGGCCGCATCCGCGCCTCGCTGCCGACTCTCAACGCCCTCATGCATCGCGGGGCGAAGATCGTCGTGGTGTCGCACCTCGGCCGCCCGGAGGGGGCGCCCGACGAGCGCTACAGCCTCCGTCCGGTCGCCCAGCGGCTCAGCGAGCTGCTCGGTTCGCGCGTCGCGTTCGCGAGCGACACTGTGGGCGACTCGGCGGCGGATGCCGTGGCCGGCCTCGCTGACGGCGAGGTGGCGGTTCTCGAGAACCTGCGCTTCAACCCGGGCGAGACCGCGAAGGACGCAGGGGAGCGCCAGGCCTTCGCCGACCAGCTCGCGCGCTTCGGCGACGCCATGGTCTCCGACGGGTTCGGGGTCGTGCACCGCAAGCAGGCGAGCGTGTACGAGCTCGCCCAGACCCTGCCGAGTGCGGCCGGGTCGCTCATCTCGACCGAGACCGACGTGCTCGACCGCCTCACCGAGCGCCCCGAGCGCCCGTACACGGTCGTGCTCGGCGGGTCGAAGGTGAGCGACAAGCTCGGTGTCATCGCGCACCTGCTGCCGCGCGTCGACCGCCTGCTCATCGGGGGCGGCATGCTCTTCACCTTCCTCGCCGCCCAGGGCCACAAGGTGGGCGCCAGTCTGCTCGAGGCCGAGCAACTCGACGCCGTGCGGGGCTATCTCGCCGAGGCCGAGCAGCGCGGCGTGCAGATCGTGCTGCCGACCGACATCATCGTCGCCGAGCGGTTCGCCGCCGATGCCCCGCACACCGTGCAGCGGGCCGACGCGATCGAGGAGGGGCCGGCAGGGGCATCCGGAATCGGGCTCGACATCGGGCCCGACACGGCCGCCGCGTTCGCCGAGCTCGTCGCCTCGTCGACGACAGTCTTCTGGAACGGCCCGATGGGTGTCTTCGAGTTCCCCGCGTTCGCGGGCGGTACGCGGGCCGTCGCCGGAGCGCTCACGCGCGTCGCGGGCCTCGGCGTCGTCGGTGGCGGCGACTCCGCCGCGGCCGTGCGCGCGCTCGGGTTCAGCGACACCGATTTCGGTCACGTCTCCACCGGGGGCGGCGCCAGCCTCGAGTTCCTCGAGGGAAAGAAGCTCCCCGGCCTGGAGGTCCTCGGATGGCAGTAGCACGCACCCCGCTCATCGCGGGTAACTGGAAGATGAACCTCGACCACCTGCAGTCGATCGCCTTCGTACAGAAGCTCGCGTGGAGCCTGCGCGACGCGAAGCACGACCCGGCCGGCGTCGAGGTCGCGATCTTCCCGCCGTTCACCGACCTCCGCAGCGTGCAGACGCTCGTGACCGCCGACAAGCTCGACCTGCGCTACGGCGGACAAGACCTGTCGGTGCACGACAGCGGCGCCTACACGGGCGAGATCTCCGGTGCCTTCCTCGCCGCCCTCGACTGCCGCTACGTCATCATCGGGCACAGCGAGCGCCGTGAGTACCACGCGGAGACCGACCAGGTCGTCGCCAAGAAGACGGCGGCCGCGCTCCGGCACAGCCTCGTGCCCGTCATCTGCGTGGGCGAGACCGCCGACGACCTCGCGCACCACGGCCCCTCGGCCGTGCCTGTGGCGCAGCTCCGGGTCGTGCTCGACGCGCTCGCGCCCGATGCCGACATCGTGGTCGCCTACGAGCCGGTCTGGGCGATCGGCTCGGGTCAGGCGGCGACGCCCGAGCAGGCCCAGCAGGTCTGCGCCGCCCTGCGCGCGACGATCGCCGAGGTGCTCGGAGACGACGCGGCCGAGCGCACGCGCATCCTGTACGGCGGTTCGGTCAAGGCCGCGAACATCGCGGGCTTCATGAAGCACAAGGATGTCGACGGCGCTCTCGTGGGTGGCGCGAGCCTCGATGTCGACGAGTTCTCGAGCATCGCCCGCTTCCCGAAGCACGTCGGCACCGCCTGATCCCTGCTCCGCCCGCTGTCCGGTAGGGTAGGAGACTGTTCGAAACGCGCGAGAGGTCCAATCCGTGGAAATTCTTCAGGTCGTGCTCCAGGTCATCCTGGGCATCACGAGCCTTCTGCTGACGCTCATGATCCTGCTGCACCGCGGTCGCGGCGGCGGGCTCTCCGACATGTTCGGCGGTGGCGTCACGTCCAACCTCGGCGCCTCCGGCGTCGCCGAGCGCAACCTCAACCGCATCACGATCATCCTCGCCCTCGTGTGGGTCAGCTCCATCGTCGTGCTCGGTCTCATCACGCGCTTCGACGCGGCCTAAGGAGCACTCCATGGTTTCAGGCGGCAGCGCCATCCGGGGTTCGCGGGTTGGCTCCGGCCCGATGGGCGAGCAAGACCGCGGCGTCCACGCCGAGCGCATCTCGATCTCGTACTGGGATGCGATGGGCAACGAGACGGTGCGCTACTTCGCGGCGAACCTCCCGGAAGAGGAGATCCCCGAGACGATCGACTCCCCTTCGACCGGGCTCCCTGCGGGTCGCGACAAGAACAACCCGCCTCAGGTCGCCAAGAACGAGCCCTACAAGACGCATCTCGCCTATGTGAAAGAGCGTCGCACCGACGAGGAAGCCTCGCAGATTCTCGACGAGGCGCTGCACAAGCTGCGTCAGCGCCGCGGCGGCGCCTGAACCGTCGGATCAGTCTTCGCCGGCCATCCACTCGGCATGGTCCATCGCTCCTGTCCAGTAGCTCGTCGGCGTGATAAGCGATTCGGGAACCTCTGATGAGGCCTCCTCGTCGATGAAGAACACGGTACGCTTCGTGCCGAGCACTCCGCCGACAGGAACGTCGGCGACCGCCGCTCCCGCGAGCGCGAGGCCAAGCGCCGCCGCCTTGTCAGCGCCCGCGAGAACGAGCCAGATGCGCTCGGAGCGGTTGATGAGCGGTAGCGTGAGCGTGAGTCGCTGCAGCGGCGGCTTGGGGGAGTCGTGCACGGCGAGGACACCGGCGTCAGTGGCGCGCGGCCCGTCGCGCTCGGGGAAGAGCGATGCGATGTGCCCGTCGGGCCCGACGCCGAGAAAGGTGATGGCGAAGGTCGGGTACGCGCCGCCGCCCGCCGCGAGCAACTCGTCGCGGTAGCGCGCGGCCGCCGCTTCCAATTCGAGCCCCTCGTCACACGCGGGGAAGGCGTGGATGTTCGCCGCGGGGATCGCGACGTGGTCGAGAAGCGCCTCGCGCGCCTGCTGAACGTTGCGATCGGCGTGACCCGTCGGCACCCAGCGTTCATCGCCCCACCACGTGTGTACGCGGCTCCAGTCGATCTGGTCGCGACCAGGATGGTCGGCGATCGCCGCGAGCACCTCGATGCCGACGCTGCCGCCGGTCAGCACGATGTGCACCTCCGACCGCTCGTCGAGCAGGTCGATCATCTTGGTGAGAAATCGGGCAGCGACCGAGCCCGCGAGCGCGGCCCGGTCAGCGTGCACGAGCACGCGGCGTTCGGTGGTCACGGTGGAGCCTCTCTGGTGGAGCGGGAGCGCAGGTGCGCCGTCGTCACACGGCGGTCGAGGCGCCGAACCCGCTCGCGAGCACGGCACCGAACTCGTCGTCGGGGTCGAGCCTACGCAGTTCCTCGGCGAGGCACTCGCGCAGGCCCCGGCGCGGCAGCGACAGCTCGTGCGTCGGCTGTCCCGGCTGGTGCAACTCGACGATGCCTGTCCGCGTCCGCTCCAGGCGGATCTCGCCGCCCGCACGGTGCAGGACGACGCGGTGGATGCCCGACGAGGGGTTGCCATCGGCGACGTCCACCTCGACCAGCACCTGCAGGCGCAGCCCGAGCCACGCCGCGAGCAGGGCCGTCGACGGGCTGTCGGGGGCCCCCGAGACCTGCACGCGCGTGATGGGGTCGTAGGGCGGCTGGTCGAGCGCGGCGGCGAGCTGCGTCCGCCACAGGGTGAGGCGCGTCCACGCGAAATCGGTGTCGCCGGGGCGGTATCCCGCGGCGATCCGCGCGAGTGTGCCCTGGGGTTCGGCCGTCGACGCGGAGTCGGTGATGCGGCGCTGGGCCAGGCGCCCGAGCGGGGTCTCGCACACGGCATCCGGGCACTCCCCGGGCCACCACGACACGACCGGGGCGTCGGGCAACAGCAGTCCCGTGACGAGCCCGCGGAGATCGGTCGCGGTGCCGCCGTGGGCGCGCAGCAGGATGACCTCGCTCGCCCCGGCGTCACCCCCCACCCGGATCTCGGCGTCGAGGCGCGCGGTCGGGGCGGCGGGATCCGTCGAGACCACGATTATGCGCATGGGATGCTCGCGCGAGGCCTCATTGGCGGCCGCGATCACATCCTCCTCATCGCCGATGACGCTCGCGATGATGAGCGTGAGCACGCGGCCCAGCGCGACGGCACCGGCCTCGTCGCGGATGCGCACGAGGGTCTTCGACACCTGGCTCGCCGTGGTGTCGGGCAGGTCGATGATCACGGGCGCCTCCAGACTCGTCCGTCGCGGGCCAGCAGGTCGTCCGCCGACTGCGGACCCCACGTGCCAGGCGCGTACTGCTCGGGCGCACCCTGCGTGGCCCAGAACTCCTCGATGGGATCGAGGATCTTCCAGCTGAGCTCGACCTCCTCGTGCCGCGGAAACAGCGGCGGGTCGCCGAGCAGCACGTCGAGGATGAGGCGCTCGTAGGCCTCGGGGCTCGCCTCGGTGAAAGCGTGGCCGTAGCCGAAGTCCATCGTGACGTCGCGCACCTGCATGCCAGCGCCGGGCACCTTGGAGCCGAATCGGATCGTGACGCCCTCGTCGGGTTGCACGCGGATCACGAGGGCGTTCTGGCCGAGGGCTGACGTCTGCTCCTGGGCGAAGAGGTACTGCGGCGCCCGCTTGAACACCACGGCGATCTCGGTAACGCGACGCCCGAGCCGTTTGCCCGCGCGCAGGTAGAAGGGCACGCCAGCCCAGCGCCGGGTGTTGATATCGAGGCGCATGGCCGCGTAGGTCTCGGTGACCGACTCGGGGTTCATGCCGTCTTCGTCGAGGAAGCCTGGCACCCATTCGCCCCCCTGCCAGCCACTCGAGTACTGCCCGCGCGCGGTGCCGGTCGACAGATCTTTCGGCAGGCGCACGGCCGAGAGCACCTTCTCTTTCTCGGCGCGTAGGTCGGCCGCGTCGAACGAGACGGGCTCCTCCATCGCCGTCAGGGCGAGCAACTGGAGGAGGTGGTTCTGGATGACGTCGCGCGCGGCGCCGATGCCATCGTAGTAGCCCGCCCGGCCGCCGACTCCGATGTCCTCGGCCATGGTGATCTGCACGTGATCGACGTAGTTCGCGTTCCAGATCGGTTCATACAACATGTTCGCGAAGCGCAGCGCGAGGATGTTCTGCACGGTTTCTTTGCCGAGGTAGTGGTCGATGCGGAACACCGAGTCGGGCGGGAATACCGATTGGACAACGTCGTTGAGCTCGCGCGCCGTCGTTAGGTCGCTGCCGAAAGGCTTCTCGATGACGACCCGGCGCCACTCGCCCTGCTCGGCCTCGGCGAGACCGCTGCGACGCAACTGCTCGGTGACGATCGGGAACGACTTCGGCGGAATCGACAGGTAGAAAGCGTGGTTACCCATTGTGCCGCGCTCACGGTCGAGCTCGGCGAGTGTCTTCGAGAGCCGCTCGAAGGCGTCGTCGTCGTCGAAATCGCCCGAGACGAACCGGATGCCCGCGGCGAGCTGCCGCCACACCTCCTCATGGAAGGGCGTGCGCGCGTGCTGCTTCACGGCATCATGCACGACCTGCTCGAAGTCTTGCGTCTCCCAGTCGCGCCGAGCGAAGCCGACGAGCGCGAAGCCCGGAGGCAGCAGCCCGCGGTTGGCGAGATCGTAGACCGCGGGCATGAGCTTCTTGCGCGAGAGGTCGCCCGTCACCCCAAAGATGATGAGTCCGCTCGGACCCGCGATGCGGTTGAGCCGACGATCGTCAGGGGAGCGCAGAGGGTTGCTGTCGCGTGCGATGGCGACCGGGGCCATGGTTCTCCTCGTGGTGGCGGTGCGGGTCAGGAGAGTGCGGCGATGATAGCGGCGATGCCGTCGGCGTCGCGCACCCGTAGGGTGACGACGGGCATGCCCTTGTCACCGAGCACGGCGGCATCGCCCGCCGCCTGCGCGGCGATCAGCTGCCCGTAGGTGAAGGGCCGATCGGGGATGTCGAGGTCGTCGCCGAGCGTGCCGGTCACCTGCAGGAACACTCCCAAGGCCGGGCCGCCCTTGTGGTACTGACCCGTCGAGTGCAGGAAGCGCGGGCCCCAGCCGAAGGTGACGGGCCTGCCCGTGCGCTCAGCGATGAAGTGGCGCACGGCCTCAAGCTCCGGGTGCGCCAGGCGGTCGAGGTAGGCCTGCACGGCGACGTACCCGCCCTCGGACAGCGCCGCTTCGAGCGCGCGCACCGCGTCACTGACGGTGGATGCCCTGCCGACGATCGCCGAAGGCCCGACCACCTCAACGCCGTCGTCGACAAAAAGTGCGGCGAGGGGCGCGGGGCGTGCGTCGAGCAGGCCACGCGCGGCGACCTTGGCCGACTCAACGTCGGGCTGGTCGAAGGGGTTGATGCCGAGCAGCATTCCCGCGATGGCGATGGCGTACTGCCAGGTGAGCAGGTGGGCGCCGAGCGAGCCCGAGAGCTCGATCTCGCCGTCCGCGACCTCGCGCGTCGCCCGCGCGTCGGCGACGAGCCGCACGACCTGCACATCGGCGGCCCCGCTCGAGAGCTCGGGCGCATCGATGCCGACGACGACGGGCAGGATGCCCCGGCCGTCTTTGCCGGTCGACTCGGCGACGAGCTGCTCGATCCAGTCACCGAGGCCCACGATGTGGGTGCCGTCAGCCACGATGACGAGCTTGTCGCGCAACGGCACGGTGCCGGCGATCGCGGCGCCGAGCTGCAGACCCGGGTTCGAGACGCTGTCGACGGCGAGCGGCAGGCTCGCGGCCTCGGCCTCGTCGAGCAGGGCATCCAGGTCGACGCCCGCGAGGCCGGAGGGAACCAGGCCGAAGGCGGTGAGGGCCGAGTAGCGGCCGCCGACCGTCGGGTCGGCCGTGAACACGCGGTAGCCCGCGGCGCGCGAGGCCTGCTCGAGCGGCGAGCCCGGGTCGGTGACGATGATGATGCGCTCGGCCGGGTCGATGCCCGCGGCCCGGAACGCGGCCTCGAAGCTGCGCTTCTGGCTGTCGGTCTCGATTGTCGAGCCCGACTTCGACGAGACGACGACGGCGGTGTGGCCCAGGTGCTCGCCGAGCGCCGTGGCGACCTGACCGGGATCGGTCGAGTCGAGTACGACGAGCGGGGCCCCCGTGGTGCGCGTGATGACCTCGGGAGCGAGCGACGAGCCGCCCATGCCGCACAGCACGATGCGGGAGACGCCGCGCGCGGCGAGCTCGCCGCGCAGGGCGACGATCTCGGCGACGAGCGGGCGCGAGATCGAGACGGCCTGCGTCCAGCCGAGGCGGATGCTCGCCTCGGCCTCGGCCGCTGCACCCCAGAGGGTGCTGTCGCCCGCCGTGATGCGGCTCGCGACGAGCTGCTCCACGAGCGCGGGCACGTGCGCGTCGATCGCGCGCTGGGCATCGCCGCGTGCGGCGACGGTCAGCGTCATCGCGCCGCCTCCAGTGCGGCGCTGACGGTGTCGAGCAGCTCGTTCCAGCTCACGATGAACTTCTCGACGCCCTCCTTCTCGAGCAGCGCGGTGACCTCGTCGTACGAGATGCCGAGGTCGGCGAGGGCGGCGAGCACGCCACGAGCCTCGTCGTAGCTGCCCGAGACGGCGTCGCCCGTGATCACGCCATGGTTGAAGGTAGCCTGCAGCGTCTTCTCGGGCATCGTGTTGACGGTGCGGCCGACGGCGAGTTCGGTCACATACAGCGTGTCGGGCAGGCTCGGGTCCTTCACTCCGGTCGAGGCCCACAGGGGGCGCTGAGCGTTCGCGCCGGCCTCGAGCAGGGTGCGTGCGCGGTCGGTGGCGAAGGCCTGCTCGAAGACCTCGTACGCGAGGCGGGCGTTGGCGATGCCCGCCTTGCTCTTGAGCGCGAGGGCCTCGGGCGTGCCGATCCCGACCAGACGCTTGTCGATCTCGGTGTCGACCCGCGAGACGAAGAACGAGGCGACCGAGTGGATGGTCGAGAGGTCGATACCCGCGGCGTGCGCCTTCTCGAGACCCGTGAGGTAGGCGTCGATGACCGCGCGGTGGCGCTCGAGGCTGAAGATCAGCGTCACGTTGACGCTGATGCCCGCGCCGATGGTCTCGGTGATGGCTTCGAGGCCCTCGAGCGTTGCAGGGATCTTGATCATCGCGTTCGGTCGCCCGACCTTCTTCCAGAGCTGCTGCGCCTGTGCGATCGTGCCGACGTCGTCGTGCGCGAGGCCAGGCTCGACCTCGATTGAGACGCGCCCGTCTTGCCCGCCGGTCGCGGCGTAGACCGAGGCGAAGATGTCGCTCGCTGCGGCGACGTCGTCGGTCGTGATCTCGAAGACGGCCTGCGTGACATCGGCGCCGGAGGCGGCGAGCTCGCGCACCTGCGCGTCGTAAGCCGTGCCCGTCGCGAGCGCTGCCGCGAAGATCGTGGGGTTCGTCGTGACACCCACGACGTCGCGCTCGGTGATGAGGGCGGCGAGCCCCCCCGAGGTGATGCGGTCGCGAGACAGGTCATCGAGCCAGATGCTGACCCCGAGGTCGCTGAGCTGGGAGGTGGGGGTGGAACTCATGGTGTCCTCAATCGTGAGTGGTGGAGTGGTGGCGGACGGGTGGGAGAGGCGTGGGCCGATCAGTGCGCCGCGATGCTCTGTCGAGCGGCGTCGGCCACGGCCTCGGGTGTGATGCCGAACTCGCGGAAGAGCGTCTGGTAGTCGGCCGAGGCGCCGAAGTGCTCGATTGAGACGGTGCGGCCGCGGTCGCCCACGTAACGGTGCCAGCTGAGCGCGAGACCCGCCTCGACCGAGACCCGGGCGGTGACGCTCGTCGGCAGCACCGACTCGCGGTACTCGGGGCTCTGCTCGTCGAACCACTCGAGGCAGGGTGCCGACACGACGCGCGCGTGGATGCCCTGCTCCGCGAGCTGCGAGCGAGCATCCATTGCCACCGCGACCTCGGAGCCCGTCGCGATGAGGATGACGTCGGGCGAGCCGTTCGCCGCCTCGGCAAGCACGTAGGCGCCCTTCGCGACGTGGTGCGCCGCGGCGAGCTCGTCGCCGGTCGCCTCACCCGTTCCGCGGGCGAACACGGGGATGTTCTGACGCGTCAGTGCGATGCCCGCGGGGGAGCGGCGCTCGAGCACGGCCTTCCAGGCGTGCGCCGTCTCGTTCGCGTCGGCGGGGCGCACGATCGCGAGACCCGGGATCGCGCGGAGCGAGGCGAGCTGCTCGATCGGCTGGTGCGTCGGGCCGTCTTCCCCGAGGGCGACCGAGTCGTGGGTCCAGACGTAGGTGACGGGCACGTTCATGAGCGCCGCGAGACGAACGGCGGGGCGCATGTAGTCGCTGAAAATGAGGAAGGTGCCGCCGAACACGCGCGTGCGCCCGTGCAGCGCGATGCCGTTGAGGATGGCGCCCATGGCGTGCTCGCGGATGCCGAAGTGCAGAACGCGGCCGTACGGGTTCGCGGCCCACTCGTGCGTCGAGTGCTCGCTCGGGGCGAAGGAGCCGCCGCCCGCGATCGTCGTGAGGTTCGATTCGGCCAGGTCGGCCGAGCCGCCCCAGAACTCGGGCAGCACGCCCGCGATGGCGTTGATGACCTTGCCGCTCGCGGCGCGGGTCGACACGCTCGTGCCGCCCTCGAACACCGGCAGCGCCGCGTCGAGCTTGGCGGGCAGCTCGCCGGCGAGCATCCGGTCGAGCAGGGCCTTCTTCTCAGGGTTCGCGGCCGACCACGCCTCGAAGCGGGCGTCCCACGCCGCACGGCGCTCGCGGCCGCGCTCGACGGCGAGGCGCGTGTGCGCGATGACGTCGTCGGCGACGGCGAAGTGCTCGTCGGGATCGAAGCCCATGACGCGCTTCGTCGCGGCGAGTTCCTCGCCCCCGAGGGCCGAACCGTGGATCTTGCCGGTGTTCTGCTTCGTCGGGGCGGGCCAGCCGATGATCGTCTTAACGATCACGAGGCTCGGGCGCGAGGTCTCGGCTTTCGCGGCCTCGAGAGCCGTGTGCAGGGCGTGCACGTCTTCGACGTACTCGCCCGACTTCTTCCAGTCGACGGTCTGCACGTGCCAGCCGTAGGCCGCGTACCGCGCCGCGACGTCTTCCGTGAACGCGATGTTGGTGTCGTCCTCGATCGAGATCTGGTTCGAGTCGTAGATCGCGATGAGGTTGCCGAGCTGCTGGTGCCCCGCAAGCGAACCGGCTTCGCTCGTCACGCCCTCCTGGAGGTCGCCGTCACCCGCAATGACGTAGATGTGGTGGTCGAAGACGCTCTTGCCCACCGGGGTCTCGGGGTCGAGCAGGCCGCGCTCGAAGCGCGCCGCGTAGGCGAACCCGACCGCGGAGGCGAGCCCCTGACCGAGCGGGCCCGTGGTGATCTCGACGCCGTCGGTGTGGCCGTACTCGGGGTGGCCGGGGGTCTTCGAGCCCCACGTGCGCAGCGCCTTGAGGTCGTCGAGCTCGAGACCGTAGCCGCCGAGGTAAAGCTGCACGTACTGCGTGAGCGAACTGTGCCCCGCCGAGAGGATGAAGCGGTCGCGGCCGAGCCAGTGCGGGTCGCTCGGGTCGTGCTGCATAATCTTCTGGTGCAGCAGGTACGCGACGGGGGCGAGCGACATGGCCGTGCCGGGGTGGCCGTTCCCGACCTTCTCGACGGCGTCTGCGGCGAGCAGACGGGCGGTATCGACGGCGCGGCGGTCCAGGTCATCCCAGGTCAGGTCGGTCATGGCGTCGGTACTGCCCTTTCTTCTGAGGGAGGCGGGCCTCGCCCGGTCCTGCACGAACGTCTGCGCGCAGGGCGTCGTCGGCCCTCGCCAGTATAGAGAGGGTCGTATGCCGTGGCGGGTGCAGGCGACCTGAGCTCTCATGAACGCTCCCGTAGACTGGCCGCATTCCCGCGCCATGAATGAAGGAGCCATGGATACTGCTCTCGATCACGCCGTCTCGACGCGACCGCGCAGCATCCGACGCACCCTCTCGGCCTACATCGCCCTGACCAAGCCGCGCGTCATCGAGCTCCTGCTCGTCACGACCGCGCCGGTCATGATCCTCGCCGCAGACGGCCTGCCGAGCATCGGGCTCGTTCTGGCCACGCTCGTGGGCGGCGCTCTCTCGGCCGGCTCAGCGGGCGCGTTCAACATGTACATCGACCGCGACATCGACCGTCTCATGGGCCGCACCCAGAACCGGCCGCTCGTCACGGGCGAGGTCTCCGACCGCGCAGCGCTCGTCTTCGCTTACACGATCGGCGTGGTCTCGATCGTGTGGCTCGGCCTCACGACGAACTGGCTCGCGGCCTCGCTCTCGCTCGCCGCGATCCTGTTCTACGTCGTCATCTACACGCTCGTCCTCAAGCGCCGCACCGAGCAGAACATCATCTGGGGCGGCATCGCTGGCTGCTTCCCAGTGCTCATCGGCTGGACCGCGGTGACGGGCTCGCTCGACTGGCCCCCGTTCATCTTGTTTCTCGTCGTGTTCCTCTGGACCCCGCCGCACTACTGGCCGCTATCGATGAAGTACCGCGATGACTACGCGGCGGCCGAGGTTCCGATGCTCGCCGTCATGCGCGATCGGGCGACGGTCGGCGTTCAGGTGGTGCTGTACGCCTGGGCCACGGTGGCTGCGTCACTACTCCTCATCCCGATCGCCCCCATGGGCGCCCTCTACACAGCGGTCGCGCTGATCTCGGGTGGCTGGTTCATCGTCGAGAGCCACCGGCTCTACGGGCGCGCGGTTCGCGGGCTCGAGGCCGTGCCCATGCGGGTCTTCCACGCGAGCATCACGTATCTGACCCTACTGTTCGTCGCGGTGGGCATCGACCCGCTGCTGCCCTTTTAGCGCGGCGCCCGCGCGAGCTCGACGGGCGAAGCGACCACGGGTAGCTCGCTCTCGCTGCGACGCAGCGCGAGTAGCGAGAGCGTGACGAGGGCGATGAGCACGCACGCGAGCACCATGTGGATGCCGACGAGGATCTCGGGAAGACCCAAGCGCGCCTGCGCGATGCCGACCGCGATCTGCACGACCTCGACGGCGATCAGGCCCGTCACAGCGCGGCGCAGCGGGGCCCGGCCGACGCGGATCGCGACGACGAGCAGCAGCACGCTCAGCCCGAAGGTGACGTAGGCGGGCCACGAGTGCACGTGCTGCAGCAGTTCGCTGTCGAGCCCGTTGCGGGCCGCGCCTCCATCACCCGCGTGCGGTCCCGAGCCCGTGACGACGATGCCGACGAGCACGGTCACCCACGCCCCCGTCGCGGTGGCGAGCGCGAGCGCCCGCACCGTCGGCGGCACTGCGAGCTCGCCGGTCGTGCGACCGCGGTAGACGCGGTGCACGAAAACCACGGCAAGCGCAACGAGCACGGCGCTCACGACGAAGTGGAAGCCGACCACCCAGGGGTTCAGCGCTGTGAGCACCGTAATGCCGCCGATGACCGCCTGGGCCGGGATGCCGAGCCCCAGCGCGATCGTGAGTCGCAACAGCTCGGGGCGCTCGCGCCGCATCCGAAGCACCGCGAGGAACGCGAGGATCGCGATGATGACGAGCACGAAGGTCAGCAGCCGATTGCCGAACTCGACGATGCCATGGATGCCCATCTCGGGCGTCGGGACGAACGAGCCCTCCGTGCACCGCGGCCAGGTGGGGCACCCTAGCCCCGAGCCGGTGAGCCGCACGGCCCCGCCCGTGCCCACGATGAGGGTCTGGCTGACGAGCGACGCCCAGGCGATGAACCGCACGCGGCGGTCGGCGGTCGAGATGGGCAGCCATCGGTACAACCGGTTCACAGTGCGCATCCTCCGCATTCAGGCTGCGCACGATAGAATCGACGCAGCTCATCGTCAGTGTCGACCGCGGGCCACGCACCATGGGGCTGCTGGGCGGCTCGAGCGCACGACATCTCGTTCGGCCACAGTGTATTCCCGCTCAATGAGCGTCTGCCGAAGGTCGCCGCACCGCACGATGTCCACGGAATGCCCCCGCACCCGCCTCGGTTGGGTTCGGTAGAGAGAAGAGGAAACGCATGTCTGACGTGCTCATCGACCGACCCGAACTCGAAGGGCTCGGGCAGTACGAGTTCGGCTGGAGCGACTCTGACGCCGCCGGGGCCACGGCCCGCCGCGGCATCGACGACAGCGTCGTGCGCAACATCTCGGCCCTCAAAGACGAACCGCAGTGGATGCTCGACCTACGCCTGAAGGGCTTGAAGCTCTTCGGCCAGAAGCCCATGCCGCTCTGGGGTGCCGACCTCTCGGGCATCGACTTCGACAACATCAAGTACTTCGTGCGTTCTACCGAGAAGCAGGCGACCAGTTGGGAAGACCTGCCCGAAGACATTAAGAACACCTATGACCGTCTCGGCATCCCCGACGCGGAGAAGCAGCGTCTAGTCGCCGGTGTGGCCGCGCAGTACGAGTCTGAAGTGGTGTACCACGCGATCAACAAGGAGCTTGAGGCGCAGGGCGTCATCTTCATGGACACCGACACGGCCTTGCGCGAGCACCCCGAGTTCTTCACCGAGTACTTCGGCACGGTCATCCCCGCCGGTGACAACAAATTCGCGGCCCTCAACACGGCCGTCTGGTCCGGCGGCTCGTTCGTCTACGTGCCGCCCGGGGTGCACGTCGACATTCCGCTGCAGGCGTACTTCCGCATCAACACCGAGAACATGGGTCAGTTCGAGCGCACGCTCATCATCGCCGACGAGGGCTCGTATGTGCACTACATCGAGGGCTGCACGGCGCCGATCTACACGAGCGACTCTCTGCACTCGGCCGTCGTCGAGATCATCGTCAAGAAGAACGCGCGCGTGCGCTATACGACCATTCAAAACTGGTCGAACAACGTCTACAACCTCGTCACCAAGCGCGCCGTCGCCCACGAAGGGGCCACCATGGAGTGGATCGACGGAAACATCGGCTCGAAGGTCACGATGAAGTACCCTTCGATCTTTCTCATGGGCGAGCGCGCAAAGGGCGAGACGCTCTCGGTGGCCTTCGCCGGGCCCGGCCAGCACCAGGACGCGGGCGCGAAGATGATCCACATGGCGCCGTACACGACGTCATCAATCGTCTCGAAGTCGATCGCGCGCGGCGGCGGCCGCGCCGGCTACCGCGGCGAGGTGCGCGTCGACGCCAACGCGCACCACTCGGCCAACACCGTGCGCTGCGACGCCCTGCTGGTCGACACGATCTCGCGCTCCGACACCTACCCGGCGATCGACATCCGCGTCGACGACGTGCAGCTCGGTCACGAGGCCACCGTCTCGCGCGTGAGCGAGGAGCAGCTGTTCTACCTGCAGTCGCGCGGCCTGCCCGAGGACGAGGCCATGGCGATGATCGTGCGCGGCTTCATCGAGCCAATCGCGCGCGAGTTGCCCATGGAGTACGCCCTTGAACTCAACAAGCTCATCGAGATGAGCATGGAAGGCAGCGTCGGCTAGATGAGTTCCACCGCCTCACCGCACGCACCGACGATCGAGACCCAGCAGCACGCGCACGGACCCGGCTCGCCGGTGCCCGTGCAGACGCGCAACGAGCGATTCGCATCCGGCAGGCACGCCGACTTCCCGGCCGTGACGGGTCGCGAGCTCGAGTGGAAGCTGACGCCGGTTTCCGCGATCCGCGACCTGATCGACGGCGAGCTCGACGGCTCGGCGTTCGCCGCCCAGATCTCGAGCGCTCCCGGCGTGACCGTCGAGTGGGTCGCGATGGACGACGCCCGCGTCGGCTCAGCGGGGCTCGCAGAAGAGCGCGCCGCGGCCAACGCCTGGTCGAGCGCGACGAGAGCACTCGCGGTGACCCTCACGAGCGAGGAGGCCGTCGCGGTCACGATCGACCGCGCAGGCACCGACCGCGCCCCGCGCGCCGCGCACACCGTCATCACCGCCGCGCCGAACGCTCGCGGCCTCGTCGTCATCGACAACCGCGGTAGCGCCCGGCTCACCGAGAACGTTGAGATCGTGGCGGGCGCAGGCAGTGACCTCACAGTGGTGAGCCTGCAGGAGTGGGACGCCGAGTCGGTGCACCTCTCGAGCCAGTTCGCCCGGGTCGACAAAGACGCGCGCCTGAAGCACGTCGTCGTCTCGCTCGGCGGCGCGATCGTGCGCGTCAACCCCTCGGTTCACCTCGCCGGCTCCGGCGCCGACGGCCAGTTGCTCGGCCTCTACTTCGCCGACGCTGGTCAGCACCTCGAGCAGCGCGTCTACGTGCACCACATCGCGCCCCAGACAATCAGCCGCGTGACCTACAAGGGCGCCCTCAACGGCGCCGGTGCTCGCACGGTCTGGGTGGGCGATGTGCTCATCGGCCGCGAGGCGACCGGCACCGACTCGTACGAACAGAACCGCAACCTCGTGCTGAGCGACGGCACGCGCGCCGACTCCATCCCTAACCTCGAAATCGAGACGGGCGACATCGCCGGTGCCGGCCACGCGAGCGCGACGGGGCGGTTCGACGACGAGCAGCTGTTCTACCTGCGGTCGCGCGGAATCGACGAGCAGGAGGCACGCCGACTGGTCGTGCTCGGCTTCCTCATCGACGTCGTGCAGAAGATCGGCGCACCCGAGCTCGAGCACCGGCTCATCGCCGCGATCGAAGCCGAGCTCGATGCCGTGGCGGTGGTGTGACATGACCGCGACCCGCGTCTGCGCGCTCGACGAGCTCAGCCCCGCCTCGGCCAAGAAGGTCGTCGTCGACGGAAAGCCTGTCGCCGTCGTCATGGACTCCGCTGGCGCGGTGCACGCGCTCGGCGACACCTGCACCCACGGCGAGATCTCGCTGAGCGAGGGATTCGTCGAAGATGATGCGATCGAGTGCTGGGCCCACGGCTCGAAGTTCGCGCTCGACACCGGCAAGCCCCGCAATTTCCCGGCCTATGAGCCGGTGCCCGTGTACGCGGTGACGATTCAGGGCACCGAGGTGCTCGTCGACGTCTCCCAGAACATCGCCGACCCGGCGACCGCCCCCTAAGGAAGAACCGCACAATGTCCACTCTTGAGATCCGTGACCTCTACGTCAGCATCGAGACCGATCAGGGTGCCAAGCAGATCCTGCGCGGCGTGAACCTCACCATCAACTCGGGCGAGACGCACGCCATCATGGGCCCCAACGGCTCGGGCAAGTCGACGCTCGCGTACACAATCGCCGGGCATCCCCGGTACACCGTCGACAGCGGCTCGATCACGCTCGACGGCGCCGACGTGCTCGCGATGAGCATCGACGAGCGCGCTCGGGCCGGGCTCTTCCTGGCGATGCAGTACCCCGTCGAGATCCCGGGCGTCACCGTCTCGAACTTCCTGCGCACCGCCAAGACCGCGCTCAACGGCGAGGCGCCCGCGCTGCGCTCCTGGATCAAGGACCTTCGCGGCTCGATGGAGGCCCTGCGCATGGACTCCTCGTTCGCCGAGCGCAATGTCAACGAGGGCTTCTCGGGCGGCGAAAAGAAGCGGCACGAGATCGTGCAGCTCGAGCTGCTCAAGCCCTCGATCGCCGTGCTCGACGAGACCGACTCGGGCCTCGATGTCGACGCGCTCAAGATCGTTTCGGAGGGCGTGAACCGCGTAAAGGAGAACACCGGCCTCGGGGTGCTGCTGATCACGCACTACACGCGCATCCTGCGGTACATCACGCCCGACTTCGTGCACGTATTCGTCGACGGCCGCGTCGCCGAAGAGGGCGGCCCTGAGCTGGCCGAACGCCTCGAGAACGAGGGCTACGACCGCTACCTGACCGGTTCGACCGTAGGCTAGTCGTATGCCCACCGCACTTGAGCCCCAGCTCTTTGACCAGGTCGAAGAGGGCCTGAAGGACGTCGTCGACCCCGAGCTCGGGGTCAACATCGTCGACCTCGGCCTCGTCTACGACCTCGCGTGGGATGAGGAGAGCGATGCGCTCATTATCTCGATGACCCTCACCTCGGCCGGTTGCCCGCTCACCGACGTGATCGAGGAGTCGATCGCGAATGCCCTCGACGGCATCGTGGCGCAGTTCCGCATCAACTGGGTGTGGATGCCGCCGTGGGGCCCCGAGCGGATCACCGACGACGGACGCGACATGATGAGAGCGCTGGGTTTCTCCATCTAGGTCGTCGTTCGCGGACTACGAGCCGCGCTGCGAGCGCTCGGCCGCGGCCCATAGGGCAGGCAGCAGGGCGGCGGCGATCGCGGCCTTGATGAGTCCACCGATGATGAACGGGTAGAAGCCCGCGATGAGAACCGACTGGAGGTCGTTCGGCAACCCCAGTTGGCCGAGCGCGACCGCGAGCCACGGAAGACCGAAGGCGAACACCACGAGCGAGCCGCCGATGAAGGTGATGATGGGCTTGTACCAGCCGCGGTCCCACGCGCGCTCAGCGGCCCAGCCGACGATGGCGGCCGAGGCGATGAACCCGATGATGTAGCCGCCGGTCGGGCCGAGCAGCACCGACCAGCCCGAGGAGGCATCGCTGTAGATCGGCAGGCCGATCGCGCCGAGAAGAGCGTAGAGCGAGAGCGAGGCCGCGCCGCGGGCCGCGCCGAGGCCGGCACCGACGAGCAGCACCGCGAGGGTCTGACCCGTGATGGGCACGGGCCACAGCGGGATGGCGACCTGGGCGAGCACGGCGACGAGGGCGGTGCCGGCGACGACGAGGGCGATGTCGCTCGCCCACGTGCGCGTGACCACGCGGTCGACGAGGGTGGGGCGTACGAGGGGAGTGGCGGCGATCGTCACGGCGGGGCTTCCTCACGAGAAGTCGGGTGTGGGGGACAGGGTTAGACTATCGGGCTGGCCCCCCGTCGTCGGGGTGGTCGAATCCCACCAAAGAAACGGACGATCGCTGTGCTCGCTGTGCAAGACCTCGAGATTCGCGTCGGGGCGCGCCTGCTCATGGAGAACGTTACGTTCCGCGTCGACAAGGGCGACAAGGTGGGCCTCGTCGGGCGCAACGGCGCGGGCAAGACCACGATGACCCGCGCGCTCGCGGGCGAGGGCCAGCCGACGGGCGGCACCATCACGCGCACGGGCGAGATCGGCTACCTGCCGCAAGACCCGCGCGCGGGCGACCCCGAGCAACTGGCCCGCACGCGCATCCTCGACGCGCGCGGCCTCGGCCAGATCGTCATCGACATGGAGCGCGCGACGATCGACATGGGCAGCAGCGACTCTGCCGTCGCCAAGAAGGCCATGGCGCAGTACGGGCGGCTCACCGACCGGTTCCACGCGCTCGGGGGCTATGCGGCCGAAGCCGAGGCCGCCGCGATCGCGAGCAACCTGAGCCTTCCCGACCGTATCCTCGGCCAGCCGCTCAGCACGCTCTCGGGCGGCCAGCGGCGCCGCATCGAGCTCGCCCGCATCCTGTTCAGCGATGCCGAGACAATGATCCTCGACGAGCCGACGAACCACCTCGACGCCGACTCGGTGGTGTGGCTGCGCGACTTCCTCAAGGCCTATCAGGGCGGATTCATCGTCATCAGCCATGACGTGCACCTCGTCGAGGAGACCGTCAACCGCGTCTTCTACCTCGACGCCAACCGCACGGTCATCGACATCTACAACATGGGCTGGAAGAACTACCTGCGCCAGCGCGAGGCCGACGAGGAGCGCCGCAAGAAGGAGCGCGTCAACGTCGAGAAGAAGGCGACCTCGCTGCAGCTGCAGGCGGCGCGCTTCGGGGCCAAGGCCTCGAAGGCGGCCGCGGCCCACCAGATGGTGGCGCGCGCCGAGCGGATGCTGGCGGGGCTCGACGAGGTGCGCGCGGTCGATCGCGTGGCCAAGCTGCGCTTCCCTGAACCTGCTCCCGTGGGCAAGACGCCGCTGCAGGCCCACAACCTGTCGAAGAGCTACGGCTCGCTCGAGATCTTCACGGCCGTCGACCTCGCGGTCGACCGCGGCTCACGCGTGGTCATCCTGGGCCTCAACGGCGCCGGCAAGACGACGCTGCTGCGCATTCTCGCGGGCGTCGATGCGCCCGACACCGGCGCGATCGAGCCCGGGCACGGACTGCGCATCGGGTACTACGCGCAGGAGCACGAGACCCTCGACGTCAAGCGCTCGGTGCTCGAGAACATGATGAGCGCGAGCGAGGCGATCACCGAGCGCGAGGCGCGCAGCGTGCTCGGCTCATTCCTCTTCGTCGGCGACGACGTGCAGAAGCCTGCGGGCGTGCTCTCGGGCGGCGAGAAGACGCGCCTGTCGCTCGCGACCCTCGTTGTCTCGAAGGCGAACCTGCTGCTGCTCGACGAACCCACCAACAACCTCGACCCGGCGAGCCGGGAGGAGATTCTCGGAGCCCTCGCGAACTACGCCGGCGCGGTCATCCTCGTGAGCCACGACGAGGGGGCCGTCGAGGCGCTCAACCCCGAGCGCGTGCTCATCATGCCCGACGGGGTCGAAGACCTCTGGACGGCCGACTACGCCGAGCTGATCTCGCTCGCCTGACGCTCGGCGACCTGCTGAGCGCCATGTCGCTCGACGATCGCGTCCTCCACCTCGTCATCGCTCGGCCCCGAACGGCGCGGGCGACGCGGAGCCTGCTCGCCGGTCTCCTCCTCGCGCAAGCCCCGGTGCTCCTGCCGCAGCGCCCAGCCGTAACCGACGAAACCGAGCAGCGCGAAGAGGTACCACTGGAAGGTGTAGCTGAGGTGCGGCCCCTCGTCGGGCGCGGGCCGCAGAGCCGCCGTCGGCCGCTCGGCGACTGCGGGCGTCTCCGAGTCGAGCAGCCCGTACGCGCCCGTGATGACGGGTCCGCCCTCGACGCGCTCGGCCAGGGTGGGCAGGTGGATCGTCGCGATCTGACCCTCAGGCGCGCCGCGCCCGGCGATCGTTGGCTCACCGGGCTTCAGGCGCACGAGCACCTCGACCGGTCCGGAAGGAGCAGCAGGCACGAGGTCGGGCGAGTCCTGCGCCTCGCCCGTCGGCACCCAGCCACGGTCGACGATGAACACCTCGCCGGTGTCGAGCAGCAGGGGTGTGAGCACCTCGAACCCCGGGCGTCCGGTGAGCGGGCGGTTACGCACGAGCAGCTCCTCGTCGAGCAGGTACTCGCCCTCGAGTACGACAGGGGTCCACTCGGCCTCGGGAGCGAGCGGCGCGTCGCCCGGCAGCACCTCGCGAAGGGCGACGGGGGCCGCATCCCAGTTCTGCGCGACGACGCGGATTTCGGCGACCGTCTCGACGCGGCGCGCCCACTGCCATTGCGCGAGTCCGACGCACACGGCCGCGAACAGCGTCGTGAACGCGAACCAGCCGAGCCAGCGGCGGGTCAGGGCCAGCGAGAGGATGCTCACGTCGGACTATTCTCCCGGTTCAGGCACCCGCTCGACGACCACGCCAGCCGGAGTGATCGTCACGGGAAAGCCCCGCGCGTCGACATAGTCGTACAGGTAGTCGCGGTGCCCGTCGCACGCGAGCCACACCTTGACGCGGTCGGGCGTGTGGATGCGGGGGTTGCGCCAGTTGACGGCCCACGTCGCGACCTCCCGGCAGCCAGCGCGCGAGCAGCGCACGCTCGAGATGGAGCCCGGCAGGTCGATCACACGGCGTCTCTCGAAAAGGTCTCGGGACGGTACGAAAGAAGTGCGCCCGGCCGCTCGACGCGGTTGCCGCCGCTGTTGACGACCGTGTTCGCGGCAATGACCGCGAAGTAGGGCAACACGATGGCGCCGAGCGCGGGAATGAGTAGCCACCAACCGGGCGTGAAGAAGCACGCGACGATGCAAATCATGCGCACGCCCATGGCGGCGGCGTACTTGACCATGCGGGCCTTGCGCTCGTCATCGGGCGACGTGGGCAGGCTCGTGATGGCGCTGGATTGCGACTTCGGCACACGCCGATGGTAGCCCGCGACGTTGCGCATATGCTGGGGAGCCATGACCTCCCAGCGCACTGTTCTCATCACCGGCGGCAACCGAGGGATCGGCTTCGCGATCGCCGAGGAGTTCGTGGCCCAGGGCCACCGGGTCGCCGTCACCTCCCGATCGGGCTCGGGCCCCGCGGGTGCGCTCACGGTCATCGCCGACGTCACCGACTCGGCCTCTCTCGACGCGGCATTCACCACCGTCGAGGCCGAGCTCGGCCCGGTCGAGGTCGTGGTCGCGAACGCGGGCATTACGCGAGACACCTTGCTACTGCGCATGTCGGAGGACGACTTCACCGCCGTCATCGACACGAACCTCACCGGCGCGTTCCGCACGGTCAAGCGCGCCGCGAAGGGCCTGCTCAAGGCGCGCTTCGGTCGCATTATCCTCATCTCGAGCGTCGTCGGCCTCTACGGCTCGGCCGGGCAGGTCAACTACAGCGCCTCGAAGTCGGCACTCGTCGGCATGGCACGCTCGCTCACCCGCGAGCTCGGCGCCCGCGGCATCACCGCCAACGTCGTGGCCCCCGGCTTCATCGAGACCGACATGACGGCTTCTCTGGCCGAGGACCAGCAGAAGGCGTACCAGCAGTCGATCCCGGCGGGCCGCTTCGCGACCCCGCTCGAGGTCGCCCGCGTCGTGGCCTGGCTCGCGAGCGACGACGCCGCCTACATCAGCGGGGCGGTCATCCCCGTCGACGGCGGCCTCGGCATGGGGCACTAAGCCCGCAGTCCGAGCACCGCCAGCACTGCCGAGAGGTCGCGTTCGGGAAGGCTCACGTGCGCCGCCGCGCGCACGACGGGCTTGGCGTTGAAGGCGATCGAGAGGCCCGCCGCGGCCATCATGGCCAGATCGTTGGCGCCGTCGCCCACCGCCACGGTGCGGTGCAGGGGCACGTCGAAGCGCTGCGCCCACTCGCGCAGAGCATCCGCCTTCGCCGCCGCATCGATCACGGGGCCGAGGGTTTCGCCCGTGAAGCGGCCGTCGGCGGCAGCGAGCCGGTTCGCCCGGTGGGCATCGAGCCTGAGATCGGCGGCGATCGGGTCGAGCAGCTCGTGGAACCCTCCGGAGACGACGGCGACGCGCCCGCCCGCGGCGTGCACGCCCGTGACGAGCTCGCGCGCGCCGGTCGTCAGCGTGATGCGCGGGGCGATGTGCTCGATCGCGCTCGTCGCGAGACCCGCGAGGGTCGCCACGCGCTCGGCAAGCGAGGTGGCGAAATCGAGCTCGCCCACCATCGCACGCTCGGTGATGGCCGCGACGCGCCCGCCCGAGCCCGCCTCGTGGGCGAGCAGCTCGATAGCCTCCTGCTCGATGAGGGTCGAGTCGACATCGATCACGACGAGAACGGCGGCCATGGGCGTGGATGCTCCTGCGCGGCTCGGGGCGGCCCCAGCCGCGCTACTCGATGCGGACGCCCTTGCCGACGACCACGATGCCCGTCTCGGTGACCGTGAGGCCGCGGGCGCGATCGGCGTCGTGGTCGACGCCGACCTGCGCGCCGGGGGCCACGACGACCTCCTTGTCGAGAATAGCCCTGCGCACGACGGCACCTGCGCCGATCGTGGTTCGCTCGAAGACGACGGTATCGGTCACGGTCGCCGACTCGATCGCAACCCACGGCCCGAGCACGCTGCGCTCGATGTGCGAGCCCGAGATGACCGTGCCGAGCGAGACGATCGAGTCGACGACGTTGCCCGTCACGCCGGCCGCGTCGCGCACGAACTTCGCGGGCGGCGAGTTGAGCTGCTGCGAGTAGATCGGCCACTCGGAGTTGTAGAGGTTGAAGACCGGCAGCGCCGAGATAAGGTCTTGGTGGGCGTCGAAGAACGACTCGATCGTGCCGACGTCGCGCCAGTAGAAGCGGTCGCGCTCGGTTGAGCCTGGCACCTCGTTGAGGTTCAGGTCGTAGACGAAGGCCTTGCCCTCGCGCACGAAGGCGGGCACGATGTCGCCGCCCATGTCGTGGTCGCTGTCGGGGTCGTCACCGTCGCGCGTCACGGCGTCGACGAGCACATCGGCGTCGAACACGTAGTTGCCCATGGAGGCGAGCACCTCGTGCGGAGCATCCGCGAGGCCGACGGCGTTCTTCGGCTTCTCGTGGAATGCACCGATGCGCTGAGGGTTGGCCGGGTCGGTCTCGATGACCCCGAACTGTTCAGCGAGCCCGATCGGTTGCCGGATGCCCGCGACGGTGACGCCCGCGCCATTCGCGATGTGGGCGTCGATCATTTGCCGGAAGTCCATGCGGTAGACGTGGTCGGCGCCGACCACGACGACGATGTCGGGCTTCTCGTCGCGAATGAGGTTGAGGCTCTGCAGGATGGCGTCGGCCGAGCCCGAGAACCAGCGCTTGCCGAGTCGCTGCTGGGCCGGAACGGAGGCCACGTAGGCGTTCAGCATGCCGCTCAGGCGCCAGGTCTGCGAGACGTGGCGGTCGAGCGAGTGGCTCTTGTACTGCGTGAGCACGACGAGCTGCCGCAGCCCCGAGTTGATGAGGTTCGAAAGCGCGAAATCGATTAGCCGGTAGCCGCCCGCAAAGGGCACGGCGGGCTTCGCCCGGTCGACCGTGAGGGGCATGAGCCGCTTGCCCTCACCGCCGGCGAGCACGATTCCGAAGATCTTGGGAGTCGACATGGCCCCACACTAGGCGAGCGGCGGGTGGCGTCATAGAGGCTCGCCTGTACTAGCGTCATGGCCATGCGCGTCGACGTGATCAGCCGTGAGTATCCGCCCGAGGTCTATGGGGGAGCCGGCGTGCACGTCGCCGAGCTTGTGCGTGCGCTGCGTGAGGAACACGACGTGCGGGTGCGCTGCTTCGGCGCCCCGCGCAACGAGGCCGACACGCACGCCTACCTCGTGCCGGGAACACTCAGCTCGGCGAATCCGGCGCTCGCGACGCTCGGCGTCGACCTCGCGATCGCCGACGATGTCGACGGCGCCGACATCGTGCACTCGCACACCTGGTACGCGAACGCGGCGGGCCAGCTCGCGCAGCTGCTGCACGGCATCCCGCACGTCGTGACGGCCCACAGCCTCGAGCCGTTGCGCCCGTGGAAGGCCGAGCAGCTGGGCGGCGGGTACCGTGTCTCGCGCTGGATCGAGAGGAACGCTTTCGAGTCGGCGGATGCCGTGATCGCCGTGAGCGAGGGCATGCGTCGCGACATTCTGCGCTGCTACCCCGAGATCGACGAGTCGCGCGTGAGCGTCATCCACAACGGCATCGACCTCGAGCGCTGGCAGCGCACGATCGACCACGATGCGGTGCGCGCGCTCGGCATCGACCCCGACCGGCCCTCGGTCGTCTTTGTCGGCCGCATCACGCGGCAGAAGGGCCTGCCGTACCTGCTGCAGGCCGCGCGCCGCCTGCCGCCCGAGGTGCAGCTCGTGCTGTGCGCGGGCGCGCCCGACACGCCTGAGATTCTGCGCGAAGTCCAGAACGGCGTCGCCGCGCTGCAGACCGAGCGCACAGGCGTCGTGTGGATCGAGCGCATGCTCTCGCCCCTCGAGCTCTCGGCCGTGCTGTCGGCGGCGACGACCTTCGTGTGCCCGAGCGTCTACGAGCCCCTCGGCATCGTCAACCTCGAGGCCATGGCCTGCGGTGTCGCGGTTGTCGGCACCGACACCGGGGGAATCCCCGAGGTGGTGGAGGACGGCGTGACCGGCCGCCTCGTGCCGATCGACCAGGTGCACGACGGCTCGGGAACACCGCTCGACCCCGAGCGGTTCATCGCCGACCTGGCCGCCATCCTCACCGAGGTCGTGAGCGATCGGGATGCGGCGCTGGCCATGGGAGCCGCTGGCCGGGCTCGCGCCGAGCAGATGTTCTCGTGGAACCGCATCGCCGCGCGCACGACGGAGCTGTACCGCGGTCTCCTGCTCTGATCGGCCCCGTGCCGGTGCTCTAGGCTGGAGGGACCATGGCCAGCGTTCTCGAGTTCGACGATGTCTCTCTGACCCGCGATGGCTCGGCCATCCTCAGCCATGTCACCTGGCGGGTGAACTCCGACGAGCGGTGGGTCGCGCTCGGGCCGAACGGTGCCGGCAAGACGACGCTGCTGCAGGTCGCCGCCTCGTTCCTGCACCCCAGCTCGGGCCGCGCCGTCGTGCTCGACGAGCAGCTCGGATCGACGGACGTGTTCGAACTGCGGCCGCGCATCGGGTTCGCCTCGACGGCGCTCGCGCGGCGCATCCCCGGCAATGAGCGCGTGCTCGACGTCGTCATGACGGCCTCGTACTCGGTCACCGGGCGGTGGAACGAGGAGTACGACGACGTGGATGTTCGGCGCGCGCAGCGCGTGCTACGCGAGTGGCACCTCGACGGGTTCGAAGACCGGCTCTTCGGCACGCTGAGCGACGGCGAGCAGAAGCGCGTGCAGATCGCCCGGGCGATCATGACCGACCCCGAGCTCCTGCTGCTCGACGAGCCGGCCGCGAGCCTCGACCTCGGCGCGCGCGAAGAACTGCTGCAGCTGCTCGGTGCCTACGCGAGTGAGTCGAGCTCGCCCGCGATGGTGCTGGTGACGCACCACGTCGAGGAGATCCCGGCCGGCTTCACCCACGCGCTGCTCCTGCGCGGGGGCGAGATCGCCGCCTCCGGCCCGCTGGGCGAGGTCATCACGAGCGAGCACCTCACCGGAGCATTCGGCCTCGAGCTCGTTGTGACGCGCGACGGCGACCGCTTCACTGCACGGGCCGCCTGAGCCGCGTCGGTGCGCGCGGCCTCTGCTATTCTTGACTGCTGGGCCTCGTAGCCCTTCGCCGCGCACGCGTGACGTGCGCCCATCACGAACTTCCAAGGAATCCGCTCATGAAGACTGATATCCACCCCGAGTACGCCGCCGTCGTGTTCCGCGACCTGGCCTCGGGCGAGACCTTCCTCACCCGCTCGACCGTCACGAGCGATAAGACCATCGATCTCGAGGGCCAGACCTACCCCGTCATCGACGTCGAGATCTCGTCGGCCTCGCACCCGTTCTACACGGGCAAGCAGCGCATCATGGACTCGGCCGGTCGCGTCGAGAAGTTCAACCAGCGCTTCAAGAACTTCGGCCAGTAACCCACTGAGCACTATGAAGGGCGCCGCCGGTATGGCGGGGCCCTTCATCGTTCGCGGACCGTGCCGACCCGCAGCGCACCCTCAGGCGCACACGGGCCAGCCGCGGTCGGCCGTGAAGTTCCGGTCGCGCTGGGTGCGCATGTAGTCCTCGAAGCTGCTGGCCTGCTGCTCGTGCCACACCGCCTGCTGCGCGTGCAGCTCCTCGAGCGTCGCGGGAACCTTCGCGGCGTGCGCCTCGATGATCGCGCGGGCCACATGGCCGGCGGCGATCGCGTCGACGCCGGCGTCGTGCGCCCCGTCGAGGGCGACGCCGTAGTAAGCCGCTGCCGCCTCGAGCGTGCGCTTGCCCTTGCGGTATCGATCGACGGCCTTGTCGATGACGAGCGGGTCGATCACGGGAGCCGGGTCGACGAGCGGCGCGATGCCGTACCGCTCGGCCTCGAATCGCAGCAGCGAGAGGTCGTAGGGGGCGTTGTAGACGACGAGGGGCTGCCCCGCGGCCAGCTGCGCGCGCAGCTCGGCCACGATCTCGCCGACGACCTCCGCGGCCGGGCGGCCCTCGGCATGCGCGCGCTCCGTCGTGATGCCGTGGATCGCCGCGGCGCTCTCCGGGATCTCGACGCCGGGGTCGGCGAGCCAGTCGCGACGCGAGACGAGAGCGCCTGTCGGGTCGAGGATGGCGATACAGGCGGTGACGATGCGCGCGGTGCGAGCATCCACCCCCGTCGTCTCGAGGTCGAAGACGGCGAGGTCGCGCTGCAGCAGGGTCACGCGGCTCAGCCTAAGCCTGTGGTCCGACGCCGCCCGCGCCGACGTGCAGCCAGTAGAAGCTCTGGGTGCCCATCGTCAGTGTCACCGAGCCGTCGGCGCCCACGACCGGGAAGGGCGCCCCGCCGAAGAGGTCGCTCAGCTCAGCACCCTCGAGCCCCGACGCCGTGATGCGCGCCGACACGGGATTGTGCGCGAACGAGAACACGCACAGGATGCGCTCGGGCGCGTCGCCGAGGTGGGTGCCGGTACCTTCGTACTCGCGCACGAACGCGAGCACCGACTCGTTGTCGGTCTCGAGCACGCGCATAGTGCCGAGCCCGAAGGTCGGGTGGGCCTTGCGCACGTGGATGACGTTGCGAATCCAATGCAGCAGAGAGCGCGACTGGGCGAGATGGCTCTCGACGTTGATCTGGTTGTAGTGGTACACGAGTGACTGCACGACGGGCAAATAGAGCTTGCCGGGGTCGGCGTGCGAGAAACCAGCGTTTCGGTCGGGCGTCCACTGCATGGGGGTGCGCGAGCTGTCGCGGTCGGGCAGCCAGATGTTATCGCCCATGCCGATCTCGTCACCGTAGTACAGGAACGGGCTACCGGCCAGGCTGAAGAGAAGCGCGTGGGCGAGTTCGAGCTCGGCGCGCGCGTTGTCGAGCAGCGGCGCGAGACGCCGCCGGATGCCGATGTTGGCGCGCATGCGCGGGTCGTAGGCGTACCAACCGTACATCGCCTGCCGGTACTCCTCGCTCACCATCTCGAGGGTGAGCTCGTCGTGGTTACGGAGGAAGACCCCCCAGGCGCTGCCCTCGGGTGCCGGGGTCTCCTCGCTCAGCTGCCGCTGCAACTCGGTGGCCTTTTGCGAGCGCAGCGCGTAGAAGATGCGCGGCATAACGGGGAAGTCGAAGGCCATATGGCACTCCGGCTCCTTCTCCGTTCCAAAGAACGCGGCGACCTCGTTGGGCCACTGGTTCGCCTCAGCGATCAGGATGCGCCCGGGGTACTCGCGGTCGACCATTTCGCGCAGCTTCGCGATGAAGGAGTGCGTCTCGGGCTCGCTCTCGCCCGAGCCGCCGTCGGTCTCGTAGAGATACGGAATCGCGTCGAGCCGGAAGCCGTCGACCCCGAGGTCGGCCCAGAACCGCACGACATCGAAGATCTCGTCGTGCACCTTCACATTCTCGAAGTTGAGGTCGGGCTGGTGCGAGAAGAAGCGGTGCCAGTAAAACTGCCTGCGCACGGGGTCGAAGGCCCAGTTCGAATCCTCCGTGTCGACGAAGATGATTCGCACATTCTCGTACCGCTCGTCGGTGTCGCTCCACACGTAGTAGTCGCCATAAGGGCCCTCAGGATCTTCCCGCGAGGCCTGGAACCAGGGGTGTTGGTCACTCGTATGGTTGATGACGAGGTCGATGACGATGCGCATATTCCGCTCGTGCGCCTTCGTGACGAGCTCGCGGAACTCTTCGATCGTGCCGAACTCGGGCAGTACCGAGGTGTAGTCGGAGACGTCGTATCCGCCGTCGCGAAGGGGGCTTTGGAAGAAAGGCGGCATCCACAGCGCGTCGATGCCGAGCCACTGCAGGTAGTCGAGCTTGCTGATCAACCCGGCGAGATCGCCCGTGCCGTCCCCGTTCGAATCCATGAACGACCGCACCATGACCTCGTAGAACACGCTGCGGCGATGCCACTGCGGGTCGAGGGCGAGTCCGGGCAGGGTGATGGGGGCAGTGAATGACACCTGCCTAGACTAATCACGATGAGCGCCCCTTCTCCGTATGCCGACGCCCTCGCGCGCATCCCCGCTCGCGACCGCATTGTCGAGGTGCTCGGGGTGTCAACCCACCTGGTGGAATACGGGCCCGTCGATGCCGACCGCACGGTCGTGCTCGTCCACGGCTTCCGCGGCGACCACCACGGGCTGGGGCCGCTCGTGGCGCAACTGCCGGGCATCCGCTTTCTCGCGCCCGACCTGCCCGGCTTCGGCACGAGCGCCCCGCTCGCCGACCGGCCGCACGACATCGAGGGCTATGTCGCCTGGCTCGACGCGTTTCTGCACGCGGCGGGCGTGCACGGCACGGCCGTGCTCCTGGGCCACTCGTTCGGCTCGATCGTCGTCGCGGCCGCCGTGGCGAGCGGGGTTCCGACGCCGCGGGTCGTGCTCGTGAACCCCATCGGTCAGAACGCCCTCGCGGGGCCGCGCGGCGTGCTCACGCGCCTCGCGGTGGGCTTCTACCGCGCGGGGGCCGCGCTGCCCGAGCGGCTCGGCTTCGCGGTGCTGCGCAGCCGGCTCGTGACGCGCATCATGAGCACGACGATGGCCAAGACCGATGACAAGGCCCTCCTCCGCTGGATCCACGAAGAGCACGACCGCTACTTCTCGGCCTTCGCGAACCGCGACAGCCTGCTCGAGGCGTTCCGGGCATCCGTCTCGCACGATGTGTCGGAGTACGCGGCCGACGTCGCCCCGAGCACGCTGCTGATCGTGGCCGATGAAGACGACATCACGCCCCTCGGGGCCCAGCGGCACCTCGTGACGCTGTTCCCGGATGCCCGCCTCGAGATCATCGAGCGCGTCGGGCACCTCGTGCACTACGAGAAGCCGGTCGAGGCGGCCGCGGCCATTCGAGAGTTCCTGGCGTAGCGCGTGAAGATCGTCGTCGACTGCCGCTACGTGCGGTTTCCGCGCCACGACGGCATCAGCCGGTTCACTGCGGGCCTCGTGGATGCCCTGCACCCGCTGCTCACTGACGGCGAGTCGCTCGAGCTGGTCATCAGCGACGAGCGGCAGCTCGCCATGCTGCCCGCCGGGCTGCCCTGGCACCGCGTGAGCGGCCCCACGAGCGCGCGTGAGCCCTTCGTTGCGCTACAGGTGAACCGTGTGGCGCCGGATGTCGTCTTCAGCCCTATGCAGACCATGGGGGCGCTGGGGCGGCGCTACCCGCTCGTGCTCACGCTGCACGACCTCATCTACTACGCGCATCCCACGCCGCCGCGCGACCTGCCGTGGCCCGTGCGCCTCGGCTGGCGGCTGTACCACCTCGCGTGGTGGCCGCAGCGGTTGCTGCTGAACCGGGCCGACGCGGTCGTGACGGTGAGCTCGACGACGCGCGAGCTCATGTGGAAGCACCGACTGACCCGTCGGTCGATCACGGTCGTGCCGAACGCCGCCGACCGGCCGGCGATGGTTGCGCCGCGGGTGCGACCATCGAGCGTTGAGCTCGTCTACATGGGCTCCTTCATGCCCTACAAGGGCGTCGACACGCTCGTCGCCGCGTTGCACCACCTGCCGGGCGCGCGGCTCCATCTGCTGAGCCGAATTCGCCCCGCCGACCGCGCGCGCTTCGAGGCAGCGGCACCTCCCGGTGCGCTCGTCGTGCACGACGGCGTGAGTGACGAGGAGTACGCCAAGCTGCTCGACAGCGCCACGGCGCTCGTGACGGCCTCGCGCGACGAGGGCTTCGGCATCCCGCTCGTCGAGGCCATGGGGCGCGGCACGCCCGTCGTCGTGAGCGACATCCCGATCTTCCGCGAGATCGGCGGCGACACGGCGCTGTACGCGGCGGCGGCGGATGCTCAGTCCTTCGCCGCGCGCATCACCGAACTCGTGGCCGCGGGGGAGTGGGAGCGTCGCTCGGCCGCCGCCCCCGCTGAGGCGGCGCGCTTCGACTGGAGCCGCTCGGCCGCGGTGCTGCTCGAGCTGCTGCGCGAGCAGGCGGCCCTGGGTCGCTTGCGACGGTAGCGCGCGAGCTGGGGAGCATCACCCGGGGACTCCCGAATCGAAGGAAGTCGGAATGACTTCTCCGTCTCAGCAGGTGCCGATGTTGGCGAGCTCGCCGCCCGTCCACTCGACGAGCTGCTGCAGGCTCGCGGGGAAGACGTCGTGGGCGCTGCCCGCCGCCGACCACACCGTCTCGAAGCGCAGCAGGTCGCGGTCGACGATCGTGCGCACGGGGGCGGGATGCCCGAGCGGGGGCACGCCGCCGATCGAGTAGCCCGTCGCCTGCTTGACGGTGTTCGCATCGGCCTTCTCGATCCGGGCTCCAACCACGGCGGCAAGTGAGTCGAGGTCGGCGCGATTGTCGCCGCACACGAGCGCGAGCACGGGCTCGCGCGTGCCATCGCTGTGCACCGCGACGAAGACGAGCGACTTGACGATCGCGCCGACCTCGCAGCCGACGGCCGCCGCGGCTTCGGCGGCCGTGTGGGTCGAGTCGGGCGTCCGTTGCGGGGTGATCGGCAGGTGCGCCGTCGCGGCCAGGAAGCGCTCGGGGCCGCTCGCCATCAGCGGCCCTCGCGCTCGCGCTCGGCGAGACGGTTCTGCTGCTCGAAATCGTCGGCGAGGGGGAAGATCGACTGCTCATCGATGGGGTCGTCGAAGGCGACGAGCTCGATCTCTCCATCGGCGTGGCGGAACGAGTGCACCGAGCCGTTGGTGATCGGCTCGCGGTGCCGCCCGGGGGCGACCGTCTCGAGCACGCTGCGGATCACTCCGCCGTGCGCAACGACGATCACGGCCTCGCCCTGGTGGCGCGCGGCGAGGTCGTGGAGGGCGGCGACAGCGCGCTCCGCGACGGCCTCGCGTGGCTCGCGACCGGGCACGTCGGCGCCGTCGGGAAACTTCGCGTCGATCTCGGGGCCCGTGAGGCCCTCAGCCTCGCCGTAGTCGCGCTCGGCGAGGCGCTGCTCGAGCTCGGGGTCGCCGAGGCCGACGTGCTCACCAATAATCTTCGCGGTCTCGGCGGCGCGCGACAGGGGCGAGGCCACAAGGGCCGTCCAGCGGCGGCTCGAGAGCAGGGCTCCTGTCGCGCGGGCCTGCTCGCGTCCCGTGTCATTGAGCGGGATGTCGGTGGAGCCCTGGATGCGCCGCTCGCGGTTCCAATCGGTCTCGCCGTGACGCACGAGTGCGAACACCGTCATGAAGAATCCCTTTCGCGGGCCCCCGACGGTCGAGGGCCGATCAGGGCAGCAGCGCCTCGCTGAAGGCCGCGAGGGTCTCGGTCGTGCCCGCGTCAATCTTAAGGGCGGCGCGGGAGTCAGCCTTCGTCTCGCCGCGGTTGACAATGATCGTGGGGATGCGTTTCTTGGCCGCAAGGCCGACGAGGCGGATGCCCGAGTTGACCACGAGAGACGATCCCAGTACAAGCAGCGCGTCGGAGCGGGCGACGATACCGCGGGCTTCTTCGAACTTGACGGGCGGCACGAACTCTCCGAAGAACACGATGTCGGGCTTGAGGGTTCCGCCGCAGACCGAGCACTCGGGCACCTGAAAGCGCGAGACGTCGGCCACCTCGGCGTCGCCGTCGGGGTTCATGGTCGCGTCGGCGTCGCTCAACCAGGGGTTGAGGCGGGCGATGCGCTCGGCGATTGCGCCGCGGTCGAAGGTCTGGCCGCAGTGCAGGCACGTGACGCGGTCCATGCTGCCGTGCAGGTCGACGACGCGACGACTGCCGGCGCGCACGTGCAGGCCGTCGACGTTCTGCGTCACGACGCCCGTCACGACGCCGCCGTGCTCGAGTTCGGCCAAGGTGCGATGGCCGGCATTGGGGCCCGCTGCGGCGAAGCGCTCCCACCCGAGGTGGCTGCCGGCCCAGTAGCGCTTGCGGTACGGATCGTCGGCGAGAAACTGGCTGTACGTCATGGGCGTGCGCACGGGCGCGCCGACACCGCGGTAGTCGGGAATGCCCGAGTCGGTGCTCACCCCGGCCCCCGTCAGCACGGCGACGCGCCGACCGCGAAGCAGAGCGATCGCCTGTTCGACGGCGGCTCGCGCGGCCGCATCGAGCTCGACGAGCGGTGCGGCGATCGACATGGGGCCTCCGGTGGTTCTTCCTCGCAGACTAGAACCTTCGAGTTTCGGATATGTTTCCGGGGGCTGGCAGGGCGACTCGCGCCCGGCGAGCGGAAGGCGGGCATCCATGCACATCGAGCACATTACGACGCTCGACGAGCCCGCCCTCGCCGACTACGCGCGCCTCACCGACGTGGCGCTGCGCGTCGCGACCGAGCCGCAGGGCGGGCTCTACATCGCCGAGTCGATCACGGTCATTGGCCGCGCGCTGCGGGCGGGCCACGTGCCGCGCTCGGTGCTGACGAGCGAGCGCTGGCTGGCCGACCTCGAGGCGCTGCTGGGCGATCGCGACGTCACCGTGCACGTCGGTGAGGCCCGGATGCTCGAAGCGCTCACCGGCTTCCACCTGCACCGCGGCGCTCTGGCGAGCATGCATCGGCCCGCGCTACCGACCGTGACGGAGGTGCTGCGGGATGCCCGGCGCGTCGTCATCGTCGAAGATGTCGTCGACCACACCAACGTGGGCGCGATCTTCCGCTCGGTGGCGGGCCTCGGAGCCGATGCCGTGCTCATCACACCGCGCTGCGCCGACCCCCTCTACCGCCGCAGCGTGCGCGTCTCGATGGGGACGGTGCTGCAGGTGCCGTGGACGCGGCTGCCCGAATGGAGCGAGGCCGTGCCGCAATTGCACGCGGCGGGCTTCACGATCGCGGCGCTCGCGCTGGCAGATGACGTCGTGGGCCTGCGCGACTTCGCGGCGACCGCGCCCGAGCGCGTCGCGATCGTCGTCGGCACCGAGGGCGATGGCCTCAGCCGCGCGGCACTCGAGGCGGCCGACGTCGTCGTGACGATCCCGATGGCTCACGGCGTCGATTCACTGAACGTCGCGGCCGCCGGCGCGGTGGCGCTGTACGCGCTGCAAGCGCGATCGTAAGCACCGTGCCGTGCAGGTCTAGTCGAAAGCGATCGCGCGCAGCAGTAGCGCCTGCTCGGGCGCGAGCAACGGCGCAGGCAGCCCGAGGTCTGCGAGCAGCCGACCCGTGATGGTGATACCGCCGTCGGCGAGCCACGCGGGGGGAGCATCCTGCACCGTGTGGGGCGCCCCGCCTACGGTCAGCGGCTCGACGCGGTAGCGCCGGTCAGGGTCGAGCCCGGGGAACCGCAGGGGCGGCGGTACCGCGACGGCCGCGGTCGTGAGCGTGACGAGCGCGATGAGCGCCTCGGCGCCGTCGGGGGAGACCAGGCCGTGCACGTAGCGGTCGTCACCCGGCTCGTCGGTGCGCACCGTGCGGCCCGTCGTGACGAGCGGTCGCACGAGCTTGACGGTCGCGACCCAGTCGCGCAGCGCGTCGAGCTGGGCGGCATCGGCGGTCGTGACGTTCCACTCGATGCCCGCGCTGCCGAACAGGGCCGTCGCAAGGCGGAACGACAGGTCGTGCGTGCGGCCCGTGATGTGCGCGCGCGGGGCGCCGACGTGGCCGCCGAGAAGCTCGGGCGGCATGAGCAGGCCGCTGTAGCGCTGGATGCGCTGCCGATCGAGCGCGTCGTTCGTGTCGCTCGTCCAGAAGCGGTGCACCCGCGCGGCCATGCCGAGGTCGACGCGCGCGCCGCCGGAGGCGCAGCTCTCGATCGCGACGTGCGGAAACCGCGCGCGCAGGTCATCGATGAGGCCGTAGACCGCGCGGGTGTGGGCGGCGGCCGTGCCGGCGTGCTGGTCGCGGTTGTGATCCCACTTGAGGAAGGCGATGGGGTACTCGGCGAGCAAGGCGCTCAGAGCCTCGAGCACGTGCTCGCGGGCAGCGTCGACAGTGAGGTCGAGCGTGTGCTGGTGCCGCCAGGTGGGCGGCACCGGCTGGTCGCTCACGGCCTCGGCGAGCATCCATTCGGGATGCTCACGCGCGAGCCGCGAATCGGGGCTCACCATCTCGGGCTCGACCCACAGGCCGAACTCCATACCGCGAGCGACAATGGCATCGACGAGCGGGAGGAGCCCCGAGGGCCAGCGCTCGGGGTCGACGGTCCAGTCGCCGAGGGCCCGGCGGTCATCGGTGCGGCCCGTGAACCAGCCGTCGTCGAGCACGAAGCGCTCGATGCCGAGCTCGGCCGCCGCGTTGACGAGCGGCATGAGCGAGTTGAGTGCCTGGTCGAAGTAGACGGCCTCCCAGGTGTTGAGCACGACGGGACGGTGCGCCGGGGGAGTGAGCGCGCGAACGAAAGGGTGCAGGCGGTCGCTGAGACCATCGAGGCCCACGTTCGACCAGGAGAGCACCGTCTCGGGCGCGGTGTAGGTCTCGCCGGGCGCGAGCACGACCTCGGCCGGGTCGAGCAGCTCGGCCGCGAGCAAGCGGCGATGGCCGGTCGGCAGCGACTCTACGCCCGTCGTGCTGTTGCCGCTCCAGGCATGGTGCAGCGCCCAGACCTCGCCGCTGCGGAAGCCGAAGCCCGGTGTTCCGAGTACCGTCAGGAACGGGGCGTCGTGGCCGGGGCGGCCGCGACGCTGGTCGCGCAGGTGCAGGCCGTCGCGCACGGTGCCGCGTTGCGGCCTCCGCTCGCCGGCCCAGAGCCCGCTAAAGTCGAGCAGATCGGTCGCGCGGGCGGGAACCGGCAGGGTCGCGGCGAGGCGCTGCAGCTCGACGCCTTCGGCGGCCCCGGCCCGGGCATCCAGCGCGATGATGACGACGCCCTCAGGTGAGAGACGGGCGTGCCAGCCGACCGTCAGCAGCGGCCCGTGGTCGTCGTGGGCGAGCAGCGTGATCGAGACCGAGCGGTCGTCGTGCTGGGTGAGCGCGGTGCGGTGGATGCGCATCGGCAGGCGAGCGGGGCCGGCCCCGATGCGGTGGGCGACGAGCGAGGGGAAGCCGCTCCAGCCCTCGGCAGGACCGGCCAGGATCGACGGCACGAGCGGGAGATCAGGCGAACTCGGGGCAATCGCGGGTCGTGCGGACGCCACCAGTTCGAGCATGGTCGGCTCGGCCTCGCCGAGGTCGTGACCCCAGTGAACGAGGCGTGGCACGGCCGTGCCGCGGGCGTCGAGCACAAGGCTGACACCCGCGGCACGGAGGTGGAGGAGCGAGATACCTACTCCTTGACGGGGATCGAGGCCGCCTTGAGGGCTGCGATCGTGGCGTCCTGACCAGCGGTCAGAGCATCCAGAAGCGTACCGCTGCCAGAGACGGCGCCGGAGAAGCCGTCAGCGACATCGTTGTAGACCTGCGTCATCGTCGGGCCCCAGGTGAAGTTGGGGTCGACATTGTTGCCGGCCTCGGCGAATACCTCGTAGATCTTCTGTCCGCCGTAGAACTCCACGCCCTCGCCGAAGACGGGCAGCTCGGCGCCCGCGATCGTCGCCGGGTAGATGTTCGCCGTGCGGTTCATCGCGGTCAGCGCGTCGGCGTCCGTGTTGAGCCACAGCGCGAACTGCGCGGCCTCGTACGGGTAGTCCGAGCCCTTGAGCACCGCGGTGGTCGAGCCACCCCAGTTGCCCGCGGCGCTGGCGCCGGCCTCCCACTGCGGCATCGGGGCGACAGCCCAGTTGCCGGCCGTGTCGGGCGCACCGCTCGCGATGGTGTTGGCACCCCAGACTGCGGAGACCCACGTCCACAGCTCGCTCGAGTTGTAGGCGGCGTTCCACTCGTCGGTCCACGGCGGGTAGACAGCGACGAGGTCGTTGTCGATGAGGCCCTGCCAGTACTCGGCCACCTGCGTGGTCTCGGCGCCGGTCAGGTCGACTGTCCAGCCGTCGGCGTCGTTCGAGAACCACTCGCCGCCCGCCTGCCACACCAGGCCTGCAAAGGCGTTGATGTCGCTCTGCGAGAAGTTGTTGATGTAGCCGCCCTGCGCACGGATCTGCACCGCAGCTGCCTCGTACTCCTCCCACGTGGTGGGAACGGGGATGCCCGCCGCCTCGAAGAGGTCGGCACGGTAGAACATGGCCATGGGGCCGGTGTCCTGCGGGATCGCGTAGACCGCGTCCTCCTCACCGAAGGTCACCTGGCTCCAGGTCCACGGCACGAACTGGTCCTCGGCTTCGAGGATGCCCTCGCACGCCGCGATGTTCTCGAGACCGTCCTGCACGCGGAAGTTCGGCATGGCGTCGAACTCGATCTGACCGAGGTCGGGCGCGTTGCCGGCAGCGAGCTGGTTGAAGAAGTTCTGGTACGTACCGCCGTTGCCGTTCGGGCCCGTCTGCACCTCGACCTGGATGTCGGGGTTCTCCTCGTTCCAGATCGCCACTGCCTCTTCGACGCCGGGCAGCCAGCTCGTGAAGGTCAGGGTGACCGGTCCGTCTGAGGGAGCGCAGTCGCCGCTCGCGCCGGGGGCGGCGGTGCCGCCGGTCGCGCAGGCCGAGAGTGCGAGCGCGGAAATGGCCGCAATGGCCCCCGCACGCGCGATTCGCGTGATCGCCATGCTGTGTTCCTTTCGATTGGTGGTGCTGGTGGTGGTGGTGCTCCGCTCGACCGCGTCGCGGTCGAGGGTCTGTAGGCGGCTCACTTGAGACCGCCGTTCGCCAACCCCGACTGCCAGAACCGCTGCAGTGCGAGGAAGGTGACGATGAGAGGGATGATCGACAGCAGCGACCCGATGACGACGAGGGCGCGGATGTCGGGAATCTGGCTCACCTGCGTGTTCCAGACGTAGAGGCCGAGCGTGACGGGGAAGAGGTTCTCGTCGCGCAGCATGATGAGCGGCAGGAAGAAGTTGTTCCAGATCGCCACGAACTGGAACAGGAAGATCGTGACGAGGGCGGGTGCCATGAGGCGAGTCGCGACCGTGAAGAAGGTGCGCACCTCGCCGGCGCCGTCGATGCGCGCCGCCTCGATGATCTCGTCGGGCACGCTCGCCGCGGCGTAAATGCGCGAGAGGTACACGCCGAAGGGGCTCACTAGGCTCGGCAGCAGCACGGCCCAGATCGTGTTGGTCGCACCCGCCTGGCTGAAGAGCAGGAACAGGGGCAGCGCGAGCGCCGTCGCGGGCACGAGCACGCCACCCAGGATCACGTTGAAGAGCGTCTCGCGACCGCGGAAGGTGTATTTGGCGATCGCGTACCCGGCCATCGCCGCGATGAGGGTCGCGAGGAGGGCACCGGCACCCGCGTAGAGCGCGCTGTTGCCGAGCCATTGCAGAAAGACCCCGTCGCGGTAGGTGACGAGTGCCGCGATGTTGTCGAAAAGCGCGAAGTCGGCGAACCACAGCGGGTTCGTCGTCGTGAAGTCGTCACGGGTCTTCGTCGAGGCGACGAGCAGCCACCACAAGGGTGTGAGGAAGTACAGGGTCGCCACGACCATGACCGCCATGGCGACGGTGCGCGAGACGGCGCTCTCGCGGATGCCGCCGTCGCGGGAGGGACGCATCGTCATGCCCTGCGTGCGGAGGTTCCGGGTTTCGGTGGAGACGGTCATTGCGCGGTCCTCCGCTGCGTGAGCTTGAGCACAGTGAACGAGAGCACGAAGGTCGCCAGGGCGAGCACGACCGACATGGCCGCGGCAAGGCTGATGTTGGGCACCGACGCGGTCGAGTAGATCGTGAGGTTCGGGGTGAACGTGCTTGTCACGGCATTCGAGAAGCTCTGGAAGACCTGCGGCTCGGCGAGCAGCTGCAGCGTGCCGATAATCGAGAAGATGCCCGTGAGCACGAGGGCCGGCACGACGAGCGGGATCTTGATCGAGAGCGCGATGCGGAACTGGTTGGCGCCGTCGAGGCGCGCGGCCTCGTAGATCTCCTGCGGGATCGACAGAAGCGCCGAATAGATGATGAGCATGTTGTAGCCGACGTAGACCCACGTAACGACGTTCGCGATCGACCAGAGCACGGCATCCGCGGAGAGGAAGTCGACATTCGCGGTCACGGCCGTGAACGGCGAGAGGTTCGGCGAGTACAGGAAGCCCCACATGATGGCCGCGATGACGCTCGGCACCGCGTAGGGCGCGAAGAACGCCAGCCGGAAGAACTTCGAGCCCCGCACGAGCGGCGAGTCGAGCAGCAGCGCGAGCACGAGGGCGACGCCGAGCATGATCGGCACCTGGACAACGCCGAAGAGCAAAACACGGCCGATGGATGCCCAGAACGGCTCGTTCTGGAACACGGCAATGTACTGGGTCAAGCCGCCGAAGACCTGCACGGCCGGCCCGAAGGTGCCGTCTCGCTCAACCGTCAGCAGCGACTGGTAGATCGCGTAGAGGATCGGGACGAGGTAGAAGAGCACGAAGAGGGCGCCGAAGGGTACGAGGAATACCGCGAGCGCTCCTCGGTGGCGCACGGCTCTCGATGCCCTGACGGCGGGCTCACGCACAGCGGTGTCACGCGCCATGGTCGCTCCTCTCTGACATGACGACGCGCACGGCCCCCGCAGGGAGCGGGGTCGCGTCGGTGACCGTCTCGCCGGAGACCAAGTCGAGACCCCCGACGGGCACCGTGACGGGCTCGGGGCGGTGGTTGATGATGAAGGTGAACGCCGCCGTCGCGCTCGTGCGGGTGACGACGTCGACATCGAGGCCGACCTCGAGCACCGGCACCCCGGCCTCGGCGCACAACCGCTGCAGCAGGGCGAGCGCACCGTCGTCGTCGAGCACGGTCGCGCTGTACCACGCGGCTCCGGAGCCCACGGCGCGGCGGGTGAGGGCGGGGGATGCCGTGGCGGGGCCGTCGACGAAGGTCGCCAGCACCTCAGCATCGGCCACGCGCACGGTCTCGCTCCAGATGCTGCCGCGCGCGCCCGACGAGAGGGCGACGGTCGCGTCTGCGGCGAGCGGCCGGAACTCGTCGACCGTCAGGCCGAGCAGGTCGCGGAAGGCACCAGGGTAGCCGCCGGGGCGGATGGAGTCGTGCTCGTCGACGATGCCGCTGAAGGGCGTCACGAGCACGGTCGAGCCTCCGCGGGCGGCCTCGGCGATCGCGGCCGCGCCGGCGTCCGTGACGGTGTAGAGGGTCGGCACGACGACGAGGTCGTAGCCCTCGAGCGCGACTCCAGGGGCGACGAGGTCGACCGTCACGCCGAGCGCGCGCAGCGCGCGGTGGTAGCGGTGCGCCTCGGGCAGGTAGCGCAGCAGGCTGCTTGGCTGGGTGTCGCCCTCGGCGGCCCACCAGGCCTCCCACGAGAACACGATCGCGGCGCGGGCGTGAACGCGCGAGCCGACGACGGGGGAGAGGCGGTCGAGCAGCGCGGAGAGCTCGACGCTCTGCGCCCAGCCCTCGCCCGCGGTGCCGCTGTGCGGCAGCAACGCCGAGTGGAACTTCTCGGCCCCGCTGCGAGAGGCGCGCCACTGGAAGAAGCAGATCGAGTCGGCGCCGCGGGCGACGTGGCCGAGCACCGTGCGCACGAGCTCGCCATCGCGCTTGGCGTGGTTGACCGGCTGCCAGCTGACGGCGCTCGTCGAGGTCTCCATGAGCATCCACGGTGCCCCAGCAGCGAGGCCGCGGGTTAGGTCGGCGCTGAAGGCGAGCTCGGCGAGCGGGTCGGGCAGCCGGTGGTCGAGGTAGTGGTCGTTCGCGACGAGGTCGAGCTCGGGCGCCCAGCGGAAGTAGTCCTGGGTCTGGATGTGCGCCGTGACCATCAGGTTGGTCGTCACAGGGGCGCTCGACCGCGCGCGCAGCACGGCCGCCTCGGCGCGGTAGTGGTCAAGCAGGGCGTCGGAGGAGAAGCGCTTGAAGTCGAGCAGCTGCGCAGGGTTGCCGGCCGAGCGGGTCGTCCGCGGCGGCAGCACGTCGTCCCAGGTGCCGCAGCGCTGGCTCCAGAACGCCGTGCCCCAAGCCGCGTTGAGGGCGTCGAGCGTGGCGTAGCGGTCGCGCAGCCACGAGCGGAAGGCGCGGGCGGAAGCGTCGCAATAGCACAGGGCGTTGTGGCAGCCGAGCTCGTTCGACACGTGCCAGAGCGCGAGTGCCGGGTGGTCGCCATAGCGGTCGGCCATCGCGGTGACTAGTTCGAGCGCCTTGTGCCGGAAGACCTCCGAGCTGGGGCACCAGGCCTGCCGCCCGCCCGGCCACGCGATCGTGCCGTCGGCATCCTGCGGCAGGGTCTCGGGATGCACGCGCGCGAGCCACGGCGGGGGCGACGAGGTGCCCGTGCCGAGGTTGACGCGGATTCCTGCCGCGTGCAACAGCTCGAGGATGCGGTCGAGGCGGCTGAAGTCGAACGGGCCGGGCTGAGGCTGCACTTGCGCCCAGCCGAAGATGTTGATCGCGACCAGGTCGACGCCCAGCTCGCGCATGAGGGCGATGTCGTCGTGCCAGACCGATTCGTCCCACTGCTCGGGGTTGTAGTCGCAGCCGATCGTGATCGTGCCCGTGGCCCATCCAGGAACGAGCGGCTGCTCGTGGCTGAGGGTCAGGGGAGTGGTCACAGTCCGTCCTTCCGAAGGCGGGATCAACATCGTCGTCGCTCCAACCACCGCCCCTGTGAGCGTGCACAGATTGCTGTGACCACTTCAGGGGACGATTTTCTGTGAGCGCTC
>CAYPND010000001.1:214830-222755 GCA_964412175.1 uncultured Microbacteriaceae bacterium | reverse complement strand
TCTGCGGTATTCGGTTGCGTCATTCGGGTCCTCCGGGGATCGTCTCGCGTGCGGTGAGTGTCACGGTACAACTCGTTCACCTCGGCCCAGATAGCGAAATCCGCCAAGGTGATCGCGAAACACGCCAAGATGTCGGGTGGCGCGTGCTCATCGGCGGAGTTCGCATAGGGTTCGGGTCACGAGACGACGAAACCGGCCGCGAGGAAGCAGGAGTGCCGTGCACGACACCGCTGACATCACCCTTGATCGAGGGTGGTTGATGGTGCTGCGCGACCTCGGCATCAACCCCGAAGATGTGGTCCGGCACGCACGCCTGCCGTTGCAGATGCTGCACCAGGAGACGTCGCACCTCACGGTCGACGACTACTTCCGCATGGTCACCGCGCTCGAGACGGTGGCGGCCGACCCGCTGCTGGCAATCCGTATGGGCCAGACGACGAGCGCTGAGACGTTCTCGGCGCCCGTCTTCGCCGCGCTCTGCAGCTCAACTCTCGCCGTCGCGGTTCGGCGCATCGCAGCCCACAAGAGACTCATGGCCCCCATGCATCTCACGATTCGAGAGTCGGCGTACGACCTGGTGGTTGCCTGGGCCTGGAACGACCCGGCCATCGTCTCACCCCGTTTGCTGATGGCGATGGATCTGGTCTTCCTTACTCAGCTGGCGCGAATCGCCACCCGGGAGAACATTCAACCCGTGACCGTGACCTGCCCTGCTGCGCTCGAGCCGGCGCTGGCGTACCGCGACTACTTCGGTGTCGAGCCGGTGGTGGGCCCAGAGCTCAGTCTCACCTTTCGTGCGCACGACGCGCATCGCCCGTTCCTCACCGCCAGCGAGTCGCTCTGGAGCAGCTTCGAACCAGAGCTGCAGAGGAGGACGACCCAGCTTGACGCGCGCGCACCGATGCGCGCGCGGGTCAGGTCGCTGTTGCTGGAGTGCCTTCCGAGCGGCGAAGCCACCTTGAGCGGTGTGGCGTTACGGCTCGGCGTCAGCGCCAGAACCGTGCAACGACGATTGGCTGACGAAGACGGAGTCTCATTTCGGGAGGTGGTGCAGTCGACTCGAGCACCCCTAGCACGGCACTACCTGGTGAGAACGTCGCTGCCGTTTCGCGAGATCGCGTTCTTGCTCGGGTTCGACGAACCTACTTCGTTCTCCCGCGCCTTCCGCACCTGGTTTGGCGAGACGCCCGAGTCGGTGCGAGCCCGAGCACACTCAACACGCCCAGCCTGACGATCACTCCCACAGCACGGCGAGGCCGGGCAGATCCCGGAACACCGTGTCGGCCGTGATCAGTTCAAAACCCTCACTCATGGCCTGGGCCGCGAGCATTCGGTCGAACGGGTCACGATGTGCCCAGTCGAGCGAGCCGGCAGTGGTCGCGTGGCTGGCCTCAATGGCGATGACGTCAGCACCGAGCCGATCGGCCTGCTTCTCGAAGCCGTGCACCAGGGCGGCCGCTTCTGGCAACCGCCCGAGCCGGTTCTTCGTCGCGATCTCGAAGGCGCTCGCCGCCGACACCACGAGGTGCTCTCGAGGGTCTGCCAATCGGGCATGCACCGCCGTCGGCAGGCGATCAGGCGCTCCGAGGGCCCAGATCAGCACGTGGGTATCGAGCAACACGGTCATGCCGATGCCTCCCCCGCATGAGGCATCGCGCCGCCCTCCCAGGCGGCGAGTTCAGACTCGGGCAGCGGCTCGAAGAATGAGTCGGGAGTGTCCAGGCCAGGCAGGAAACCCAGTTCTCGCACGGTCGGCTGCTCGAACGCCACGAGCCGTGCGATCGGGCGGCCACCGCGCGCGATGACGATCTCGTCGCCCCGCTCCACGCGCGCCAAGAGCTCCGACAGCCGTGTCTTCGCTTCATGCACGTTCACCTGATCCGCCATGTTGACTAAGTGTAGTGAACTAAGCACTCGATTGCTCCGTCGAGAGCTCCGATCCGCTCAGGGTCGGGGCGGGCGGGGCGTGCTCGCGCACTCCGCGGGTGTGGCTGATGAGCACCGCACGAAGGCGCACGACGGCGCGGTCGGCGGCGGTGGATGCGGCGAGCATCCACTCGCGATCGAGGCGGCCGGGGTCGGGGCCGCCGCGCCGCTCGAGCGCGAGGATAAGCTCAGTCGCCCCCGCGTGCCGCGCGACGCCGTCGATCACCGCAAACAGAGTGTCGGCGGCCTCGGCGGGAGCCCGCCGCGGCAGGTCGTCGCACGGCATCGCCAGGCCGCCGAAGCCCAAGGCGTTGGGTGGGAAGAAGAACCACAGCTGCCATCGGATCGCCGGCCCGAGCGCGAATGCCAGCTGCGCCTCGGGGGTCTGCCGGTCGTCATCGGTGATGGGGAGCGTGATGGTGGGCTGGTAGGTGCGGAAGGCTCCGGTCATGGGGGCAGGATGCCCGGCCCTCGCCTGGCGCGGCGTGTGCTCCCCCTCCGCCGTGCAGCGCATGCCCGCGTGCGAAGCGGTGGAGGACGCGGCGCTCTTTACTGCGCGCAGCGAGGTAGATTCGCGTCATGTACCGGCAGATCGCGCGCAACAAGCGGTGGAGCATCCTGCTCATCGCCCTGTTCTGCGTCGCCGTGATCGGGCTCGGGCTGTTCAGCGCGTGGGTGGTCGGCGACGTGTGGCCGTTCTGGCTGCTGCTGATCTTCTGCCCGCTCTACGTGTGGTGGGCGCTCTCCACTGCCACCACCTCGGCGGCGAGCACGGCCGGGTGGGCGGCGACGGATGCCGAGCAGCAACCCCGGCTGCACAAGGTGGTGGAGACGACGGCGATTCGGGCAGGCATCCCGATGCCGAAGGTGGGCGTGATCGACGACCCCGCCCCCAACGCGTTCGCCGCGTCGCTCAGCCCGAAGAACGCGGTCATCGGCGTCACCACCGGAGCCCTCGACCTGCTCGACGACAGCGAGCTCGAGGCGGTCGTCGCGCACGAGGTGGCGCACATCGTCAACCAAGACGGACGCGTCACCCTCACGACCTTTGCCCTCGTCGGCTCGATCGCGTCGATCGCCGGCATGCTGCTCGTGCTCGGCTGGGCTCTCGTGCGGTCGATCCTGAGCGAGTTCAGGAGGGGGCTGGGCCTCATCATGGGGATGCTCGGGCTCGTGATGATCGTCGTCGGTACCGCCTTTGCGGCCGTGGCCTTCGTGCTCGGCCCGCTCATCAGCTCGGCCGTGTCGCGCCGCCGCGAGTTTCTCGCTGACGCGAGCGGGGTCGAGCTCACGCGCTTTCCCGAGGGGCTTGTGCGGGCGCTCTCAAAAATTGCCGAGCACCCGACCACCGTGAAGGCCGCGTCGTTCGAGGTGCGCGGGCTGTTCTTCGTCAACACCATCGGTGAAGGGGTGCTCGCGCAGTGGCTCGGGTCGCATCCGCCGGTGGCCGAACGGGTCGAGCGGCTGAAGGAGATCGGGCGCGGGTTCTAGGCGAGCCCCAGCGCGTACTCGAGCTGCTGCTCGTCGAATGCTCCAGCCATCGACTCGATCTGGCCCGCGTCGATCTGAAGTTCACCAGCAACGTCGCGCCAGCGCGCCACGTGCTCTCCGACTCCCCGAACGACTCCCGCTGCCGCCGCACCAGACAGACCGAAGGCATCGGCCACCGCGATGAGACTGCGCAGATCGCGGCGGCGTGGGTCATCGTCAGCGCTGATGGGTCGCGAGGTGATGACCCGGCGCGAGCGCGACGGGTTGAGGTCGAAGACGGGAGCAAGGCGCCAGCCGGTGCGCCCCCGCAGCAACCCGTGATTGCGCCAGTGGTCATCGACGTTGTTGATCAGCACGGTGAGGGCAATGCGGCCATACAGCTCACGCAGGTCGGCCGCAGGGTTCTCGCTGAGCTCGGCAAGAGCATCCGCGAAATCGACGTAGCTCACGCTGCGCCCGTCATGCTCGCCGATGCTCATGGCCGTCGCGGCCGAGATGTAGCCCAGGCGCGAACCGTCGCCCGTGCGGTCGAAGCGGGAGGTCGGGCGAGAGCGCGTATCGGCCTGGATGCGCCAGGTAGGTCGGCGCGTACTGAAACGACGATGACGCGAGAGCGCGACCGCCCGCGAACGATGCCTGCAGGGTTCCAGCGTGCACGGGTGTTGCATGGAGGCCATCGAGATACACCTCGACGCGGTTCACGGCGTGCCGCCCGCACCGATGATGGCGTCGAGTCGCGCGCGCCCCGCCTCTGACCGATAGGGGTCAACCGCCGTCACCACGGTGTCGGCGATGCCGAGCGCGGCCAGCACGGCAACGACCGAGTCGAGCCGTGGCGCGCCGGTGCCGTTCTCGATGTGTCGGAGGGTTTCACGGGTGACAAATGCACGCGCGGCGAGGTCGGTGGCCGAGACCCCGTTGAGCTTGCGCCACGTGCGAACGTGCGCGCCGAACTCGCGCAGCAGGCGCTGTTGCCGTGCGGATGCTCGCTTAACCATCATGCCCCCTGACAGGTATACCTGCCATTGTAGACCTTTGTGGCAGGTATAGCTATCAACAATGAGGCAGTAAAGATGAGATCACGGCTACTCGTCGCCCGGCTCAGCAAACTTCGCCGCCATCGTCGGGTTCCCCCGCGTCAGCTTCTTGATGGTCACGTCTTGAGCCTTGTCGTTGGCCAACCGCAGGTTGCGCTCTGACCCGAGCAGGGCATCCTTCGCCTTCTGCAGCCGCTCGATCGATCTGAGGTCAGCAAAGACTCTTCGCCGCGCCGCTCGTTCTTCCCGAGGGGCACGCCCGCGCATTAGCGCGATCGTGCGAGAATATGACCATGGATGCTGAGCTCGCGCCGCCCGCACGACCCCTCAACGACTACCCGCGCCCCTCGGTCGCCGTCGACACCGCAGTCTTCACGGTGCGCGGCGACGAGCTGTGCGTTGTGCTCGTCGACGGGCCCAACGGTCGCCGCCGCCTTCCGGGCACCTTCCTACACGAGGGCGAGAGGCTCGTCGACGCCGTGCGCCGCTCGCTCGCTGCCAAGGCCGGCATCGGCGGCGGTGAGCCGCGGCAGCTGCAGGTGTTCGACGAACCGAACCGCGACGACCGCGGGTGGGTGTTGTCGGCGACGCACGCGATGGCGCTGCCCGCCGACCGCCTGCCGGAAGGCGCGGGCGTGCCGATCGATCGTGCCGACCCGCTCGACTTCGACCACGGGCGCATCCTCGCGATCGCCGTTGAGCGCATCCGCGCCGACTATGCGACGCAGCCCGACCCGTGGAACCTCATGCCGCCGACGTTCACGCTCCGCGAGCTGCTACTGCTGCACGCCGCCGTCGACCCGTCGACCCCGCAACGCGACACCTTCCGCCGCATGATGGAGCCCCTGCTCGTCGAGACGGGCGAGTACACCTCGGGCACGGTCGGCAAGCCGTCGCGGCTGTTCCGCAAGCCGACGGCCGACGAGGTCTCGGCCCGGCGCGCGAAGCACGAGCAGGCGGTGCTCAGCGGGGCGCGGCGCACGTCGCGCTCGCGCAGCGACGAGGTGCCCGTCGACCGCCGGGTCACCCTCTCGAGCCAGCAGAAGTCGCGCGACGCCTGGCTGCCGATCGATGACCTGCCGAAGGATGCCCGGCACACGATCCGCCTCGACCGCGGCCCGGCGGGTGTGGTCGCGCGGGTGCTGACCGACGAGGGCTCGGCGCTGTGGACGTTCCGCGCGCTCGTCACCACCTACGAGCGCGCCGAGAACCGCATCGGGCCGGATGCCCACTTGCGGTCGATCTCCCTGCACGGCCCCGGCGGCCGCGAGCTGTCAACCGTGCGGTTCTAGAGCTCGGGCTCGCCGTCGGTCTTGTCGAAGCCGAGCCGGTCGGCATCGGCGGCGCCGCGAGTGGGGGCGGCCATGACGCGCTCGCTGCGGTCGAACTCCTTCTTCGACCCCGCGCGCACGTCGGTGAGGTAGCGACTGAGCGACGCGCTGCTCGCCTGCACCGCGTCAGCGTGAACGTCCCACGCCAGAGAACTGCCGGGGTCGAAGCCGAGGTCGCGGCCGACAGCGATCGCGTCCTGACCCGCGCCGAGGAAGACGAACTCCCACCCGGGCTCCTCGGTGAGGCCGCTGATGAGCCGGTTGACGCGGTCGCCCGTCCAACGCGTGCTGGCGTTCTCGTGCCCATCAGTCACGACGACGACCTGCACGGTCGCGGGCTGCGCGTGCACGGGCATGGCCGAGAGCGCCGAGCGGAAGCCTTCGAGGGACTCGCCGAGAGCATCCAGCAGGGCGGTCATGCCGCGGGGCTCGAGCTGAATGCGCACGCTCGACGGGTCGGCGAAGGTGGCCTGGTGCTCGACCTCGTCGTCGAACGCGACGATGTCGACGGTCAGCCGGCCGGGCAGGGCGGCCTGCTGGGCGAGGAGGCTCTCGAGACCGCCGACCATGTCGTCGCGGATCGCCTGCATCGAACCGCTGCGGTCGATGATGAGGAGCAGGGCGGTGTAGGTGGGGTCGGTCATGATGCCTCCGTCGGTTCGGTGACCGCGGGTGCGGTCGGGTCGGTGATGCGGGTGAGGGCCTCGCGCAGGAAGCGTTTCGGCGATGCGGCGGGCAGCGCGGCGATGACGTCGGCGAGCGCCTGCTCGATGGGTACCCCGAGGTGCAGCGCCGCGTACAGCGCGGCGACGGAGGGGGTGCGACTCTGCGCGGCGACGCAGTGCAGCAGCACGGTCTTGCCCTCGGCGCGGAAGGCGGCGATCGCGTCGACGGTGTCGAGCAGCACCAGGTCGAGGTTCGGATTCGCCTCGGGCTCGTCGCGGTCGATAAGCCACACCTCGACGTGATCGGCCGCTCGGCGCTGCGCGGTACCGATGCGGCACAACGACACGACGGCGTCGGCATCCGACTCGTCGAGGTCGACGATCGAGCCGAGCAGTACTCCGGGGTCGTGCGGGTGCGGGGTGAGCGAACGCTCGGGGTACCAGTCGAGGTAGTCCATGCGCTCGACGGTCGGCCAGCCGGTGCTGTCGGGCTCGCCACCGCGCGCGGCGCGAGCCCCCAGCGCGACGAGGTCGTGCGCCCGCAGCCCGGGGTGCCCGTGCAGCACTCGCCGCCACGCAGCGGGCACGGCGCTCGCGCCGAACGCGGCACCGAGCAGCCCGCCCGCGATGGCGGCGACCGTGTCGGTGTCGCGGCCGCCGCGCACCGCGCGCTCAAGGCCGTCAACCAGCGCAGTGCCGTCGCGCAGAGCGGCAGCATCAGCATGGGTCGCCACCGCCCCGTGGATGCTCGACCACGCCCCCTGCAACGCCTCGACGACCCAGCCGTTGCGCTCGAAGTCGCGCGGCTGGCGCTGCTCGGCATCGTCGAGCAGCGCGGCCCAGCGCTCGCGCCGCGCGGCGGGGAGGGCGGGCAGGCCGATGCGAGCATCCAGGAAGCCGGTGAGAACCGCGTGGCGGATGGCGAGGGTCCAGAGCACGCAGGCGTCGCCAGCGTCGTCGTGCCAGTGGGTGAGCGAGCTGATGGCGCGGGCGGCCTCGGCGGCGGCATCCGCGTCGCCTTCAGAGTCGGCCAGGAACGCGAGGGCGACGGGGGCGGTGCGCATGAGCGAGCCGTTGCCGGCCGACCTGCCGGTGCGCTCATGCAGGGCCTGTGCGGCTGCGCGCGCGGCGGCTGCGCTGCCACCGGCGCGCTCGGCCTCGGCGAGCACCGCGCGGGTCTGGATGCCGACGTCGGCGGCCGTGCGGGCCCAAGTGATCCACGCGGCGACGATCTCGTCCAGCACGGCCTCGTCGCGCAGGTCGGCGCCGCGGGCGGCGGCCTGGGCGATGGGAACGGCCATGGAGGTGTCGTCGGTCCACTCCCCCGGCGCCCAGCCGAAGGCGCCCCCGCCGATCATGCCGACGACGGTGTGGTCGGGCAGCGGCGGGCCGAACTCGTAGCCGGCGCCGAGGGCATCGCCGGCGGCGAGGCCGAGCAGCACGCCGGCGGCGCGGTCGGTCGAGACGGGCGGGCG
>CAYPND010000001.1:15244-214730 GCA_964412175.1 uncultured Microbacteriaceae bacterium | reverse complement strand
CGGCGGCGAGGCCGAGCAGCACGCCGGCGGCGCGGTCGGTCGAGACGGGCGGGCGGGGGGAAGATGAAGGGGGCATGCGGTCTCCTTGGGGTTCTCGAACGGTAAGCGTGAGGGCTGACATTGACGGGTTCGCTCAATCAGGCCGGGGTGGCCGGCTCGCGAGTGGCGATGTGCCGCTGTTGTCATGTGACATCGACGACACATCATCCTGAAGACACTCCGTCACGGGTCAGAGGGCGGCGAGCATCGGGTGCGCGCGGTCAAGGGCGGTGAGGTGCAGCACGCCGCGCTCGGCGGTGTCGGCGCCGCCGGCGAGGCGTGCGGCGAGCCCGTTCACGGCGATGCGGTCGTCGTCGCGGGCGACCTCGAACCAGCGCTCGCCCTGCTCGCCCGCGCCCTCTCCCTCGTGCAGGCGTCGGCCCTGCAGTGCGCGGGCGAAGGCGCGAGCCCGCTCGGCGGGGGTCGCGACGGGGTCGGCGAGCCGAGCATCCACCGCCCCGGATTGCACGATGCCGGCGTAGCGCGAGCGCAGCCCCGAGCCCGAGCAGAACAGTTCGAGGCCCATGATGCGCCCGCCGATGCCGATGATGACCCCGCGCTGGCCGTCGATCAGACGCGGCGGGCGGATGCTCTGCCGATCGAGCTGGTGCGTGAACGAGCGCGTCTCGCTGCGGCCGAGGCGGTGCTCGATCGCGTCGATGCGGTGCCAGACGCGCGACTGGCGGTCGGGGCGGTCGAGCTCGGAGCGGTGCTGGTGGGCGGCCTCGTCGCCGTAGCGCACGACGAGCGAGGCGCGGCGGCCGCCCGCCGTGTGGTCGGCGGCGCCGCCCCAGCGTCCCTGCTCGATGCACAGCGCGGGCAGCTCGCGGCGCTCGCGCGGGGCGAGCACCATGCTGCGGGCGAGCATGCGGTTCTGCCATCCGCCTTCGAGCAGGTCGCCCTCGAGGGCGACGAGCGGGCGGGCGGCGAGGTTCTGCGCCTCGAGGGTGTCGACGGCGGCACCCTCGGCGCGCTCGGCGATGCGCAGCAAGGCGGGAGCCCAGTCGAGCGAGCCGATGCGCGGAGCGTCGACCCAGACCGGGAAGAGCGTGAGGCCGGCGTAGTGGGTGCCGTGGCCGACGTGGAGGGCGGGGATCGTGGTGCGCATGAGGGGCCTCCTGGATGTCGTGGTCCTGCGGTCTCGACCCCCGAAACGGGCGGCCGATCTGATTAGCGCTGTAGCGCGTCAATACCGTACCACACTGTTTGCGCGGACCTGAGATTATTCATCTGATGTTGTCTCAGCACCCTCCGAGATTCGCCGTTGCACCCCCCGAAGGAGCCCTTCTTGATCGACGACCAGCTGCTCATCGACCGCATCCGGCGCCCCCGCCCCGACGGGCTGGCGATCGTGCAGGGGTCGCTCCCCGTGACGAGCTTCGGCGACCCGCGCTCGGCCCGCGTCGCGAGCGTCGGCATCAATCCGAGCGTCAGCGAATTCTGCTCGGGTAAGAAGGGCAAGCCGCTGCTCGAACCGGGAAAGAAGCGCTTCGTCGATCGCGAGATCCTCGGTCTGCGCGAGCACGACGGCGACCGACCCGGTGTGGTCGCGCATCGATAGCGCCGCCGTGCAGAACCGATTAGTCGACGATGACCTCCCCTTCCTGCGCGCACTGATCGCGCAGGCCGGCTACGACCTGATCGTGCTCAACGGAAAGACGGTCGTCGAGGCCTTCCGTCGATTCGGGATGTTCGAGGTCGAGCACGAGGAGAAGCGCGTGCTCGGCGGCACGAGCCGCACCACGCTGCTCACTGGCACTGTCGGCGGGCGTCGCGCCATCGGCTGGACTCTCAACGTGCCCGGCCAGAACCTGCTCGCGCAGAAGAAGGGGCTCGCCGAGTGGCTAGCCAGCCAGCGGCGCTGAGGGCAGACCGCCGGGCCAACTAGGGCAGCAGATCCAGCATCTGCGGCCACCCCTTCACGGCCTGGATGATCAGCTCATTGCCGCTATCGAACACGAGCACCACGGTCTCGAGCAACCGCCCGGCGGTGTCGAAGCCGAGTCGCAACTGGCGCGCCGGGCTGTCGTCGTCGAGGTCTTCGATCCAGAGCACCCACGTCGCAGCGTGAACGGCGTCTTCAACCTCGACACCGTGCTTGAGTGCCGACTCGTGAACCTTCACGCGGCCGCGTGGTTCAGCGCCTCGCGAATGATCTCGGACCGCGTCTTGCCCTCGCGCGCGGCCCAAGCGTCGAGAGCAGCGATCTCATCGAAAGTGAGCCGCCGCGACACAACCTGCGAAGGCTCAGCGCCACGCCCAGGGCGCCCCCGGCCGCGCTTCTTCAGGGCAGCAACGTCGTAGCCAGCTTCTGCCTCAGCCACCGAAGCAGCGATCTGCTCCTCGGTGACCGGCTGGCCATTGATCGTCTCACCCTTCGCCATGCACATTATTGATGACGAAAATCTCGAGCCTCCCAGGGCCGCTCACTCCCCGCCTGGCTCTCCCAGCAGCGCATCCTTGACCTTCTGCGGCCGCATCACGTACACCTTCGGGCAGCGGTGCGAGCCGTCACTTCGGGCGCACTGTTGTCGAGACGCTCCGTCGACTCCGGATTCTCGAGATCGCGTGTTAAGGCAAGCGCGGGCTCAGCGCTACGACTCGGGGACGCGTGGCACCGACCGATACCCGCCCCGCCGAAACGCGCTCGCTGGCTGTGCCTCATCGACGTCGTACGACACCTCGAAAAGTGCGTCGCCGACTAGCAGTCGCGCCGCGTCTCCCAGGATGCGCGGCAGAAACTCCTTCGCGGGCGCAATACCTGGCTCTCCCACGGCGCCGAGCACACCCCACAGCCAGTTCCACACCGGATACACGTCGCGCTCGCTGATGCCCGCTCCGTCGTGATGCTTCCAGCCGTGTACCGACAGAATGCGAGCAATCCGCTGGGGCCGCACGGTGCGCTCGGCGGTGGCCGCGTCGACCATGAGTGTGACGGCGCAGTGCGCGGCAAAGGTCGACGACTGCGGCACGAGGGTGTCGGCGAGGTGGCGCCACAGGGTGTCGAGGTCACTGTCGCACTCGCGGCCGATCTTGCTGAGGCGCAGGGTGCCCTTGTAGCGACGCAGCAGGCCGGTGTCGAGGAGGTGCTCGCGGAAAGCGAGCACCGGATGAGCATCCACCTCGCGGGCACCCGCCCAGGGGTAGTCGCGCATCTCGGGCAACAGCGCCGCGAGCTCGCGCGCGTCGGCGGGCTTGAGGTAACCCGCCGCGGTCAGAGGCAGGCCGTCTCCGCGGGCTCGCTCCAGCATCCACCGGTGGGGCGCCAGTGCTGCGAGGCGGTCAATTGGCGCCGCGGTCAGCAGGTGTGTCGACACCTCGACGGCCTTCTGGCGAAACTCGTCACCGAACTCGGTGTCGGCGAGCCCGTTCAGCATCTCGGTTAGTACCGGATGCAGCCGCAAGAATGCTTCACGCCCCATCGGCCCAGTCTTGCACCCCCGCTCGGCAGAAGGGTGCTCTAGCGCGAGACAGCCCGCAACGCAGCGACTCCCGCGTCGACCGCGTCAACGAATCGGTCAATCTCCACGGACGACGCTCCAGTGGCCGCCGCAACGTGGCGCCACTGGCTGACCTCGTCGGTGATTCGACGGCACTCGGCCCGCGCCTCGTCGGCGCCAACAGAGAAGACTGCAGCCTGCTCGATCAGCCGCTGAGCCATGCCGTCGGCGTCATCACGCCCCGCCAACGCCGTGGCGTGCCGGGTCGCGGGGTTTGGTTCAAGGTTGATGTCGAACGCGGGGGCGAGCCGCCAACCGGCACGCCCTCGCAGAAAGCCGTGGTTGCGCAGGTGATCGTCGGTGTTGTGGAGGGCGATGCCGACGGCGATGCGCAACCACAGCTGGCGCAGGTCGCTCACAACATCGGCACCGTGTGCCGCGAAGTCTTCGGCGATCGTGATGTAGTCGCCCAGTGCGCCGTCGCTGCCTTGTGTCAACGTGAGGGCGCTGATGTATCCGATGCGGCGAACGCCCACCCGATCGAATCGCTCAAGAACCAGAACGCTGCGGCCGTCGATGGGGAGCAGTCGCCACGCTGGTACGTGAACACCGCACCGTGCGGCGAGCGTGAGCGCCACCGCCTCCCACAGCATCATGTTCCAGTCGTCGCCCGGCCGCGGAAACTTGGCGATGTGCAGCGCGTCGCCATCGCGCACCGAGGCCTTGGGGCGGGCGCCGCCGAGTGACGCGGTGCCGGCATCGAGCAGTTCTTTGACGGCCGCGATGTCATCAACGTCACGCACCACGGCGTCGGAGGCGCGAAGTAGGCGGGGCAACTCGATCAACGGCGGCACGCCCGACGCTTCGGCCAGAAACGCATGCTCGCCCGAGCGACGAAACCGCAGGGCCCCCTGTCGAGTCACGTTTGACACGGCGAGCAGGTAGTCGCGGTCGTCGTAGGCACGATCGCCCGGTGCGGATGCTGTGGCTCGCCAGCGGCGTTCGATGAGGGTGCGCCCCCATCGGTCGGGCGCCGCGTCGGCCCAGCTGCGCGGTAGAACCCCGTCGACGGGTTGGGCCGCAAGAGTCACCGGCAGCGCGGGTTCGAGCGCGTAGGCTCTCGTTGCCGCGACGTAGTCGTCGGTGTAGCGCAGGCTCGAGGTGACGACGCGCCGCCGCACCTGCGAGTAGAGCGTCGCCACCTCCACGGGGGCCGACGACTCGTCAAGCTGCAGCAGTGCCGTTATCGCGGTCACGTTCGCACTCGCTGGGGCAGTCGCTCATCAGCGCGCGCACGCCCGACATCGGTGTCGAGCGGGTCGAGGGCGTCTTCAAGTCGCTGCAGAACTCCGAGCGCTCGGCACACCCTCAGGGTTCCGTCGAACCCGACACTGCTGTCGCCGTTCTCCAGCTTAGACACGGTTGAGCGCGACACTCCGGCGCGCTCGGCGAGCTGCTGCGCGGTGAGCCGCTGCAACTTGCGCCACGTTGCGAGATGCTGGCCAATCTCACGCGCGGCCGTGTCGACCGCGAAGGGCAGCGGGCGCTCCGACTTCTTCATAATGTCGTTAATAATAGACGTTGACCGACTTTGTGTCTATTATTAGCGACATTGAAGCTCTGGCAACGACGCTAATCCCCCGCCGGCTCCCCCACCGCCTCAAACTTCGCCGCCATAGTCGGGTTCCCCCGCGTCAACTTCTTGATGGTCACATCCTGAGCCTTGTCGTTGGCCAACCGCAGGTTGCGCTCTGACCCGAGCAGGGCATCCTTCGCCTTCTGCAGCCGCTCGATCGACTTGTCGATCTCGGCGATCGCCTCGCCGAACCGCCGCGAGGCCAGGTCGTAGTTGCGCGCGAATCCGGTCTTGAACGCATCGAGGTCGCTCTCGAAGCTCGTGATGTCGACGTTCTGCGCCTTCACCAGCGCCAGCTCCTGCTTGTACTGCAGCGACCCGAGCGCCGCATTACGCAGCACCGTGATGGACGGACAAGAAGAACTGCGGACGCACCACGTACCTCTTCGGGAACCGGTGCGAGACGTCGACAGAGCCGTACGTTGTAGAACTCGCTGTCGGGCTCGAGCAGCGACACGAGCACCGCGTACTCGCAGCCCTTTTCGGTGCGGTCTTTGTCGAGCTCACGCAAGAAGTCTTCGTTCAGGATGCTCAGGAGCAGCTGATTCGGGCAGTTTCAGGTGAGCTGCAGCCGTTCGGTGGCGAACGAGTGCTCCCCCGTCTCGTCCTGCTAGTAGACCATCGTCGGCGCGGACTCGAGCCCTGCGTTCGGGTTGTCAAGCGCGACGAGGGTCTCCTGGGTCGACTGGATCAGCGAGTCGAAGCCCTTCAGAATCACCATCTCGCTTTCGAGCGTCGCGACATATGCGGCCCTGAGTGCCTTCAGATTGCGTTCAGCCGCGGCCCCTTTGCCGCCGGCGAACTCCGGCATCGATCGCGCGACCCAGTTCATATCGCTGAGTTGCTTCTCTCGGTCGCCGAGGGCGTTTCGAACACCCTCGGAACGTTGCGCGAGCTGCTTCCAGAACTCGACGCCTTCACGAATCTTGGTCTTGAGCTGGTCGACCGAGAATGGCATCGACTTGGGGTTCTCCTGCATGTCGACGCACACCCGCAGGTAGGCGATACGAACGTCGAGGAATGACGCCAGCATCGCGCTGTGGGCGTCGAAGTTCGCTCGCTGCACGTCGTCGATGTTGTCGATGTTCTCGATCTGGAAGCCATCGACGAGGTAGCGGAATCGCTCGGTCAAGCGACGAACATCGTGCTCGGCCAGCGCCATCCGAATCAGCATGTCGTGGGAAAAGCGGCCCGCGTCGTTGTACTGGTGGTAGACCTCATCGACGACGAAGGATGCTGCGGCCAACTCACCAGCGTGTGTCGCCTCGGCGCGCGCGATCGCCGTGTCGAGGGCACCCTTGATGGCGTCGAGCTTGCGGTCCATCTTGTTGAACTGCTGCAACATCATCACGGTCGTCATGGCCTGCATCGCCATGAGCGGCGCGACCACCGGCAACGAGCTCGCCACCGCGATGAACGGCGCTTGAGCGACGATTCCGCCTGCTCCCATCACCGCGGAACCGACTCCGCTCCCGATCGTCATGAGCGTCGCCGGATTCGCCGTGGCCATGAACAGCGACCCCGAGAAGGCCGCTGACAGCGCAGTCCCTCCTGCCGCAGAGCCGGCCGCCACCATCGACATGACGCCATGGGGCGAAATCGCTTTTCCATCGTCGAGGTAGCTACCCGTGGTCAGGTATCCGGTCTTGAGGCTGGAGACCAAAAGGTCGCGGATGCGGCCGTGGAACTCGAAGACGGCGATCTCTGAGCCGTCGGCGACAAACCGTTGAACAGCTACTTCTTCTAGGTTGGTCATGCGGCGCTCCTCGCGTCAGGCCATGCAGGTCAACTCGGCCTCAGCGTTGAAGCCTGCTCACCACTCTACGAGTCCACACAGTCACCCGGACCCGACATGACTCTGGCCTATGTCGGTGCGGCTGATTACATTGAGTACAACAAGACGTGTGCTCACCTTCTGGCTCGACCAGATCATCTGGCGAGCCGATCTGGAGGGAACGCGATGCACCGAGACGTCGAGGTCGGAACCAATGTATGGGCCGGGAGCTTCCAGTGCTGAGATTCCGCTTTCATCCGATCGCGGATGATCTCGAGAAGTTCCTCGACGGTGGGCGGTTCGCGCGCGCCATTGTGGTCGACGAGCCGATCAGCAGGATTCACGACGACTCGGACGAGGTCCGCACGAGCTCAGAACTCAGTACCGGTCTGCCCGCTGGCATCTACGCCTTCGAAGGACTCGACAGCCCACTTCTCATGCAGGTAGGAAGCGGCCGTACCGGGGCCTCGAGCGAGTTGGTGCTCGACATTCTGGACGACGAAGCCGAGCATCCTTTGATCGAGGCCCTCGGCTGGGCCGAACACCTTTGGAGTTCTGGTGACCCGGTGCCCGCCCCGAAGTTCGCCGTGGATGATCGCGCGATCACCGTGCCGGGCGGCGAAGACGTCGAAGTGCGCGACCGCACCTACGACGACGGGCAGTGGTCGTACCGGGTTCGCGGCGACAACGGCGTGCGCGCCATCCTCGAGAGCAAGCTCGCCTCGATCGACGCGGCCGACATGCCGGAGGACTGGGTTCAAGGGGCGAGCGCGTCCGTCGCTCGCTTCGGGGCAACCCTCACTCGCACAAAGCTCCGAGGGCGGTTCGCCGATACGATCTACTCCTTCCGTGCGACGAGAACGGTCTTCCGCCCTTACCAGTTCAAGCCGGTGCTCAAGCTCCTCCAGAGCGGGCAGGCGCGCATCCTCATCGCCGACGAGGTCGGTCTGGGCAAGACGATCGAGGCGGGGCTGATCTGGACGGAGCTGGAGGCACGACACGATGCGGACAGGGTGCTGGTCGTCTGCCCCTCCGGTCTCGTCGACAAGTGGCGCGACGAGATGGCCGAGCGCTTCGGGTTCGACCTCACTCTCCTCGACCGAGACGAGTTGAAGCGTCTGCTCGAGCAGCACCGTGATGGGCGACTGCCCCGGCGGCGCGCCTATGTGGTTTCTCTGGAGACCTTCCGCGTCTGGGATGCTCTCGACGAGCTGCAGGAGAACCCGCCCGAGTTCGACCTCGTGATCGTCGACGAGGCGCACGCGATGCGAAACAGCGACACGAAGAGCTATCAGCTGGGCCTGCACCTGTCAGAGTGGACGATCGGCTCGAACATGGTCTTCCTGACGGCGACCCCCATCAACCTTCGAGAGACCGACCTGCTGCACCTCCTGGGCCTGCTAGAGCCTGCGGACTTCGACACGCTGGAAGACCTGGAGGTCAGACTGCAGCCGAACGCGGTGCTCAACGAGGTCGGCCGCAAGCTGGGCTCGCCCGAGGCCACCGGCACAACTCTCGCTGCCGCTCTCGACGGCCTGAAGGGTCTCGTCTTCGAGCGGGCGATCACACTCAGGCCCGAGTACGGGGAACTGAAGACGATCCTGGCGAGAGCGCCGTTGGCCCCCAAGGACATCGCCCGCGCCCGCAAGCTCATCGGCGAGCTCAACGCCCTGTCGACGACGGTCACGCGCACCCGCCGGGCCGAGGTGGACGAGAAGAAGGCTGTCCGCGACGCGGAGCCCGGCGTGCGCATCCAGTGGAACCCCGCGGAGTCTGCGTTCTACAGGGAGTACCTCCTCTGGTGCGAGCGACGGTCGGAGGTCGCCCGCACGCCCATGTACTTCTCGATGCAGATGCCGATCCGGCTCGCGAGCACGAGCGTGCACCTCGCGGCTCGAGACGTTCTGCGCCGCGACTCCGGCGACCTGCTCGTCGGCGACGAGGCCGCCGATCGCCCTTCGGCGTGGGTCGAACCGCATCCTGAACTGGCCGAGGCCGCACGGAGGGTGCTGGCCGTGGACGACACGAAGCTCGAGCGGCTTCGCGAGGTGCTGGCCGAGCTCAAGGCGCTCGATCGACAGGCCCTTCTCTTCACCTGGTCGAAGGCCACGCTCCGCTACTTGCAGGAGCACTTCGCGGGCGAGTACCGCATCGAGGTTCTCAACGGAGACGTGAAGCGCGACAAGCGGCGCACGATCATGAAGGACTTCCGAGCCGGCGAGTACGACTTCGTCTTCGCCAACAAGGTGGCATCCGAGGGTCTCGACTTCGAGTTCTGCAGCGCGGTCATCAACTACGACCTGCCGTGGAACCCGATGGAGATCGAGCAGCGCATCGGTCGTATCGACCGCATCGGGCAGCAGTCGGAGAAGATCCTCATTCGCAACTTCTACAACGACGAGGCGATCGACTCCCGCATTCTGTACAAGGTGCTGCAGCGCATCGAGATCTTCGAGCGCTCGATCGGCGACCTCGAGCCGATCATCGGCGAGCACATGGATCTGCTCCGCTCGGCCATGGACTTCAGGCTCACGCCCGCGCAACAGGAGGAGAAGGCCCAACAGTTCCTCACCGCGCTCGAGGCTCAACGCGCAGGGTTGCGCGAGGTCGTCGAGTCGTCTGCCGGGCTGATCATCTCGAACGACGTGGATGTCGCCGGGCTGGAGGACGAGCTCATCGCCACGGGGCGGTACCTGGGCCAGACGGAGTTGGCGCACCTCGTCGACGATTGGGCTCAGACCGACGGCGGCGAGCCGGTCGTCCTGTCGGACGACGGCGCGACCGTCGAGATCCGCGGCAACGCCGCGATGGCCAGCAGGCTGGTCGACCTCGCGCAACGCGGTCGCCGCACGCGGGGCGAGCTCGGCTCGCTGATCTCGTCTCTGCAGTCGCACCTTCCGATACAGCTGTCGCTCGACCAGGAGCTCTCGCGCACGAGCGAGGTCGAGCTGCTCTCGGCGACCCACCCCCTCGTAATGGCCGCAGCTGAAGTGCCCGGTCACCGGCACGCACGGTTCGCGAACGTGCAGATCAGGTCGACACCCGAGGTTGCGCCCGGCGACTACCTGGTCGTGCTCGCGCACGCAGAGCATGCCAGCCGCGGCGGCGACGAGGTCTGGGGCGCCGCAGTCGACCTCCAAGGGCGATCGATCGGCGAAGCCCCTGCGGATGCCCTGCTCGCCTCGCTTGCTCGCGGAGACCTGCGTGACGGGAAGAGCTTCGAGGTCGATCCGCTTCACCGCCTCGCGGTGCGCGCCCGGCGGGAGCTTGAACGACGCCACCGCACGGTGCAGGAGCAGCGCGACCTCGAGGAGGGCGCTCTGACCGAGGCCCGGCGCGCTGTTCTCGGCGAGCAGCACCAGCGCCGACTCCGGGGCATCGACAAGCGGATGCAGACCCTGGTCGAGCGAAGCCGCGCGGGCAATGTGCTCCGGATGGTCGAGGGGCAGCGGCGCCGCCAGGAGGAGCGCTACCAGCGGCTGCTCGCGGAGCTCGATGCCCGCAAGCCCAAAGCCGTGACGCTCAGCTACCTGGCCGTCTGCACTCTGGAGGTGACCGCATGAGAGACAAAGATGCCCGATCGGTGATCGCCGATGAGGATGCGATCGAGCGGCGCTACGCCGCAGAGCTGGCCAAGAAGGCGCAGCATGCGCAGAGCGCGATCCGTGACGTCGTGCGCAACACATGGACGCACACCCCCGACCACGACATGCCCCGCAACGGCGAGCTCATCGGGAGGGTAGCGCTGGAGGAGCCGCAGGACGAGCTCGAAGGCCGTCGCGACTTCTACATCGGCACCGCGAGGCTGAGCGGTGACGACTTCGAAGTCTTCAGCTGGGCCGCCCCAGTGGCGTGCACCTTTTACAGGCCTACAACTGATCTTCATCACGACTACTGCGAACAGGTCGTCGTCGTTCGCGTTCTGACGCACGAGCGCGGGCACATCGCCGACTTCGAGGATGTCCCCATGACTGAGGATGTGCCGACGGACGTGTTCCCGAGCTCGGTCCTGGAGATTCCGCGTGCGCCTGTTCGCGCAAAGCCGGTCGCCGCGTCGCCCGCCGTCGAGCTGCCGAGCGAGACACCACATAGTGAACTGTCGCAGACGGGACCGTCCTCATGGCCGACTAAAGAAGCTGCGGGCGAAGTCACCGAAGATCCGCCTGCAACAGCCCTGTCGCCATCAGCGACATCGCGCTCGGCAACTCCTCCCGGGCCTCCGCTTCGCGCGGCGGAACTGCTCAAGCGGCAGCTGGCCGCACCGAAGTCGGTGGCGATGTCTGCAGTGCTCTCGACTTTGCAGTCGGATCAGTACGACGCGATCACTCATGACTCGCGCGAATCGCAGATCCTGCAGGGTCACCCTGGGACGGGGAAGACCGTCGTCGCCACCCACCGCGCCGCCTACATGCTGAGCGCCGACTCGCCGGATTGGGCTCGACCGAGCGGCGAGGTGCTGATCGTGGGGCCGACGGCGGAGTATGTCGAGCACATCAGCGCCGCGCTCTCAAGGCTCATCGGCGAGAACGGGAAGTACCGTGTCCTCTCGATGCCCGACCTCCTCGAGGAGCTGGCGGGCCTTGCCCGCTCGGCAGAGCCGACTGAGTCGGTGAGCTATATGGACGTCGATCAGGACCTCGCCCGGCTCGTCGATGAAGCGCTGAAGCGCGCCAAGAACAACATTGGCGAGGAGAGGCTCGAGGCCGCTGATGTCTATGCGGAGCTCATGTTCCTCCTTGACAAGCCGCCTAATGGCGTGCTGGAAGGCGAGTGGGCGCGGTATCTGCGCGGGCTTCCGAAGACGTATGCCGACATCAAGAGGGACCGCGCTCGGCGACACCGCGGGTTGCTCGCGTACATCGGGGTGCGAACCGCGCGAACCACCAACCCGGGCCACGTCATCATCGACGAGGCACAGGATGTCTCGCCGATCGAGTGGGAGGTGCTCGGACGCCTCGGCAACCGCGGTGGGTGGACGATCCTCGGCGACCTGAACCAGCGTCGAACCGATCACACGTTCAGCTCATGGGACGAGGTCGCCCGAATCCTCGCTATCGAGGACGAGGACGGGCTCGCACCCGTGAGGGTGCTGGAGCGAGGCTATCGTTCGACAGCGCAGATCATCGCCTTCGCGAACCAGCTGCTTCCCCGCGAAGATCGGAAGCTGTACTCGATGCAGCAAGGTGGCCAGGTGCCTTCCGTCGTGAAAGTGGCAAAAGGTCAGAAGGTGGTCGACGAAGCCCTGAGCGCCGCCATCGATCTGCTGGGCAAGGTTGGACGCGGCACGGTCGCCATCATCGGGAGCGATCAGCGGGCCATAACCGCGCGGCTGTCTTCACTCGACTGGAAGACGGTGTCGGCCGGCAGCTCGATCTGGACTGACGGCGCCCGAGAGCTCCGAGTCCTTATCCCGCAACGCGCCCGAGGCCTGGAGTTCGACGCAGTCGTCGTCGTGGAGCCCGCCGACTTCCCGGTGAACGTCGGCCGTCAGGGCGTGCTTTACACGGCCCTGACGCGCGCGAATCGGCTTCTCACCGTGGTGCACGGCAAGCCTTTGCCCGGGGGACTCAAGGCGCCGCGCTGACCTCGTTCCCGAACGACTGAAGCTTGGCCGTACTCGCTACACCTCGTCACCCAACTCAGCAAACTTCGCGGTCATCGTCGGGTTCCCGCGAGTGAGCTTCTTGATAGTCACGTCTTGCGCCTTGTCGTTGGCCAGGCGCAGGTGGCGCTCAGACCCGAGCAACGCCTCTTTCACCTTATTCATGCGCTCGATCGACTTGTCGATCTCGGCGATCGCCTCAGCGAACCGCCGCGACGCAAGGTCGTAGTTCTTTCCAAATGCTGACTTGAATGAGTCGAGATCCTTCTCAAACGTCATCACATCAACGTTCTGCGCCTTCACCAGCGCCAACTCTTGCTTGTACGCGAGCGACCCGAGCGCCGCATTGCGCAGCACCGTGATGATCGGGATGAAGAACTGCGGACGCACCACGTACATCTTCGGGAACCGGTGCGAGACGTCGACGATGCCGCTGTTGTAGAGCTCGCTCTCGGGCTCGAGCAGCGACACGAGCACCGCGTATTCGCAGCCCTTCTCGGTGCGGTCTTTGTCGAGCTCACGCAAGAAGTCTTCGTTTTTCTTCTTGGTGGCCGTGCCGTCGCTCTCGTTCTTCATCTCGAACATGATCGACACGATCTCGGTGCCGGCGCCGTCACTGTCGCGAAAGATGTAATCGCCCTTACTGCCCAACCGCGCGTCGTTGTCTTTCTCGAAGTACGCCTTAGGAAACGCCGTGGCGCGTATGCGGTTGAACTCGGTCTCGCAGTGCTGCTCGAGCGTCTCGCCGACCATCTTGGTCGACAGCCGCGCCTTCATATCTTTGAGCCGCTCGATCGCGTCGTCGCGGTCTTTGATCTGCTGCTGGTACTTCTCTTCGAGCGCCTGCTCAGAGATGTGTCTTTCCATCGTGGCCATGGCGAGCCCGTTCCTCAGCTCGTCGCGCTCGCGCTCCACCCCGCTCACTGCTTCTTTGACGGCAAGCTGCTTCGCCTGTTCTCCGTTCTGGATGCTCGCCTTCAGCAACTCGATCTCTGACGCCTTCTTCGCCACTTCCGCTTCGAGCTTCGCGGACTCATCGGCGAGCTTGGCGGCAAGCTTCGCCTCGGCAAGTTCGACGGCAACCTTGTTGGCGCTCTCCCCCGCGTCGAGCTTGGCCTTCAGCGCCTGAATCTCGGAGTCTTTCGCGGCAGCAGCCTTCTGCAGCTCGCCGGCGGCTTTCGTCTCGGCGAGCTCGATCGCGCGCTGCATCTCTCGGTCGGCGAGCTCGAGCCGCTCGTGCAGCTGCTTCTCGAAGTCGGTGTCGCGCACCTGCTTGAGGATGTCGGCGTACCCGGCCTCGTCGATCGTGAAGGCCTTGCCGCAGTTGGGGCAGATGATCTCGTGCATTGAGGGCTCCAGATAGTGGTCGTCAGCTAGTGGTGAGATAGACCGTCGATACGCACGAACAACTCATCAACGACATCGTCCAGACGGCGACGGCGCGAATACAGATCCATAAGGGTTAGGGCAGGTGCCGCCCTGAAGTGGCAGATTCCGCCGTTGCTTGTCGCGGCCACGGGCTCGTCGCCTCGGAGGAGGTACCACGCATGCCCCGTGGACCGATGATGCACGAACACATGGTCCGAAAATGCGGAAGCGAAAGACTCAAGACCTGGCCGGATCGGTCCGACTGTCCAAACCCAGGAACCGCTCTCGTCAATCGTGCGAACATCCCAGTCCCGATGGTCATTGAGGCGTCGCGTCAGCGCCGCGCTCAATGTGCGGTAAACGAGCAAGGTGGCGTCAGTCTTCGCCGACTTTGGCGGCGGCTTCAAATTGGAGGCACGCTCGATCATGCGAATGATCTCGTGAGGGTCCTCCAAAGAAGACACTGCATCCCATGTGGCCACAACTTCGGCTTGACCTTCCGTCCCTGCGTCGTGCACCTGGATCGTGCCGGCACGGTTAAGCATCACCCGTGGGGACGTGCCATGAATGGTCGAGGCTACATCTGGGTCCCTCGTCTCCAGAACGAGGAGGTCATAGATACCTCCGAAGTGATCCTCGACGACCGTGTAGTTGGGGTGACGGCGCAAGAACTCGCTTGCTACCCACCACGACTTCTCGAATCGCAAGCGTTGAGGGATCCCTCCTGAGCTACCAACTTCAGTGGTCATTGGTCAGGTTCCCGTCGCTGGACTGGTACCGGTGACAGCCATCCACGTCACGAGCCGGACGTCATCTCGGTCAATCGGAATAAGTGGCACGACCTTCTCTGCCGGCTGGATTCCGAACTCGTCGAGCACCGCCTCGATGGCCGGGATCAGCTCCGGCCCGGGCTTGTGGCCGCGGATAGCCCGTCGCATGGCGTTCCGCGCCTTCACGCTGGGCACCGCCTTGAGCCGCTTCATGAGATCACCTTGCTTGCCGACTGCGAGCCCGGCTCCGTGGGCGAGCACGATCTCGGCAGCCTCGCGGAACACCTTGGGCAGCTCAGGCGTCAGGTTGGCGGGGTCGGTGCCGCGCATCCATTCGGAGTGAGCGTGCTCGCGGGCGAGATCCCAGGCGTCATACGCGCCGCGGAACGCGGCGTCGCTGAGCTCGCGCCGCATCGTGACGCTTCCCGGGTCGGCAGTCACGAGTGACTTGAGGGTGTCGTCCTCGACCGTCATGACACCCTGCTCATCGGCGATAGGAGCCCAGTCCTCGTCGACCGGCACATTGCGGAACCATACGTGCTCGCTGTCGTCGGGGCCCATGCGCATGCAGAAGACGTAATGGTTGCCTTCGATCGCCGTCGAGCGGAAGCCGCTGCCGATGCCGTGGGGCAGGGCCTCGAGGTGCTCGCGCAGCCCCGGCTCAGCATCCAGAGCATTGGCCAGGCGGCGACGATACTCCTCCCCCGACCCGGCGGCCGAGCCTCCGCTGGTCACGACGAGCTGCTCGATCTCGTCGACGATGTCGTCGGCGTCATAGTGGTCCTTCGGCGGGTAAGGGTTCACGCCGGGCAGCACCTTTCCGGTGCCGATCGCGGCATCGGCCTGCTTCAGCTTGCGGATGAGCGTGTTCTCGAGGTTGAGGAACTCGTCGAGGTGCTCTGTCGGGAAGAACACGCCGAGGTGGATCTCGTCGTGTTCGCTGCCGATGCGGTCGACGCGGCCGTGCCGCTGCACGATACGCATGGGGTTCCACGGCAGGTCGTAGTTGACGATGCGCCCGGCTTGCTGCAGGTTGACGCCCTCGGCGAGCACGTCGGTCGTGAGCAGGAGGTCGTAGTCGTCCGAGTGCAGCGGCATGCCCTCGTTGTCGAGTTGCCCGGCCGTGCGGGGCGCGAAGCCGGCGATCGCTTTCGCACGGCTGACCTGGTTGATGCCACCGGTCTTGCCCGAGGCGTACTCGCCGATGATCGGTGGAGCGAGCCTCCCCCGATAGTCGGCGAGCGGGCTGCCCTCGGGTGCCTCGTCGAGCGCCTTCTCGATGCGCTCGTGCAGGTCGCGGATGGTGTCGGCGTAGGTCGAGAACACGATGAGCTTGCGCCGGTCGCTCGAGCTGATCCCCTTCGCACTCGTCGTGCGCGAGTCCGCGGCGATGGCGCCGAGCTCGTCGACGAGGCGCTGAGCCTTCGGCTCGTCACCGGCGGCCGCATCGACGGCGAGCTGACGGATGCTGCGCAGCAGCTCGAGGTCGAGCGCGACATCCGACGCCAGAACGTCAGCGCGGTAGTCGGCCGCGGGGGTCGCTTGGTGAGCGTTGTCGGCGTCGAGGCCCGCGACGATCTCGTCGAGGTCTTCCGACTCCGAGCTGATGTAGTCGCGCAACGCACCCCCGATGAGCACCATGCCCTTGTCGAGCGCCGCGAGGAAGCCTTCGTGCGCGGTGATCAGCACCTGTAGCGTGCTGGCGAGCGCCTGCGGCGACGACTCGAGCCGCTTGAGCAGCGCTGACCGCAGCAGGCCCATGTTCGACACCTGGCTGCCGTCGAGTTTCTCGCTCTTAAGGTAAGCGCTCGGCGCATAGCGAGAAAGCAGAAGGCGTCGCGGATCGTTGCGCCGCACCTCGAACGAGGCGACGTGCTCTTCGCTCTCGGGGATATCGAGCGCGTACGTGACGGCATCGACCAGTGCCTCCCCGGCTTCGTCAAGCGTGTAGTCGACTCGATAGACGTCGGGGTTGGGAAACTCGACGACGATCTTCGTGCCGTTCGGGCCGGGAACCGTCTCGCCACGATAGTTCTGCTTGACGAAGCTGCGGGTGCGGCGCACGGCGACCTCGTCCATGAGGTCGAACAGGTGCGCCGGGGTCAGCGCCTCCGGGTCGAGCTTCTGGGCGTCGCGAATGTACCCACGGATCGACGGGATGCCCCGTGAGGCGAATCGTGCGTCGTCGCGCACGAAGGACTTGAGGAGCGTCTCGAGGTCGATCAGCGAGTTGTTGACGGGTGTGGCCGTCAGCAGCACAACCTTCTTCGGGTGCTTGCCCGAGAGGATGACGCGGTCGAGCGCCTCCGAGCGAGCCGCGGAGGCGTTGCGGAGGTTGTGCGCCTCATCGACGATGACGAGAGCCGCGTCCTCCACCTCGTTGAGGAAATCGTGGTCCGGCTCCTTCTCCGGATCCATGCGGTTGCGGATTTCCTCGTACGAGTAGGCGGTGACCCGCCGGCTCATCCCGTAGCGCTTCAGGATCGGATCCCACACGCCCGCTTTCAGGGCAGCAGGCGCGGCAACAATGACCCGTTGCCGCAGTTCTTCGCTCGCGGCGGCGATGACCTCGAGGGCAAGGTAGGTCTTGCCGAGACCCACCTCGTCGGCGACGAGCACGCCACCGATCTCGTCCAGCAGGCGGCGCATGCGCCTCACGCCATCGACCTGGAACCGGGTGAGCTCGAACCGCAGCGACTCCGACTTCTCCTCGTCGAGGTGCGAGCCGTATCGCTCGAGCAGCATGCGTAGGTAAACCGTCCACGGACTGTGCTCGCCCCACAGCGGCTCGTAGAGCGCAGCAAGGTCGTAGGGCTCGCTGTCGCCCCAGCACTCTTCGAACCAGTCGACCACCTGCCCGGTCGACCCGTGCTGACCGGATGCGCCGACGTTGAGCTCGGCGTTGCGGGTGAGCCCGGCGAGCGTGAGATTGCTCGACCCGGCGAGGTAGGCCGGGTGCGTGGGGTGGTTACTGATGTAGGCCTTGCCGTGCAGAAAACCGCCGGTGTAGCGGCGGATTTCGACGACCGGCTCCCCTCGCTCGTCCGCGGCCCGCAGCCAGCTGACGAGGCGCTTCGCTGACAGCGTCGCCTCCGGCGCGAAACCGAGAGCATCGCGCTCCGCCCGCAGCCAGGCATCGTGGTCGTGCAGCGCCTCGCGCAGGCGAGTGCACACCGCCTCGTCGGCGCGCTCGGTCAGCACTGGGTCGGGAAGCGGCTCTGCACCTAGGAGGATACGGATACGCGGCAGTTGCTCGAGCTCATCGGCAATCAGCAGAAAGCCCGCCGGGTTCACATAGGCTGTCGCGATGGCGGCGCTCGCGGCAGAGCCGAGCGCTTCCCTATTCACTCGGAACAGCCGCGCGATCTCCTCCCCCACCGTCATAGGCGGCGCGAGACGGTTGGTCGCGAAGACAGGCAGTTTCTCGGTCAAGACTGTTCCTCCCACATCTGCTCCAGTCGGAGAACGGACTTTGCGTAGACGGCATCTGTCATTCCTTGAGCCGAGAAGTCTCCCCGAACGACGGCCAAATCCTCACACGTGAGCCCATGGCCGTACGCCACCATTGCCTCGATCTCGGCAAGAAGGGAATCGCTGGTCTCGGGAGCGAAGTCTGACGACTCAGCACGTGCGGAGACATCAATCCCTCCTGCAAGGAGGGTGTATCCCGCACGAGCCAAGAGAAGCGCAACGCAATCCGCGACCTGCTTGATCTCATGCTCTCCGAACTTCGGTATCGGAAGGTTGTTGATCACCGGAGCAGTCACATGCCTGTCTACGAATCGGCGAGCCCACCAATCCGTGACGTTTGACGACAAAACTCCAAGAATGGCCAGCAACTCGGCGTGTCCGGTACCACGTGCATGAGCAAGTGCGTGCACATAGCCCTTGTTGTACAAGTAACCAGCTGAGGGCAACGCGGCAGCGATTAGCGTACGTGTGTCATCGCTCCGACTTGGATGGCGGAAGATCACCACCGGGTGGAAGTCAGTGAACTCGGCCTGGCCGTTTGGGAGGACTTGGACTCCGCGATTCTTGGCCCCCAGCGCCGACCAATCGGTGACGAACTGTTTGACTTCTGCGTTGCGAATCGAGTAGGCATCCACATGCCGAGTCATCATCACTCGCCATGACCCGGGGGCCTCAGTCCTCACTGCCAACCCGCGATCAGGACCCGTGCCTCGAAAGTCCCACCTGGCGTCGTGCGTGGCAGTGATCCAACCTGCACTTGAAGACAACCGATCACCTGTGCGGAGCTTCTCGAAGACCGTGCGATCCTCGGGAACGGCGAACCAAGGGACAACGAGTGAATCAGACAAGGTTCGAAGTTCCGCCGTCGTGAATTGCGCCGCACTCTCGAAGTCGAGGTGCTCGAAGGCGCTTGCGCTAACTGCTACTGAAACTCGAACCGGTTGACCATTTCGCTCACCAAGCATCATCAGCACTACTGCGTAGCTCGCGTGTACGTTCTCGAACATCCACCCGGCAACGTTTCGCGCCTGGACGAGTTCGACGTCGTAATTGGTCAGGACACGCTCGCGAAGCTTTTTCCACCCTGCTAGAACCAGACATTGGCGTGGCAATACGAGGGCTAGTCGACCGTCAACTCGTGTTGCCTTGAGGGCCCTTTCAAGCATTAGCTGTGCGAGCTCCAGATGCGTTCCACCGCGCCACTCGAAAGACTGCTTGAAGTAGGCCTGGAGACGTTCTCGATCGGACATCTCTTGGCGTTCGCGAGCGGCTTCTGTCGGGCGCGATGCGCGAAGGTGCTCGATGCGCTCGTCCCTGATCGAGTCAGCGAGCGCCATCAGGCCGGGGCTCACCTTGGCCCAGTAAGGGGCGGCTTCCCACCGGACCTTGTCCCACGGGGGGTTTCCTACAACGACGTTGAAGCCTGGATCAGATCTCAGAAAGACCTCGGGGAACAGGTAGGGAAAGTGGCCGGGAAGTAGCCGAGCTGCGGACAAAGCGATCCCGGGCTCGGCCAACAGATCGTCGAGGTCCTCGCGACTGAAGCGTGCCTTCGGCAAGACCGACCCATCGCGAACCGCCACCGCCGCATCGAGGATGGCCTTGGCCGTAATGGAAACGTCCCTCGCGGCGCGAAGCATGTGAGCGCCTGCTTCAACTTCGGCCTTATCAGCCTCACTTGCCCTGCTGAAGTCAAGAAAGTGCGCCTTTGCGGCCTCAAGCTCGTCAATCAAGACCGAGTCGAAGAACCCCGATGCACCCGGGACCCGCCGGGGGTCAAGAGCGCTCAGGGCTTCCTCAATAGTCGTCATGCCGGTCAGAGAATTGCCGAGAACGAGACCGTGGTCGAGGCTCGACATCGGCAGGCCGGGAACAAAGGTGTGGATCCACAGGGCGAGGCGCGACAGTTCAACGGCGAGCGGGTTGATGTCGAGGCCGTAGATGCAGCGCCGCGCAACCTGGCGGCGAAGCAGCTGCGACTTCTTGATGGCTTCCGCGGCGTGCGTGTCGGCACCCAACGCATCTTTCGCCTTCTCCTCAAGACGACCCAGCTCGGCGATAACCGACGGAACCGGGGTCGCCGTGAGAAAGTCGCGCATGCCGCGCTCGATCTTGTCGACCGCCGCAACCAAGAAGTGCGCGGAGCCCATCGCGAGGTCGGCGACCCTGAAGTCAAAGAACAGGTCACCCGCTTCACGCTCGCGACCCTCGTTCATGAGAGCCTTCACCCGCTCTAGGTGAGCGTCGAGCGCAGGCTCGACCGAGCGCTCGATGAGGTGGTCGACGACGATCTTCGGCGTGTAGTACGAGCCAGTCGCCTTGCGCTCACCGGAAGCGGAGTGGAAGTACGGTTCGCCCGCGCGCACCTCCGGCTCGGCACCCTCGGGCGCCGGGATATAGACGCCGTCCTTATCGGTGCTCAAGTCGGTCTCCGCGAGCGAGAGCGACGATTCGAGCAGTCCTTCGTAGATGGTGCCGAACTCGCGCACCTGTAGCGAGCGGAAGTCGACGGCACCGCGCGAGTCGTCTTCGGTCAGCTCGATGAGCATGGCTTGTAGAGCGGGCCCGATAACGCTATCGGGTAGCTGCAGGCGCTCCAGCAGGCGCCCCTCGTCAGTCCTGGGGTCGAACAGGCTGCCGCCGTAAGCGGGCACCTCCCAGCGCGGATTGCCGTGGGCGATCGCATCCCACACCTGCACCAGGTCGCGCCAGATCGACGACGCCTCGGCGGCGAAGTCGGCAGGATCGGTCGTTAGCTCACGCTCGACGAAGGCCCGCAGGCTGTTCGCGTCATAGTGCTCGTTGCGGCCGGCCGGCAGCAGCTCGGTGGCCTCGCCGTAGGCCTGGAAGAGCAGGCGGAACAGAATTCGCATGCTCAGCTTGTAGGCGACTTGCAGCCCCTCGGCGTCGATCGTCACGCCCAGCAGCGGCAGGCGCTCGGCGACCGCGATCGAGAGCCGAGGCACGACGCCGAGGTAAACGCGGTCGCGCAGGCGCGAGCCGAGGTCGGCGGCGTAGCGCCCCGAACCGGCGAGGATCTCGTCCGCAGAGCCGCCCGGCTCGAGCGCCTCGGCCGAGAAGATCAGCGGCAGAAGGGCTGCAAAGTCGGGGTCGACCATCGCGAGGTCAAGCTCGAAGTAGGTCTCGGACTGCCCACGCTGACCAACGCCGACACCGTCGCGACCGGGGTAGAGCCGCAGGGTGCTCTGGCGCAGCAGCACGACCCACGCAACCTCCTCGCGGCGGGCGAGCTCGAGGCCGTGGGCGACCGGCGACAGCTGGTGGCGGGCACTCTTCTGGTCAAAGTTCTCCGACTCGTCGAGCAGCACGGCGATCGCACGCCGCTGGCCGGTGGTGCCGCGCAGCACAAGCGCGCCGCCCGGGGCCGGCTCACTCGTGAAGCCGAGCGACGAGATGAGCTCGGCGCCGCGGCGCGACAGCATCGGCTCTGCGCGCTCCCCCGCCGTCTCCCAGTCGGCGCGGCGAGGCACGTCGCGCTTCAGGTGGTAACTCGCGAACAGATAGTGGTTGGCGAAGCCGCCCAGGCCGATGGTCTGGTACGAGTCCTCCACCGCGCGCAGCCGATTCGCGGCGGCGAGGCCGTCGGGCTCGTCGAGCACGGCCTGCAACCGGAGCGCAGCCTGCGCGTGGGGCAGCGGGCCGAGCGGCAGGGCATCCGTGCCGCCGCTGTAGATGTAGACGCCCTCGGGCGCGACCGCGGCGATGACCACGGGCATGGCGCTCTTGACGCCGCGGATCTTCCAGAGCTCGTTCATGAGCGCCTTCGTCGGCTTACCGGTAATCGTTGCGACGGCGACCTGAACCTCGCCGACGCCCGACTCGTCGCGCCCGTAGTGCACCGACTGGGCGGTCGCTCCGTCGACCTTGACGTCGTTCCACGGCACGTTCGTCGTGCCCTTCACCTGCAGCGCATCACCCATGGTCATGCTCCTCTCCGGCCAGAAAGCAGTTCTTCAGGATCGCGGGGACCACTGACATTTCGTGTCGACGTCATGCGAGATGCCCTGCGAACCACTGCTCGGGCTCGACCACCGCGACGCGCACGGCACCCTCGTCGGTGACGGCGACGAGGTCGCCGTAGGTGCTGAGGCGCAGGCCCGCGTGCTCGGCAGCGGCGGCGAGCACCTCGGCCTGGAGCCGCTCGGCCTGGTCGCGGGCTTCGGACGGCACGGCATCCAGCAGGGCGGTGCCCGAATCGAGCTCGACGATGCGTCCGTCGGCGGCTTCGTAGTAGTGGAGCGTGAGGAAGCCGCGGGCCAGGCCGTCGTCGGGCTCGTCGCCGAGGTACCCGAGAAGCCGCGGCACGTTGTCGACGAAGCCGCCGACCGCGCCGTCGCGCTCGTCGACCCAGACGCCGCCGAGCGGGCGGGGCGAGAGCCAGAGGCGGCGCTTGCGGGGCCAAAGGTCGGCGTCGACCCGGGCGCGTAGACCCGCGCCCGAGGTCGGGTCGACGAGGTCGCCGATCGCGCTGGGGATGAAGCGGGCGGGCGGGATATCTCCGGTCCAGCGGGCACCGATCGCCGGGCGGCGCTTGATGGCGGGCGTGTCGACCTCGATGACGTCCGGATCGGGAACCTGTACCTCGGTTGCGATGGCGGCGGGGTGGTCGGGAGTGGGCTCGACAACGGTCCCGGTGGCCTTGGTACGGCCGTTTGACTCGGGCTCAGCATCCGGAGTCGCGATCGGCTCGTTGTCGATCTGCCACTTCCTGATGATGTCGCTGAAGGGCTGGTACTGGCCGGTGCGGATGCGCTGAAGCCTCCGAACCATTCGGGTCGCCAACGCGTCGATCGGAAGGCCGTTCATGCTGGCGAACTGCTTGACGAAGCCCGCGACCTCCTCGAGCTGCGCAACGCCAGCGGTCTCGCTGAAGTGCAGCCAGGTGTTGCGCGCGAAGTGCACCTTCTTCGCCATCGCGACCGAGTCGGGCTTGCCCGAGAGCGCACGCCTGAGCGGGGACTCGGCGTTCTTGAAGTACTCCGGCAGCAGCACGCTCGGATCCTGAGGGTTGATGCGCCCCTTCCAGATCCCGTCGGCGCGGCGCTCCTCCTCCAGATCGGCCCACCAGTCAGGGCCGTCGAGCTCGGTGAGCCGCACGTCGCACCGTGCATGCAGGTCGATGCCGAGGCCGCGCATCAACGACAGGTAGCCCTTCATGATCTCGCCGTAGCTGTCCTGCTCCGGCATCTCGACCCTGACCTGCGTCATGAGTGCAGAGGCTCGATACCGGGCTTGCCGAAGCCGCTCGCGATCGGCAACACGCGGGTGATGGCGAACGCGACGAAGGCCGCCGTCGGGTCTTCCGCGATGGCGAAGCCGGGCGCATCCTTGAAGCGCTTCGCGTTCGGGTTCAACTCGATGACCGAGCCTGTCTCACCGCCGTGATCGCGCAGCAAGGCGGCCGCGTCGGTGCCGGCCAGGCGGTCGAGCGCCTCCCAGCCGACAGACTGCAGGGTGGGCCACTCGTGCTCGCCGTAGGCCATCGCGCGCAGGATGCCGACCCGGCGGGCGCCGACCTTCGCGAGCGACATCTTGCCGGCGCGCTCCAGGCGGCGGTAATCGTCTGCGCCGGCCCAGAAATCGAGCAGGCGGACGTCGGCCTCGCCGTCACCGCCAGCGCCCGGCCACGTGCACACGCCGATCGTGGCGCGGAAGCCGTCGGCAGTCTCGACGGTGGCCACACGAGCCTTGCCGCCCACTGTGCCCTCGTCGCGAGCTGACATCGACGAGCCCTCGACAGGGTGTAGGTCCGGGTCGATGCTCAGCGTGAGGCCGCGCATCTCGATAGTGGAGTTCGTCATGATCAGGTCCCCTGGTTCGCCTGGATGCGCAGCACGGCGTTCTCGACGGCGCTGAGCGCCTGGGTGTATGCCTCGGCGCCCTTGCCGACCTTCTGCGGGTCGAACTGGAAGGGGGTCAGCAACAGCGAGAACTGCTTGACGACCGACGGTAGGTGCTCGTCGAGGAACGTGTCGGGGTCGACCTTCCAGGCCACCGTGCCATCGTCTCGACGCTCGATGAGGCCCTGAAGCCCGTACACGAGCGGCAGGATGAAGCCCTCGGGGCTGTTGTAGTCGAGGGGCATGCCCGTGAACTTGGCGTACTTCTTCTTCCCGTTCGCCGGGTTCATCTTCGACACTGCGGTGATGCGCCCATATTTGCCGCCCAGCGCGTTGTAGACCTTCGGGAACTCCGCGCACAGGCGGTCGTGCAGTCGCGGGAAATCGGCCGCGAGGGCGAAGGTGCTGCGCACGCCGGCGTGGATCAGCTCGCGCTTGAACCCGTCGTCGGTCTCCTTCGTCACCTCGTTGGAGCTCATGAAGCGCTCGAACCGCGCGATGCAGTCGCCCTTGCTGCGGTAGATGCCCTGCGGTGCAGGCGGCTCGACCTGCTTGCCCTCCCCATCGACCACCGGGGGCTGGATGAGCGCCAGCGGAATCCACGTGAGGGCGATGATGTCAGCGACCTTGATCTGCCCGCCGTCGTTGGGCTTCCACTCGACACGACTCGCCAGGTCAGGCGGCAGAAGCTCCTTGAGCTCTTCGAAGTACCCGTGGTGGTTGGCCTTGGCCTCTGCCCTGAGTTGCACGTTGTTGTTGCGTGCCGCGCAGATGTCGAGCAGAGAGGTGCGGAAGCCCGCGACCGTACTCTCGTCGTCGGGGTCGGAGGGCACGATGAGCTCGACCGGAATGAAGAAGTCGAGCGGGCCGGCGAGCGCCGACTCGGTGGCGTCGACTGCGTGCTCGGAGCGGTACGCCCGCACCTGGGCCCGCGACTCGTTCCAGAGTGCGCGGAAGTCGCTCCACAGGCGCACCTTGCGGAGCCGCGGGTCGGCGCCCAGGACGAGACTGAGGATGTGCATCCCGATCGCCAGGGTGTTGTGGCCCCCGTCGAGAATCCCCTCGACATCGGTGCTCGAGAAGATGACGCGGACGCGGTTGCGGTCGAGGTGCTCGAACTCGGAGGCGCCGAGCAGCACGCCCTTCGACTTGAACGGGAACTCGTCGGGGGTGTTGGTGATCGACTCGCGGATCGCCTCGGTGACCTGGCCGACCTTCGACTCGCGGGGGTTGGCCTCGAGGTCGAGCACGTCGATGAGGGCCACGAAGTGCGTCGCCTTGACAAAGCCGGAGAGCCGGGTGATGCCCTCGACGGTCTGCTCTGCGAGCTGGTCGAACTTGATGATGATGGGTTCTTTGGTGCTTGTCATGTCTCTCTCCTCCTGGGGAAGGGAGAGCCCCTGGAATGACGAAAGCCGACCCTAGGGTCGGCTTCAAGGGCGTCGATGATGACGCTGTCCAGAAGCCCTGCCGGGTTTCAAAGGGTGTTTCCGCACAACCATCCGGCCGTGCTCTCTCAGTGTGCACGAAGAAGACGAGAGCGTCAATCATTATTCGCTTTTCCTTGCCGACCGAGCCGCGTTGCGATCGAATCGCCCATTCACTGCGGCGTACCCTGGTGCGATGAAGGGCGAGTCCACCTCACTGTTCGTGTACGAGGTGCACGGAACGGGTCCCGATGGGCCGGCCGTGTTCGGGTGCGTGGCTCCGGATGAGAAGGCCGCGCTGGACCTGGCATCGGCGAACGGAATGGCGGGACTGTCGATCGAGTCGAGTGCTCCCGTGGCGGGCGACAAAACGCCCGAGGCGTGGCGCGAGCGGATTCGAGACAACCTGCTGCTGGGCCCTGATTGGATGCCCCTGGCCGACACCATCGCAGAGGTCAGCGAGTCGGTTCGCAGACGCGGTTTCTGGCGCATGAACACGTACCCGGACCACACAGGCGGTGACCCGGCGCCCGCTCCCTACGTGCAGGCGCTCGTCGAGTGGTCGGGCGAGCACTACCTGGAGGTCGGAGGTCTGGCTACCGGACCGGACTGGACGAGCAGCGAGACATTCGCAGCGCTCACGCTGCTGGGCTGGTCCTCCGCCTCGGAGAAGTCTCGAGCGAACCTGACCAGGAGTCTCGACACAACCTGGACGGGGCCTGCCGTCGCCGAGTCGGTGCTGAGCCTCTTCGCCTCTGTCTACGGCTTCTCGCTCGAGGTGCCCGTCTCCTTTGACGGCACCGATGAGATCCGCCGAATCGCCCGTGAGCATCTCGACATCGTCTCGGAACCTGACGTACTGATCACGCCCGGTCGTGGGAGCCGTCTAGAGACCGGCATCCCCGACGAGGCCACGTCGACTGCCGACAACGTCGCGCGCGACGCCGGCGATGAGCTGAGCATCCGATCGCGGGATGCCATCCGCAGTGCTGCGATCGATATCGGGCTCGCCGCGCCGATCGCCGAGCAGATCGTCGTCGAGTTCGAGCGGCAGTTCTTTGACGGGCCGCCGTCCCACGCACTCGACGGAGTGTGCGAGCCCGCCGACGAAGTCGAGCCGATCCTCGATGTGGTGCAGGTGAAGACGCTGCTGGAGCGCTCGGGCGAAGAGCTCGATCACCTGAAACGAGCCGCTCAAACGCTCGAGTCGATGGCCGCGCGTCGAGAACACGTCGACGACTTCGTCGAGTTGTGGGCGGTGCTGGCCGCGACCAATCCGCAGCAACGACTCGACTGGCACGTCGACTGCTCCAACTACTGCGTTCTCAATCACGCGATGAGCCGAATACTCGTGGCTGCGTGCTCCTCTGACGAAGGCACGGTCCGAAGCCTGAGGGAAGACTCGTGCGTCTTGGTGCGTCAAGCGGCAGAAGGTCGCGAACTGGCTGTGCCTCAATACGACCCGTCGATGCGGCAACGAGCACGCAGTGAGAACTCCGCCTGCGGCCCGACGTGCGAGCGCGGAGTCGACGACATGCGCCGAACGCTCGCTCACGCCAGCTTGAGATCTCCACAGCTCGACCCGGCGATCGCCGGCGATGTTCGCAAGTTCGACATCTGGAACTGGGCCACGCAGCCCTCGCCGTCGCCGCTTCACGACTACCAGCCCCTGACTCACTACTACTTGCGCGGCCCGATCCCCGATCAGTTCAGCCTCTCGCACGCGGGACACGGCGCCAATAGCTACTCACTCAACGTGCGGCTCGCGACGGGGGTTGTCGCCGTGCATGGCCAGACCGGTTGGGGTGGTGCTTACACCGGCGCCCCGCCATCGACACCCCAGTGGCTCGCGATCTGCGAGGTCGCAGATTTACTCATCGCGAATCGCGACGTCGCGTGGCAACCGCACCGATTCGCCCGCAGCTCGTGGCTCGTGACATTCAGCGACTTTCGCGAGACGGCGAATATGCCCGCGTCCACCTGGGGAATCGAGTGGATCGGCGTAGGAGAACCACCCGTAAAAACTCCACCGACCAGGTGCTTCTCCGCCGTAAATGAAGTGGTCGCAGTCTTGGAGAACCTCCTTGCGGCAGAGCACCCGTTCTAGGCGTGTCAGCGCGGAAACTCACTGATCCGCTTGCTGATGTTCCACCGGTCCCAGGTCAGACGCCGCCGACGCTCCTTCACGGCACCGCGATCGGCATCTGGGTCGAGCAGCAGGTCGAGGTCGATCTCCTCGATCTCGCGGCTGACTCTCCCGTGCCTCGCCTGCCAGTAGCTCTTGGTGCGAGGCTCATTGCAGTCGGGCTTCTGGTCGGCTACACGATGAGCAACCGGGCCGGCAGCGCGCTGTGAGGCAGCATTCCACTCGCGTCGCCATTCGGCTGCAACCAGCCGGTCGACAGGGGCGAGCACGAAGCCTGTGCTGTCGCGCCATGAGGTGAAGGTGCGCGCAGAGATCCGAGCCCAGCCCGAGTTCTGCGAGCACGCGAAGAACGCGCGTTGGCCATCCACTGCCAGCGTGGTGACGAGCAACGTGTCACGTGCGCCAGCAGTCAGGTCGATCGACAGATACCAGCGCTGCAGATCGGGCACGCGGCCGTAGACCGTGCGGAGGTCATCCACCGTCGGATTCCCGGGCAGAAACCAGTCGGCGTTCACGCGCGGCGGCATCGAGAAGTACCGGAGGCCGTCGACGCGAATCACCCTGACGGTGTCGGCGGCCACCTGCTTCTGCCGCTCGGTGAGGCCTGGCCACTGCACGTATCCGCACTCGTCGATCACCGCGTGGCGCAGCAGCGGGTGCAGGCTCGCCTGCTCGATCGCGATGTGCACGGGCTTGAGGGGGCGGACCATGAGCTCTGCGAGCTGGGCCTCGTCGTTCGCCATAATGACCTCCGAAATCGTGATGCGGGATGCACGAGGGAGGCCGTTCGACCGCCCGGGTTCTCCGCCCGCGGGCGAAGCAGGTCATTGGAGCACCGTGCCCGGGAGCCGGTTGCCGGTGCCGCCCTCGCGGGCGGCCCTTCTGAAGACCTGGTGTTGCTGAGACCAGTGTGACAGGGGGCACCGACAACGCAGTGAGCCGAAGGAGACCACGCCCCCTCCCCAGCTCTTTCGCCGCTGGCCCCGCACAACCACAACTGATAGGTGGGCCTCCGGTGCCCTCCCGAGCGGCCAGAATCACGGCATCATGCGGTGCGTCAACTAAAGGTTGACACTTCATCGGGGGCGAGGTACGGTGATGCCACGGACTCTCCCGTCGGCACGCAAGCACGGCCTCTCCGATCGCAGCATTCTTCATGCGATCTCGATCGCTTTTCGCGTCGTCAGAATTGAAACCGACCTGGTGCTGATCATCGGACCCGATGAGAATGGCCAGCTACTCGAAGTCATCGTCGCCGATCCCGACGACGACGCCCGAATCATTCACGCGATGCCCCTGCGGCAACGCTTCATGCGCTACCTGCGGTGAGGAGAGAGTAGATGAGCAAGAAGACGACCCTGCGCGACATTGAGCAGCTGCTCGACGTCATCGACCTCGACGACTACCCCGTCGACGACCCCGCCGACCTCAGGCGTATCGGACTCGCCGCCAAAGACGTCGAGCGCGCCAAGAATGAGCTGGCCGAAGCGGTTGCCGCTGCTCGTGCGAATGGGCGCAGTTGGGGCTTCATTGGGCTGGTGCTCGGCATCAGCAAGCAGGCCGCGCAGCAACGGTTTGGGGAGTCATCGCCCGAGAAGTCCGCGTAGCGCAGGTCAGCCAGCCTCCAGCACCAGCAGCCGATCGGTCGCGCGCGACGCCCCCACATAGAGCAGGTCGCGGTGGTACCCCTTCGGCAGGTCGACATCGGTCAGAATCACCGCGGGCGCCTCAAGGCCTTTGAACTCGTGGATGCTCCCCCACCGAATGCGCGTCGCGTCGTCGATGCTGGTGCCGAGGCGTGAGGTGAGGCGGGCATCCGTCGCCGGATCGGCCAGAGCCTGGCCGGCAGCCGACCGCTCGCGGGCGTAGGGCGACAGAATCACCAGCTCGCGCACCGTGAACGGCTCAGACAGGATGCGCTCGACGGCGTCGGCGAGCAGGCGCAGCTGCTCATCCATAGTCGTGAAAGTGTGGCGCTCGACCGAGACCTGGTCGTCGTCGCTGCGGCGGTGCTCGCTGTAGAGGGTCGGCTCGCCGATGAGGTCGGCCACGAAGCGCGAACCCCGGGCCCCGTGACGACACGGGAACTCCCGGGGTTCACTTTCACTCCCGACGCATCGGGCGACGATGAGAGCCTAGAGATCGCTGGTTTGTGCTGAGACTGCTATCTGACGTCTTGCTGCTCGAAGCCGCCCAGGTCGTCGAGATCGGCGCGCTTGAAGCCTGTGATCTCGCTCACAAGCGAAGGAATGGTGCCGTCGAGCCGGGCGAGTGATGAGCGCACAGCGACGACGAGCTCTGCACGATGATTCTCGACGAATTCGCGAACGGCGATATCGACGACGTCTTTCTTCGTTCGCCCCAAGTAGTGCGCTGCCTCAGTCAGAAGTTGATCGGTTTCCGGAGAGATCTTGATTGGCGCAGCGGGCACGATGGACCTCCTTGACTTGGTACCCAAGTACCCTAACTTGAGCACTCTACACAGGGCCAATGCGCGAAGGTCCGATCAGACGACTACTGTTCCGGTCGTGAGTGCCCCCGACATCACCCCCAAGATCATGGCGCAATTCGACGCGCTTCGAGAGGGCTCTCACTTGACGTTGCTGCTCGGCGCGGGAGCCTCCGCACCGTCCGGCTTGCCCGACTGGGATGAGTTCGCAGTTCGAGTCGCGGTGGCAAGTGGTGTCGTGCCCAGTCGCGAGGCGGGGGCCCTCCTAGTCGACAAGCAAGACCCGATGATCGTCTTGCAGGGTGCCCGACAGCGCGCAGGAGCGTCGTGGGAATCCATCCTCTCTGATGCCCTCTACGCGGGCCCGGAAGCACGCGAGCGTCAGCCGTCGTCTCTGCATCTTGCGGCGGCCGGGCACTACGAGACGGCGCCTACCAGCACAACATTGGCGACCCTGAATTTCGACACTCTGCTTGAGCGGGCTCTCATGGCTGACTCGGGTCGAGACGTCTACAGCTCCACGACCGAGGAAGCTGGCCCGGGCGGAGTCACGGTGCATCACCTGCACGGCATCATTGACGGGGACCTGGTCATCGATCCGGTGGTGAGCTTCACTGACTACGCAGACCGGGTCGCGAGCCTCGAGGCATGGCAACGACCGTTCCTGGAACGCGCACTCGATCGAGGGCCAATGCTGATTGCGGGCACCACCTACCGCGACCCCGACCTGAGGCAGTGGCTGCACACCATCACCGCCGACTCGAAAAACCGGCACTCGTCCATAGTGACGGTCGTGCGCGAAGGCCTTCGTTTGACTCGCGAAGAGTTCGCGATGCTTGACGATGCACTCATCGCCGAGTGGCAGTCCATCGGTCTTGAAGCGCTCGCTCTGCAGGATTTCGCCGATGTCGCCGGAGTGATTCGAGAACTGGCCCATGCATCCCTGCCTGACTACCGCGCACCCAGCGAACGAGCACGAAAAGTGTGGGTGAAACACAACCGGCGGCTCGCTGCTCTCCAGGTGGAGTACGCAGCGGCACTCGAGCATGATGCCGAGTTGATGGCCGAAGCAATCGGTTCGACCGCACACCGGGGAACCCTTTGGCTCGCTGCGCCCAACGGAAAGCTCGCCCGCTGGGCAAGCGCCTCGACGCAGTATCAATCTGCCAAGCAGATGAAGAGGGTTCCTACCGGGCACGATAGCCCCTGGATCTCCGGAGAGGCCATGGGAGCGGAAACCGTACGACTCAAGGACATCGCGAAGGACGACCGAGTAACACCCCACTGGCGTTCAGCCATCGCGATCCCGATCATGGTCAGCGACGGTGTGCTCCCCTCCTTTGCCGCTGCGGTGGTCACCTTCGGTCTGGAATCAACAGCAGTCGCGGCGTGGGAAAGACAAGAAGAGTGGGAAGCGACGGCCCGCGACCTCAGCCGAGACTGGGGAACACGCCTGGGCGATATCGCGTTCAACAGGTAAGGCGAGTACCGTGATCGAAAGAAGAAGGTGACCACTATGGCAAACGAGAAGCAGGCTGGACCGACCCCGTCTAGCACCGGCTCGTACTCGGTGAACATGCACCGGAGTGCAACGACCGGGCTCTTCACGGCAGCACCCAAGTCCCAGGGTCAGATCCTCGTCGTTCGTCCCAACGGAACTACCTCGAAGATCAAGTAGCTGTCAGGGTCTCCAGCACTACGAGCCGATCGGTCGCGCGCGACGCCCCCACATAGAGCAGATCGCGGTGGTACCCCTTCGACAGGTCGACGTCGGTCAGAATCACCGCGGGCGCCTCAAGGCCCTTAAATTCGTGGATGCTCCCCCACCGAATGCGCGTCGAGTCGTCAATGCTGGTGCCGAGGCGGGAGGTGAGGCGGACATCCGTCGCCGGATTCGCCAGAGCCTGCCCGGCAGCCGACCGTTCGCGAGCGTAGGGCGACAGAATCACCAGCTCGCGCACCGTGAACGGCTCCGACAGGATGCGCTCGACGGCGTCGGCGAGGAGGCGCAGCTGCTCGTTCAAGGTGTGAATCTGGAGTGCGCGCTCATCCCCGACCGTCGGGCGTGCCCTCTACAGTCGGCCTATGGTGATTGTTGCTCGATACACCGAAGAATTGCATGGGCTCGCGCGACGTAGCCTCCATAGCAGCGGACGAGCCAAGATCACCCACCTCGGGCCCAACATGACTCGGGTCGCCGAGGTGAGGGTGCTTCTATCTCGGAGGGCGTTGTGACTCGATTCTGGCGGGAAGGACATTGGCGGTCTGGCCCCTACGGTGACAGCCACTGGGTAAGCGGTCACTGGGTTGACCGGGACGGCTGGTCAAGTTCTTGGTCCCAATTCGCCAGTCAGGTATCTGAAGGCTCACCGTCCAGCCAGCAATTGGGAACTTGGATCGAACCGAATGCTCGATGTCCACTATGCGGAGCAGCAGTCTTCTTCTACCGAAACGACTTCGGAAGTCGCGTTTACTTCGATGCGCTTGGGCCACCGTGGCCCAAGCATCCATGTATGGATTCGTCGACCGATGCTGACATCGCTTCGTCGAATGCGTCACTCAGTGCGCTGGCCGCTCTGGTTCACACCAGGTCATCGCTTAGCGAACCAGTTGCGCCGACGGACGTACGAGTGCCAGGGGTCTTCATCGTGGTCGAGGTCGAAAAGTGCGGACGCAAGCGGCTGTTATCGCTGCGCGAAGTCGGCGGCGAGCAGATACAGATTGTGGTTTCTCCGCCTCCTCCGCCGATCGGCTCGATAGCGATCTCATTGTCGTACGAGCTGCATTGGTTCGATCCGCGGTCAGGTAACCGGGGCACAAACACGGTGTGGCAAAGATCGGGCTAGCTCTCGCTCGCCAACCTGCCAGGTGGCTTGGCGTAAGCGGCGCCTGCAGATACGTCGCACGAGACACCAACCGATTTTGGCGAATCGAGGTCGTATCCCTTCGACAGGTCGACATCGGTCAGAATCACCACGGGCGCCTCGAGGCCCTTGAACTCGTGAATGCTCCCCCACCGAATGCGCGTCGAGTCGTCAATGCTCGTGCTGAGGCCTGAGGTGAGACGAGCATCCGTCGCCTCGTCACATCGTCGGTGCAACCCGATAGCCTCGGGCACACCACAGGAGGAGCATCCATGCCCCGTCGCTTTTTGGTGGAGCGCGCCGGCGAGCACTTCGATCTCGTCGAGTCGCCCGCGCCGAGCGAACACCACCTGCAGGAGGTCATGAAGATGAACCCGCAGCTCATCCCCGCCGACGACCTCGGGCTCGACGGCGACCTGCTCGTCATCGGGCGTGAGACCTCGCTGGCATCCGGATCCATCGACTTGCTGTGCCTCGCCTCGTCGGGCGACGTGGTGCTCGTCGAGTTCAAGACCGGGCCGCAGAACCCCGACTTTCGGCACGCGCTCGCCCAGCTGATCGACTACGGCTCAGACCTATGGCGGCTGTCGGTCGACGACTTCGACCGCGGAGTCGTGCAGCGCTTCTTGCGCAACGGGCACGCGCCCGAGCACCTCGCAGGCTGCCACGACCTGCGCGACGCGATCGGTCGCGCCGGGTGGACCCTCGACCCCGAGGCGACGGATGCTCTGCTCGAGCGCCTCGCCGACGTGCTGCAGTCAGGCGACTTCCACTTCGTAGTGGCCGCGCAGCGGTTCACCGAGACGATGCGCGCGAGTCTCGACTACCTCAACAGCACTGTGCGCGTGGGCAAGTACTTTGTCGTCGAAATCGTCCAGCTTTCCGGTGCCGAGCTCACTGCTCACGCAGCGCAGGTGGTCGCAGCGCCGGATCGGCGCACCCAGACAAGTAGCGGCCCTCAGGTCAATACGGATGAAGCGGCTTTCCTCGCCGCGCTTGACGGAGACCAGTACCGCGACGCCTTCCGTGACTTCTTGGCAGCCTGCAGCGCACTCGGGCTCGTGCTCGCCTGGCGCTCGAAAGGGCTCTCCATCCGCATCCCCACGCCCGACCGCAACGAGCCGCTGTCGATCGCTTGGGGTCTGCCGGAAGGCGCGCAATGGCAGGGACTTCGGCACCTGTCAGTCGGTGTCGACCGGGCGTCACTCGCGATGACACCGAGCTTGGCGGAACCTGTCGATCGCTACCTCGCTGCGGTCGAGGCAGTGCCGGGTGGGCGACGCCTCAACACGAAGATGGCGGCCCGAACCTTCGATGCATCGACCGCGCCGGCGGCGGTGCCAGCACTCATTGACGCCATCGCCGCGCTCGTGCGGGAGGTCAACGAGCCCGAGTGAGCTCCTCCCCAGAGGACCAGACGGGGTCGTCATTGGACTCAGCGGGCCAACTGATTTCGAGCAACTCAAGCTGCGACAAAGTATCGCCATGCGGACGACATGGCGGTACCATTAGTGACACCACAACGAAAAATCGATCGCGCCGTGCAGCTGATGCGCACCTCGCCCGCCGCAGTGAAGTTTCGCGACCTCGAAACGGTGTGCCAGCACTACTTCGGGCCACCGCGGCTGTCGTCCGGTAGCCACCGCATCTATGCAACACCATGGCCGGGTGACCCTCGCGTCAACATCCAGAACGACCACGGAGCAGCGAAGGCGTACCAAGTTCGACAGGTGCTCGCCGCGATCGATCAGCTGGTTGAAGCCAGCGAAAGGTACATGACGGAGGACGACGATGCGTGACGATCACTACACTTACCGCGTGTCGTGGTCGCCCGACGACGACGAGTACGTCGCGACCGTTGTCGAGTTTCGATTGCTCTCATGGCTCGCACCAGACCCAGCGGCAGCGTTGCTCGGGTTGCGGGCCCTCGTCGCCGAGGTCGTCGACGACCTGCTGGCGTCGGGCGAATCGGTTCCCGAGCCTCTCGCCGAGCGTCAGTTCAGCGGCGAGTTTCGCCTGCGCATTCCCCCGGCTCTACACCGAGCGCTGGCCATCGAAGCAGCCGAGCAAGGCGTGAGCCTCAACCGACTCGTGAGCGCCAAAGTCGCCATCTAAGTGCGCATTCGCCTCGTCGCTGTGCTCCCACCACATGCGCTCCGGCGAGCATCGTCTCAACATGGACAGGGGTTGCTGGCAGAACGCCGTCGTTCCGCACGTACTCTCGGGTAGGAGCTACAATTGCACACTGATTGTATATGCACCGCGATCACGAAGAGAGGGCCACCATGAGTGCGAAGACTGTCGGATTCGCGATCGGCGACGACGAGCGCGCTCTGCTCGACGAGCTCGTCGAACACTACGGCGGCGGCAACCGATCGGAATTCTTGCGCGTCGCCATCCGCCGGCTCGCTCGCGACCGTCGAGCCGAACGCCTCCAGGCTCTGCAGCAAGACGCACGAGAAGAACTCGGCCGCGTCGTCACCCCCGACGAGGTGCGCGATGCCGTCGCACAGCAGGTGGGCAGAGTCGCCTAGCGTGCTCACCCCGGTCGTCTACGACGTCAATGTGCTCGTCAGTGCGCTGGTCGGACCGGACTCGACATACCCCTTCCTGCCCCGCATCCCCCCGACCACCGACAACGCAGCCGCCGACTGTCTCGCTATTGCCCTCGACGGCGAAGACATGCAACTGTTCAGCTCGTTGCACATACTCACTACTACCGCCGCGGTGCTCGTGCGCCTCGGCGTGGCCGGTCCGACCGCCCAGCGCTACGTCGACGAGATCACTGGCATCATCACCGACCTCGGCGGAGCAATTTTCGACCCACCGCGCCGGGCTCACGACTCTCGCGACCACGAAGACAACCTCGTACTGGACTGCGCACTCGCAGCCAAGGCACTCATCGTCGTCAGCTCAGACTACGATCTGACCTCACTGAACCCTTGGAACGGTCGACTGATCCTGACCCCAGAACGGTTCGTCGCACACGTCGTTGGCGGGCGGCGCGGATCGCGAACCTCATAGCGAGCTGTCAGCCACCTCCAGCACCACAAGCCGATCGGTCGCGCGCGACGCCCCCACATAGAGCAGATCGCGGTGGTACTCCTTCGACAGGTCGATGTCGGTCAGAATCACCGCGGGCGCCTCAAGGCCTTTGAACTCGTGGATGCTCCCCCACCGAATGCGCGTCGCGTCGTCGATGCTGGTGCCGAGGCGTGAGGTGAGGCGGGCATCCGTCGCCGGATCGGCCAGAGCCTGGCCGGCAGCCGACCGCTCGCGGGCGTAGGGCGACAGAATCACCAGCTCGCGCACCGTGAACGGCTCAGACAGGATGCGCTCGACGGCGTCGGCGAGCAGGCGCAGCTGCTCATCCATAGTCGTGAAAGTGTGGCGCTCGACCGAGACCTGGTCGTCGTCGCTGCGGCGGTGCTCGCTGTAGAGGGTCGGCTCGCCGATGAGGTCGGCCACGAAGCGCGAACCCCGGGCCCCGTGACGACACGGGAACTCCCGGGGTTCACTTTCACTCCCGACGCATCGGGCGACGATGCGAGCCTAACGAATGCTGGATCGTGCTGGGGCTTCAGGTCAACACAGCTCGCCCAGCGAGCGAACATTGACAGATATTGTCACCTACGCGACTATATACGTCATGGAGATCGAGACCCGCGTGGCCGCGACTCAACTCGGCTTGAGTCAGCGCCAAGTGCAGCGCATGGCGCAAAGCGGGCGCGTCGCCCATCGCACCGTCGCGGGCCGAACGGTTGTGGCCGGGCGCTCCCTCGTCGCAGCGAGCAGGTCATCGGCTCGAGGGAGGCACTGGGATGACGTGACGGTTCGGGCTGCCTGCGACCTGCTTGAGCGCGGGTCAACGCACGCAATGTCAGGCAGTCAACGAAGCCGACTTCGCGCGCGAGTTCGATCCATCTCTATGGCAGAGCTCGCCTACCATGTGCTCGACCGCCGAGTCACAATCTGGCGCAAAACCCTAGGCGGGGTGCGGTCGAGCGCGCAGATCGCCGACGGGCTGACCTCAACTGGCGGCAACCTCGACGTTAAGGTGACACCGAAGGCCGCCGCATACGCCAGACAACTGCGAATGCTGGAGGATCTCGAGGGTGACTCCATCGTGATCGAGTTGGACACAGACGCGAACACAGTCGTTGAAGACATCGCGCTCTACGCCTACGGGGACGAACGCACAAGCAGCGCAGCCCGGCAGCGAATTCAAGCCCGACAAAATGCCCTGTCGTGAAAGACACCCCGGTCGTACCCGAGCCGGCAGGCTCGTGGCGCGAGCCGTGGCCTCGAGTCTTCGAGCTCTGCGGGGTGCTACCGACCGACCGCTGGGCACTCGTCGGTGGCCTCATGGTGCAGGCTCACGCGCTCTCGGCGCGGGTCGAGACCACTCGGGTCACTCTCGATGTCGACGCGGCGGTACGAGTCGAAGCAGGCGTATTCAGCTACAGCGAAGCGGCTGCGGCCCTGGCGCAACTCGGCTACACCCTCGACGACTCCACTCAGCGTGCCTATCGATTCAGCCGAGGTGCAGACATCGTCGACCTCATGGTTCCGGATCACGAACGTCCGCCCCCGCGTCACGCTGGCAGAGAGGTCATGCAGGTAGAGGCAGGAAACCAAGCGATGGGCCGCCTCCAGATCATGCGCTTCACACACGCTGGCACCCAGGTCGATGTTCCGGTTCCGACCCTCCACGGAGCACTCGTACTCAAGGCGGCCGCGCACATGGTCGACCAAAGAGATCGTGACCGTCACGTGCTCGATGCGATCACCCTGCTAGCCTGCATCAACGATGTCGAGTCGATCGCAGGTGACATGCGAGGCTCCGATCGCAGACGATTGATTCACCTGCTCACCGCATTCGAAGAGCAGCCGTTAGTCGGGGCACAGGCCCCGACAGACACGCTGCTCCTCGCGCAACGCACCGCGACAGATCTGCGAGAGGCGCTGAATACTTAGGGCTAAGGCTTCGACTGCAAGGCCTCCAGCACCACAAGCCGATCCGTCGCGCGCGACGCCCCCACATAGAGCAGGTCGCGGTGGTACCCCTTCGACAGGTCGACGTCGGTCAGAATCACCGCGGGAGCCTCAAGGCCTTTGAACTCGTGGATGCTCCCCCACCGAATGCGCGTCGCGTCGTCGATGCTGGTGCCGAGGCGTGAGGTGAGGCGGGCATCCGTCGCCGGATCGGCCAGAGCCTGGCCGGCAGCCGACCGCTCGCGGGCGTAGGGCGACAGAATCACCAGCTCGCGCACCGTGAACGGCTCAGACAGGATGCGCTCGACGGCGTCGGCGAGCAGGCGCAGCTGCTCATCCATAGTCGTGAAAGTGTGGCGCTCGACCGAGACCTGGTCGTCGTCGCTGCGGCGGTGCTCGCTGTAGAGGGTCGGCTCGCCGATGAGGTCGGCCACGAAGCGCGCCACCTCGGGGGTCGTGCGCACGTTCGACCGCAACTGCAGGGTGACGAGACCTGGGATGCGGCGCAGCACGGTGGCACGGGCATCCGGAACCTCGTCGCCTGCTGCGTGCTGGCGGTAGATCACCTGGTGGTCGAAGTCGCCAGTGATGAAGACCGGCGCGCGCTCGAGCCCGCCCACGAGCAGCGCGTCGAGCACGTCGAGGTACTGCTCTACGCCTAAGTCTTGCGCCTCATCGACGACGAGGTAGTCGTATTGCGCGCCCAGCTCGAGCGCCGCCTCGAGCGCCTGCTCGGGCAAGGTCTGGTCGTACCACTGTGGCTCGACGCGCCCGCTCTCGAGCTTGCGCCGCGCCTCGTTGCGCCCCGCGTGCCGGTCGACCACCTGCGCCATCAGCGAGTGGATGCGCCGCACCTCCACCCCCTCACCGCACAGCTCGGCGAGCCGGGCTTCGATGAGGCGGTTGAAGACGACGACGAGGGTGCGCTGTTTGTTGTCGGATGCTCGGCGCGCGGCCTCGGCCGCCACCCACGTCTTTCCCGAGCCGGCGGGCCCCTCGACCAGCAGCCGCGGGTTGGTTCCGACCACGTCGAGAATCTTCACCTGCTCGTCGGTGAACTGGGCCTGCTCTCTCTCCCGCCGGCGGGCAAGTTCTTTGGCGCTGAGTTCGGCGACGAAGCGCGGGGTGAGGAGGTCGACGATACGGGCCGCGTGGGCCTCGTCGGGTTGGGAGGCGACGCGGCGATATCCGCTGATCGTCTCGGCGAGATGGGTGTTGGCGTGGTTCAGCGTGCGGATCACCGCGGCGGCGGCGTGGCCGTTCGCGAGGTCGGCGGCATCCAGCAATTGCCAGTCGTGCCAGCCGATGCTCGGCGCGAACTTGCTCTTGCTCAACTGCGTGAGCCACGCGGCGTGAAAGATCGGGTAGCCGACGGGGCCGGCTCCTCTCGACTGCAGGTACTCGATGATCGAGTGCTGCGCGCCCGAGGCCTGCTCGAAGGGGCTGCGGGTGACCCAGTCGCGGTTGCCGTAGCGCCAGCGTCCTTCGCCGTCGGCCTCGATGCTCTCGTGCGACTTCACTTCAATGACCAGGATGCCCTGCCCCGGCGCCACGACCACAAAGTCGGCTTCGCCCTGCACTTGGCTGACGTGCCGCGCGATCTCGAGCGAGTGGAAGACGACCCAGTCTGCGGGCGCGGCGTGCAGGGCGGCGAAGACCGCGTGCTCCCCCGGAGGGGCGTCGTCGCCGATCGTCGGCGGGATCATGCGGGCCATGAGGTGAGACTACTTCGGGAGCAGGCGCGGCTCACCAGAATTGCGGGGCTCCGTCACCCGACTGTGTTCCTCGCACGGCATGTGCCGCGAGAGGCACACAATCCACAGGACAAGGCCGTGTAGGGGCGTTCGAACGGTCTGGTCATATATCTGTACATATTTCTGCGCACTTTTGGTACCCTCACGGCATGATCCCCCGCTCGAGCGTGACCACCGTCGCGAGCGCGCGCGACGAACTGAGCCGCACGCTGCGGCGGTTTCGCGCCGGAGATCTCGAGCCGGTCGTACTCGGCTCACACCGCGCACCCGAGGCGGTCATCGTCCCGTACTCGACCTATCGCGAGACGGGTGCGCCGGGCGCCGTCGGCGCGGGGGCTCAGGCGCCGACTCTCGACGACCTCCGCCAGCGCCGTCGGCTCATCACGCGTCTCGCCGACCTGGCGAACCTCGACGGAATCCGCGTCACCGGCTCGGTCGCGCGGGGCGACGCGACGCCCGAGAGCGACATCGACCTCCTCGTCGACCCGCGCCCCGGCGCCAGCCTTCTCGATCTCGCGCAGTTTGCCGACGACCTCGAGCAGCTGTTCGGCCGCCCCGTCGACGTGCTGAGCGCGCGGTCGCTCGACCCTGTGACCGATGCCACTCTGCTCGCCGAGGCCGTGCCACTATGACGCGGTGAAAGCCGACTCCGGCGACCGAGCCGCACGGTGGGTGACCGAGCTGCGTGCCACGCTCAACACCGCCGCTCAGCTCGTCGACCGGGGCCGCGCCGCCTACGACACCGACCCAGCTCTGCGCCTGGCGTTCGAGGCGCTCAGCAATCGCGTCGGCGACCTCGCCAAACGTCTCGTCAGCCTTGACCTCGAGCACTTCAGCGCGCCGATCTGGTCAGCGGCCGCCCGTAACCGCGACGTCGTGGCGCATCACTACCTCCGGGTCGACACTGAACTGCTGTGGCAAACGGTCGCCCACGACTTCACCGCGATGAGTGCATTGCTCGACGAACTCTCGGCACCGTAAGCCCCTAGTTCTCCGGCCCGAGCGGCACCGAGCTCACGTCGGGCGACAGCGGCGGGGCCGCCGAGCCCCAGTTGATGTCGCTCACGCCGCCCGGCACGGCCATGAGGCCCGGGCGGCGCACGCCCTTCGTGTGCCGCGCCGAGGCGAGCAGCTGGAAGAGGTGGCTTGACATCTGCCGAGCCGGCACGTGGGCGTGGTCGGCCTTGGCGAGTGAGACCGAGCCGGCGATGCGCTCGAGCACCTCGTCGAAGTAGTGCTGGCGGATGTCGTAGGCCGCCACCTGGTCTTGCACCACGTGGGCTCCGAGCTTGGCGAACGCGGTCAGACCGTGCGGGTGCCACAGCAGGTGCTCGTGCGGGTCATCCCACGCCTCCGGAAACGCCGTCGCGACCGCGCGCCAATAGTGCAGAAAGAGGCGCGCGAGCAGCTGCCCGCCCTGCTCGACCTTCTGGTGGGAGAGGGAGTTGGGCCCGTCGAGCACGGCCTCGTCGATGATCGCGTCGGGCAGGCAAATCTGCTGCACGTAAGCAGACTGGTGCAGCATCTGGCCGATGATGCCCGTGAAGGTCGCCTGCGTGAGGTGGGTCGCCGCATCCTTGGTGCGCGCGGGCTTCTTGCTCGCCTTCGCGGCGGGCACGTGCACGCGGCCGTGGAAGATCGAGCCGGGCGCGAGAAGCTCGTCGGCCAGCCAGGCGGCGCGGCTCTCGGGCTCGTAGAGAGGGTGGTCGATGCGGAAGATCGGCGCGCCATCGAGGCGCGTGCTCGGCGCCGGCGGCGGAGCGTCGATCATCGCGGTCGACGGCGGCAGGGCATCCCGTGCGATCGGCGTCGAGAGATCGTCGAGGTCGACGCGGTAGAGCGTGCGTTGCGACGGAGACGGCGAGGGATTGGAGGAGAAGTGCTGAGCGGTCACGGGGGCGCTCCCATCGGGTCAGCCCCGTCGGCGCACGACGACTTCAGAATCGGGTTGTGTGCACCGAGGGGGGCTGGGTGCGGATCTTCGGGTATGAGGTGAAGCCCGGCGTGGGTGCGCCGGAGGCACGGTGGGTGGCCATGCGTGGTCTGAGTATGACGCACCTTCGGCGCCGGAGGTACCCCACAAAGGGGGGTGTCGCGACGGCTACGCGAGCTTCTCGATGAGCAGGTCGCCGCCGACGAAGTCGATCGTGTTGGCCCCGAATCCCTCGGCAGCGAGCGCCGTCTGCACGACCGTGCCCTCGACGAGCGTGACGACGATCGAGGTCTGCAGGGTCGAGCCGAACCCATCAGCGGGCACCACCACGCGCGAGCGGTTCGGAAACTGCTCGGGCCCGGGCGGGTCGATGATGAACCGCAGCCCCGGACGCGAATCGCCCGTCGTCGTGACGTACTCGGCCGTCGCGCTCAACCGGTAGGTGCCGGCCGCGAGCGTCACCCCGGCCGGAGCATCAGAGACGAGCACGACCAGGTCGCCGAGCCCCGAATCGGTGAGCAGGGGCGTCGCGCCCATCGCCGGAGTCAGCGTCGCGCCCTCGAACGTGAGATAGGCGAAGGGGTGCAGCGCCGCCTCGCCCTGCAGGCCTTGCGGGCCCGGCTGACCTTGCGGGCCTGGCTGGCCTTGCGGGCCCGGCTGACCTTGCGGGCCTGGCTGGCCTTGCGGGCCTGGCTGGCCCTGCGCGCCTGGCTGGCCTTGCGCGCCGGCCGGGCCGGTCGCCCCCGGCGCCCCATCGCGGCCTGCTGCACCGCGGGCTCCCGGCGAGCCCGATGCTCCCGGCGCGCCCTGCACCCCCGGCTCGCCGGGCAGCCCCTGTTCGCCGGGCTCGCCCTGCGGTCCGGCAGGTCCGGCGGGGCCAACGCCCGCATCGCCGCTCACATCGGTCGAAGCCGGGATGCTCGCCGCGGCGATCACCGCCCCCGACACCGCCCCTCCGCCCGCGCCGAGCAGCAGCGCGCCGAGCACGATGAGCACCAGGGTTCGGGTTGCGATGGTCATGAGTCGCCCTCTCTCGCGTGGTTCGAGAGTATCGGTCAGCTCATGCTGTGGCACCTGCCGGGCGTGGTGCGCCCGAGGGTGGGATCAGCGCGCGGACCGTGGGGCGGCGGTGTCGGGCAGGGCCAGTGTGCCGATCGCGGCATGTGCCGCGAGAGGCACATTGCCTCAGCAGAAACCCCCGAGGGTGAGACGACGGGGCGACTCCTTCGGTTGGAAACCCTAGTCGGCGATGACCGGCACGAACCACGGCGGGTACACGGCGACTTTCGCGGTCACGCCCGCCGCCTTGAGCAGGTCGCGCACCTCGTCGCGCCGGCGGTCGTTCGCCACAGCGACGAGCGCCACGGTCGCGAGCGACACCGGTCCGGGAACGAGCGCCTCAGCGGCCTGCAGGGCTTCGGGGCTGCTGGCGGCGCGGGCGAGCATCCGCTGCCGGCCGTCGACGCCGATGCCGAGCGTCGTCGCGGGGGCCGCCGCATCGCCGTCGGTCACGACGACCGTGTTCGAGACGGCTGCGATGTCGACGCCGAGCACGACGAAGTCGACGGTGGATGCGGCCTTCGCCGCAGCGCTCCACGTCGGCCCGGGGGCACCCTCCTGCACCTCGAGCCACCAGGTCGCCTGGGGCGTCAGGCTGAAGGCGACGCAGTCGGCAGCCGAGCGCTCGACGCCGTCGTCGTCGTAGCTGCCGTCGCCCGGCACGGGCGCTGAGGCGCGCAGCTCGAGCGTGAGCTCGCTCGCGAGCCGCAGCTCGGGCGCTGCCTCTGACGGCGGCAGCAGCTGCCCGGCCTCGAGGATCGACGGCAGGTTGCTGATGTGCGTCACGTGGAAAATGCGCTGCGGCAGGTTCGGCGGCCGCACCTCGGCAGCCTTGCCGGTCGCACCCGCTGCGGGGCTGCGCAGGCTGCGCGCAGTCTGACGCGGGGCGCGGCGCACGGGAGCGGGGGCGGCGGGCGGGGGCGGCGGGAAGCAGCTCGCGCACATGCCGGGCTCGAATCCGTGGATGCACTCTTCTGTCGACGACCCAGCCACCACGAAACTCCCTCACAGGGCGCCGCACGATCGCGGCCCGGCCCCAAACCTCTAGAGTATCGCGCCCAGCTCGGCCAGCCCGACCGTCGGGATCGCGATCCACCCCTCCACTCGTGCCCGCTCGCGCTGGTCGGCGGCGGGCGGGATGCTCGCCCCGCGCTCGTGCGCGACCGCGACCAGCGCGGCGAGCACCGCGTCGAGCGCATCGGCCGAGGTCGTCATGAGCGTGCGATGCTCGCCGAGCTCCAGCCACGGAGCCGCGCGGCCGAGGTCGGCGATGAGGGCGGTGCGGGCATCCTGCGCAATCTTGTAGCCCGGCCGCGCCAGCCCCCAGGCGCGCAGGGCCATGGCGGGGTACACCTCGACGACAGCGCTCGGATGCTCTCCCGCGCGGTCGACCACGCGCCCCTCGCCCGCCAGCCGGTCGAGCAGCACCGCGCACCGCAGCGCCGTCATGCCGAGCCGATCGGTCGCGACGCTCAAGGGCCGCGCGCCCGTGCGCTCGGTGACGACACGGTCGGTCTCGCGGTACGCCAGGCGGCGGCGCCAGGCGAGGTCGCCCGTGTCGGAGTCGGGCAGCCGCTCCCCCGAGGCGTGCCGGCCCACGAACTCGACGAAGTCGACGGGCCAGCCGAGCGCGCAGTCGATGCCGATGAGGCTCGTGTCGCGGGTCGCCACGAGCAGCTCGTCGTCGTCGGCGCCGCGCCGCAGCGACTCGAGCGCGACGCGCCCCTGCTCGACCCGCAGCACGGCAAGGGCCGTGCCCGCCGCCTCCGCCGCGAGGTCGACCCCCGCGACCCGCACTGCGCTCACGGTGCCTCGACGACCGGCACGGCGAGCCCGTGGGCGGTCCGCTCGAGGCGGCGGTCGTTGGTCCAGAGCGCCGTGCACCCGGCTTTCTGAGCCGCGGCGAGGTGCAGGGCATCCGGAGTGGATATCGCGTGCCGGGCGCGCAGCTCGGCCGCCCGCACGAACACGGCCTCGTCGAACGGCGCCCGACCGACCGCGTCGAGGGTTGCGCGGTAGTAGTCGACGAGGGCCAAATCGCCACGCTTCAACGGGCCGGTCAGGCACTCCATGACGACGAGCGGCGACACCACCAGCTCATCGTCGGCGTGATCGGCGAGCGCCCGCCGCGCCAGCCGGCCGCGCTCACCCTCGTCTTCGACGGCGTAGATGAGGATGCACGAGTCGAGGTAGATCACGCCCTACGAACCCCAACTCTCGCGAGCGTCGCGAATGTCGGCGTCGATCTCTACAGCACTGCGCGCGTGGGGTGGTGGATTCCGCACGAGCCGTTCCGCGAGCGCCCCCGCGGTCGTCCGCGGCTGCTCGACCGGCACGAGGCGAACGACCGGTCGGCCGCGCTTCGCGATCACGACGTCGTCGCCGTTCTCGGCGGCCGCGACGAGCTTCGAGAGGCTGTTGCGGGCATCCAGAATGTTGACCGGCTCCATGCGCCTCCCCTTCCTGGCGTTTTTACCTGGCTAGGTTACCACCGGGCCCCGGCCGATCGTCGAGAGCCGCCGTTCGTGGCATTAGTTGTGAAACGTTCGGCGACTCCTGCCACGAACGGCCACTCTCGGCGTGGGCCGGGCCCCTCACACGAACCGCACGGCCGCCTGCAGGCGCGTGCGCACCTCGAACAGGTCGGTGCCGCCGACGCCGACACCCGGCAGCCCCGTGCGGATGAGGTTGACGAGGCGCGAGCGCTGCACGAGCATCCCCTGGGCGCCGCGCACGCTGCCGAGCTCGACCGCCGACTCGACCGCCTGGTCATCTTCCACGACGATGAGCAGGGCCGAGAACTTGACCTTCGCGGCGCGCGCGAGCACACGGGCTCGGCCGCCCAACTGTGCGAGCGGCTTCTCGCCGGGTTCGAGCCCCTCGCCGATGAGGTCGCCGCGCTTGACCCGCACGGGCGCTCCCCAGTCTTCGCTCAGCACGGCCCACAGACCCGTCGGGCCGAGCACGACATGGTCGAGCTTGTCCTCCGCGCGCGGGCCGGCGACGACGTCGTGCCAGACCGTGAAGCCGAGGCCGAGGGTCGCGAGGGCCGTCGCCGAGCGCTCCTCCGCGATCGCGGCGGCGAGCAGGTGGCGAATCTGCCGTGGTGCCGAGCGCACGAGCGCCGCATCGAAGGGGTCGGGCAGCTCGACGCCGCGGCCGGCCCACTCGCGCACGTTCGCGAGGTACTGCTCGCGGTACCAGCCGCCCGGATGCCCATACGATTTCGCGCTCGGCCGCGAGTCGTAGCGCCCCGGCCCGGATGCTCCGCCCCCGTGCTGGGCCCACGCACGCCCGCCGCCCGCGCCGGAACTGGATTCTGCCCCCGAGTCGTAGTCGTACCGAGCCGCGGGGGTTCCGACGCGCTGCCAGGCGCGCTGCACCGCGTCGAACGCCGCGGCCGAGCCGCCCGTGTCGGGGTGCGCCTGGCGCAGCCGCAGCCGGTAGGCCTTGCGCAGCTCGTCATCGCTCGCCGTCGGGCTCACCCCGAGCACGTCGTAGGGGTTCGCGGCGAGCGGTGAATCAGACATGGTTCAGAAAGCCTACGCTGGCCAGGTGAGCCACGATCTCAGCGACCCCGCCCCTCCGACCGCCGCCCAGAAGCCCCACCGACGCGAGCACCACGGCGACGTCGTGCTCGACCCCTACGAGTGGTTGCGCGAGAAGGAGAACCCTGAGGTCATCGCCCACTTGACGGCCGAGAACGCCTACGCCGAGGCCCGCATGGCGCCGCTCGACGGCCTGCGCGACCGCATCGTCGACGAGATCACGGGCCGCACGCTCGAGACCGACATGAGCATCCCGGTGCGCGAGGGCGACTGGTGGTACTACGGCCGCTCGGTTGAGGGGCTACAGTACGGCATCCAGTGCCGCGTGCCCGCGGCGCCGATCGACCCCGCCACCCCGGCCGACCCCGCCGCCTGGACTCCCCCGCCGCCGCTGCCCGACCCCAGCCAGCCGCGCGAGGGCGAGCAGGTCGTCATCGACGGCAACATCGAAGCGGAGGGGCACGACTTCTTCTCGCTCGGCTCGCTCGACGTGAGCGACGACGGCTGCTGGCTGCTGTTCGCCGTCGACACCGAGGGCGATGAGCGCTACACGCTGCGCATCCGCGATCTGACGACGGGCGAGACGCTGGCCGACGAGATCACCGAGACCGCCGCGGGCGCGTTCTTCGACCCCACCGGGCAGTTCGTCTTCTACTCGACCGTCGACGACTCGTGGCGCCCCGACACCGTGTGGCGGCACCGCGTCGGCACGCCGCGCACCGACGACGTCGCCGTCTTCCACGAGCCCGACGAGAGCTACTGGGTGGGCGCGGGCCGCACGCGAAGCGGCCGCTACCTCGTCATCGAGGCCGCCTCGAGCATCACGAGCGAGACCCACGTGCTCGACGCGCGCACGCCCGAAGGCGAGTTCGCCGTCGTGTGGCCGCGCCGCGAGGCCGTCGAGTACAACCTCGAGCACGCGGTCATCGGCGGGCGCGATCTCTGGCTCATCACGCACAATAACGAGGCCCCCGACTTCCAGATCGTCGCGGTGCCGGTGGATGCTCCGCTCACCGACCCCGTCACCCTCGTGCCCCACGAGCCCGGTCGACGGGTCGAGGGCGTCGACGCCTTCGCGCGCTTCCTCGTGCTCGACTACCGGGCCGAGGGGCTGCCCCGCACGGCGGTCGTGCCGCTCGAGCCCGACACCGCCCTCGAGGCGCTGCTCTGGCCGGGCGATGCGTGGGTCGACCTGGTCGCTCCCCTCGCGGGCGACGCGCTCGTCTCGATCGGCGCACGCGGCAACCCCGAGTGGGGCCAGCCGTTGCTGCGCTACGGCTACACGAGCTTCACCCAGCCCTCGACCGTCGCGAGCCTCGACGTCGCGCGCATTCGCGAGGGCGCTGCGGCCATGACCGTGCTCAAGCAGCAGCCCGTGCTCGGCGGGTACGACCCCGCCGACTACGCCGAGCGGCGCGACTGGGCCGTCGCGGCTGATGGGGTGCGCGTGCCGATCTCGCTGGTGTGGAAGAAGGGGCTGGTCGGGTCGCTCGACGGCGACGCGAGCGCCGAGCCGAGCCGCCTGCACCTCTACGGCTACGGCAGCTACGAGTCCAGCATCGACCCGGGGTTCAGCATCCCGCGCCTGTCGATGCTCGATCGGGGCGTCGTCTTCGCGGTCGCGCACGTGCGCGGCGGGGGCGAGCTCGGCCGCGACTGGTACGAGTCGGGCAAGACGGCGCGGAAAGCGAACACCTTCACCGATTTCGTCGCCGTGGCCCGGCACCTCATCGATCGCGGCATCACGGCCCCCGACCGGCTCGTTGCCGAGGGCGGCAGTGCGGGGGGCCTGCTCATGGGCGCGGTCGCGAACCTCGCGCCCGAGCTCTTCGCGGGAATCCTCGCCGACGTGCCCTTCGTCGACCCGCTCACGAGCATGCTCATGCCCGAGCTGCCGCTCACCGTCATCGAGTGGGACGAGTGGGGCAACCCGCTCGACGACCCGGAGGTGTACGCCGCCATGAAAGCATACTCGCCCTATGAGAACGTGACGGCGCAGCGGTACCCGCGCATCCTCGCCGTCACCTCGCTCAACGACACCCGCGTGCTCTACGTCGAGCCCGCCAAGTGGGTCGCGAAGCTGCGCGAGGCGGGGGCGGATGCGCTGCTGCGCATCGAGATGGAGGCCGGACACGGCGGCGTGAGCGGGCGGTACTCGGCGTGGAAGCAACGGGCGATCGAACTCGCGTGGCTGCTCGACGCGCTCGGCCTCGCCGAGACAGAAGCCCCGGTCAGCTGAGGGATGCTCTGCAAGATTCTTGCGTAGACACGCACGATTCTTGCTAGCGTCGCAGGAGTGACTGTGACCTCCCCCCTCGGTGAAAAGGCCGCCGCAGCCCGTCTCTCGACGCTCCGCCACATCGCCGGCATCATCAGCATCGTCGCTGGACTGCTCGTGCTCGCCGCGCTCATCACGCAAATCACCGACCAGATTTCGGTGGGCCGCTTCGAGCCGACGGAGTACTTCGCGTACTTCACCATCCAGACCGCCATGATCAATATCGTCGTCATGATCGCGGGCGGCATCATGGCGTTTTGGAGCGAGCGCGACACGCCTCTCTACACGGCGATCCGGGCGAGCATCTTCTCGTACGCGATCGTCACGGGTGTCGTCTACAACCTACTGCTGCGCGATATCCCCAACGACGACGGCTACGTCGGGCCCGTGTGGCCGAATGAGTCGCTGCACGTCTGGATTCCGATCTACATCGCCCTCGACTGGCTGCTCACGCCGGGCCGTGTGCGCATCGCCTGGACGACCATGTGGCTCGCCGTCAGCTACCCGCTCGCCTGGGTCGGCGTCACGATGCTGCGCGGCGCGGCGACCGGCTGGTACCCCTACCCCTTCCTCGAGCCCGACGGGCCGAACGGCGTCATGGGCGTCGTGACCTACGTCGTGGCGATCGCCGCGTTCATCATCGTGCTGGCCGCCCTCGCCGTCGTCATCAACCGCGTGCACACGCGCGGCGTGCGCGGTGTCGGGCAGGGGCGGCGGCAGACCGGGCCGATCCCCGTGGTGCGGGCCGACCTGCGCTGAGTGCTGAACCAGACCAGTCTGGCTTGTCGAATGACGACATCAGATTTGACGAATGTCAGTGGTCGACGATCAACTCGAGTCATGAACGACACCGCCCCTGGGCCGGGAGTGGCGACGTGTCCGCACTGCGGAACCCGTGCTCCCCTGCCCATCCACTACGGCTACCCCGAGCCGCAGCACATCCGCGCTGCCCTTCGGGGTGAGATCGCGCTGGGCGGCGTCGTGCACGAGCCCGACCCACCGAGCTTCGAGTGCCGCAACGAGGCGTGTGGGTATACCTTCACCCCATGACCGTGCCGCAGCACCTCCTGCTCGTCGTCGCCGGCCCTGAGGGGGCGGCCTCGCAGCTTGTCGAGGCCGATGCCGGGCATCCGCAGCTCTCGGTGCTCGACGTCGCCGCGACGCGCGGTGACGGCATTTTTGAGACTCTGAGCATCGGTGCCGGACACCCGCAGGCACTGCACGCGCACCTCGATCGCTTCGCGCGGTCGGCCCGCATGCTCGACCTGCCCGCGCCCGATCCGGCGGTGTGGCGGGATGCCGTGCTCACGCTCGCCGCACTGCTCGCCGACCACGACGAGGCGTGGGTGAAGATCGTGCTCTCACGCGGCATCGAACTCCCGGGGGTGTCGGCGCTGCCCACGGGCTGGGCCTACGGCACAGTCTCGCCCGAGTTCCGGCGCGAGCGCACCGAGGGCATCGACGTCGTGCTGCTCGACCGCGGGTTGCGCAGCGACGTGAGCACGACGAGCCCGTGGCTGATCGCGGGGGCGAAGACCCTCTCGTACGCCGTCAACCGTGCTGCCGTGCGCGAGGCGCAGCGGCGGGGTGCCGACGACGTCGTCTTCGTCTCGAGCGACGGCCTGCTGCTCGAAGGGCCCACCTCGACGCTCGTCGTGCGCCGCGGCGACGAGCTCGCGACCCCTCCCGATGCCTTCGGAATCCTGCCGGGCACGACCCAGGTCGACCTCTTCGCCGCGGCCGACCAGTGGGGGCTGACGACGGCGGTCGAGCCGCTCGCGCCCGCCGATCTGATCGGCGCCGACGCCGCGTGGCTCGTATCGAGCGTTCGGCATGCAGCCCCGGTGCGCGTGGTCGACGGTGCGGCGCTCGCGGTCGACGCGCCGCTCACGGCCGCGATGAACGGGTTCCTCCGCGCGCGGCGTTCCTGAGGGGCCCCATCGGGGCCCTGTGTAGGGTCGAACTATGCACAGCACGATGGAGTGCCTCACTGATTGGATGACGCGCCAGCGGTGGTACGCCGGCAAGGGCCGGGTGCCGAACCTGCTCGAGGTCAATCGTCAGGAGTGGCAGAGCGACGACCCGGATGCGAGAATCCGGGTGCTGCTCGTGCGCGACACGGCGAACAACCCGCCGTCGCTGTACCACGTGCCGATCGTCGTTCGCGGCACGATCCCACGCGGAGCGGGTGCATCGTTCATCGGCCGCGACGAGCACGACGACTACCTGTTCGACGGCGCGCACGACCCCGTGTACACGCGCGCCCTGCTGCGTCGGTTGGGAGTGCACCGCGACAATAAGGCGTCGCGCGTGCACAGTGGCGAGCAGTCGAACACCTCGATCATCTTCGACGCGGGCTCGGAGGCACCGCTCGTGGCAAAGATCTTCCGACTCGTGCACGCGGGCGAGAACCCCGACGTCGTGCTGCAGTCGGCCCTCACGAGCGCGGGCAACCGCTCGGTGCCGCGGATGCTCGGCTCGCTGTCCGCGACCTGGATCGACCCGCACGGCTCCGACACCCACACCGACGAGCCCTCCACGGGGCACCTCGCCTTCGCGCAGGAGTTCGTGCCGGGCGTGCGCGACGGCTGGCCCCTCGCGCTCGAGGCCGCGGAGGAGGGCGAGTCGTTCGCCGCCGACGCCGAGCGCCTGGGCCGCGTGACGGCCGAGGTGCACACAGCACTCGCAGCGTGCATGCCGTCGCGTGAGCCGACGCTCGGCGACATCGTCGGCTTCGTGGCCGGGTGGCACCAGCGGCTCGCCGTGGCGACATCGGATGTTCCGCAGTTGCGCGAACTGCGCCCCGCGATCGAAGCCGTTTACGACGCCGCGCGCGAGTCTCCGTGGCCCCAGCTTCAACGCATCCACGGCGACTACCACCTCGGCCAGGTGCTGCGGCGCCCGAGCGGCGAGTGGCTGCTCGTCGACTTCGAGGGCGAGCCGCTGCGACCGCTCGCGGAGCGCACGCGCGTCGATTCCCCGCTGCGCGACATCGCCGGCATGCTGCGCTCGTTCGACTACGCGGTCGGCTCGCTGCGCAGCGAGAGCCGCGCCGCCGCTGGAGCCATCGACACCGCATCGCTCGACCTCGACTCCCTGGCGCTCGAAGCCGCCCGTGCCGACTGGGCGCGTGAGGCCCGCGCGGCCTTCCTCGACGGCTACATCGCCGAGTGCGGACTCGACCTGCGCGAGCACCGCGCCCTGCTCGACGCCTTCGAGCTCGACAAGGCCGTCTACGAGGCGATGTACGAAGCGCGCAACCGGCCCTCGTGGTTGCCCATCCCACTCGCCGCGGTCGCCTATCTCGTCTCCACCGAGCGCGCCGCCAAGCGCTGAGCGCCCCGCTCGCCCCCGCACCGCTCGCCCCCGCCCTGCTCGCCCCCGCCCCGCGCCGCGCCCAGCCCGCACCGCGCCTTCCACACCGGCCAGCCCAGACGGCTGGCGCCACACGTCGCACGCCACGCCCGCGACCTCGGCGTTGCCTGTACACCCGCGGCAGACTCCCGAATCCAAGGAGATTCGCAAGACCGCGCTCGGCGGAGTCCTTGGATTCGGGAGTCTCCCGAACTATCGCTCGTGACCCCGCGTCGACCTCTCTCCGATCCCGCGCGTCCTCCACTCCCACGTGCCGCTCGCCTACTACACCGCCGAGCTCACGCCATTCAATGGACGAAGGCTCATTGGCGATCGTTGCCCCATGCGCCGACCCACGAACTCCTACTCGGGCCCTCCGCACGGCACGGGATACCTGTCGCGACCGGTACTAAGGCTGCTCGCTCGCACGGGCGGCATCGTCTCGACGCGCGAACTCGCGGCGATCGGAGTCGATCCCACGACGCTCGAGCTCTATCGCGACCGCGGCTCGCTGCAGGCGGTGCGGCAGGGCTGGCACTGCCATCCCTCCGTGCCCGACGTCATGCGGCTGGCCTGGCGTTTCGGTGGGCCGCTCGCGTGCCTCAGTGCCCTGGCTTTCCACGAGGCGCTCTCGACAGGCATCCCGATCACGACCACGGTCATCGGTGCCCCGCTTCACGTGTGCCTGCGGGACAACGCCGTCGGCGCGCCCGCCCCGGCGCTCTTGGCGCGACGCTGGGGCCTCGACGAACCGCTCGAGCCGGTCATCCACTGGAGCTCGCGTGCGCACCGCAGCGGCGACCGACGCGCCGTCGCGCGCACGGTCGCTCTGCGCCAGGCTGACCGCTGCTCGAGCAGCTAGGCGGCCGCGCGGGCCTCCAGGGCGTCGGTGAGCATCGCGACGAGCGCCTGCACCTGCACGGTGCCCTCCGCCACGACCAGCTCATCGCTGCCGTCGAGCGCCCGCGCCGCGAGCCCGGCCTTCGAGTCGATGAGGTCGGCAATGCGCGCGTCGATCGTCTGCGCGGCGAGGATGCGCCAGGCGGTGACCGGCAGCTCCTGACCGATGCGGTGCACGCGGTCGATCGCCTGGGTCTGCTCGGCCGAGGTCCACGAGAGCTCGGCGAGAACGACGTTCGACGCCGCCTGCAGGTTGATGCCCACTCCCGCCGCCGAGAGCGAGCAGACGATGACGCTCACCTCGGGGTCGTTCGTGAAGCCGTCGATGGCCTCCTGGCGCGCCTTCGGGCTCTGGTCGCCACGGATGCTGACGGCCCGCAGGCCGACCGAGGCGAAGTGCGCCTCGGCGGCATCCATGACGTCGATGTGCTTGGCGAAGAAGACCACCTTGCCGACGTTGCGGGCCAGCTGCGCGGTGTAGTCGGCCGCGAGCACGGCCTTCGCCGTGCCGATCTTGCGCACCATGGTGAAGACGTTGTCGCCACCGCTCGCCTGCTTCGACTCCTCGAGCTCGGCCGAGGCGACGAGGCGCACGAGGTCGCGGTCGATGCCGATGGGCGGCACCTCGCGCGCGGCCACGACGCGACGGTAGCGCTCGACGAGGCGGCCGATGAGGGCCTGCTCCGAGGCGAGGATCGAGCGGGCGACATCGTCATCGAGCTCGACCGGGATGTCGGCGATGCGACGGGCGGGGATGTCGGCCGCGACATCCACCTTCTTGCGGCGCACGATGCCCATCTCGATGACGCACTGACGGGCCGCAGCGAAGAAGCCGGGATCGGCCGGGGTCAGCCCGGTCTCCTCGAGCGAGCCCATGAGGCGGCCGAGGGGCTTCTTGTCGTCGATCCAGCCGAGGAACTTCCAGATCATGCGGAAGTCTTCGATCTGGTTGATGAGCGGTGTGCCCGTGAGCGCCATCATGAGCGCCTTCGGGTGCAGCACGCGGATGTTCTGCGCGAGCGACTGTACGTGGCGCGAGCGCTGCGAGGTGGCGTTCTTGATGAAGTGTGCCTCGTCGACGACCATGCCCTTGAAGCCGAAACGGCCGAGCCAGCCGACGTGGCGGTCGAGGATCTCGTAGTTGACGATGACGACGTCGCTGAACGCGTCGAGGTCTTCTCCATCGCCGTGCACGACGGTCGACGAGCGCTGCGGGATCCAGCGCTGCACCTCGCGCGCCCAGTTCGTCTTCACGACGTTGGGCACGACGACGAGCAGCGGGAAGGCGCCGGCGACGTTCGCGGCCATGAGCGCCTGGGCCGTCTTGCCGAGGCCCGGTTCGTCGGCGAGCAAGAACGAGCGGTGGCCGCGGCGCACCGACTCGATGAGTCGAGCCTGGTGGCGCATGAGCTCCATGCCACCGGGCGTCACGAGTGAGCCCGTCTCGGGCAGCGACATCGACGCCGCCTGACCGCCCGCGCCGTACTCGAAGGAGCGGAAGAGGGGCTCGATGAGCTCCCAGTTGGCGAGTCGCCCCGCAGTGGAGGCACGCACGGGCTCGAGCGCCGAGAGATCGGGCGCGAGGAAGGGGTTGGCAAGCTGGGCCTGCTTGACCGACTTGGGCACGACCTGCTTGGCGATCTCGGGGGCCACGGCCATGGGCTCGGTGACGATGAGCAGGTCATCCGGCTCGAGCTCGGCGCCCGACGCCAGGAGCATGTCGCGACGCAGCGCCTTCGCGGCATCGCTGACCTTCGCCTCGGGGGCGAGCAGCGTGATAAGCGAGGTGTCGCGCGCGGCCGTCTTCGCCATAATTCCAGCAAGGCCGTCGAGGCGCTTCAGCACCTCGGCGCGCTCACTGTCGGGAACCTCACGGTCGTCTTTCACCCGTGCGCGCTCCTCGCGCACGAGCAGAGCTGCCACCTGGAACTTCGTGCGGTTCGAGGGGCTCACCTTCGCGCCGCGCTCAGCGGCGCTCTCGACCTCGCGCACGGCACGTGCCAAGATCGGGATGATCCCCTGCTCGTCGAGCGGGCGACGACGCCGGGTGGATGCCTGACGCGCCGACGAGTTCTTCCTCTGACGCTGGCCGGTCTGGGCCATGCCCCTCCTCGGGTGCTGACGGGTACCTCGCGGCCCAGCCTGCTGGCCGCGAAGAGAGCTTCGGCCCCGCCGTGAACGTGCGGGCCAATTGCCATCGCGAACTCTGACCCGTTCGAGAACCCTCGGGGAGTCGAGATGACATCTCTAGTCTAGTGCACCGATCGGTGTCCTGTGACGATGGGTGACGCGGCATGAGACGTGCTCGGCCCCGTGGGTTGACAATGGTCGCGTGAACCACTCGACCCTCACAGCGCCCATCGTTCTCGACGGCGGGCTCGGCAGCCACCTTGAGGAGACGGGCCACGATCTCAGCGGCGCCCTGTGGAGTGCGCGCCTGCTGATCGACGAACCGTCGGCGATTCGGGATGCTCACCGCGACTACTTCGCGGCCGGGGCGATGGTCGCGATCTCGTCGTCGTACCAGGTCTCGTTCGAGGGCCTCGCTACGATCGGCATCGATGCGGCCCAGGGCGAGGACCTGCTCCGCCGCAGCGTTGACCTCGCGCGGGAGGCGCGCGACGCGAACCGTCCTGACGGTCTCGTTGCGGCATCCGTCGGACCGTACGGTGCCGCTCGCGCCGACGGCTCAGAGTACACCGGTGAATACGACCTCGATCGGGCCGGTCTGCGCCGGTGGCACGAGCGACGACTGGCCGTCTTGGCCGACACGAGCGCCGATCTGCTGGCGATCGAGACGATCCCCACGCGCGAGGAGTCGCGCGCGCTGCTCGACCTGATCGCCGGGTCGGGCGTGACCGCCTGGCTCTCGTTCACCGTCTCCGACGGGCGTCTGCGCGACGGCGGGTCTCTCGCAGCCGCGTTCGCCGACGCCGAGGCGATCGATGAGATCGTCGCGGTCGGCATCAACTGCTCGCACCCCGACGAGGTCGCCGGCGCGATCCGCGAAGCGCGGCGCTCGACCGGCAAAGCGATTGTCGTTTACCCCAACAGCGGCGAGACCTGGAACGCGGCGACACGGCGATGGGAGGGCGACGCGGGGCCCGCGCCCGATCGAATTGCTCTGTGGCGTGACGCGGGCGCAACCGCGATCGGCGGATGCTGCCGCGTCGGGCCCAGCGAGATCGCCCGAATCGCGATCGCACTGCGTGGCGAGTCAGACGACTGAGTTGCCGCCTCCGGCCGGTCCGATGAAGCGCGACAAGAACGCTCGCGTGCGCTCCTCGCGCGGTCGCTCGAAGATCTCCGCGGCCGGCCCCTCCTCGACGATCGCGCCGCCGTCAAGGAACACGACGCGGTCGGCCACATCGCGGGCGAACGCCATCTCGTGGGTCGCCATGAGGATCGTCGTGCCCTCGGTCGACAGCTCGCGCACGAGGTCGAGCACCTCGGTGACGAGCTCGGGGTCGAGCGCCGACGTGATCTCGTCGAGCAGCAGCAGCGTGGGGCTCGTCGCAATGGCGCGCACGATCGCCACGCGCTGCTGCTGCCCGCCCGAGAGCCGGTCGGGGTACTCGTGCGCCTTGTCGGCCAGGCCGACACGGTCGAGTAGAACGAGCGCCGCGGCGTCGGCCTGAGCGCGCGGCACCCGCAGCACGCGGCGGGAGGCGAGCGCCACGTTGTCGATGACGCGCAGGTGCGGGAAGAGGTTGAACTGCTGGAAGACGATGCCGATGCGTGCGCGCACTCGATCGGGGGCGACACGGGGGTCGGAGATGTCGAGGTCGTCGAGCCAGATGCGGCCGTCGTCGAGCTGCTCGAGCAGGCTGATGCACCGCAACAGTGTCGACTTGCCCGAGCCGCTCGCGCCGATGAGCGCGACGACCTCGTGGCGTGCGACGGCGAGGTCGACACCGCCGAGCACCTCCGCTTCTCCGAAGCGCTTGCGCACGCCCTGCACGCGCAGCACCGCCTCGCTCACAGCAGGCTGCCCATCTGCTCGCGAGCCCGCAGTCGCGCCGTGTACCAGTCGGTGAGGCGGATCATCGGCAGCGCGAGCAGCACGAAGAGCAGCCCCGCGAGCACGTAGGGGGTGAAGTTGAAGTTCGCCGCGGTCTCGATCTGCGCGGCGCGCACGGCGTCGACGACGCCGAGCACCGAGATGAGCCCGACATCCTTCTGCATCGCGACGAAGTCGTTCATGAGCGCGGGCGTCACCTTGCGCACCGCTTGCGGCAGCACGACGATGCGCATCGTCTGGCCGTGGCTGAGCCCGAGCGAGCGCGCGGCGAGGCGCTGCGAGGGATGCACGGCCTCGATGCCCGCGCGGAACACCTCGCTCACGTAGGCCGAGTAGGTGAGGATGAGCGCGATCGTGCCCCAGAACTGCGCCGAGTTGCGCGGGAAGAGCTCGAGGCCGGGGATGCCGAAGCCGACGAGGAACAGCACGATGATGAGCGGCAGCCCCCGGAACAGGTCGGTGTATGCCGCCGCGAGCGCCCGCAGCGGAAACCAGATCGGCCCGCGCAGCGTGCGGATCGTCGCGATGACGACGCTCAGCACGAGCACGCCGATGCTCGCGAAGACCAGCACCTGGATGTTGATCCACAGGCCCGCGATGATGCGCGGCCACGCGGCGATCGCCGTCTCGAGGTCGAAGAAGCTGCGCTGCACGCTCTGCCAGCCGGGAGTGTTGACGACGGTCAGCCAGATGACCACGGCGAACACGAGCGTCGAGACGAGCGACACGAGCACCGAGCGCACGTTCTGCGTGCGCCGATACGCGCGCCGCCCGATCTCGACGTCGCTGATCGGGAGGGACGAGGAGCGCACTACTGCAGGATAGGCGCGCCCGCGTCGGCACCGAGCCACTCGTCGGCGATCTCGGCCAGGCGGCCGGACTCGCGCAGGGCATCCACCGCGGCTGTGACCGCGGCCGTCAGCGGGCTGTCTTTCGCGAGCACGAGGCCCCACTCGTCGCTGATGCCGGCGTCGGCGGGCAGTTGACCGAGCAGCACGCCGCCGTCGAGAACCACGCCCGTGAGGAAGAACGCGGTGGGAAGGTCGACGACGATCGCGTCGACCGTGCCGTTCTGCAGCGCGAGCACGGCGTCGTCGTTCGTGTTGAACGCCTGCGCGCCTGCCGTCGGAGCGATCTGCTGCTCGATCGCGGTGAAGCTCGTGGTGCCGGTCGCGGCGCCGACGAGCAGCCCCTCGAGATCGGCGAGGCTTCCGGCCTCGGCCGCGGGCGAGCCCTCGACCGTGATGACCGCCTGGGGCGTCGAGTAGTAGGGCGAGGAGAAGTCGACGTTCTCGGCGCGCTCGTCGGTGATCGTGTACTGCTGCAAGTTGAAGTCGAAGTCTTTCGGGCCGGGCTGGATGGCGGCCTCGAAGCTCGTGCGCACCCACACGACGTCTTCCGCCGCGAAGCCGAGCTCTTCGGCGACGGCGTAGGCGATCGCCGCCTCGAAGCCTTCGCCCGTGGTCGGGTCGTCGTCGATGACGTAGGGGAAGTACGCCGGCTCGCCCGTGGCGATCGTGAGCTTGCCCTCGGTCACGTAGCCGGCGTCGACGCTCGACTCGGGCGACGCGGCGGGAGCCGCGGGGGTGCAGGCGGCGAGCAGGAGCGACGCCGTCGCGGCGAGCGCGACGGCAGCGGAATCACGGACGATGCGAGACATGACGCCTTCCGATTCTTGAGGGGATGCACGGGACAGGTCTCAGCATTCTCACCCGCCGAGCGACCGAGGCCGTGCGCGGTGACGATTTGTTACGGGCCGCGGCGCGCGGCCGAGACGCCCCGCGCCCTACACCCCGCCGCCGCCCCCGCCGCCGCCCCCGCCGCCGGAGGATCCGCCGCCCGAGGAACCGCCCGACGAGCTCGAGCCCGAGTAGCTCGACGAGAGCGTCGAGCTCACCGAGCCGACGCCCGCCGTGAACCCCGCGACCGAGAAGGGACGCGTGCTCGAGAACCAGCGCGGGCCCTCGCCCTCGGCGTAAAACTCTCCGAGCTCTTTCGCCCACTCGCGCTCGTGCTTCGTGAGCACCGCCCACGGCAGCAGGCGCTCGACGAGCTTCAGCCGCTCGTCGCGGCTCGACGCGTCGACGGGCTCGCGCTCGGCGCCCTCGGGCGACTGCAGCACGCGCATGCGATCGGCCTCGGCGAGCTCGATGTACACCTCAAGGCCCTTCACGTGGTCGACGAGCTCGGCGCCCTCGGCCGTCAGCGGGTGGCGGTACAGGCACGTCGCGACGACGAAGAAGCAGAGGATCCCGACGGGGATGAGGAACCCGGGCAGGTCGCCGCCCCGGCCCTCGTCGGTGACGAAGATGCCCGCGATGAACGCCATTACCTGGCCGAGCACGACAAGGGCCGACAGCCCGAACGAGTGCCGCGCCAGGATGCTCGACCGCCAGCCGCGCGCCACGATGCTCGAGGCGATACGCGCGAGCTGCGCCTGGATGCTCTGGCTCAAGCTCGTGTTCTGCGCGGTGAGGGGGTGCTCGGTGCCGACGACGAGCCCGGGGAAGAAGTAGCGCAGCAGGTTGAGCTCTTCGCCCTCGACGCCGGCGGTGGACTCGAGGCGGAGCATCCACGAATCGCGCCAGCGGAACCACGTGGCGGGGGTCTCGATGATCGTGATCACGCCGCGCACGGCGAAGTCGACGAGCTGGCTCGCGACGGCCCGCGGCTTCCGGCGCGTGAGCACGGCCGCCTCGAGCAGGCTCAGGCCGCGCGGCGGCACGTACTCGGCGACGATGACGGGGCGGCCCTCGGCGTCGCGATAGCGGGTCAGGCGAAGCACGATCGCCCCGACTGCTCCGCCGACCGCGATGGCCACCCCGAGCAACTGCACCCAGGCCCACGGCGTCGCGAGGTACGAGGTGTCGAAGAGCGTGAAGGTGCCCGGCGCGAAGCCGATCGCGATCGTCACGGTCTGGTACGGCCCGATCGCGAGCTCTTCCACGGCGAAGGTGTCGCCCGTGCGGGTGATCGCGCAGCGCTCGGTCGAGCCGGCGTAGCCGCGGTAGCAGGCGTCTTGGTCGAGCAGCGCGCTACCCAGGCCATCGTTGAGCACCACGCGGCCCGAGACGCGCGCGAAGGGCTGTGCCCAATCGGTGCCCGTGAGGTTCCAGTAGAACTCTTCGGCGTTCGAGCTCGCGAAGTAGTCGACGACATCGCGCTGCGCATAGGTGATGACGTAGGTCTGCTCGCCGCGCACGAACTGCCCCTCGGGCACCGCGGCGACGACGTTCACGACGCCCGAGCCGTACTCGACCTCGAAGCGGCGCGGCTCACCATCGCCATCGGTCACCGAGACGACGGTCAGCTGGGTGGTGTGCCCCTGGTAGGTGGCGGGTAGCGATCGGCGGATGCCGCGATTCTGGTCGAAATCGGGGAACCGGGCGACGAGCGTCTCGGTCGTCAGCAACGTCGCGTGGCCCTCGGCGTCACGACCCAGTCGGTACTCGACATCGAACGAGTCGAAGGTGAAGTCGTCAACCCCCGTGCGGAGCGCCCCGCCCGTCACGGCCTGCAACGGGGCCGTGCGCTGGGCGGCGCCCGAGAACGAGCCCGCGTTCTCGGCAGCGCCGCTCGCGAGCACGGGCGCCCCCGCCCGGCCGAGGCTCAGCACGAGCGCGGTGATGACGAGGGCGAGCAGCACGGCGCCCGCCACGAGGCCCAGCACGAGTCGGCGCATAGTCGAACGCTACCGGGTGACGGCCCCTCGTCACGAGGGCCGCCGTAGTCTGGGCACCATGATCGAGAGCGCGCCGCAGCGGGATGCCGATGCCGACGCCCGCGCTGTCGAGCGGTTGCGCGCGCTCGTGCGCATCCCCACGATCTCGCGCCCGTCGAGCGGCCCCGGCCCGCGCACCGACCCGGAGCCCTTCGCGCGCTTCACGGCCGAGGTCGAGCGCCTCTACCCGCGCGTGCACGCGCAGCTCAAGCGCGAGAGCGTCGGCGCGCGCGGGCTGCTCTACCGCTGGCGCGGAACCGACCCGGCGGGAGCATCCACCCCCACGGTGCTTCTGGCGCACAGCGACGTCGTGCCCGCGACCGACGAGGGCTGGCGGCACCCGCCGTTCGCGGCCAGGCTCGTCGAGTTCGAGGGCGAACCGGTCGTCTGGGGTCGCGGCGCGATCGACGACAAGGGCGCGCTCGTCGCCGTGCTTGAGGCGGTCGACCGCCTGCTCGCCGAGGGCTTCACGCCGCGGCACGACGTGCTGCTGTCGTTCGGCGGCGACGAGGAGGTCGCGGGCGAGGACGCCCGTGCGGCCGTCGCCCTGCTACACGACCGCGGAATCCGCTCGGCGCTCGTGCTCGACGAGGGCGGAGCGATCGTGCAGGGTGCCTTCCCGGGGCTCGACGAGCCCTTCGCGCTCATCGGCGTCACCGAGAAGGGCATCACCACCCTTAGGTTGCGCGTCGAGCAGCAGGGAGGCCACGCCGCGAGCCCTCCGCCGTTCGCCGCGACCGAACGGCTCGCCCGCACGATCCTGCGCCTCAACGGCTCCCCCGCGCGAGCGCGGCTGGACCCCACGATGCGGCGCATGATCCGCACGCTCGGCGCGCGCGCCCGGCAGCCGCTACGGTTCGTGTTCACGCGCGTCGACCTGTTCGCACCGCTCGTCGTGCGGGCGCTGCTCCGGCGCGGTGCCGAGATCACGGCGCTGCTGCGCACGACGCGCGCGGTCACCGAGTTGCACGCGGGCCATGCCGCGAACGCCCTGCCAGAGCACGCCGAGGCGACCATCAACATGCGCATTGCGCCCTGGTCGAACGTCGCCGAGGCGGTCGACGAGGTGCGTCGCGCGATCGACGACGAGCTCGTGGGCATCGAGGTGCGGCAGCCGAGCGAGCCCTCGCCCGTCTCGCCCGCCGAGGGCCCCGCGTGGGACGACCTCGTGGCGGCGCTGCACGAGTCGCACCCCGGGCTGCTCGTGAGCCCCTACGTCATGATGCAGGCGAGCGACGCGCGCTTCTTCACAGCGATCAGCGAGCACGTCTACCGGTTCACGCCGTTCCGACTGAGCGCCGCCGAGCGGGCGTGCCTGCACGCGAAGGACGAGCGCATCCGCGTGAGCGCCTTCCTCGAGGGCGTCGACACCTACGCGGCGCTGCTGCGGCGGCGCTAGACCGGCTGCCCTCGACCGGCTGCCCTCGACCGGCTGCTCCTCGCCGCGGGGGCCCTCAGCCCTGCAGGGCGCCGTAACCGCTGGCGAGCCGGCGCGGGGCATCCGTGACCACGCCGTCGACGCCGAGATCGAGCGCCTGGTGCCACAGGTCGTCGCGATTAAGGGTGTACACGATGACGGTGAAGCCCGAGCGCTGCAGCAGGTTGGCCGCCTCGGGGTCGACGGTGAATGACCGCAGACTCGTCACGACCGTCGAGGCCCCAACGGATGCCGCGAGGTCGACGGGGTCGTCGGGCAGGCGCCGCACGATCACCGCGCGGGGCAGCGAGGGTGCCTCGCGCCACAGCTCAAGCAGGGTCGGCAGCTCGAAGCTCGCGAGTACCACGCGACCTTGCACCCCGTAGCGGTAGATGCCAGCGATGATCGGGCGCAGCGCATCCACCGTCCACAGCCCCTTGAGCTCGATGAGCGCGCGCACCTTCGAGCCCTGCAGCAGCGGCAGGAACTCGTCGAAGGTCGGGATGCGCGTGCCGACCCACGCGCTGCCGTACCAGCCGCCCGCATCGAGCACCCGTAGCTCAGCGAGAGTGCGCTCGGCGAGCGGGCCCGAGCCGTTCGTCGTACGGTCGAGCAGCTCGTCGTGGAAGACCACGGTCTGCTCATCGGCGGTCATGCGCAGGTCGAGCTCGATCACCTCGGCGCCGCTCGCGAGCGCGGCCTCGAAGGCGGGCATCGTGTTCTCGGGTGCCGCGGCCGGGTCGCCGCGGTGGGCAATCGTCAGGGGCACGCCGTCGTTGAGGCCGAGCGAGCCGAGCGGCTGGGCGGCGTAGACGGTCGCGGCGGTGTGGTCGATCGCGAGAACGGCGACGAGGGCGATGCTGGCGACGAAGGCGGCCGTGGTGCGGCGCACCGAGTACCGGCGGGCGCTCGCACGAGGTCGTGGCATCGGCACTGCTTCCGGGGTGACGGGTACCGCGTCGTTGCGGTGCCGTTACTCTAGCGCAGCCGTTACCGTTTCGTGACCTGAATCCGTGTCGCGGCCGTCGTGGCGATCGTCGTCGCCATGCCGCTGAAGATGATGCCGTGGAAGGGGAACACCGCGGCCCAGTACAATCGGCCCCCGAGCCCGCTCGGGAAGAACACCGCGCGCTGGATGAGCCGAGAGCCACCACCGGGGCGCGGCTCGACGGTGAACTCGAGCCACGCGCGGCCCGGCACCTTCATCTCGGCCCGCAGGCGCAGGAACCGCCCTCTGTCGAGCGTCTCGACGCGCCAGAAGTCGACGGCCTCACCGGGAGCGAGCCGGTCGGGGTCGCGCCGGCCGCGGCGAAGCCCCACTCCCCCGACAAGCTTGTCGAGCCAGCCACGGGCCGCCCACGCGACGGGCAGCGAGTACCAGCCGTTATCGCCGCCGATGCCCTCGACCACACGCCAGAGCGCCTCGGGCGGTGCGGAGGAGTCGGCCTCCTGCCGATCGGTGTAGACGGTGTGGCCGCTCCAGTCGGGGTCGCTCGGCAGCAGGTCGCTCGGCGCGCCGCGCACGGTCGCGTTCTGCCAGGTCGTCTCGACCTCGCCCTCGCGCATCTTCGCCAGGGCGTAGCGCACCGCGCGACGGTAGCCCGTGAGCCCCGCGGCGGGCGGATCGAGAAACACATCGATATCGTGCTCGGTGCAGATCGCGTCGTACTGCAGGCTCGAGATGATCGGCACGGCGAGCGCGCGCGGGATGGGCGTGACGAGGTTGACCCACTGGCTCGCGAGGTACGGGGTCAGTACGGGCAGGCTCGCGATGGGCCGCTGCTTGAGCCCGGCCTCGACCGCGTAGCCGTTCATCATCTGGCCGTAGCGCAGCACGTCGGGGCCGCCGATATCGAAGGCGCGGTTGACCTCGGCTGGCAGGGTCGCCGCGCCGACGAGGTAGTGGAGAACATCCCGCACCGCGATCGGCTGGATGAAATTGCGCACCCATTTCGGCGCCGGCATGTAGGGCAGCACCTCGGTGAGGTGCCGGATCATCTCGAAGCTCGCCGAGCCCGAGCCGATCACGACGCCCGCCTGCAGCGCCGCCGTCGGCACGCCGCTCGCCATGAGGATGTCGCCGACCTCTTTGCGGCTGCGCAGGTGGGGCGACAGCTTGCCCTCGGGATGCAGCCCGCCGAGGTAGACGATGCGGCCCACCGTCGCCGCCGCGGCCGCCGTCGCAACGGTGGATGCCACGTGCCGCTCGGTGCGCTCGAAATCACCCGTGCTGCTCATGGAGTGCACGAGGTAGTAGAGCACCTCGATGCCGACCATGGCGCGCGCGACGTCTGCCGCGCTCGCGAGATCGCCCGTCGAGACCTCGACCTGATCGGCCCACGGCACGTCGCGCAGCCGCACGGGGTCGCGCACGAACACGCGCACCTCGTGGCCGGCCTCGAGCAAGCGCGGCACGAGTCGGCCGCCGATGTAGCCAGTGGCCCCGGTGACGAGCATCTTCATGCCGCAACGCTAGGGGCGCGCGCTGAGAGTTGCCCCGCCACCCCTGTGCCCACCCTCCGTGGCGTGGACCGCCCCGCGCGCGGCTGCCCACCCTGCGCGCGGCTGCCCAGATTTGCCCCAGAACGGCTGAACCCGCGCGCAGATACGCCCTTTTGCCCCAGATCTGGAAGAAAGTGGGGGACGTAGAGTGAGGGCGTGGTGGGGAGTGACGGGCGGGGTCAGCAGGGCATCGCGCCCCGAGTGATCGCATGGTTCGCCGCGAACGCGCGCGACCTGCCGTGGCGACGGCTCGGGTTCAGCGCGTGGGGCACGCTCGTGAGCGAGATCATGCTGCAGCAGACGCCCGTCGCGCGCGTGATCCCGCGGCTCGAGCAGTGGCTCGCGCGCTGGCCGAGCCCCGACGCGCTCGCCGCCGACTCCCCCGCCGAGGCCGTGCGCGCATGGGACCGCCTCGGCTACCCGCGCCGCGCCCTCGCGCTGCACGCCGCAGCCGTCGCGATCAGCGAGCGGCACGGTGGCGTCGTGCCCGATGACGTGGATGCCCTGCTCGCCCTCCCCGGAATCGGCGACTACACCGCCCGCGCCGTCGCCGCGTTCGCCTACGGGCAGCCGGTGCCCGTCGTCGACGTCAACACGCGCCGGGTGCTGGCCCGCGCGGTCGCGGGCCAGGGCGAGGCCGGGCCCGCCCGCACGCGCGCCGACCTCGCCGCGATGCAGGCGCTGCTGCCGAGCGACCCCGCCGAGGCGCGGGCGTTCAACGCCGGTGCGATGGAGCTCGGCCAGACCGTGTGCGTCGCGCGCGCCCCGCGGTGCGAGACCTGCCCGATCGCCGAGCTGTGCGCCTGGCGCGCGGCCGGCTACCCCGACTACGAGGGCCCGGCGGCCCCGCGGCAGGCGCGCTTCGAGGGCAGCGATCGGCAGGTGCGCGGGCTCATCATGCGCGAGCTGCGGCACAGCGACACCCCCGTGCTGGCCGATGTCATCGAGTCGCTCTGGACCGACGCCGTGCAGCGCGAGCGGGCACTCGCGGGCCTGCTCGCCGACGGCCTCGCGATCGGGTCGCCCGAGGAGGGGTTCTCCCTGCCAGGCTCGGTATCATGAGGCCAGTGCAGGCCCCGACCCGGAGGATCCCATGACGAACGCCGCGACCCCCGAGAGCCTCCCGCGCGAGAGTTTCACGCGCACCGAGAAGTTCACCGTCGCGCTGTTCTCGTTCTTTGCCGCCCTCGTGGTGCTCCCTGGCATCGTCTTCTCGGCGATCGCGGTCTTCTCGACCGCGTCGATCGACCTCGGGCCGAAGCCGTAGCGAGTCCTGCGCAACAACCCGCTTAGCGGGCCGCGTTGTCCTCGTCGTCGTCCTCGACGTCCTCGTCCGCGTCGAGCTCATCGAGCTCGGCATCGACGTCGCGCGGCTTGACGTAGGGGTCGGGGTCGCCGGCGTACTCGGCGGTCGCCGCGAGCGACTCGGTCGCGGCATCGCGCTCGCGCGCCTCGCGCAGCAGCGCCTCGATCGAGGCCGCGTTCTCGGGGATGCCGTCGAGGATGAACTCGATCGTCGGGGTGAGGCGCGTGTTGAGGTTGCGCCCGACCTCGGTGCGCAGCATCCCCGTCGCCGCCGCGAGGGCCGTCGCGCTGTCGTCGCGCTCCTGCTCGGTGCCGAGCACGGTGTAGAAGATCGAGGCGTGCTGCAGGTCGCCCGTCACCTGCACGTCGGTGATCGTCACGAAACCCAGGCGCGGGTCGCGCAGGCCCTTGTCGAGCCGCTGCGCGACGACCTCTTTGATGCGGTCGGCGACCTTGCGGGCGCGGGGGTTGCCTGCCATGAGCTGCTCCTGACTGGTGCTGATGCTGCGGGGGATGCGGCCCGCCGCTCCCGAGGGAACGGCGGGCCGCTCGAAAGGAACGCGCGACGCGCGCACGCAGGACGCGCTACGCGCGCACCTTCTCCTTCATCTCGATGGTCTCGATCTCGTCACCGATCTGGATGTCGTTGAACTTGCCGAGGCCGATTCCGGCCTCGAAGTCGGTGCGCACCTCGGTGACGTCGTCTTTGAAGCGACGCAGCGACTCGATCGCGAGGTTGTCGCCGACCACGACGCCGTCGCGGATGACCCGCGCCTTGGCGTTACGCGTAATCGTGCCGCTGCGCACGATGACACCGGCGATGTTGCCGAACTTCGACGAACGGAAGATCTCGCGAATCTCGGCGACACCCGACTGCACCTCTTCGAACTCGGGCTTCAGCATGCCCTTGAGCGCGTTCTCGATCTCCTCCAGAGCGGCATAGATCACCGAGTAGAATCGAATGTCGACGCCCTCGCGCTGAGCCCGCTCGCGCGCCTTCGTGTCGGGGCGCACGTTGAAGCCCACGATTATCGCGTTGTCGATAGTCGCCAGGTTGACATCGCTCTCAGTGACGGCACCCACGCCGCGGTGGATAATGCGTAGCTGCACGCTGTCGTCCACCTCAATCTTAAGCACGGCCTCCTCGAGCGCCTCGACAGCACCCGAAACGTCGCCCTTGATGATGAGGTTGAGCGACTCGACCTTGCCGTCTTCGAGGGCCTTCGTGAAGTCCTCAAGGCTGATGCGCTTGCGCGCCTTGGCCAGCAGGGCGTTACGCTCGGCGGCCTCGCGTTTCTCGGCGATCTGACGCGCGGTGCGGTCGTCGTCGGTAACGATGAAGGTGTCACCAGCGCGCGGAACGCTCGACAGACCCTGCACCTGTACCGGACGCGAGGGATAGGCCTCGTCGACCTTCTCACCGTTCTCGTCCGTCATCGCGCGCACGCGGCCGTAGGCGGTGCCGGCGACGATCGGGTCACCGACGCGCAGCGTTCCGGCCTGGATGAGCACCGTGGCGACCGAGCCGCGCCCCTTGTCAAGCTTCGCTTCGATCGCGACACCGCGGGCATCACGCGCGGGGTTCGCCCGCAGGTCGAGACCGGCGTCGGCGGTCAGGAGCACAGCATCCAGCAGTTCGCGGATACCCAGCTTCTGCAGGGCTGAGACGTCCATGAACATGGTGTCTCCGCCGTACTCCTCGGCGACAAGGCCGAACTCGGTGAGCTGCTGGCGCACCTTGGCGGGATTCGCCCCCTCTTTGTCGACCTTGTTGACCGCGACGACGATGGGCACGCCCGCGGCCTGGGCGTGGTTGAGCGCCTCGACCGTCTGGGGCATGATGCCGTCGTCGGCCGCGACCACGAGGATGGCGACGTCGGTCACCTGCGCACCACGGGCGCGCATGGCGGTGAACGCCTCGTGGCCCGGAGTGTCGATAAAGGTGATCGCGCGCTCCAGCCCCTCGTGCTCGGTCCAGACCTGGTACGCACCGATGTGCTGCGTGATGCCGCCGGCCTCGCCCGCAACGACGTTCGCCTCGCGAATGGCGTCGAGCAGCTTGGTCTTTCCGTGGTCGACGTGGCCCATGACGGTGACCACGGGCGGCCGGATGACGAGGTCCTCCTCGTCGTCTTCCTCATCGAGGTCAATGTCGAAGCCTTCAAGCAGCTCTTTGTCTTCGTCTTCGGGCGAGACGATCTCGATACGCCAGCCCAGCTCGGCGCCGAGCACTTCGAAGGTCGCGCCGTCGAGCGACTCGGTGGCCGTGGCCATCTCGCCGAGGTGGAAGAGCACGGTCACGAGGTTGCCGGGAGGGCAACTCATGCCCGTGGCGCCCTCGAGCTTGTCGGCGAAGTCTGTAATCGACGCGCCCTGGCGCAGACGGATGACCGTCTTGCCGTCGCCGCGGGGAACGCTGACGCCGCCGACCGACGGGGCCTCCCGCATTTCGAACTCTTGCCGCTTCGTCCGCTTCGACTTGCGGGCCTTCGACTTGCCGCCGCCACGCCCGAAGGCACCGGCCGTGCCGCCGCCGGGGCCACGACCACGGCCACCGCCACCACCGGGACGCGGGCCGCTGAAGCCGCCACCGGGCGCGCCGCCGGGCCCGCCCGCACCGCCGGGACGGAAGCCTCCGCCGGCACCGGCCGGACGACCGGGGCCGCCCGTGCGCTGCTGGAAGGGAGCCCGCGGGCCGCCGGGGCGGCCAGTGCCGTCAGGACGCGGGGCGCCGGGACGCGGCGCACCGGGGCGCGGAGCGCTCGGACGCGGGATCGCGCCGCCGCCGGGGCGGGGCATGCCCTGCGTCGACGAGAAGGGGTTGTTGCCAGGGCGGGGCGTGCCCGGACGGGCCATGCCCTGCTGCGAGGCGAAGGGGTTGTTGCCGGGGCGCGGCTGGCCGGATGCTGCACCCGGACGCGCTGCACCGTCACCATCGGCGTTGGTTGCGGCGGGCGCCGCCGGGGCCTCGGGCTGCGGCGCGGGAGCGGCGGCCGCGGACTCCGGTGCGGCGGGGGTCGGAGCGGGAGCCGGAGCCGGCTTGGCCGGGGCCTTGGCCGCCGGAGCGGCGGGGGCCTTGGGCGCGGTGATGCCCTCGGCCTCCAGAGCCGCACGCAGCTTGCGCGCGACGGGGGGTTCGATCGTCGAGGACGGACCCTTAACGAATTCGCCGAGCTCTTTGAGCTTCTCGAGGGCGACCTTGCTTTCGATACCGAGCTCGCTTGCGATCTCGTGCACGCGTGGTTTCGCAGCCACAATTCTCCTGTCTGGGCCTGCACCCGGACAGGGGCAGACCATTAGTGCTGGACGGAACTCATTTCGAGCCGCTCATTAGTTGTCCATGTGCCGATCAGCCTTTTCTTCGGACGATGAAATGGTCATCAGGACGGATTCTGCGTCGAGAGGGCCCGACACCCGCAGCGCGCGGGCCCAGGCCCGCCGCTCGGTGGCGGTCTCGACGCAGTCGCGAGTGCCGTGCACCCACGCGCCCCGCCCCGGAAACCGGGCCAGGGCATCCACCACGACCGCTCCGTCACGCGCCACCACCCTCACAAGAGAGGATCGGGGTGCGCGCTGGCGACAGCCGAGGCAGGTTCTGACGGGTTCCATTGTAGCCCCTGCCCTACTCCTCCATGACGGAGTCCGGTTGGATGTCGATCTTCGCGCCAGTGAGTTTGGCCGCGAGGCGGGCGTTCTGGCCCTCCTTGCCGATCGCGAGAGAGAGCTGGTAGTCGGGCACGAGGGCCCGCACGGCCTTCGTCGCGGGGTCGATGACGAACGCGCTCGACACCTTCGCGGGCGACAGCGCGTTGGCCACGAAGGTCGCGAGGTCGTCGCTGTGGTCGACGATGTCGATCTTCTCGGCCCCCAGCTCTGCGGTGACCGCGCGCACGCGCTGCCCGAGCTCGCCGATGCAGGCACCCTTCGCGTTGACGTCGGGCTCGAGCGAACGCACCGCGATCTTCGTGCGGTGGCCCGCCTCACGCGCGAGCGCCGTGATCTCGACGATGCCGTTGGCGATCTCGGGCACCTCGAGCGCGAAGAGCTTGCGCACGAGCGAGGGGTGTGTGCGGCTGACCGTGATCTGCGGACCCTTGAGCCCCTTCGCGACGCTCGTGACATAGACGCGGATGCGGCTGCCATGCGTGTATTCCTCGCCCGGCACCTGCTCTTCCGGCGGCAGGATCGCCTCGACCGCCCCGAGGTCGATGTGGATCATGCGCGGGTTCGGGCCCTGCTGGATAACGCCCGCGACGATGTCGCCCTCGCGCCCCTTGAACTCGCCGAGCACGCGGTCGTCGCCGATGTCGCGCAAGCGCTGGTTGATGACCTGCTTCGCCGCGAAAGCGGCGATGCGGCCGAAGTCGTCGGGGCTGTCGGGAGCCTCCCCGATGAGCATCCCCTCGTCATCGAACTCGGGCACATACACCGTGACGTGACCGGTCTTGCGATCGAGCTCGACGCGCGGTTGCGGCTGCTCGGCGTCGCGCGGCTCATCGTGGTCGGTGTGCTTGAGGTAGGCCGTGAGGATGGCCTGCTCGATGATCTGCACGAGCTCGTCGAACGGGATCTCCCGCTCGCGCTCCATCATCCTCAGGATGCTCAGGTCGATGTCCACGTGGGGTACCTCCGCTATTCGGTTGAGACCGCGCGGCCGACCGTGGTGCACGCGGTGCGAGCCCCCACGATACCCGACCCCCGCGGGCCGCGTGCCCGGTTCAGCGCGCGGCGCGGAGCTGCGCGACGACCTCGTGCAGCGCGATCTCCGAGCGCTCGCCCGTAGAGCGGTTCCAGAACTCGACGATGCCATCGGCGGCCCCGCGGCCGACGACGACGACGAGCGGCACGCCGACGAGCTCGGCGTCACCGAACTTCACGCCCGGCGAGACCTTCGGCCGGTCGTCGTAGAGGGTGTCGAAACCGAGGCCGTCGAGCTCGCTCACGAGCGACTCGGCGACCGTGTAGGCGAGCTCGTCGCGGCCCGCGGCGACGACGTGCACGTCGAACGGCGCGACCTCGCGCGGCCAGATCAGGCCCTTCTCGTCGTGGGCGTTCTCGGCGATGACGGCGAGGATGCGCGTGACGCCGATGCCGTACGAGCCCATCGTCACCGTCACGAGCGTGCCGTTCTCGTCGAGCACCTGCAGCCCGAGCGCCTCAGCGTACTTGCGGCCGAGCTGGAACACGTGCCCGATCTCCATGCCGCGCGCGAGCTCGACCGGGCCGCTGCCGTCGGGGGCGGGGTCGCCCGCGCGCACCTCCGCGATATCGACACGGCCGTCACCGACGAAGTCGCGCCCGGCGACGAGGTGGTAGACGTGCTTCTCGGATTCGTTGGCGCCCGTAATCCACGCGGTGCCGTCACCCACGCGAGGGTCGAGCAGGTACCGGATGCCCGTGGCCGAGGTCTCGCCCAGTACCGGGCCGCTCGGACCCCAGGGCCCGATGTAGCCCTTCACGAGGCCCTTCGCGGCCGCGAAGTCGTCATCGGTCGCGGCCTCGACGGCCGCGGGCGCGAAGGCCACCTCGGCGCGCTTCATGTCGACCTCGCGGTCACCGGGCACGCCGACGATGACGAGCTCGCGCGTGCCGTCGAGGTGGGTCAGGCGCAGCACGACGTTCTTGAGCGTGTCGCCGGCCGCCCACGGCCGGTCGGCGCGCGGGTAGCGCTCGTTCGAGAGCGCGACGAGCGTCGCGATCGTGGGCGTCGCAGGCGAATCGTGGATGACCGCCGCGGGCTCGCCCGAGGCGTCGACCGGCTCGGAGACGGGCACGCGGTAGGCCTCGACGTTGGCCGCGTAGCCCGCGGCCGACCGCACGAAGGTGTCTTCGCCGATGGGCGTGGGGTGTAAGAACTCCTCGCTGCGCGAGCCGCCCATGGCGCCCGCGTCGGCCTGCACGATGACGTACTCGAGCCCGAGCCGCGTGAAGATGCGCTCGTAGGCGTCGCGCTGCGCCTGGTAGGCCGCGTCGAGCCCGGCGTCGGTGTAATCGAACGAGTACGCGTCTTTCATCGAGAACTCGCGACCGCGCAATAGGCCGGCCCGCGGGCGGGCCTCATCACGGTACTTGTCTTGGATCTGGTAGATCGCGAGCGGCAGGTCTTTGTAGCTGCTGTAGAGGTCTTTCACCAGGAGGGTGAATACCTCTTCGTGCGTCGGGGCGAGCAGGTAGTCGGCCCCGCGGCGGTCTTTCAACCGGAAGATGCCGTCGCCGTACTCCTCCCATCTCCCGGTGGCCTCGTAGGGCTCGCGGGGCAGGAGGGCGGGGAAGTGCACCTCTTGCGCTCCGGCGTTCGCCATCTCTTCCCGGATAACGGCCTCGATGCGACGGCGCACCTTGAGGCCGAGCGGCAGCCAGGCGAAGACGCCGGGGGCCTGACGGCGGATGTAGCCGGCCCGCACGAGCAACCGGTGGCTGGCGACCTCGGCGTCGGCCGGGTCGTCGCGGAGGGTGCGAAGGAAGAGCTGCGAGAGGCGCGTGGTCACCCGGTCAGACTACCGGGGCGCATCCCGATGAAAATTCTTCGGAAGACCCGCGCCCGACTGCGGCACAATGGAAACGGGCCTGCGAGCGATGGCAAGGGGGGCTTGGATCGCTCGCAGGCCCTTCCCGTTGCGCGAAGCGTCGCGCGACGGGAAACCCGCACAGCGGAAGACCCCCCTGATCAACCCTCGCGAGTCGTGCACCGCCCCCCGGTACCGTCAGTCGGCTCCCCCAGCCGTCGTTGCCAGCCTACTGACGGCCGTCGATCGGGGGTCAGTCCCCCGATAGGGGGACATGCCCGCTCACTTATCGCGCGGTGACGACTTCGGGCGACCCGACCGGGGCATCCGGCATCGACGCGGCGAGGCGATTGGCCTCTTCGATGAGGGTTGCCACGATCTCGCTCTCGGGCACGGTCTTGATGACCTCGCCCTTGACGAAGATCTGGCCCTTACCGTTGCCGGAGGCCACGCCGAGGTCGGCCTCGCGGGCCTCACCCGGTCCGTTCACGACGCAACCCATGACGGCGACGCGAAGCGGCACGGTCATGCCCTCAAGGCCCTTCGTCACGTCTTCCGCGAGCGTGTACACGTCGACCTGTGCGCGGCCGCACGAGGGGCACGACACGATCTCGAGCTTGCGCTCGCGCAAGTTGAGGCTTTCGAGAATCTTGAGGCCGACCTTGACCTCCTCCACCGGCGGGGCCGAGAGCGAGACGCGGATGGTGTCGCCGATGCCTTCGCCGAGCAGGATGCCGAAGGCCGTCGCACTCTTGATCGTGCCCTGGAAGGCGGGGCCGGCTTCGGTGACGCCGAGGTGCAGCGGCCAGTCGCCGCGCTCAGCAAGCTGACGGTAGGCCTTGACCATGACGATCGGATCGTTGTGCTTGACCGAGATCTTGAAGTCGTGGAAGTCGTGCTCCTCGAACAGGCTCGCCTCCCACACCGCGCTCTCGACGAGGGCCTCGGCGGTCGGCTTGCCGTACTTCTGCAGCAGGCGCGGGTCGAGCGAGCCGGCGTTCACGCCGATGCGGATGCTCACGCCCGCGTCTTTCGCCCGCTTGGCGATCTCGGCGATCTGGTCGTCGAACTTGCGGATGTTACCGGGGTTGACGCGCACCGCGGCGCAGCCGGCATCGATGGCCTGGAAGACGTACTTCGGCTGGAAGTGGATGTCGGCGATGACCGGGATCTGGCTCTTCTTCGCGATGATGTGCAGCACATCCGCGTCGTCCTGGCTCGGCACCGCGACGCGCACGATGTCGCAGCCCGTGGCCGTGAGCTCGGCGATCTGCTGCAGCGTCGCGTTGATGTCGGTCGTCGGCGTCGTCGTCATCGACTGGACGCTCACCGGGTGGTCGCTGCCCACCATGACCTTGCCGACCTTGATCTGACGGGTGGTGCGGCGAGGGGCGAGGGTCTCAGGGACCTTGGGCATTCCGAGATTCACAGCGGGCACGATTGCCAGTGTACGACCCGCGGCTGACCGCGTCTCGTCACCGGCGACGCTCGCTAGAAGAGCGTGACGGGCTTGACGATGTCGGCGTAGATGAGCAGCGCGCTCATGAGCCCGAGCACGAGCACGACCGCGAGCGTGATCGGCACGAGCTTCGCGGTGTCGATGGGCCCCGGGTCGGGCTTGCCGCGCAGTTTCGCGAACCAGCGCCGCAGCCCCTCCCACAGCGCGCCCGCGACGTGGCCGCCGTCGAGCGGCAGGAGCGGGATGAGGTTGAGCACGAAGAGTGCCACGTTGAGCGAGGCGAGCAGGCCGGTGAGGAACGACACGCGCTCGAGCACCGGGATCGTGTCGATGCTCGCGATCTCGCCCGCGATGCGGCCGACGCCGACGACGCTGATGGGGCCGTTCGGGTCTCGCTCCTGGGGCCCGAACGCCGCCTCGGCGACGTCGATCATGCGCTGCGGCAGATTGAGAAAGATGCCGACGACCGCCGAGATGTTGTCGCCGACCGCCGGGAGAACCGCCGTCACCGGCTGCTGCACGGTCTCGTAGGCGGGGGCGATGCCGATAAAGCCCACCTGCTGGGTCAGAGGCTCGCCGTCGGCGCCCTCGGCGATGCGGCCGCGATCGTCAAGCACGTAGCGCTCGGTCAGCAGGGGCGTGACGCTCGTGCGCACCGCGGCGCCGTCGCGCTCGACCTCGACCGCAAGCGGCTCGCCCGCGGCCTCGCGCACGACCGCGAGCACGGTATCCCACGAATCGATCTGCTCGCCCTCGATCGCCACGATGCGGTCGCCCGGCTGCAGGCCCGCCTCGGCCCCCGGAGCCAGCGGGTCGCCCGGCGCGCACTCCTGGCGCTCGCTCGTCGCGGGCAGCACGCACTCGTTGACGCTCCCGAGGGTCGTCGACGGCTGCGCGACCCCGAAGCCCATGAGAACGACGGCGTAGAGCACGATCGCGATGACGAGGTTCATGACCGGGCCGCCGACCATGATGATGACGCGCTTGCCGACCGGCAGCCGGTAGAAGGTGCGGTGCTCTTCGCCTTCGGGGATCGTGTCGGCCGAGGCGCTTCGCGCGTCTTGCACGAGCGTGTCGAAGAAGCCCGTCGAGGCGGTGCGCGCTCGCTGCCCCGCGACCGGCGGGTACATGCCCGCCATCGAGATGTAGCCACCGAGGGGGATCCACTTGAACCCGAACTCGGTCTCGCCGCGGCGCCACGAGACGATCGTGCGCCCGAAGCCGATCATGAACTGGCCCACCCGAACGCCGAACAGCTTCGCGGGCACGAAGTGCCCCAGCTCGTGCAGGGCGATCGACACCATGAGGCCGACGACCACGACAAGGATGCCGACGATGTACAGCAGCACGGTCTCCACGAGCGGTCACTCTAGCGCCGGTCACCCAGGAGGGGCTGGGCGCGAGCTACGCGGCCGCGATGAGCGCGTCGGCCTCGCGGCGGGCCCAGTCTTCGGCGGCGAGCACGCCCTCGAGCGTCATGGGGTGCGGCTCGTGCCGGTCGACGACCGCGCGCACGGTGTCGACGATGTCGAGGTAGCCGAGAGCGCCGTCGTGGAAGGCGTGCACCGCCTGCTCGTTCGCGGCGTTGAACACGGCCGGGAAGGTCGCACCCGCCTTCCCCACGCGCTTCGCGAGGGAGACCGCCGGGAAGGCCTTGTCGTCGAGCGGCGCGAAGGTCCAGGCGGATGCCGTGCTCCAATCCAGCGGCGTCCCCGCGCCCGCGACGCGGTGCGGCCAGTCGAGCCCGAGCGAGATCGGCAGGCGCATGTCGGGCGGCGAGCACTGCGCGATCGTCGAGCCGTCGACGAACTCGACCATCGAGTGCACGATTGACTGCGGGTGCACCGTGACCTCGATGCGGTCGTAGGGCACGGAGAAGAGCAAGTGGGCCTCGATGATCTCGAGCCCCTTGTTGACGAGGGTCGACGAATTCGTCGTGATGACCGTGCCCATGTTCCACGTGGGGTGCGCGAGCGCCTCGGCGGGCGTGACGCCCTCGAGCGACTCCCGCGAGCGGCCGCGGAAGGGCCCGCCGCTCGCCGTGAGGACGAGCCGCCGCACCTCATGGTGCTCGCCCGCGAGCAGCGCCTGGGCGATCGCGGAGTGCTCGCTGTCGACCGGCACGATCTGCCCGGGCGCGGCGAGCGAGGTCACGATCGAGCCGCCGACAATGAGGCTCTCCTTGTTCGCGAGGGCCAGGATGCGCCCCGCCTTCAGCGCCGCAAGCGTCGGCGCGAGCCCGACCGACCCGGTGATGCCGTTGAGCACGACATCGCAGTCGACATCCCGCACGAGCTGGGCCGCGGCCTCGGCGCCGAGGGCGACGTGCTCCACGGAGTGAGCCCGCGCCTGGGCCTCGACGAGCTCGCGGTTGCGCCCCGCCGCGAGCCCCACCACGCGGAACCGATTCGGGTTGGCGGCGATGACCTCGAGCGCCTGCACGCCGATCGAGCCCGTTGACCCCAGAACGATGATGTCGCGCATGGTGTTCATCATGCCCGACGCACGTGGAGCATCTCGTGCGCTACGAGACCGCGAGGATGTCGACGACGAAGACGATGACGTCGTCCGGGCCGATCGAGCCGTCGGGCGTGCCGCCCGAGGGGCCGTAGCCGAGGTCGGGCGGGATGATCGCGATGACCTGCGAGCCCACGGTCTGGCCGACGAGCGCGTCGCGGAAGCCCTGGATGACGCCGCTCGTCGGGAAGTCGGCCGGCACGCCGCGCTCCCAGCTCGAGTCGAAGATCTCACCGGTGTTCCAGTTGAGGCCCGTGTACTGCACGGTCACCGTCTGGCCGTCCTCCACCACGGGGCCGTCGCCGAGGATGAGCACGGCGAGGTCGAACTCGCTGAACGGCTCGCCCTCGGGCAGCGTGATCGTGGGCGCGCCGTTCTCGGCGAGTTCGACGGTCGGGAAGCCTTCGGGCGCCTCTTGCGGTTCGCCCTCGGCGCGCTCGAGGGGCGGCGGGACGATGCTCACGACGTCGATGACGAAGATGAGCGACTCCGTACCCGTGAGCCCGAGCTCGGGAACACCTTGGTCGCCGAAGCCGTCGGCGGGCGGGATGACGCCCGCCAGGCGCGTGCCGGGGGTTGCGCAGTCGAGCAGCAGCGAGAAGCCGACGAGCTGCTCGCTCTCGGTGTCGATCGGGAAGCGCTCAGCGTTCTCGCCGGTGAAGCCCGTAGTCGCGAGCTCGGCACCCGACTCGCCGTTGAGCACCGTGTACTCGATGACGACGGTGTCACCGTTGGTCGCGGCGTCGCCCTCGCCCTGCTGAAGTACGGTGCGCTCGGTGGTTTCAGAGGTCAGCGGACCCTCGAACTCGATCGAGGGCACGCTCCCGAACGCCCCGTTGACGCTCACGGCGTCGGATGCCGCGCCCGAGGGGGCGCATGTGCCATTGGCGGGCGCGGTGCCACCGGGAACGCATGCGCTGAGCACGACGAGCAGGGCGGCGCTGAGGGCGAAGGGGAGCAGGGCGGAACGGCGGCGCACGGGAGAGTCCTCACGATGGAACGGGCACGAAACCCCCAGTCTCTCATGGCCCGACTTGGACTCGGCTCTACGCCGCCGCACCCGCTCGCAGGGTCGTGGGTTCGTGGTGCACGGGGAAGCTCACCGAGTTCGCGATGAAGCACAGCTCGCTCGCCCGATGATGCAGCGCCTCGGCCCGGTGCGCATCCGCTTCGTCATGATGCTCGGCGAGCGTCACGACGGGCCGCAGCGTCGCCTCGATCAGCCGCCCGCCGTCACCCTCCTGCCGCAGCGTGCCCGTCGCCTCGTCGGCATAGCCGACGACGACGATGCCGTTCACCGCGGCGACGTGCAGGTAGCTGAGCATGTGGCACTGCGCGAGGGCCGCGATCACCATCTCCTCGGGGTTCCAGCGGTCGGCATCGCCGCGGAAGACGCGATCGCTCGACCCCGCGATCTCATGGCGCTTGCCCTCGGCATGGATGCGGTGGTCGCGACCGTAGGAGCGGTACGTCGCCGTGCCCTCGCCTCGGTCGCCCGTCCACTCGATGGCGACCGCGTAGCGGTGCTGGTCGTGCATGCGGGGCTCCCGTCGCTCCAGGGCCCGGCGCAGAGGCCGGGAGTACACTCATCCCACCATGACAGACACCCTTTCCGCTCCTGCAGAAGCGCCCGCGTCGCCGCTCGCCGCCCCCTCTGCACCCGCCTCTGTGGCCCAGGAGCGTCGCATCGTCACCGCGGTACCCGGGCCTCGGTCGCAAGCCCTGCACGAGCGCCGCCTCGCCGTCGTGAGCGCGGGTGTCAGCACGACCCTGCCCGTCTACATCGAGCGCGCCCACGACGCGATCGTCGTTGACGTCGACGGCAATCACTTCATCGACCTCGGCGGCGGCATCGGCGTCATGGGCGCCGGCCACACGAACGACGCCGTCGTCGCCGCGGTGCAGGAGCAGGTTGCGCGCGTCACGCACACGCTCTTTGCCGTGACCCCTTAAGAGCAGTACGTGCGCGTCGCCGAGCTACTCGTGCAGCACACCCCCGGCGACCACGTCAAGAAGGTCGTGCTCGTCAACTCGGGCGCCGAGGCGCTCGAAAACGCCGTCAAGATTGCGCGCAAGCACACAGGGCGCACGGGCGTCGCCGTGCTCGACCATGGCTACCACGGCCGCACGAACCTCACGATGGCCATGAACTTCAAGGCCATGCCGTACAACCAGGGCTTCGGCCCTTTCGCGGGCAGCATCTACCACGCCCCGAACTCGTACCCCTTCCACGACGGACTCTCGGGTGCCGAGGCCGCGAAGCGCACCATCTCGTACCTCGAGAAGCGCGTCGGCGCGGCCGACCTCTCCTGCCTCGTCGCCGAGCCCATCCAGGGCGAGGGCGGCTTCATCGTGCCCGCCGATGGCTACCTGCTCGCGCTGCAGCAGTGGTGCACCGAGAACGGTGTCGTCTTCATCGCCGACGAGGTGCAATCCGGCGCCGGCCGCACGGGCGCCTACTACGCGAGCGAGCATTTCGGCCTCGTGCCCGACATGATCACGACGGCCAAGGGCATCGCGGGTGGCATGGTGCTCGCAGGTGTCGTCGGTCGCGCTGAGATCATGGACGCCTCGCACGCCGGCGGACTCGGGGGCACCTACGGCGGCAACCCCGTCGCGTGCGCGGCGGCCATCGCCGTCTTCGAGCAGATCGAGCAGCGCGACCTGCTCGGCGCGGCGCGACACATCGAGTCGGTGCTGAAGCCCCTACTCGAGGGACTGCGCGCGAAGCACCCGAGCATCGGCGAGGTGCGCGGCATCGGTGCGATGATCGCCGTCGAGTTCGTCGACCCCGAGACCCACGAGCCCGACGCCGCGATCGTCGCGCGCGCGATCGCCGCCGCGGCCCAGCAGGGCGTACTGCTGTTGAGCGCCGGCAGCTACGGCAACGTCATCCGCTTCCTCCCCCCGCTCACGATCAGCGAGTCGCTGCTACGCGAGGCCGTCGACGTGCTCGACGCCGCCCTCTCGGCCTGACGCGCACGATGGCAGGCGGCACGGGCGTCGCGCGGCACCCGCTCGACGCCGCGGGCTCGGTCGAGCTCGCCCACCTCGACCGCGAGGGGCTCATCGAGTCGAGGCACCTCGGCGCCGCCGCGGTCGTTGACGCCTCGGGCACCGTGCTGCGCGCCGTCGGCAACGTGCGCGCGAGCGTCTACCCGCGCTCGACGCTCAAGCCGCTGCAGGCGATCGCCATGCTCGAGCTCGGCGCCCGCTTCGCCGATGACGAGCTCGTGCTGACGACAGCGAGCCACTGCGGTAGCCCCGAGCACCTCGCCGTCATCGAACGGATGCTGCGCGACGACGGGCGCGACGAGCGCGCCCTGCAATGCCCCGCCCAGTGGCCCCTCGGTGCCGCCGAGCGTGCCGCGCGCCAGGCCACTGGCCTGACGCCGAGCCGCATCACGATGAACTGCTCAGGCAAGCACGCGGGCTTCCTGCGCGCGAGCGATGCCGCCGAGGGCGACCCGGCCCACTACCTCGACCTCGCACATCCGGTGCAGCGCCACGTCGTCGAGACGGTCGCGCGGCTGACCGGCGAGGCAGTGCACCGCACCGCCCACGACGGCTGCGCCGCCCCGCTGCACGCGACCTCGCTCGCCGGGCTCGCTCGCGCTATCGCGAGTATCGCCGCAGGGGCGAGCCCTGAGGCTCAGCGGCTCATGACCGCCGTCACGGCCGAGCCCTGGGCGATCGACGGCCGGGGCCGCGCCAACACCCTCGTCATCGAGCGCCTCGGTGGCATTGCCAAGCTCGGTGCGGAGGGCCTCGTCGTCATCGGCACGCCCGAGGGTGTCGCGGTCGCCGTGAAGGTGCTCGACGGTTCCATGCGGGCCACGACGCCCGTCGCCCTCTCCCTGCTAGCCTCGGTCGGCGCCGTCGACCCCAACGCCGCCGCCGAGCTCATCACCCTCACGAGCGAGCGCGTGCTCGCGGGCGACTCCCCCGTGGGCGCCCTGCGCGTCAGCCTCGACTGAACCGCGGCGGGCATCCCCCGATCGAGCGCTAGCCCGCCTTCGCGAGTTGGCGTCGCCGCGCCGCCGCCGACAGCTGCGCGATGAGCACGAGGGCGATCGCGAGGAAGAACACCGCCGAGGCGATGACGTTGGCCTCGGCCGGGATTCCGCGCGCCGCCGCCGTGTAGACGTAGCTCGGGAAGGTTACTTCGGCGCCCCGGTTGAAGTTGGTGATGATGAAGTCGTCAAAACTCAGCGCGAACGACAGCAGCGCGGCCGCCACGATGCCGGGCAGCAGCATCGGGAAGGTGATGCGCCAGAACACCTGAGTGGGGCTGCCGTAGAGGTCGCGACCGGCCTCCTCCAGCGCGGGGTCGAGGCTCGCGACGCGCGCACGCACGGTCACGACGACGAAGCTCAGGCAGAACAGCGTGTGGGCCAGGATGATCGTGCCCATGCCCTTCGGCACCCCGGCCTGCAGGAACTGGGCGGCGAGACCCGCACCGAGCACGACCTCGGGGGTCGTCATGGGCAGGAAGATCAGCAGCGTCGTCGCATTGCGGAACCGGAAGCGGTAGCGCACGAGCGCGATCGCGATCATCGTGCCGAGCGTCGTCGCGAGCAGGGTGGCGACCACCCCGATGATCACGCTGTTGCCGAAGGCCTGGCACACGGTCTGCGCCTCGCACACCGTGAACCAGTTCTCGAACGTGAAGCCCGACCAGATGATGTTCGTGCGGCGCGAGTCGTTGAACGAGAACGCGATCGTGTAGGCGATCGGGATGAGCAGGAAGACGAACGCCATCGCCGAGTAGACCCAGATGGCGTACTTGCCGAAGCCCCTCACAGCAGCTCCTCCGTTCCACTGCGCTTCACGTAGACCGCGACGAGCACGAGGATGAACCCCATGAGCAGCAGCGAGAGCGCCGCCGCCGCCGGGAAGTTCTGCAGCACGAGGAAGTTAGTCTCGATGACGTTGCCGATCATGGTCGTGTCGGCGGAGCCGAGGAACTCGCGCGAGGCGTTGATGTAGTCGCCCGCGGCGGGGATGAAGGTGAGCAGCGTGCCCGACATGACGCCCGCCGCCGAGAGCGGCAGCGTGACCGTGCGGAAGGTCGTCGCGGGGCTGCCGTACAGGTCGTTGCCCGCCTCGAGCAGCCGGAGGTCGAGCGACACGAGCGTCGCGTAGATCGGCAGCGTCATGAAGGGGATGAAGTTGTACGTCAGGCCGAACACGACCGAGAAGGTCGTGCCTGTGATCGCCTCACCCGGGCCGAGGATTCCGATCGACGAGAGGATGCCCGACACGGGCCCCTCGGTCGAGAAGATCTGCTTCCAGGCCAGGGTGCGCAGCAGGAACGAGATGAAGAACGGCGCGATGACGAGCACGAGCGCGAGCGACTGCAGCAGCGGGTAGGGCCGCAGGGTGATGCCGATGAAGTAGGCCAGCGGGAACCCGATCAGCAGCGCGAAGAACGTCGCGAGCGCGGCGTAGCCGGCCGAGCGCACCGCCTGCTCGCCGTAGGTCTCGATGACCGTCACGTAGTTCTGCCCGTTGAAGGCGTTGACGAACTGCCCGAAGATCAGCGGATCCGGCGCCTGCAGGCTCGTGATGATGAGCGAGATGAGCGGCGTGACGAAGAACAGGATGAGGTAGAAGATGCCGGGCAGCAGCAGGAAGAGCGCGACGCGGCTCTTGCGCCGGACGACCGGCTCCGCCGCCGTCGTAGAGCCCGAGAAGGCGGTGAAGGCCATCGCCTAGGCCTCCTCGAGTTCCGCTTCGAGGTCCTTTCGCGACTGCACGGCGATCATCGACGTGTCGAGGTCGGCGTGGAAGCGCGAGACCGGCTCGCCCTCGGCCTCGTCGGCCAGCCCGAACGCATGGTCGACCGCCCAGCTGAGCCACACCGTGTCGCCGTCGCGATGCAGCGACGAGATCGACGTGTTCTGCACGAACACGGTGATCGCGCCGTGCTGCGGCACCGTGACCTCGTACTGCGTGCTGACGCCGCTGAACGAGACATCCGTGACCCGGCCGGGGCCGATGACGTTGCGGCCCGACACGGTCTTGGGCTCGCTCTCGTGCAGCGAGACCTTCTCGGGGCGCACGCCCACCGTGACGCGACCGCTGTGGCGCTGCGCGCGGGCGATCGGCACCTCGATCTTCGTGCCCGAGGCGTCGACCACCATCGAGGTGCTCGAGCTCGAGACGACGTCGCCCGAGAACAGGTTCGACTGACCGAGGAACTTCGCGACGAAAGCCGTGTGGGGCAGTTCGTAGAGAACCTGCGGTGCCCCCATCTGCTCGATGCGGCCCTTGTTCATGACCGCGACGGTGTCGGCCATGGTCATGGCCTCCTCCTGATCGTGCGTCACGTGCAGGAAGGTCAGGCCGACCTCGCTCTGGATGTCTTTGAGCTCGACCTGCATCTGGCGACGCAGCTTGAGGTCGAGCGCACCGAGGGGCTCGTCGAGTAGCAGCAGCGCCGGCCGGTTGACCACGGCCCGCGCGAGGGCGACCCGCTGCTGCTGCCCGCCCGAGAGCTGCGTGGGCTTGCGACCCGCGACATGATCGAGCTCGACGAGCCGCAGCGCCTCGTGCGCGAGCGGATCGGCGTTCTTGATGCCGCGACGCTTGAGCCCGAACGCGACGTTCTCGAGGATCGTCATGTGCGGGAAGAGGGCATAGCTCTGGAACACCGTGTTGACGGGGCGCTGGTACGCCTTCGTCGCCGTGACATCTTTGCCCCCGATCAGGATTCGACCCGCGGTGGGCTCCTCCAGACCGGCGATGAGCCGCAGGGTGGTCGTCTTGCCGCATCCCGACGGCCCCAGGAGCGCGAAGAACGAGCCTGCCGGAATCGTCAGGTCGAGCTCCTCGATCGCCGTGAAGCCGGGGAACCGCTTGGTGATGCCGACCAGTTCCAGGTCGGCACCCGCCTCGGCGAAGCCCCCCTGCGGAACATCGTTGTTCGTCACCTCGGTGGTACTCCTTCTGGTGGGGTGGATCAGGCGCCGAGCAGGATCGCCTGGAAGGCGGCCTGGTACTCGTTCTCCTCCTGGGCGGTGAGACCGCGGAAGATCTTCGACTGCGCGAGCGTGTCGGCGTTCGGGAAGATCAGCTGGTTCTCGGCGAGCTCGGGGTCGATCGCGATCGCGGCCTCCTGGGCCCCCTCGACGGGCGTGATGTAGTTCACCCACGCGGCGACCTCGGCAGCGACCTCGGGCTGGTAGTAGTAGTTGATGAGCGTCTCGGCGTTCGTCTTGCGCGGCGAGCCGATCGGGATGAGGAAGTTGTCGTTCCACAGCGTCGCGCCGCCCTCGGGCAGCACGAACTTCCACTTCTCGTAGCCGGCCTCAAAGTTCAGCACCGTGATGTCGCCCGACCATGCGATCGCGGCGAGGGTGTCACCGTTGACGAGGTCTTCTGTGTACGCGTTGCCGCGAACGTTCCGGATCTGGCCCGACTCGACTTGCGTGCGGAAAATGTCGAGTGCCGCGTTGAACTCGTCTGCGGTAAAGTCGCCCGAGATATCGACGCCGTTCTCAAGCATGATGACGCCGATCGTGTCGCGCATTTCGGAGAGCACGCCGACGCGGCCCGTCAGGTCGGGGCGCCACAGGTCGCTGACCGCCCGCACCTCGGGGGTCTCCTCGACGTTGTAGGCGATGCCGGCGAAGCCGCCCTGCCACGGCAGCGAGTGCACGCGGCCCGGGTCGAACTGCGGGTTCTGTAGGCTCTCGACGAGGTTCGCGGCGTTGGGAATGTTCTCCTTGTTGAGCGGCTGCGTGTAGCCGAGCTGGATCCAGCGGTTGACCATCCAGTCGGTGAGGCAGACGGTGTCGGCTCCAATATCTTGGCCGAGGGCGAGCTGGTCGCGCACCGTAGCGAAGTAGGAGTTGTTGTCGTCGACTGTGACGAGGTAGTTCACCTCAATCCCGAACTCCTCCTGGAAGGCGAGGAGGGTCGGGTAGTTGCCGTCGTCGTCCTCGTCGATGTAGAAGGGCCAGTTGGCCCAATTGAGGGTCTTGTCGGTCGCCGACACGTCTTCAGCGGGCGTGAGCTCGGTGGTGCCCCCCGTGGTGCAGGCCGCGAGGGCGAGAGCAGTCGCACCAGCACCGGTTCCGGCGAGCATCGTGCGGCGTGAGAGCTGGGCACGCTTCGCCTGCGCGATGAGGCTGCGGATCATCGGGTCTTCGGGAAGGGGACGGTTCATGGCGTGCTCCTTAGACGATTGCCGGTACGTCGGTGTCCGAAACCGCGCGAGGCGGTGCGTCGATACTGTCATACGCCCTAGGCGATCGCACCCCTGAGCGCTCGATTCATCCATCCTGAAACACAAATGTCACGAAATCAGCACTTCCAGGCAAAAAAGAGTGCGGATTCCATTGCGTAGAGCCGCTACGCTGGTGCCGCAACGCAGCGCGGCGGTGCCGATTCCCCGTCGCGCGTCCATCGCGAGGAGAACTGATGAGAATCGCCGTCCCGGCCGAGGTCAAGAACAACGAGTACCGCGTCGCCATCACGCCCGCTGGCGTGCACGACCTGGTCGCCAACGGCCACGAGGTGCTCGTGCAGGCGGGCGCGGGCATCGGTTCGTCGATCACGGACGACGAGTACGCCGCGCAGGGCGCCCGCATCGTGCCCGATGCGGCCACCGCGTGGGCCGAGGCCGACCTGCTGCTCAAGGTCAAGGAGCCCATCGAGTCGGAGTACGCGCACTTCCGCGAGGGCATGCTGCTGTTCACCTACCTGCACCTCGCGGCCGAGAAGGAGCTCACGCACGCGCTGCTCGACACGCACGTCACGGCGATCGCGTATGAGACGGTGCAGCTACCCTCTCGGGCGCTGCCCCTATTGGCCCCAATGAGCGAGGTCGCCGGACGGCTTGCGCCGATCGTCGGTGCCAACGCCATGATGCGCCCCAACGGTGGGCCGGGCCTGCTGGTGCCCGGGGTGCCCGGTACCGACCCGGCGAACATCGTCGTGCTGGGCGGCGGCGTCGCGGGCACGAACGCCGTGGCGATGGCGGTGGGACTCGGCGCCGAGGTCACGGTGCTCGACACGAACATCCAGCGCTTGCGCGAGATCGACGCGCTCTACAGCGGGCGAATCCGCACGATCGCCTCGAACGGCTACGAGATCGAGAAGGCGGCCGTGCACGCCGACATGCTCATCGGCTCGGTGCTCATTCCCGGCGCGAAGGCCCCCAAGCTCGTCAGCAACGACCTCGTCTCGCGCATGAAACCCGGAAGCGTGCTCGTCGACATCGCGGTCGACCAGGGCGGCTGCTTCGCCGATACCCGGCCAACCACGCACGCCGACCCGACCTTTCGCGTGCACGAGAGCATCTTCTACTGCGTCGCCAACATGCCCGGCGCCGTGCCGACGACCTCGACCTACGCCCTGACGAACGCGACCATGCCCTACGTGCGCGCGATCGCGAACCACGGCTGGAAGGCCGCACTGCAGGCCGATGGCTCGCTCGCCCTCGGTCTCAACACCCACGCCGGCGCGGTCACCAACGACGCCGTCGCGACCGCCCACGGCCTCGACTCGGTCGCGATCGAGAGCGCGATCTCCTGACGTCGTCGCGGGTTGACACCTCGACCGTCAGCCCGCGGCGATGCTCTCCCAGCGGCGCCGTCGAACCGGCTCCCCGGGTTCGAGCACCCACGCCTCGCCCTCACCGAGGGGAGGCGGTGGCGTGCGCGGACCGAGCAGCGCGCGCAGATCAGCCGCCTCCGCGTGCACGACCACGACCGACGCAGTGCGCCGCAGCGCCGTGAAGAACGACCAGGCGGCCTGCCAGCTCTCGGGGTCGGCGACCAGGATGCGCGGCTCGAGCTCGACCACTGACCCCGACCCGGCGGGAGGCGTCTGGTGCGCGAGCTCGGTCTCGACGGAGCATCCGGGATCGGCCGACCGGAGGGCGGCGACAACGGCCGCGACGCGCCGCGTGACGACCACCACCGCGCGGCCCGGTGCCGGCCGCCAGGGCGGTGCCGGCCGACGGTGCGGCGTAAGCCCCTCGGGTTCGCCCAGGGCGACCTGCACCTGACGGTCGGCCCACCATCCGCGGCCGGCCGGAGCCGAGCGATCGAACAGCCCGCGCGGGGCACCCGCGAGCACGTGGTCGTCGGCATCGAGGCAGCGCAGCACGAGGCGCGAGGCGAAGCGGGCGCCGAGGAGCGCCCGGGCAGCGCTCGCCGAGCCCAGCACCGCCGCCGCCGAACCGCCTCTCCGGCGCAGGGCGCGCACGGCGCCGTCCCAGCGCTCGAGCAGCTCGGGGGCGAGCTCTGCCGCGTCGGCGAGCAGCAGGCCGAGATCGTCGGCGAGCAGCAGGCCGCCAGCGGGCGGACCTTCGACGAGCTCATCGAGCAAGTGCCACGCCTCCGACACCAGCGGGGGCAGCACGACGACCGGCGCGCCCACACCCCGTGCGGCCGCCGCGAGCGCGGCGAGGGCCGTCGTCGCGCCGCCCCGCGGGGCGCCGAGCACCGCGAGCGGGCCGTCGCGCGATGGATCCCATACCGCGGCGAGGCGACGTTGCTCGGCCGGATCGTCGAGCAACCCGAAGACGAGCGGCGCGAGCACGGCAGCGCCGTCGGGCGACACGGCGAGCCGCCCGTGACGGTCGACCCGTGCGATGTCGTGCGGCGCGAGTGGGTACGGCTCGAGTTCGTGTCGCTCGAGGCGGGACGGAAGCGGCGGAAGCCATGGGCTCGCGCCGGAGGCGGCGGCGCCCGACCAGCGCCGACGCACGGTATCGATGTCGATCTCGTCGATCGTGGCAACCTGAACAGTGCGCGCGCCCTCAGCCGTCACGATGATGCACCGGCCCGTGGGGGCCGCATCGACGCCCTGGCCTGCGGCGCCCTCGAGAGCGGCTGCAGCACCGAGGAAACCGGTTCCGGCCGAGGAGGTGAGCCGAAAGCCGATGCGCACCGCACAGTTCGCCGCGACCGCATCACGCACGACGCTGGCGGGGTTCTGGGTGCAGAGCACGAGGTGCACCCCGAGGGAACGACCTCGTGCGGAGAGGTCGGCGAACGGCGCGTGCAGTTCGGGGAAGGCGTCGAGCAGCGCCGCGAACTCATCGACGAGCACAACGAGGCGGGCGAGTAGCTCAGGCCGCTGGGCGATGTCGCGCACGCCCGCCTCGGCGAGCGCCCGTTCGCGCCGGCGCAGCTCGGCGCGGAGGCTGAGCAGGGCACGTTCGGCGACGATCGGGTCGAGGTCGGTCACGAGCCCGACGGAGTGCGGAAGCTCGGTGAGCCCCGCGAAGGTCGCGCCTCCCTTGAAGTCGACGAACAGCAGCTGCAGCTCGGCCGGTGACCGGGCCGCCGCCCAGCCCAAGGCCAGGGTGCGCAGAAACTCGCTCTTGCCACTGCCGGTCGTTCCGCCGACGAGCGCGTGCGGCCCGTCGCGCTCGAGGTCGATCGCGACGACTCCTGCGCCGTCGCGCCCGATCTGCACCGCCGTCGACCCCGCCCCGCGAGAGTCGGCGGACTCGACGGGCTCGAGTTCAGCCCATCGAACCGCGACGGGAGCCCGCGGGGTCATGCCGCGGTGCCGCAGCGCCGCCGCCGCGAGTTGGCGCCGTCCGAGGAACTCAGGCCGGGCGATCGTCGCGGTACCGCTAGGTTCGACGATCTCGATGCGGGTCGCCGACCGCACCCGCACGAGCACGGCGCCGGGTGCGGGATGCTCGCCCTCATCGAGACGGACGACCGAGACACCCGGCTCGAGCGTGAGCCGCCGCGCGAGGGCCTCGGTCACGAGCCCCTCGCCCTCGAGCGCGATCGCGCCACGCGGCACGACGACCGGCAAGCCTGCGTGCCGCTGCGCGCGATCGAGCAGGGTACGACGCCGCGCCTCAGCCACTGAGTCGCCCGGCGGCAGCAGCTCGTCGGGGGCCGTGACGCTGCGGGCTGGTGCCGTGCCGAGCCGCAGCGGACCGCGCGCATCGACCGCGGCAGCGACGAGCGGATGACGGGCGTCGGCGGATGCCCGTTCGAGCGCGTGCGCCTCCGCGATCGCCAACTCGTAGGCCTCGCACTCTCGATCGAAACGGGCGAGCTCGTCGCGCTGGTCGCGCCGCGCCGAACGCCGCCCGTCGAGCACGGTCGCAATCGCGATGAGGGGGCTGAGCACGGCGAAGACGAGCACGAAAGGCGAGCCCGTCACGAGGCCGATGACGACCGCTCCGACGAGCGGTGCGACGACGGCGATGACGGGGAACGGCGTTCGGGCGGGTGGGCGGGGAAGCGCGGGCAAGGGAGGAAGTCGGTGCACGGGAGCGAGCACAGCATGCGGCGCCGAGGCGAGCTCTCCCTCGCGGCGGGAGAGGAGCATCCACGACCCGGATGCAGGGTGGGGAGGACGGGATGCGCGGGCGCGCGGTCAGCTCACCACGACGAACTGCTCGCCGATGTCGATGCGCGTGCCGCGCACGATCGGGTATCGCCGGCCGGGTTCGCACGGGCGCGGCTCGGCACCCGGTTCGCGCAGCACCGTGCCGTTGCCCGAGTGCCGGTCGCTCACCCAGAACTCGCCCGCCTGCTGGCCGAACTCGAAGTGCGTCTTCGAGACCGAGCGACCCGGGTCGAGGATCGTGACGAGGTGGTCGACGTACTCCCCCGGCTCGGGGTGCGGGTTGCGACCCGCGAGGCCCGAGCCCAGCACCGTGTAGCTCTCGCCCGTGCTGAACTGCAGCACGAAACGGGCTCCGCCCGTGCCGCGCGGCACGATGCGTGTGCTCTCGACGTCGGGTGCCGCCGGAGCGGGTTCGAACACCGGCACTGGCATGGACACCGGCGCCGGCGCTGGGTCGATCACACGCGTGTCGCCCGGCAGTGGTCGCCCGCACTCGGCGCAGTAGAGATCGTCGGCCTCCGGCATCGTTCCGCACATCGCGCACGGCTTGAGCGTCGCCACGGCGGGCGAGGCCGGTGAGTCGATCGGCGACGGGCTGTCGGCTGGCCACGGCAGGGCATCAGCAGCGGCGAGGCGGGGGGCGGGCTCCGGCTCCGGCACGGCCGCTGCGACGAGCTCTGACTCCTGACCGCGCTCCGGTTCCGAAACAGGCTCCGGCATTGCGATGGGAAGAGGCGCGGTCACGGGCGGGATCGGGCGTTCGACGACGGGCGGCACGACGGCCGAGGCCGACACCGATCGCCCGCATTCGCCGCAGAACAGGGCGAACGGCGGCAGCGCGGCTCCGCAGTGCTGGCACGTCACGCGTCTCGACCCCCCGTCGACCGTCGCCGCCCAGGATACCGTCGCAGGGAACGGGGCGAGATCGCCGCGCGCCAGCGCTCGCGACGGGTCAGGCCCTCGGCGAGGGATGCCCGGAGCGCGTCGGCCGTGATCCACACCCGCTCGGCCTCGATCGGCTCGGGCTCTTCCGGAGCGTAGACCGCCCGATCGGCGACGCGCGCGAGCACTAGCGCCTGGGGCCGGCCGATCGCCGCCGCCACCTCGGTGCGTGTGGCCGCTTCCGGCAGCTCGAGTCCGAGGTCGCATGCCTCGTCGGTGACGTCGCTCCAGCCGCCAAGGATGCGACTGGTCGGGTCGCCCGCCGTGCGACGGCGCCGTCGGCGCCGCAGCTTCGCGGCGACGATGCCGAGTAGCGGCGAGGCGATCAGCCCGGCGACGAGCAGCACCGAGCCGACGACTCGCAGCACCGCGAGCACGGTTTGCCAGAACGGGTCGAGCGTGGGGTCGTCGAGCTGCTCGACTTCGGGCGGCGCGAGCTCTTCGAGCGGAGGCGGGTCGTCCACGGGCGGCTGAACGGCGTTCTGGGGGCGCGAGACGGGGATGGGGTCGTTGGGCTCGGTCGGCGGCAGCTCGCGACGCTCGGGCACGACGTCGACGGGCATCCATCCTTCGGCCGCCGTCGAGACCTCGACCCACGCCGTGCGGTCGCTCTCGGCGAGCGCCACGGTTTCGCTCGATTCGAGCGGGCCGTAGCCGAGCACGACGCGCGAGGGAAACCCGAGCTCGCGGGCGATGAGCGCCGCGGCGGCCGCAAACTGCTCGGCGTCACCGACCATCGGCCGGTCGGTGAAGAGCTCATTGAGGCGCTCGATCGAGTGGCCCGAGCGGCTCGGCGCTTCGTCGTCGCTGATTCCGTGGCTGAGGTAGCCCTCGGAGCGGAGGGTCTCGAGCGCTCGCCGCAGCCGCGGACCCGAGCCCTCGATGTCCACGAGCACGTCGTCGAGCCACGAGCGCAGCGCCTCGGGAACATCCGTGATGCCCGGCACTGCAGCCGACCCCGGCACTGCACTCTCGAGGGATGCGCGGGCGGGCGGGCCGATGACGGCGTCGAGTGCGTACTCGAGCCCGACCGGCACTCCTCCGACGAACGCCGCGGAACCGGTCGTGGCGTTGTAGACGAAGCGGTCGCGCAGGTCGGCGGCGTCCTCGCCAGCGATCGTGATGCGACCGAATTCGCCGATGGTCGGCAGCCAGACGCCCGTGGGGCGCCGAACGGCGATCGTCACGCTGATCGGTTCGCCCTCCGCCTCGGCAAGATCGCGCTCGGTCGGGATGCGCACGAAGCGCCCGGAGGCACTGTCGACGCGATCGCTGCCGACGGCGAAGACGGCGCCGTCGTAGCTGTCGAGCACGGCGAGGCGGATGCGCGATCCGGCCGGGGCCCCCGTCACCGTGAGCGCCGTCGACCGCGCGACGTCGGGGGCGAAAGATGCGCGGTAGGCCGCGAGCGGGCTGGGTTGGTCGAGCGGGTCGAACGGCCGCTCGACGACCGTGCGCAGCACGGTGCGGTCGCCCGCGGGCGGGATAACCGCGACGGTCGCGGCACCCACCCCGCCCGCGACGAGCAGTAGCGCAATGCCCGCCGCGAGGGCCCGGGCACTGAGCCAGCGCGAGTCGGACGAGCCCGCGGACGCGACGGCGGCCGCGCGCCGATGGCGGCGCCAGACCGCCATCCACAGCAGCAGCGTCGTCGCGAGCGCGATGGCGGTCGTGATGGGCAGCTCAGGCTGCTCGGGTCCGAGCGCGACCGCAAGCGGGAACACCGCGAGCGGCACGAGCGCCGCGCGCTCGCCGCGCTCGGCACGCAAGGCGATCGTGAGGGTCGCGACGGGCCCGACGAGCAGCAGCACGAGGGCCGGCACGAGCAACGCCTGATAGGCGCCGACGGGCAGGTCGATCGTGAGCAGCTGGCGCCAGCCGACGACCACGCCAGCGTAGAGCTCGAGCAGGCCCGCGGGTTCGGGCAGCACGCTGTAGACGGTACGACCGGGCACGGCGAGGGGAACGCCCACGACCGTAAACGCGGCGACGGTCGCGAGCAGCACTTTCCAGGCGGACCAGCGCACGAGGGCGCCCGCAAGGGCGATCGCGGTGCCGAGGCCGATGGCGACGATCGCGAGCACGATCAACGCGGTGTCTCGATAGATCGGCCACAGCACGAGGGCGATGATCGCCCAGGCCACGGCGGTGAATACGGTAGCCGAGACGAGCACGGCGCGGGGGGACCGCGGCCGGGCCACGGGGCGCCGTATGAGCGGGCGGCGGCCGAGGGGTGCTCTCACCACGATGCGGCCCCCTGCATGGCGCGTCGCAGATCGGCGAGAGAGCCGATCGTGACGACCGTGAAGGTGCCGAGCCGACGGCGGCCCGGCACGTGCTCGGGGTCGCACAGGATGACCACGACCTCAACGGCGGGCGGGAACCCCGCCGCGGCCGTGCGCAGGCGCGCGGGCGTCACCGTGGACCCGACGACGAGGAAGGCGACCGAGACGCCGCGCGACCCCTCGCCCGCGAGACGGGCCACGTCGAGGATGCCGAGGGCTGCGGGGCCGTGCTCGACGACCGCGAGTTCGTCGAGCAGGCGCGAGGGTGTGAGCGTGGCGAGCGGGCGCAGCGCCACGACCGCCCGCTTCGCGAACTCGGGTGTGACGGCGCTCACGACGACCGAGACCTCGCGCGCGTCGCGGATGGCGCGGGCGCCGAGGCTACCTGTGACGCTCACGGCGAGCTCGAACTCCTCGTCAGAGCCGAAGTCGATGCTCGCGATGCTGAGGGCGACGACGAGGTGGCTGCGCCGGGTCTCCTCGAACTGCCGCACCATGAAGGTGCCGGTCTTAGCCGTCGATTTCCAGTGGATGTGGCGCCGTTCGTCGCCCGGAACGTACTCGCGTAGCGCATGAAAGGCGAGATCGCTCGGCGTAATGTCGCGCGTGGGCTGCCCCTCGAGGTCGCGTACGAGTCCGCTCGAGGTGGAGGGGATGTCGATTGTGCGGGGGTGCACAATGAGCTCGAGCGCCTCCGTCCACACCAGCTCGCGCCGCACGAGGCCGATCGGGTCGGCGCGCAGCGTGCGCACGGGGCCGAGCACGAGGCGGCCGCGCCGCCCGGTCGGCACGACGAGCTCGCGGTCGACGGCTGCCGCGGGCGAGAGACCAGGAACCGAGACGGGGACTATCTCGATGCCGACCGGTACATCGACGATCTGCCCGAACGAGCGCCGGCGGGTCGGATTGCTCACCTGAAGGCGGGCGATCGCCGGATCGCCCACGGCGACGCGCTGCGGCGGCGGGGCGAGCGCAACCGTGAGGCGGGTGCGGCCGACGAGGTAGACCGCCGCGACCACACCGAGCGTCGCCCCCACTACCCCGAGCACGATGAGCTCGGTCCAGCCCCAGCCGTAGCCCGTCACGAGGGCGACAGGCACGAGCGCCGCCACCGTCCAGCCGAGGGGCGTGACGACCGAGGAGATCGCGTGTAGCACCGCGGCGACGGCTCGGCGTGCGGCGCGACCGGCCCGCACGATGGCCACGAGCGTGTCGGGCACCCAACCGGTGCGCTCGCCGACGATGCGCGTGCGCGCCGTCGTGACGGTCGACCCGATGGTCGACTCGTCGATGGGGCGCCGCGAACGCTCAGCGGCACTCGCGGCGGCGGCCGCTCGCGGCCGCTCGATCGGTGCCGTCGTCACACGGCGACCCGATCGCTCGGCGGCGGGGTCTCGACGAGAATCTGCGCGATGACCGTCGGCGCGGTGACGCCGTCGAACTCCGATTCGGGGTCGAGCCCCAGTCGGTGGGCGAGCACGGGCTCAGCGAGCGCCTTCACGTCGTCGGGCACGACATAGTGGCGGCCCTGCATGGCCGCGAAGGTCTTGGCGCACCGCACGAGCGCGAGCGCGCCGCGCACGCTCGCCCCGAGCCGGACATCCGGATGCGAGCGGGTCGCGTCGACGAGCCGTGACACGTAGTCGGTGATGACGGGATCGATGTGCACCGTGCGGGCGACGGCGATCATATCGCGCACGACGTCGAGCTCGACGACGGGCTCGAGGACGGTCGCGCGCGGCCCGACGGCGGCATCGAGAATACGCACCGTCGCGGCATGGTCGGGGTAGCCGATGGCGGTCTTCATGAGGAAGCGGTCGAGCTGCGCCTCGGGCAGGCGGTAAGTGCCGGCCTGCTCGATGGGGTTCTGCGTCGCGATGACGAGGAACGGTGCCGTCACGGGGTGCGTGACACCGTCGATCGTGACGTGCCCCTCTTCCATGACCTCGAGCAGGGCCGACTGGGTCTTCGGGCTCGCCCGGTTGATCTCGTCGGCGAGCACGATGGTTGCGAAAACGGGCCCGCGATGAAACTCGAACTCGCCCGAGCGCTGGTCATAGACCGTCATGCCCGTGATGTCGCCGGGCAGCAGGTCGGGCGTGAACTGCACGCGCGTCGTGGTGCCCCGGATGCTCTGCGCGAGCGCCCGCGCCATCGAGGTCTTGCCAGTGCCGGGCACGTCCTCGAGCAGCAGATGGCCCTCGCTCAGCAGGGCCGTGAGGCTGAGTCGGATCACGTACGCCTTGCCCAGCACGACGTGCTCGACGTTGCCCACGATGCGCTCGGCGATGTCGGCGAACCAGGAGGCCTGCTCGGGGGTCATGGTCATGGTCGGTACTCCCGGGTGTAGGTGAGGGCGTTAACGGTGACAGTGACCACGAGGCGCGGGTCGTCGGGGGGTGCGGCGGCGACGGTGCAGGTGGATGCGGAGGGGTAGTCGATCGGGTCGCCGCCCGCGCAGACATGCCCGACGGCGCTGTATCCGGCGAGCTCCACCGGTGTCCACGTGATCGACACGCTGCGGTCGTTGGGTGCCTCGCCCGTCTCGACGATCGAGGGTTGCACGTCGATGAGCACGGCGACGCCCAGGTCGAAGGCTGCCGACCAGGCGCCACACACCAGCTGCTCGTACTGGCGGCAGCCGCGCGCCTCGACCTGCAGTGCCGTGCCGTAGTGGCTCGTGCCGGCGGTGAGCGCGACGGGGAGGGAGGCTGGAGCCGACTCCGCGGGATCGACGCCCGCGCCGACGAGCCGGTACTGCACGGCGTCGACCGGATCCCCACCCGCCGTCGTTACGCCGAGCAGGCGGAAGTCCCAACGGCCCTCGGCCGTCTCGACCGGGCCCTCGGTGTCGATGGCAGTGATGACGGTCGGTCGCTCGCGCGGCGTCGCTGTGACCTCCGCGCTCTCGCTGCAGCCCTGGCCGTTGTACGCGTAGACGACGACGCGGTAGGTGGTGTCGGCCGTGAGACCGCTCACGATCGCCGAGGTCGTCCCCGCGCCGAACTCCACGACCCCCGCGGGCGGGCTGTGGACTGGGGCGCCTTCGTCGACGCCCGTCACCGTGCAGGGGGGAGACGATCCCGAGCTCGCGACCCACACGTAGTACGCCTGCACCGCGCGGCCGTTGCCCGCGAAGACGCCGGCCCAGTCGACGCTCACCGAGGCCCCCGCCCCCGAGTCGGAGGTCGAACCGATCGCCGTGGGCGCGGCGAGCACGATCGGAGGTCCGGCCGGTGTACCGGTCGTCGTCGAGATGTTCCACGACGTCAGCGGATCGAACGAGTCATTGCGGGCGCTGACCGTGACCGTGTACGCGGTGCCATTGGCGAGCGCCCCGACATCGACGACACCGAGCCAGTAGACGGTGCCGGCCGGGTCGTCCCCCGGCACCGAGAGGGTGCGCACGACGGGGCCCACCGTGACGCGGTAGCTGCGGATAGGCGAGGCCGACCCGTCTTGTGCCGGCTTCGACCAACCGATGCGCAGGCCCTGATCGAGCGGGGTCACGCCGATGATCGCGGGCGCGGGGGGCACGAGGTCGCTCCAGACCGCGTCTCTGAGCGTCGAGGGTACCGAGGGGCCCTGTGCGTTGACGGCGACGACGCTCACGCGCACCTGGTTGTCGGGACCGTTCCCCGAGGTCGCCACCGCGCACGGCGAGGAGTCGCAGAGGGTCGTGCTACTCGCACCATCACTCACGCGCGTGACGGTCGCTTCGAAGAACTCGATCGGAGCGTTGTTCGAGGCACCCGGCGACCAGGCGATGACGAGGCTGCGGTCGCCGAACGACTGCACCCGCAGGTTCGTGACGGGGTCGGGCACGTCTTGAACCGAGATGCGGATCGGCCCCCAGACGAAACGCTCAGGGTCGTTGGTCGCGTCGGCCACCTGGTACTCGAGGTTCGTGTCGACGGGCTCGGCGCTCTCGGCGATCGTCACGAGCAGGGTCTGACCGTCGGCGCTCGGCACGATCGAGACGCCCGCCGGAAGCTCCCGGTCGCCGTCGAGACCGCGCACGGCGACGACCCGCAGCGGCTGGCCCGGGAAGGGGTTCGTCGCCTCGTCGTTGTCGAGCACGCGCACCGTCGTGGTCTCCGCGCGCGGGGCGATGACGGCATCCGGCGCCGGGCGCGCCAGCGGCCTCGTCGAGGGCACGACGGAGACCTGGATGCGGCCCGCGGTGCCCTGCGCCGCGTCATCCCGAACCCCGATCGTCACGCCCGTCGTCGTACCGCGCAGCGTGCCCTCGGGCACGCGCACCCGCAGTGACTGCCCGGTGAGCTCGACCTCGAGGCCGGGAGCGGCGGCATCGACGATCGAAAACGCGAGCTCGTCGACATCGTCGGGATAGGGGTACGCCGTCACGCGCACAAGGTCGATGATGCGTTCCTGCCCGGGTTCGAGCTCGAGGGCCGCGCCGATGAGCACGGGGGGCTGGTTCTCGCGCGGCGTCACCTCGATCGGCAGCACGATCGTCGCTACCCGACCGTCCGGATCGGTCGGAGTCGCTCCGTCGGTCACTTCGAAAGTCAGCGAGGCGGGCCCGAAGTAGAGGTCGGCGGAGGTGAAGCGCAGGGTGTCGTCGTCGACGACGAGTGGCTCGCCGTTCGACTGCGTTGCGCTGACGGTCGCCGAATCGGTGAGGCGAACGGGCGCCCCGCCGACCGCGAGCACGTAGTCGTTGATGTCGATCGTCACCGTCTGCTCGCTGACGACCTCGATGCGCGGGGCCCGGCGGTCGAGCTGCGGCAGTGCGTCATCGGTGCCGGGCACCCAGATGAACGCGGTCGAGCGCACGGTCGGGTCGGCGGGGTGGACGACCTGGAAGGGGATGATCTGGCGCTGCTCACCGACCTGCACCCGGATGCGGAGGTCGGGCTGCACGCTCGCCCCCGACTGGTACCCCGGCACGAGCTCGAGACCCAGCTCGCCGACCTCTCCCTCGGAGAAGAACACCCGCGCGAGCACGTCGACGTCGAGCTCGTCGCGATCGAGGATGTCGGTGAGCGAGAGCACGGTATCGCGGGCGACAGGGGCCGCGAGCGGGGCATCCGGGCTCACGGTGATCGTGATGAAGGCCTGCGACTCCCCCGCGAGGCCGTTCTCGATCGAGTAGACGAGGCCATACTGCCCAGGGGTCGACGGCGGCACGACGCGCACGTACTGACCGTCGACGACCTCGGCTGAGACCTCGGCGGTGTTCGCCTCGACGCCCGTCAGCGAGAGCGGCGAGCCGTCGGGGTCGGTGTCGTTGTCGAGCACGGGCACGAGCACCGTGAAGCCGGGGCGGATAAGCACCTGGTCGTCATTCGCCACGGGGTTGCGCGCGCCCTCGAGGCGCGGACTGATACCGATGCGAACGACCCCCGACGACCGAGCGCCGAGAGCGTCGACGACCGTGTAACGAAACTCGTCGGTGCCCGCCGAGTAGCTGCCGGCCTGGTAGTCGAGGTAGTCGGGGCCGGTCTCAACGACGGCACCCTTCTCGGGGCTTGACTCCTGCCCGATGACCTGCATCGAATCACCGTCAGGGTCCATGCCATCGACCGGGATGCGCACGCGCACCGTATCGCCCGCGATCACGCGCGCCGTCACGGTGCGCGTGATGGGCGCCTGGTTCGTGGCCTCGTTGACCTCGCGAACGCTGATGCGCACGTTCGCCTGCGCGCTCTGCTGCCCGAGCGGACCGAGCACCTCGTAAACGGCCGTGAAGTCGCCCGGCTGGTCGGGCGCGAGATAGCGCAGCTGGTCGCCGGCCGCGAAGAGCAGCCCCGACTCCCCCGTCAGGCCCTGCACGAGCGTGGGCGAGAGCGTGATCGGCTCGTCGTCGGGGTGCTCGTCGTTCGCCAGCACGGGGATCGTCACGGCGTCGCCCACGCGCACGGTGATCGCGTCGTCGACCGCGACGGGCGGCTGCAACCGGTCAGGACGCGGGATCTCGATGACCGTTATCTCGCCGGTCGACTCGGCAAGACCGTTGCTGATGCGGTACGTGACCGTCTGCGGGCCGTCGAGCGGCCGCGTGAGCGTGATGCGCACGTCGCGCTGATCGAGCACCTCGGCGCGAATGCCGCTCGCGGGCGGCACCCCGACGACGCCCGTCACAACGAGCACGCCACCGCCCGGGTCGATGTCGACGGTGGCCACGGCGACCGTGGCGTTGCTGAGCGTGCGCACGAAGGCCGTCTTCGGCACCGTGATCGGGGCCGAGCCGGCGGCGGGCGGCGCGGCGACATCCACGCGGATGATGCCCGTCGCCGTTGTGGAGTTGTCGGTGACGACGTACTCGAGGTAGTGCGTGCGCACTTCGTCGCTCACGAAGCGGAACACACCGCGGTCGAGGCTCGGGGTGATGGTCGCGCCGCTTTTCTCAGGCACAGCGCTCAAGCGCACGGTGCCCGTTCCTCCGCGCACGTGCACAAGCGGCTCGATGCGCACCTCCTGCCCCGCGTAGGCAAGCACGACGAAGGGCTCGGCGATGATGGGTGTCTGCCCCGCCGGTCGCACCGTGACAGCGAGCTCTCCCAGCCCGCTCGCGGCCCCGTCGGTCACGGTCAGGTCGACCGTGCGCAGCTCGCCGACGCCGCCCGCCTCCGCGATCGTGACGCGGCCATCGGGGCGGAAGGTCACGACGTCGGGGGGCGGGATGCTGGCCGCCTGCAAGAAAATAGGGTCGCCATCCGGGTCAACCCACTCGCCGAGCACCGCGGCGGTCGCCGTACCGCCCGTGGCGACTGTGGTCTTGCTCGCGCGCACCTGCACGGGTGCCCCGTTCTCACCCTCGCCGCGCACCGCGACCTGCACGTCGGCCGAGTCGGCGCCACCGCGACCGTCGGTGATCGTGTACTCGAACCCGACGACGCCGCTCGCGCCCGGTTCGAGCGTCAGCTGTAGCTGCTGCGCGTCGCCGATGAGGTCGAGGCGGCCGATGGCGGGGTCCAGCGTTGTGAATGCGCTGATGACGAGAACGTCGCCGTTCGGATCAGTGTCGTTGAGCAGCACGGGCAGCGCGCTCGCCTGGCCGGGCCGGGCACCGAACTGGTCGTCGACTGCGACGGGAGGCTGCTGGGTGCGCTCGAGCTCGGGCGGGGTGTCGAGCTGGTCGAGCTGCTCCTCGCGATCGTCCTCTTGCTCGCGGATCAGCTCGTCCCAGTTGTCGATCAGGCGGCCGTCGTCTTGCACGGCCCACGACGACCCGGCGCGGCGGTCGTTCAGAACGAGGCGGTCGTCGCGCACGGTGAACGCGAGGTCGGCGGCGACGGGCACGGCACTGAGGGGCAGCTCGCGCACGGTCTCGCCGCAGCGGCGCCAAGCGATGCCATCGGTCCACGCCGCGAAGGCGCAGTCGCCAACCACGATCGGGGGCGCCGCGACGCCCTGCCGGTCTGACACGAGTTCGGTGATCGTCCCGCCGTCGAGCGCGACCGACAGCAGGCCACCGCGGTACGCGACGAGCACCTCAGTACCGTCATCACTCGCGATCGCGAGGCGCGGGTCGTCCGCCACCGTGATGAGCCCGGAGAGATCGATGACGCCCGCCTCAGTGTGCAGCAGGCGGGTGCCCGCATCGAGCACCGCCCATCGGTCGCGCGCGACCGTGATCTGCAGGTCCGCGGTGTCGTCGACATCGATGCTCCAGGTGCGGTCGACGCGGTCGACGCGGTCGGGCGCCACACGGTAGACCTCGCCGAGTCCCGGAGAGACGGCCACGATGCCGTACCCATCAGTCGCGGCGACCGCGCTGTCGGGCCCGAACTGAAAGGTGGCAACCGAGGAGGGGTCGAAGTCGGAGAAGAGCGCGCGGGCCGTGACCCATGTCTCTCCCGACCCGCCGCTGTGCACGACAACGCTCGAGCCGGCGAGCATGAGGGCCGGCTCATCGGGCGGCAGCGGAACCGATTCCATTACCTCCGAGCGCGCAGGGTCGATGAGCTCGGCGGTCGCGTTGACGGTGTCGACGACGATGACGTCAGAACCCCGCTGCACGGCCTCGAGCTGCGCCCCCTCGCCCGGGATGACCGAGTCGAGCACGCCCACCTGCAGGTTGGCGCGGCCGACGGCTTGTCGGTCGCCGTTGACGACCCAGACGGCCCCGTCGTTGAGGTCGAGACGCTGCGCCTCGAACCCGGGGTACACGACCGCGAGCACGACAACGGTCGCTGCCACGAGTGCGCCGCTCACGGCGGTGAGGGCGGCGGAGCGATGCTGCGCGAACCAGCGGCGGATCACGGGCTCACTCTCCCGCGACCTCGGCGCACTTCTCGTCGCTCGCCGCGCCGAGGCGACCCTCGCGGGCGACGCGCACGGTCACGCAGACGCGATCTCCCGCCGCCGCCGCGACCGCGAACTCGGTCGTGCGCTGGAACGACTCAGCGCCGCCCGCGATACGCACCTGGTAGGTATCGTCGGGCTCGATACCCGGGTCGTTCCACGAGAAGACGACCGTCGTGCCGTCGAGCACGGCCTCAACGTTGCTCACGCGTGGCAAGTCGCGATCACCGCCCTGGATCGCGAGCACGGTCGCCGTCGCGCCGAGCGCGATGACCGCGAGGGAGACGAGCACGAGTCCGCTCGCGAGGAGCCGGCTGCGGGCGACCACCCGACGTGTCGCGGTGCCGACCGGCGAGGGCGACGATTCCGCGGCCGCGGCCTGTGCGGTCGCGACACGGCGGCGCTGGCGGCCCGACGACGAGCCCGGGGCACGGGGTGCGATCGCCCGGACGATCGTGCGATCGCCGGGGTCGCCGATCGACGCGAGCGCCCAGTCGTCCATCGCGACATCGGCCTGCGTCGTGACGAGCCCGAGCCCGGCCTCGATGCGCTGCAGGTCGCGCACAAGCTCGAGCGCCGACTGCTGGCGTTTCGCGGGGTCGCGCGTCAGGGCACGGCGCAGCACGGTCTCGAGCGCGGCGGGTACATCGTCGCGCTCGATCGCGGGCACCCGGGCGCGGGCGATGCGCCCGATGAGCTCGTCAGAGCTGTTGGAGCCGTTGAGCACCTCGAAGGGCGAGCGCCCGGCGAGCAGCGTGTAGAGCGTCGCGGCGAGTGACCACACCTCGCTCTGCACCGTACCCGGGGTCTCGTCAAGTAGCACTTCGGGTGCCGACCACGGGATCGACATGCCGACCGAATCGGTCGCGCTCGCCGCGCTCAGCGAGGATGCGATGCCGAAGTCGCTCAGCACGGGGTGGCCGTAAGCGGTCAAGAGGATGTTCGAGGGCTTGATGTCGCGGTGCAGTACGCCGCCGCGGTGCGCGGTCTCGATCGCGCTGCCGATCTGCACGCCGATGCGCAGCACCTCGGGCACGGGGATTCGCTCGGCGCGGTACCGGCTCGCGAGCTGCGACGAGCAGAGCTCCATGACGAGGTACGGGCGGCCGTCGGCAGAGATGCTCGCCTGGTAGACCGTCAGGATTCCCGGGTGCGACGACAGCTGGGCCATGAGGTTGGCCTCGACCTGGAACATCTGCCGCACGTGCTCGGTCACGACGGCGGCGAGCATGACCTTGACAGCAACCTGCCGCCGCGGCATGTTCTGCTCGTACAGGAAGACGTCGGCGAAGCCGCCGCTGCCGAGCAACCGCACGTGGCTGAATCCGGGCAGGATGGGAGGCTCTGACGGACGACGCCGCGTCATGATTCCCCCTCCCGCACGATGTCACCCAGTGTAGGGATTGCGAGCGATCAGCGGCCGGGGGCGCGCACCACGTCGATGACGATCACGGTGATGTTGTCGCGCCCGCCCTGCGCGAGCGCGGCATCCACGAGCGCGTTCGCCGTCTCGCGGGCGCTCAGGCGGGCCGCGAGGTGCAGGCGCAGCCGCTCGAGCGGCACCTCCTTCGTGAGGCCGTCGGAGCAGATCAGCAGCCGCATGCCGGGCTCGAGCGCAAGCATGCGCACATCGACCTCGGGCTCGATCGAGAAGCCAACCGCGCGCGTAATGACGTTCGACTCGGGATGGTTGTCAGCCTGATCGGCGCTCAACTGACCCGCCTCGACCATCTCTTGCACGATCGAGTGGTCGGTCGTGACCTGGCTAAGCTCGTTGCCCGAGAAGCGGTAGACCCGTGAGTCGCCGACATTGAAGGTCGCGAGCTGGGGATGCTCGTTGACGAGCGAGAGCGCCACCCCGGTCACCGTCGTGCCGATGCCGTGGTCGGCGTCGTCGAGCTGGTGGATGTCCCACGTCGCGAGATTGAGCGCCTCGATGATCGCGCTCGGCTCGATGAAGTCGCCCTCGACGGCCGCCTGCAGCCGGCGCACGACCGCGTCGCTCGCCCGGTCTCCGTGCGAGTGCCCGCCCATGCCGTCGGCGACCGCGAAGAGCGGCACGTCGGCGAGATAGCTGTCTTCATTGCCCGCGCGGCGGTACCCCGGGTGGGTGACGCCGTGCCACGAGAGTTCGACGACCTCGCCCCGTTCGGGCAGCGCGACGATGTGGCGAACGCTGCTGCGGCCAAGGGCGGTCACGAAGGCTCCGACGGTCGGGGGGTGTCTATTGTGGTCGGGGCGACGAACTCGACCTCGACGCCGTCGCCCAGCTCGATGACCGCGTCGGGCAGCACAGCGCACGATTCCCCCGGCCGCAGCCGGAGGATCGCCCCCGTCGACCAGTGTACGACCACGCCGTTGGTCGACCCCAGGTCGCTCACGACGAGCGACTCGCCGAGAAGCTCAATGCGCACGTGACGAGCTGAGACGTCGCGCCGATCTGAAGGGATCACGATACGGCGAGGTGCCGGATGCTCGGTCGGGCGTGGCGGGCCGGGCCGCCGGCCGATGACGGCGGGCACATCGAGTGGCACGACCGTCGTCGTGCCGCGCAGGCGCAGCAGCCACGTGACAGTCGGCGCGGCAGACGGAGGCTCGACGCCCGGCACCGCCTCCATCGCGAGGAGCGGCGCGGGCCGAGCGGGCTCGACGAGGCGCACGATCGTGTCGTCAAGGTCGGGCTCGGACCGTGGCGCGGCGGGCCGAGCGGGCGCGCGGGGGCGCAGCACCGTGTCGTCGAGGTCGTGAAGCCGATCATCCATGGCGCCCCCGCCTGAAACTGTTCTCGTCGCCGATGTACGGGCGTCCCTAGCAGGCCGCCCTGGTACGCCGTGCCTTCTGGTCGTCCATCGGCTAGTCGCCGATGTACGACATCACATGCTTGAGGCGCGTGTAGTCCTCGAAACCATAGTGCGACAGATCCTTCCCGTACCCCGAGTGCTTAAACCCGCCGTGCGGCATGTCCGAGACGAACGGGATGTGGGTGTTGATCCAGACGCAGCCGAAGTCGAGGTCGCGCCCGAAGCGCATGGCTCGGCCGTGATCGCTCGTCCACACCGAGGAGGCGAGCGCGTAACGCACGCCGTTCGCGAGCGCGAGCGCCTCCTCCTCGGTGCGGAAGGTCTGCACCGTCAGCACGGGCCCGAAGATCTCCTCCTGAACCGCCTCGTCGTCCTGCCGCATGCCTGTCACGATCGTCGCGGGCCAGAAGTAGCCGCGGTCGCCCTGGCGGGTGCCTCCCGCGACGATCTCGGCGTGCGCCGGCAGCCGGTCGACGATGCCCGCGACGCGCTCGAGCTGGCCGGCGTTGTTGAGCGCGCCGTAGAACACGCCTTCCTCGAGCGGCCCGCCCGTGACGGCGTGCGTCGTGGCGCGGGCGACGAGCGCGGCGACGACCTCGTCGTGCACCGACTCGTGCACGATGACACGCGTCGCCGCGGTGCAGTCTTGGCCGGCGTTGAAGTAGGCGGCGAGCACGAGCCCCTCAGCGACCTTCTGCGGGTCGGCGTCGGGGAAGACGATCGCGGGGGCCTTGCCGCCGAGCTCGAGATGCACGCGCTTGAGGTCGCGCGCGGCCGCTGTCGCGACCTCCATCCCGGCGCGCACCGAGCCCGTGATGGCGACCATCTGGGGCGTCGGATGCTGCAGCAGGGCCGCACCCGTCGTGCGGTCGCCCATCACGACGTTGAGCACGCCCGCGGGCAACACGCCGGCGGCGAGCTCGGCGAACCGCACGGTCGAGAGCGGAGTCGTGTCTGACGGCTTGAGCACGACGGTGTTGCCCGCGGCGATCGCCGGGGCGATCTTCCAGACGGCCATGTTGAGCGGGTAGTTCCACGGGGTGACCTGCCCGATGACGCCGATGGGCTCGCGGCGCACGAACGAGGTGTGGTCGGCGAGGTATTCGCCCGCCGAACGCCCGTCGAGGTCGCGCGCGGCCCCGCCGAAGAAGCGCAACTGATCGACCGACTGGTCGATCTCATCGCCAACGAGGCTCGCGCGCGGCTTGCCGGTGTCGAGCGACTCGAGGTCGGCGAGCTCGTCAGCGTGCTCGGCCATGACATCGGCGAGGCGGAAGAGCGCGAGCTGCCGCTCGGCAGGGGTCGTGCGGCCCCAGTGCACGAATGCGCCCTCCGCGGCCCGGTAGGCGGCGTCGATCTCGGCCGAGGTGCTCACGGGCGCGTGGCCGTAGACCTCCTCGGTCGCCGGGTCGACCAGGTCGAGGTGGGTGTCGGCGGTGCTCTCGACGGACTCGCCGCCGATGACGTTGCGGAGGATGCGGGCGCTCATGGCGCCACTGTAGCGCGCGCGAGATCGGGCATCCACCCCGTCTTCGACGGATTCCGTCGCTGGGAGGCGCCGGATACTGCGGATTCACTTGTATTCCTCGCTCGACACTGTCAGAATCGGCCCATGGCCTCCCGAAGCAAGCCGGTGCACCTCGACGACGTTTCAAAGGCCATCGTCGAGCAGTTGCAGACCGACGGCCGCCGCTCGTACGCCGAGATCGGCAAGGCCGTGGGCCTGAGCGAGGCGGCGGTGCGTCAACGTGTGCAGAAGCTGACGGATGCAGGGGTCATGCAGGTGGTCGCCGTCACCGACCCGATGCAGCTGGGCTTCTACCGCCAGGCGATGATCGGCATTCGCGTCGTCGGCGACACGACGCACGTCGCAGACGAGCTCAGCGCCATGCGCGCCGTTGACTACGTCGTGCTCACGGCCGGCAGCTTCGACATTCTCGCCGAGGTCGTCTGCGAAGACGACGACGACCTCATCGACCTGCTCAACAGTCGCATTCGTGCGATCGAGGGCGTGCAGTCGACCGAGACCTTCGTCTACCTACGACTGCAGAAGCAGTTCTACAACTGGGGAACCCGATGAGCATTTTCCGCAAGAAGACCGCGACGATCAGCGCGCCCACGAAGCACGCCGCGCCGACGCAGCACACGAAAGAGCACACGATGACGATCGACACCTCCCTCGCCCCGGCGGGCACCGCCCTCGACGCCTCGACCGAGGCCGAGTTGCAGCAGAAGGCGAAAGACCACCTCTGGATGCATTTCGCTCGCCAGTCGGGCATGGAGTCGGGCGCCGGCGTGCCGATCATCGTGCGCGGCGAGGGCCACCACGTCTACGACTCGCGCGGCAAGAAGTACATCGACGGCCTCTCGGGCCTCTTCGTCGTGCAGGTGGGCCACGGCCGCGAGCGCCTCGCCGAGGCTGCGCGCAAGCAGGCGGAGGAACTCGCATTCTTCCCGCTGTGGTCGTACGCGCACCCGACCGCGATCGAGCTCGCCGACCGGCTCGCTGACTACGCGCCCGGCGACCTCAACCGGGTCTTCTTCACGACAGGCGGCGGCGAGGCCGTCGAGTCGGCCTGGAAGCTCGCGAAGCAGTACTTCAAGCTCACCGGTAAGCCCATGAAGCACAAGGTCATCTCCCGCGCGATCGCGTACCACGGCACGCCGCAGGGCGCCCTCGCCATCACGGGCATCCCGGGCATGAAGGAGATGTTCGAGCCCCTCACCCCCGGCGGGTTCCGCGTGCCGAACACCAACTACTACCGCGCAGAAGAGATGGGCTTCCACGGCTCGCTCGAGGAGTTCGGGCAATGGGCCGCCAACCGCATCGAGGAGGCGATCCTCTTCGAGGGCCCCGACACCGTAGCGGCAGTCTTCCTCGAACCCGTGCAGAACTCGGGCGGCTGCTTCCCGCCGCCCCCCGGCTACTTCACGCGCGTGCGCGAGATCTGCGACAAGTACGACGTGCTGCTCGTGAGCGACGAGGTCATCTGCGCCTACGGCCGCATCGGCGAGATGTTCGCGTGCACCGCGCTCGGCTACGTGCCCGACATCATCACGAGCGCCAAGGGCCTCACGAGCGGCTACTCGCCCCTCGGCGCGATGATCGTGAGCGACCGCCTGTACGAGCCCTTCACGCACGGGCAGACGGCGTTCTACCACGGCTACACCTTCGCCGGGCATCCCGTCTCGGCGGCCGTCGCCCTCGAGAACCTCACCATCATGGAGGAGGAGGGCATCCTCGAGAACGTGCGCGAGAACTCGCCGAAGTTCCGCGCCGCGCTCGAGCGCCTGAAAGATCTCCCGATCGTCGGCGACGTGCGCGGTGAGGGCTACTTCTTCGGCATCGAGCTCGTCAAGAACAAGGAGACGAAAGAGACCTTCTCCGACGACGAGGCCGAGCGCCTGCTGCGCGGCTTCCTCTCGAAGGCCCTCTTCGACGCCGGGCTGTACTGCCGCGCCGACGACCGGGGCGACCCCGTCATCCAGCTCGCTCCCCCGCTCACGATCGGCCCGGCCGAGTTCGACGAGATCGAGGGCATTCTGCGCAACGTACTGACCGAGGCCTGGACCCGGCTCTGACCCCTGAACGGAGAGCCACCGCTGTGCACGACGCCCGCGGCCTCAGCTACTGGCACGCCACGGTCGATGACGATCTGACACCCCGCGCCGCCCTCGACGGCGATGCCGACACCGACGTCGCCATCGTGGGCGGCGGTCTCACCGGGCTCTGGACGGCGCACGAGCTGCTCAAGCGCGACCCCGGGCTGCGGGTCACGGTGCTCGAGAAGCACATCGCGGGCTTCGGTGCCTCCGGCCGCAACGGCGGCTGGTGCAGCGCGCTCTTCCCCGCCTCGACAGCGGCGCTCGAGAAGCGGCACGGCCGCGAGCCTGCACTCGCGATGCGCCGCGCCATGGTCGCGACGGTCGACGAGGTCGGGGCGGCCGCGCGCGCGGCGGGCATCGACTGCGACTACCGACAAGGCGGCACGATCGTCTTCGCCCGCAGCGAGACGCAGTGGCGCGCCGCGCAGCACGAGGTCGAACAGGCGCACGGCTACGGTGTCGACGCCCTCGAGCTCTGGGGCGCCGATCGCGTGCGCGCGCACGATGCCCGGGGCGCGGTCTACGACCCGGCCTGCGCCCGCGTGCATCCGGCCGCGCTCGTGCGCGGGCTGGCTCGCGCGGTCGAGGGGCAGGGTGCGGTCATCCACGAGGGCACGACGGTCGAGAGCTGGCGACCCGGGTCGGTGAGCACCGACCGCGGAACCGTGCGGGCCCGCCACATCATCGCGGCGCTCGAGGGCTACGGCGCCGCCGTGCCGCAGACGCGACGGCGCGTCCTGCCGCTTTACTCGCTCATGGTCGCGACGCAGCCGCTCGACGACGGCGTGTGGGAGGCGATGGGCATCGCGCACGGGCAGACGTTCTCCGACGGTCGGCACCTCGTCATCTACGGCCAGCGCACCGCCGACAACCGCATCGCCTTCGGCGGGCGCGGCGCGCGGTACCACTGGGGCAGCGCGATCCGCGACGAGTACGACCGCGTTGAGCGGGTCTTCGAGCACCTCGTCGCGACGCTGCACGACCTCTTCCCGCAGCTGCCGCCCCTTACGATCGAGCACTCCTGGGGCGGGCCCCTCGGGGTGCCGCGCGACTGGCACGCCAGCGTCAACTACGACCCGGAGACCGGGCTCGGCTCGGCTGGCGGCTACGTCGGCGACGGGCTCTCGACGACGAACCTCGCTGGGCGCACACTCGCCGACCTCGTCACCGGTCGCGACACCGAGCTGACCCGGCTGCCCTGGGTCGGCCACCACTCGCCCTCGTGGGAGCCCGAGCCGCTGCGGTTCATCGGCGCCAACGCAGGCCTCGTCGCGATGACGCTCGCCGACGCCGAGGAGCGGACGACCGGCCGCAGCTCGATCATCGCGCGCGCCATGAGCCCCCTCATCGGTCACTGATGGCGCGCCAACGGGCGGCACCGAACGCGGTCTCACTCCTCGTGCTCGGGGCGGTCATCGCTGTTAACGCGCTCTCCGCGACGCCCGGCTCCGCGGTGTCGCAGCCGTTGATCGCCGGATGGTAGGCCGAGGCCAAGAAGCCCTGGTGGACTCCACCGAACTGGGTGTTCTCGGCGGTGTGAACCGCGCTGTACCTCAGCACCGCGGTCGCCGCGTGGCTGATCTGGCGGCAGCGCCGCCGCCGCCGCGTCGAGCGGGCCTTGACCCTCTACGTCGTGCAGCTCGTGCTCAACGCCATCTGGTCGCCGCTGTTCTTCGCCCTCTTCCCCGTCATCGGCGAGACGGCGACCTGGCTCTCGCTCACGGTCGGCATCACGTTGCTGAACTGAGCCGCACGGCGGAGACCCTGGCTGGGCATCCACGCCATCGATGCATCATGCAGTCGACGCGCAGGATGCTCGGAGGCTATAGCTCTACTCTCGCGGGAGCGACGAGGGGAGATGCCATGACGACGACACGGTCGTTCGACGGCGCGACCCGTCACCGCTCGTCATCCTACGTCTCGGCGCCGCCGACCCCGGTACCCGCCGCCGCATCGGCTCCGCGCGCCGCCGCACACGCCGCTCGTCCGCTCACCGTCCCGGCGGCACACCCGGGCCGGTCGGGAGTGCGCTCAGCGCTCGTGCTGCTCGGTCTGCTCAGCATCGCGGCGGCCGTTGCCGCTCTCGGCTCGATCATCTCGGCCCCCGCGATCGACGGCTGGTACGCCGAGACCCCGAAGCCTATGTGGAACCCGCCGGATGCCGTGTTCGGCCCCGTCTGGACGGTGCTCTACACGCTCATGTCGGTCGCGGCCTGGCTCGTCTGGAGGCGCCCCGATTCCGAGCCGCGCACGCGGGCATTGCGCGTCTACGCCACGCAGCTGGGGCTCAACGCCCTGTGGAGCCCGGCGTTCTTCGGGCTCGGCGCGGTGACCGGCGCCGCGGGACTCTGGATCGCCTTGGGGCTCATCGTCGTGCTCGACTTCGCCATCCTCGCGACGATCATCCGGTTCGGCGATCTCAGCCGCCCGGCAGCCGCCCTGCTCGTGCCCTACTGGTTCTGGGCGCTCTTCGCAACCACACTCAACGCCGCGATAGCGGTGCTCGCCCGCTGACGCGGCCGGCGCCGCTAGCGTGGAGTCATGACCGCCGTCGAGCCCGCCGCCGCGCCATCGGCGTCGCCGTCTCGCGCCGCACGGGCGGGCCGCGGCCTGCTCATCGGGCTTGCCGCGGTGAGCATCCTGGGGCAATCCGTGCTCCTCGCCTCGGCCGGCTGGGCGGTCGCGAACCCCCGCGCGGTCAGCGACACCGTCACGGTCTGGCAGTACGACCCGACGCCCGCGATCTCGGGATACGCGACACGCGCGGCGATGAGCGAGCGCGGGCGGTTCCTGTTTTACGCGAGCCTGCCCGAGGTCGTGCCGGGCGACGCCTTCGACACCGTGTGCTCGCGCGACGAACCCGATGTCGGGGTGCTCGGTTGCTACACCCTCGCCGACGGGCGCATTTACCTCTACGACATCACCAATGCCGAGCTCGACACCTTCGAGGTCGTCGTGGCCGCGCACGAGATGCTGCACGCGGCGTGGGACCGCCTGTCGCCCGAGGAGCAGGCCGCGCTCACCACGCCCCTCGAGGAGGCCTTCGCCTCGGTCGACCCGGAGAGCGAGCTCGTCACGCGCATCGCCTCGTACGAGGAGGTCGACCCGAGCTCGCGCATCCCCGAGCTCTACGCGATCGTCGGCACCGAGCTCGCCGAGGTTCCGGCCGAGCTCGAGGAGCACTACGCGCAGTACTTCGACGACCGCAGGGTGGTCGTCGGGCTCTGGCAGGAGGTCGAGGCGATCTTCACGGCGCTCGAGGAAGAGCTCGATCGCCGGGGCGCCGAGCTCGACAAGCTGGCTGCCGAGATCAACGCCGAGCAGACGGCCGCCGAGCAGACCGCCGCGGCCCTCAAGGCCGACATCGCCGCCTTCAACGAGCGGGCGGGGCGGCCCGGCGGCTACACGAGCCAGTCGGCCTTCGAGCGCGACCGGCAGTCGCTGCTCGACCGACAGACCGCGCTCACCGCGGCGATCGACGCGACCAACGCGAAAGTCGCGGCGTACAACACGCTCGTCGAAGAGTTCACGGCGCTCAACGAGCAGGCCGCGTCGCTCGATAAAGACCTCAACATCGACCCGCAGCCGCTCGAGCCGACCGAGTAGCCGTCACGCTCCCGGTGTGAAGAGCTCGTCGACGCGGGCGAGCGCTTCGGCGTCGGGGCTCCACGCCCCGGCGGCCGCCGCGTTCTGGGCGATCTGCTCGACGGTCGTCGCGCCGGCGATCACCGAGGCCATGGTCGGGCGGCTGAGCAGCCAGCCGATCGTTCCCTCGAGCATCCCGACCCCGCGATCGGCGCACAGGGCCGCGAAGGCCTCGATGGCCTCCCACGGCGCGTCGGTCGCGACGTGCGGGCGCTGGCGCATGATGCGTGAATCGGCTGGCCCGCCCTCGCGCGAGAACTTGCCCGTGAAGAGCCCGTTCGCGAGCGGGAAGTACGGCAGCAGGCCGAGTCCGCGGCGCTCGAGCACCGGCAGCAGGGCGGCATCGGCGTCGCGAACGAGCAGGCTGTACTCGTTCTGAGCCGAGATGAATCGCGGATGCCCGGCCGTCGCCGCGGCCAGCGCCGCCTCATCGACCTGCGCGGCGGTGAAGTTGGAGTGGCCGAGGTAGCGCACCTTGCCCTCGTTGACGAGCTCGTGGAGGGCGCTCAGCGTCTCATCGATCGGGGTCTCGGGGTCGGGCGTGTGCAGTTGGTAGAGATCGATGTGGTCGGTGCGCAGCCGACGCAGCGAGCCCTCGACGGCGGTGCGGATGTAGGCGCGCGATCCGTGCGGAACATCCTGCAGCTCGGGGTTCTTGACCTCGGCGTGCCCAAACTTCGTGGCAAGCACGACGCTGTCGCGTCGGCCGACGAGCGCTCGTCCCATCATCGACTCGCTGCGGCCATGCTCGTAGCCGTACATCTCGGCCGTGTCGAGCAACGTGATGCCGTGATCGACGGCCGCGTGCAGCACGCGGTCGGTGCCCGCCTGATCCTCGGTCGCTGATCCGGGCCGGCCGAAGTTATTGCAGCCGAGGCCGACGGCCGAGACGAGCAGGTCGGAGTCGCCGAGCGGGCGGAGCGGCATCGAGGTCATGCGTCCATCCTCCCCCGTCGCGCGGACGACGGCGTCATGCATGTGTCGCAAAACCGCCAGTGGCCGGATGCCCGCTCCCGTTAGCCTCGGATCATGACCCCCCGCACCCCCACCGCCGAGGCCCTCCTCACGATCGAGTCGCCCCTCGGCCGCATCGCTCTGCACGGCGACGCCGAGGCCGTGACCCGGCTCGAGCTCTCCGTCGACGGGCGACTGTCGACCGACGACACCGCCGACTCACCCTCCGCAGTGCTCGAGCGGGCCGCCGCCGAACTCGGCGAGTACTTCGCCGGCATACGCACTTCGTTCACCGTCTCCGTGCGCACGAGCGGCACGCCCTTCCAGGAGGCAATCTGGCAGCAGTTGCGGGCCATCCCCTTCGGCACGGTGCGCGGCTACGGCGAGCTGGGCCGCGCGACCGGTCGCGCGACGGCCGGCCGCGCCGTGGGCGGCGCGGTCGGCGCGAACCCCGTGCCCCTGCTCATCCCCTGCCACCGCGTGCTCGCGAGCGACGCCCGCGTCACGGGCTACAGCGCGGGCGACGGGATCACCACCAAGGTGTGGCTGCTCGACCACGAGGGCGTCGCGCATCGATGACGCGCTCCTCTTTGCGCGTCGCCGATGACGGTCGGGCGCGCTGCGCCTGGGTCGGCGGCGACGAGCTCTACGCCCGGTACCACGACGACGAGTGGGGGGTCGCGCTGCGAGGCGACCGCCCACTGTTCGAGAAGCTCACGCTCGAGGCGTTCCAGAGCGGGCTGTCGTGGATCACGATCCTGCGGCGACGCGAGGGCTTCCGCCGCGCCTTCCAGGACTTCGACTGGTGCCGCGTGGCCACCTACGGCGTCGACGACGTGCGGCGCCTGCTCGCCGACGAGGGCATCATTCGTAACGGCGCGAAGATCGCGGCAACGATCGCGAACGCGCGGGTGCTCGCCGCATGGCTCGACGACGAGCCCGGCGGCCTCGACGCGCTGATCTGGTCGCACCGCCCCGCGCCGCGCGCCGCCCGGCCCACGACGCTCGCGGAGGTTCCGGCGCAGACCGAGGAGTCGCGCGCGCTCGCCCGTGCGCTCAGGGCCCGCGGCCTGCGCTTCGTCGGCCCGACAACCGCCTATGCGCTCATGCAGTCGGCGGGACTCGTCGACGACCACGTCGCCGGGTGCTGGCGCGCGGGCTGACCGGGGTCGTGGCCCTTCCGCAGACCGCAGGGTCGGCACACCGCAGGGCGAGCAGACCGCAGGGTCGGCACACCGCAGGGCACCCCGCCAGGCACCGTTCAGCGCGGCGGCAGAGTTCCCGGCACGACGAGCTCGAGCTCGGCATCCCCCGACCACCGCAGCGGCCACCCGAGCGCGGTTGACACCGCGCAGAGCTCGTCGATTGACGACGGAACGGGCCCCGCGGTCAGCACCGCCCGCAGGTACTCGCCCTTGCCCTTCTTGTTGAAGTGGTTGAGGGCGCGCGCGACCCCGTCATCGCCGATCGAGACGACCCGCACGAACACCGCATCGGGCCGCTCGGGCAGCGGGCCGAGCGCCGCGTAGCCCTCCGATCGCAGATCGAAGATGGGCCCCTCCACGCCCGCGAGCACCGCCGCGTTCGCCTCCGACCAGTGCGCGCGCAGCCGCACCCCCGGCAGGCGCGAGTCGTGCGAGAGCCGGTAGGCCGGGATGGGGTCGTCGGCAGCGAGCAGCCCGAACAGCGCCGAGTGCACCGCGAGGTGACGGGATGCCCGCGCGCGGGCATCCGCCCCCCAGTCCTGCACACCGAGCGCGTCGTAGAGCACGCCGGTATAGCGCTCGATCGCGGGCATCGTCGGGCTCGACGTGACCGCGCGATTACGTGCGAGCTCGGCCTCGACAGCCTTCGCCCCGAGCGTGAGCGCCCGCGCCGCCCCCGCTTCGTCCCTCATCAGCTCGGTCAGCGCGTCGAGCACGACCCGACGGGCGCCGGTCAGAGAGGCGTGCGAGAGCGCGTCGAGCGCGAGCGCGGGGCCGGGGCCTCCGTCGCGCTTGGTCTCAGAGGGTGGGAGTAGCAGCAGCATCAGGCGCGCAGGAAGGCGAGCGCACGCTCGACGAGCTGCGGCACCGGGTCGACCGTGTCGAGCGTGAGGCGCGGCCGCGACTCGGCGAGGCCCGACCAGGGCGCGTACTCGTCGAGGCTCTGCTCGACGGCGTGCCACGTTGGCTCGGCGATGTGCAGGAGGTCGCGGCGGCGCTCTTCGAGGCGCCGACGGTGCAGGCCGCGGTCGGAGCACACCGTCTCGACGAAGCGCACCTCGACGCCGAGGCGCTCGCCGAGCAGCACCCACTGATCGCGCGCAGGGGCGACGGCGTTGACCGCGTCGATGATGACGCCCTGGCCCGAGCGCAGCACCGCGTCAGCGATCGTCTCGGCGACGAGGTACGCGGCGAGGCCGGTCGGCTGGTCGGCGTCGATGCCCGCGCGCAGGATCGCCGACTCGAGCGGATCGACCGACACCACGGGGATGCCGAGGGCGCGCGCCAGCTCTTCCGCGACCGTGCTCTTGCCCGAGCCGGGCAGTCCCGCCATGGCGACGAGCACGGCGCTACTCCCGCACGGCGCTAGACGAGCGCGGCAGCGCCCGCGACGATCGTCACGGTGTTGTTCTCGACCGAGAGGAAGCCGTCCTCCGCCTGCGCGACGATGACGGCGCCCTCGGTCGGCGTGATGCGAACCTCACCGGCGCTCAGGATGCCGAGCAGGGGCTCGTGACCGGGCAGGATGCCGATCTCGCCCTCGGTCGTGCGCGCCACGATCTGCGTGGCCGTTCCCGACCAGACCTCGCGGTCGGCCGAGACGACGCTCACCGTGAGCTCGGCCATGATCAGCCGTTCTCCTTCTGGATCTGCGCCCAGCGCTCTTCGACGTCGCTGATGGCACCGACGTTGAAGAAGGCCTGCTCGGCCACGTGGTCGAACTCGCCCTTGGCGATCGCGTCGAACGACTCGATCGTGTCCTTGAGCGGCACCGTCGAGCCCTCGACACCGGTGAACTTCTTGGCCATGTAGGTGTTCTGCGAGAGGAACTGCTGGATGCGGCGCGCCCGCGACACGGTGATCTTGTCCTCCTCGGAGAGCTCGTCCACACCGAGGATGGCAATGATCTCCTGCAGCTCCTTGTTCTTCTGCAGGATCTGCTTCACGGTCGTGGCCACGCGGTAGTGGTCCTCGCCGATGTAGAGCGGGTCGAGGATTCGGCTCGTCGAGGTGAGCGGGTCGACGGCGGGGTACAGGCCCTTCGACGCGATCTCGCGCGAGAGCTCGGTCGTCGCGTCGAGGTGCGCGAAGGTGGTCGCCGGAGCAGGGTCGGTGTAGTCGTCAGCGGGCACGTAGATGGCCTGCAGCGAGGTGATCGAGTGCCCGCGCGTCGAGGTGATGCGCTCCTGCAGGATGCCCATCTCGTCGGCGAGGTTCGGCTGGTAGCCGACCGCGGAGGGCATGCGGCCGAGCAAGGTCGACACCTCGGACCCAGCCTGCGTGAAGCGGAAGATGTTGTCGATGAAGAGCAGCACGTCCTGGTTCTGCACGTCGCGGAAGTACTCGGCCATCGTGAGGGCCGAGAGCGCGACGCGGAGGCGCGTTCCCGGCGGCTCGTCCATCTGGCCGAAGACGAGGGCCGTCTTGTCGAAGACGCCCGCCTCCTCCATCTCGTGGATAAGGTCGTTGCCCTCACGGGTGCGCTCGCCGACACCGGCGAACACCGACACACCGCCGTGGTCCTGCGCGACGCGCTGGATCATCTCCTGGATGAGCACGGTCTTGCCGACACCGGCGCCGCCGAAGAGGCCAATCTTGCCGCCGAGCACGTAGGGGGTGAGCAGGTCGATGACCTTGATGCCCGTCTCGAAGAGCTGCGTCTTCGACTCGAGCTGGTCGAATGCCGGGGGCTTGCGGTGGATGGGCCAGCGCTCGGAGACCTCGATCGTCTCGCCGGGGGCACCGTTGAGCACGTCGCCCGTGACGTTGAAGACCTTGCCCTTCGTGACATCGCCCACGGGAACCGTGATGGGCGAGCCCGAGTCGCGCACCTCCTGGCCGCGCACGAGACCGTCGGTCGGCTTGAGCGCGATGGCGCGCACGAGGTCGTCACCGAGGTGCTGGGCGACCTCGAGGATGAGCTCGGTCGACTCGCCGTCGATCGTGATCGTGGTCGAGAGCGCGTTGTAGATGCCGGGGATGGCGTCGTGCGGGAACTCGATGTCGACGACCGGGCCGGTCACGCGGGCGATGCGGCCGATGCCCGCGGTCGTGGCTGCGGCGGGCTTGGACTTCGTTGAGGTAGCCATGGGGTCTCTTTCCGTTTCGAGCGCTGTGCTTGCTGGTGAACGCGTCCTGGCCGCGTTCACTGAGAGCCGAGCGCGTCGGCGCCGCCGACGATCTCGGAAATCTGCTGGGTGATCTCCGCCTGGCGGGCGTTGTTCGCCAGACGGGTGTAGTCGGTGATGAGCTTGTCGGCGTTGTCGCTCGCCGACTTCATGGCCTTCTGGCGCGCGGCGTGCTCGGAGGCGGCCGACTGCAGCATGGCGTTGAAGATGCGACTCTCGATGTAGACCGGCAGCAGCGCGTCGAGCACCCTGTCGACCTCGGGTTCGAACTCGTACAGCGGCAGCACATCGGTCGCGCCCGGCTCGTCGACGCCGTCGACGACCTCGAGGGGCAGCACGCGCACGATCTCGGGCGTCTGCGTCACGAGGCTGACGAAGCGGTTGTAGACGATGTGGATCTCGTCGACACCGCCGTCGGTGCCCCCGCGCACGAAGGCTTCGACGAGCGTGTCGGCGATCTCCTTCGCCGTGGCGAACTCGGGCTGGTCGGTGTTGCCCGTCCACGCCTGCTCGACCGGACGCCGGCGGAAGGCGAAGTACGACACGGCCTTGCGCCCGATGAGGTAGTTGACCACCTCACGGCCCTCGCCCTCCAACCGCGTGCGCAGCTCGTTCGCCTCGCGGATGGCCTGCGAGCTGAACGCCCCCGCGAGTCCGCGGTCGGAGGTGAAGACCACGACGGCCGCGCGCGTGGGGTTCTCGCGCTCGGTCGTCAGCACGTGGTCGACGTTCGAGTACGTAGCCACCGCCGAGACGGCACGCGTCACGGCGCGCGCGTACGGCCCGGAGGCCGACATGCGCGCCTGCGCCTTCTGGATCCGCGAGGCGGAGATGAGCTCCATCGCGCGCGTGATCTTCTTGGTCGTCTGGGCAGAACGAATCTTCTGCCGGTAGACCCGAAGTTGCGCTCCCATGGTTGGTTTCCGTTTCTTGGTCGGTGCTGTCGTGGTCGATCGCCGGGGATGGAACGGGCGCGGGGCGCCCAGCCGCAGCCCTACTTCTTGCGGCGGACGATCTTCTCCTGGTTGATGTCGTCGGCCTCGACGGCATCGAACTGCTCGCTGCCGGCGTGCACTCCACCCTCTTCGCCGCTCTGGAAGGCGACGACGAACGCGTCGACGGCCTTCTCGAGCTCGGCCTCGGTCGCGTCGTCGAGCACGTTTGACTCGCGCAGCGTCGTGAGGATGGTGGTGTTGCGGCGAAGGTGGTCGAGCAGCTCGGCCTCGAAGCGCAGAACGTCGTCGACGTCGACAGTGTCGAGCTTGCCTTTCGTGCCGGCCCAGATCGAGACGACCTGCTCTTCGACCGGGTACGGCGAATACTGCGGCTGCTTGAGCAGCTCGGTCAGGCGCGCACCGCGCGAGAGTTGACGGCGGCTGGCCGCGTCGAGGTCGCTCGCGAACATCGCGAAGGCCTGCAGCGAGCGGTACTGCGCGAGCTCGAGCTTCAAGGTTCCAGAGACCTTCTTGATGCTCTTCACCTGGGCGTCGCCGCCGACGCGCGAGACCGAGATGCCGACGTCGACCGCGGGGCGCTGGTTGGCGTTGAAGAGGTCGGACTGCAGGAAGATCTGGCCGTCGGTGATCGAGATCACGTTGGTCGGGATGTACGCCGAGACGTCGTTGGCCTTGGTCTCGATGATCGGCAGACCGGTCATCGATCCCGCACCGAGCTCGTCGGAGAGCTTGGCGCAGCGCTCGAGCAGACGGGAGTGCAAGTAGAAGACGTCGCCCGGGTAGGCTTCGCGCCCCGGCGGGCGGCGAAGCAGCAACGAGACGGCGCGGTAGGCCTCGGCCTGCTTCGACAGGTCGTCGAAAATGATGAGCACGTGCTTGCCGCCGTACATCCAGTGCTGGCCGATGGCCGAACCGGTGTAGGGGGCGAGGTACTTGAAGCCCGCGGGGTCGGAGGCGGGAGCGGCGACGATCGTCGTGTACTCCATGGCGCCAGCCTCTTCGAGCGCGCCCTTCACAGCCGCGATGGTCGAGCCCTTCTGTCCGATGGCGACGTAGATGCAGCGAACCTGCTTGGTGGTGTCGCCCGACTCCCAGTTGGCCTTCTGGTTGATGATCGTGTCGATCGCGATGGCCGTCTTGCCGGTCTGGCGGTCGCCGATGATCAGCTGGCGCTGGCCGCGGCCGACGGGGATCATGGCGTCGATCGCCTTGATGCCTGTCTGCAGGGGCTCGTGCACGCTCTTGCGCTGCATGACGCCGGGCGCCTGCAGCTCGAGCGCGCGGCGGCCCTCGCTCGCGATCTCGCCGAGGCCGTCGATCGGCGCGCCGAGCGGGTCGACCACGCGGCCAAGGTAGGCGTCGCCCACGGGGACCGAGAGCACCTCGCCCGTGCGGGTCACCTCCATGCCCTCGACGATGCCGGTGAACTCGCCGAGCACGACGACGCCGATCTCGTTCTCGTCGAGGTTCTGCGCGAGACCCAGGGTGCCGTCGGAGAAGCGGATGAGCTCGTTCGCCATGACGCCGGGCAGGCCCTCGACGTGCGCGATGCCGTCGGCGGCGTCGATGACGTGACCGACCTCCGTGGCGACGGCTACGCCTGGGGAGTAGGACTTCGCGAAGTTCTTCAGCGCGTCGCGGATCTCGTCCGGGCTGATCGTGAGTTCTGCCATGTTCTTCCCTTTTCGTTCGAGCGCCTTTGCGGTCGCTCGTCTGGTATCTGGTGGGCTGCGCCTAACCGGCCAGCTGAAGCTTCACATCCGCCAGTCGCGAGGCGATGCTGCCGTCGATGACCTCATCGCCGACCTGCACGCGCACGCCGCCCACGAGGGAGGCGTCGACGACCTGGTTGACAACGTGCTCGCGGCCGTAGCGGCGTGAGATGCTCGTCGTTACCGCCGACAGCTGCGCCGCCGAAAGCGGGCGGGCGACCGTCACGGTCGCGACACCCTTGCCGGCGGTGTCGGCGACCGTGGCCGCCGCGCTGCGCACGAGCTCGCCGATGCGGCGGCCGCGCGGCTGCTGCACGAGGTGACCAGCGATCGCGAGCGTCTGCGCCGAGGCGCTGCGGCCGAGGAGGCTCTGCACGAGACCGAGCTTGTCGGCGGCGGCGGCGCGCTTGCTGCCGATCGCGAGCTCGAGCTCAGCATCCGACGTCACGGCACGGCCGAACTCGAACAACTCGTCTTCGATAACGCCGGGCGTCGTCGCGGTGGCCGCTATGGCGCGGATGCCCAGCTCTTCGAGCCCGGCGAGCAGGTCGTCTCCGCTTGACCAGCGGTTGCTCACGACTACCTCGATGAGGCCGCGAGCCGTGGGGCTGACCTCGCCAAACACGGTGGCGACGAGAGCCCTCGTGCCCGCGGCGTCGCCCGAGGGGTTCGCGAGGGCGCTCAGCAGCTGCGTCGAGCCGCCGATCGTGCGGGCGGCGGCGAGCAACTGCTTCCCGGTCGCCAGGTCGACGCCCTTCGCGTCGGCCAGCGCGGAGCGGGCCGATTGAAGAGCGCTGCGCGTCGCGGAACCCATCGCTACTTGACCGCCTTTTTGTTCGAAGCGGCGTCGTTCTCGAGGTCGGCGAGGAAGCGGTCGACGAGCGCGGTCGCGCGCTTGTCGTCGGCGAGGCTCTCGCCGATCACGCCACTCGCGAGGTCGAGGGCAAGCGAGCCCACCTCGGCGCGCAACGAGACGAGCGCCGCTTGGCGCTCAGCCTCGATCTGTTGCTGGGCGGTCGCGGTGACGCGGGCGGCCTCAACCTGTGCGGCCTCCTTGAGCTCGGCCAGAATGGCGTTGCCCTCGGCACGTGCCTGCTCGCGGATCTTCGCCGCCTCGGTGCGGCCCTCGGCGAGCAGCGCGTTGTACTGCTCGAGGGCGGCCTTGGCTTCGGCCTGCGCCGACTCCGCCTTCTCGATGCCGCCCTCGATGAGCGCGGCGCGTTCGTCGAGCGTCTTCTGCAAGCGAGGCAACACCACGCGCCAGAAGAGCAGCAGCACGAGGATGAACGGAATCAGCGAGTAGACGATGTCGTACCACGCCGGAAGCAGCGGGTTCTTGGTGTCCTCCGCTGCAACGATGAGTTGTGCGAGCATGTGCAAGTGCTTAGTTCGTGAAGATGAAGTACGTCGCGATTCCGATGAACGCGAGGGCTTCTGTGAAGGCGATACCGATGTACATGAGCACCGTCAGGCGGCCCTGCAGCTCGGGCTGACGGGCGACCGACTCGATCGTCTTGCCGACGACGATGCCCACACCAATACCGGCTCCGATAGCCGAGAGGCCGTAGCCCACGGTGGCGATGTTGCCGCTGATCTGGGCGAGAACCGTGTTTGCGTCCACGAGGAGTGTTTCCTTCCGTTTCGGAACCGGGCGAGCGGGATGCGCGTCCGGAGGGGCATTGCTAGTGCTCGTCTGCCAGCGCGAGCTGGATGTAGACGGCAGTCAGGAGAGCGAAGACGTAGGCCTGTAGCACCGAGACGAGGATCTCGAAGAATGTGAAGGCCGTGCCGAACGCGAGCGTCACTGCGCTCGCGGCGATCCACCAGCCGCCCAGCTCGACCATGAAGAACGCGGTGGCCGAAAAGAAGAGGACGAGCAACAGGTGGCCGACAATCATGTTCATGAGCAGTCGGAGCGTGAGTGTGACGGGCCGCAGCACGAACATCGAGACGAACTCGATGGGGGTGACGATGATGTAGAGGAACGGGGGCACGCCGGGCGGGAAGAGCGCGTTGCGCAGGAAGGCCCAGGGGTGCTTGCGGAGACCTGCCCAGATGAAGGCGATGTAGGCGGCGACGGCGAGCACGAGCGGCATGCCGATGACCGAGTTCGCCGAAATGTTAATGCCCGGCACGATGCCCGTGAGGTTCATGAACAGCACCAGGAAGAAGATCGTCGTGATGAGCGGCAGGAATCGCTTGCCGTCTTTCTGACCGAGCAGGTCTTCGACGATGCTCTTGCGCACGAACTCGAGGCCCATTTCGATCGTGCCTTGGAAGCGGCCGGGGACGAGCTGCATCTTGCGGGTGCCGAGCCAGAAGAGGATGAAGATGAGGGCCACGATGACGAGCCGCAGCAGCATGATGCGGTTCATCTCGAAGAACTCGTTGCCCTCGAAGAAGATGGCCGGCGGGGAGAAGTCGAGGATCGACGGACCCTTGAACTCCGGAGCATCCGTCGCCGGAGTGGTCGCGAAAGCGAGGGCGGGGATCAGGGCAGCAGCGCTCAGGGGAGTCTCCAGCATCGGGGCGAAACGGTTGGCTTCGCGGCGATCGGCGGCGGTCCCTCCACCCTACCAAGAGAACGGAGTGCCGCCGAACGCGGGGCGACCGATCGGCCGCGCCTCGACGGGCCTTCTCAGGGCGGCGGCGTCAGAGGGCGGCGGCGTCAGAGGTCGGGGATCTCGTCTTTGCCCGGCAGCCGGACATCGCTGGCGTAGGGCACGCGCGATCGCGTCACGGCGATGATGTCGGTGACGAGCCCGCCGATCACGGCGGCGACCAAGCTCACGAAGAGCACGACGGGCTCGACGAACGCGGCATCGCGCAGCGTAAAGACGAGCGCGAGAAAGACAATAAACTTGATAATCCACGCGCCGATGACGATGCCGAAGTAGGCGGGCGACAGGAGGTCGCTGTGGGTGATGCGATCGGCCAGCAGGATGCTCGCCGCTGTGAGCGCGAGGAACACGAATCCCATCCCGGCCCCGATGAGCGCGCTCACCATGCCGGGCAGCTCGGCGACGAGCGCGCCCGCGACGCTGCCAATGATCGCGATCGCGAACGACAGCGCCGCTCCGTAGACGAGCGCGCGGCGCAGCACAGGGGCGGCGGTGGACGGTCGATCGATGGTCATCGGACTTCCTCCAGGGGATCGGGAGCGGCGGCATCCAGCGGATCGAAGCGCGCAAGCGCCCCTTCGCCCTCGGGGGCCGATTGGGCGACCGCCTCGATGCGCTTGCGGCGGCTGAGCGGGGCGAGCGTGACGAGCGTGCAGGCCACGAGCCCGACGACCATCGCGGTGAGCGCCCACCACCAGGCGAAGAACAGGAAGAGCAGGGCACCGAAGGCAACAACGGCCGTCCACGCGTAGAAGATCAGCACGGCGTGGAAGTGCGAGTGCCCCATGTCGAGCAGGCGGTGGTGCAGGTGCTTGCGGTCGGCGCTGAAGGGCGACTTGCCCGCGCGCAGGCGCCGCAGCACCGCGAGGCCGAAGTCGAGCAGCGGCACGATGAGCACCGCGAAGGGCAGCAGCAGCGGGATGAACGCGGGCACGAGCTGGCTGCGGTCGATGCCGGGGTCGATTTGCCCGGTCACCGAGATGGTCGAGACGGCCATGAACATGCCGACGACGAGGGCTCCCCCGTCGCCCATGAAAATCTTCGCGGGGTGCCAGTTGAAGGGCAGGAAGCCCGCGGTCGCCCCGAGCAGCACCGCCATGACGAGCGAGGCGAGGTTGAAGGCGGTCTGCGCCGTGTCGATCGACAGCAGGTAGCTGTAGATGAAGAAAACCGTGCCCGCGATGACCGTGACGCCCGCCACGAGGCCGTCGAGGCCGTCGATGAAGTTGACGGCGTTCATCACCAGTACGACCGTGAGCACGGTGACGGTGAGCGACATCGTGGGAGAGAGCAGCGTGATTCCGCCGTCGGGGCCGATCGGCAGCGAGGTGAGCTGCAGGCTCGACCAGGCGAGGAATCCGGCGATAAGCAGTTGCCCGGCGAGCTTGGTCATCCAGTCGAGGTCGTAGAGATCGTCGATGACTCCGAGGCCGAGCATCACGAGCGCCGAGACCACGATCGCGATGATCGGGAATGGGTCGGCATAGACGAGGTCGAACCAGGTGATCTGCGAGGCGATCGTGAGCGCCACGACGATGCCGATGACGATCGCGATGCCGCCGAGGCGCGGCGTGGGCGTCGTGTGCACATCGCGCTCACGAATGCCCGGGTAGAGCCTCAAGCGCTGGCTCAGCCGCAGCACCCCCCAGGAGGCGCCGAAGCTCACGAGGCCCGCGATGAGGGCCACGAGCAGGTAGAAGGTCACGACACCAGCTCGGCGCCGACGACGCGGATGATCTCGTCGTCGGGGATCACGCCGTGGCGCACGATTCGCAGCCTGCCCTCGGGCAGGTGCAGGCTCGTGGCGTCGACGATCGTCGAGCCGGGGTCGGCGCCGGGGGCGAGCTCGCCGCCCACGGCACCGCCGTCGAGGTACACGCTCACGCGATCGCCGAGCATCGCGAGGGCCTCCTGCGCGGTCGTCGCGGCGGGCATCCCGCTGATATTGGCGCTCGAGACAGCGAGCGGGCCGGTGTCGGCCAGCAGGTGCAGGGTGTGCCGGTTGTCGGGCATGCGCAGGGCGACGGTGCCGCGGGTCTCACCGAGATCCCACGCGAGCGACTCACGCGCCTCGACGATGACCGTGAGCCCGCCGGGCCAGAACTCCTTGACGAGCGCCTCGACGACCTCGGGCACGCTCTCGGCGAGAGCGTTGAGGGTAGGGATGCCTGGGATGAGCACGGGGGGTGGAGCGTCGCGCCCGCGCTCTTTCGCATGGAGCAGGCGCTGCACGGCGGCGGGACGGAACGCGTCGGCCGCGAGCCCGTAGACGGTGTCGGTGGGGATCACGACCAGCTCACCGCGGCCGATGGCGCCGCGAGCCGCCCGCAGACCCTCGAGCAGCTCGCTCTCGACGGAGCAGTCGAACACGGTGGTCATGATGCGTTCATCGTACTGGGGCAGACTGAGGGGCGTGACCCTGCTCTTCGTGTTCGACATGGACGATGTTCTCTACGACTACCGCTGGCGCGACCGCATGGACGAGCTCACCGCCATCACCGGTCACGACCAGCACGAGCTGCGCCGCCGCTGGTGGATCAGCGGCATGGAGTGGCGGGCCGAGGCCGGAGAGCCGAGCGACCCGGACGAGTACCTGCGGCGCGTGACCGAGGTGATCGGGGCGCCGGTGTCGCGTGAGGAGTGGGTCCGCATCCGCGCCGAGGCGACGCACGCGCGGCCCGCCGCCCTCGACGCCGTGCGCCGCGCCGCCGAGCTGGGGCAGGTCGCGCTGCTGACCAACAACGGCATCCTCATCCACCACCACCTGCACGAGGTCGCCCCCGAGCTCGTGCCGATCATGGGGCGCGAGCACATGCACGCCTCGTCGTTCTTCGGCGCGCGCAAGCCCGACCCGCTCGTCTTCGAGCGCGTGCTGGCGCACTACGGCGCCGCCGCCGCCGACACCTTCTTCGCCGACGATCTCGTCGAGAACGTCGCCGGCGCCGAATCCATCGGCATCACCGGGCACGTCTACACGGATGCTGGCCTGCTGCTCGCCGCGATCGAGGCCTTCGCCGAGAAAGCGCTCGCGGCCTAGTCATCACTGCCCGCTACGGTGGGGCATGACGACTTCTGACGCGGCGCCGGCCCTGCTGCACCTCGGCGTCATCGCGACCTCGCGCAAGCCCCACGAGCACCGCCTGCCGATCCACCCCGGCCACCTCGAGCGCATCGACGCCGACCTCGCGGAGCTGCGCGACGGCCAGACCCTGTGGGGCTGGCCGCACTGCGTGCAAGACCGGGCGATCACACAGCTCGCCATCGACAAGAGCCTGACCCTCATCGCGTGGGAGGCCATGAATCACTGGCGCGCCGACGGCGGCTTCGGCCTGCACGTCTTCCACAAGAACAACGAGCTCGCTGGCTACTGCTCCGTTATCCACGCCCTGCAACTGTGCGGCTCGACGGGCGACTACGGCCGGCGCCTGACCGCGGTCGTGATCGGATTCGGGGCGACCGCGCGCGGTGCGGTGACGGCGCTCAATGCGCACGGCATCCACGATGTGCGCGTGCTCACGAACCGCGACATCGCGGCCGTGGGCTCCCCCATCCCCTCGGTCGACATCGTGCAGTTCGAGCATGACCCCGAGTCGCCGTTCGCGAGCACCGTCAACACCGACGACGGCCCGGTCGCCCTGCCCGAGTACCTCGCGGCGAACGACATCGTCGTCAACTGCACGCTGCAGAACCCGAACGCGCCGCTCACGTACCTGCGGCTGGAGGATCTCGATGCCTTCTGGCCGGGCAGCCTCATCGTCGACGTGTCGATCGACGAGGGCATGGGCTTCAGTTGGGCACGGCCGACCTCGTTCGCCGAGCCGATGGTCATGATCGGCGACTCGACCAACTACTACGCGGTCGACCACAGCCCCTCGCTGCTCTGGAACTCGACGACGTGGGAGATCAGCGAAGCGCTCATGCCGTTCCTCTGCACCGTCATGGAGGGGCCGGCGTCGTGGGCGTCGTCAGACACCATCCGCCGCGCGATCGAGATCGAGGATGGCCGGGTGCGCAACGAGGCGATCCTGACGTTCCAGGGGCGGTCGGCGGAGTACCCGTACGCGGTCGCCTAAGCCGCGTGCTCGCTGCTTCAGGTCTGCTCTGCGTCGAGCAGGTGCAGCACGATCCGGGGGATACGGATCGTGACCGCGGCCCAGAAGAGGTCGTCGTTCACGCCGACGTAGCCCGCATGTGCTGCGATATTGCGGGTTGCCTTGATCGCCGTAATCTCCTCGGCCGTCAGCTTCTCCGCATGCACCGCGAACTCTGGACGTTCGAGCAGCGCCGCGAGCCGGATAACGACCATGCTCGCCACGTCGTAGTGCGGGGCTCCCTCCGCGAACGCCTCCCGCCCGGACTCGACGACGGACTCGCACCGGTGCGCGATCCGATTCAGCTCTTGCCGAATGTTCTGCTCATCGGTGCGCGCACGGCGATCACTGCCCGCGCGCGGACGTGGTTCGAAGCGCGGCGCGCCGGAGTCACCGCTCACAATGCCACTGCCTCGAGCGCGGCTTCAGCCGACAGCGGAGAATCGCCCGTATCGGCCACGATATCCACCGGAAAACCCGTCAGCACTCGGACCTCATCTGCGAAGAGCGCCAGGTCGAAGAGGTCGACGTGAGGACCAGGTGACACGATGAGATCGATATCGCTATCGAAGTGGTCGTCACCGCGCACGGTCGAGCCGAACACGCGAACCCGCTCGATCCCCCGTTGGGCCGCGATCGCGGTGATCTGATCGGCGAGATCGGCGAGCGGTAGCGAAGGGCGGTAGTCGGCGGCGCGCAGCACTCGCTCGAGCATCTCGTCGGACGCGGCGCGAGTGCCCTTCTCCATCTGCGCAAGGCTGGGCTGGCTAACTCCCGCTCGGTGCGCAAGCTCGCTCTGGGTCAGCCCAGCATCGAGCCGCGCTCGGCGGATGAGCTCACCGGGCTGCGCGGTCGTGAAGCGGGCCATGCGGTGAATATATCACCGCGCTATATCGCTGAGCAGCATTTGCAGCGCTCAACGGTGCGCCGTGGTCGCGCGGTCGCGGCCGAGCAAGTCGCGGTGAGAGGCGACGGCAGTGAAGCCGCCCGCGCGCACGAGCGCCGCGATGGGCGCGGCCTGCAGTTCGCCGTGCTCGATCACGAGCGTGCCGCCGGGTCGCAGCAGACGGTGGGCCGTGGCGACGAGCGCGCGCACGGCGTCCAGCCCGTCGGCACCCGAGTACAGAGCGTGATCCGGGTCGAAGAGGCGCACTTCGGGGTCGCGCGGAACCGCGCCCACGGGAATGTAGGGCGGGTTGGAGGCGACGACGTCGACGGTGCCGTCGAGCTCGGGCACAGCATCCGCGAGGTCGGCAAAGACAAGCCGCACCCGGTCGTCGCCGTAGCGGCGCACGTTGCGGGTGGTCCAGACGAGGGCGGGCGCGGAGTTCTCGACGGCGACGACGTGCGCGTGCGGCACCTCGACGGCCATTGCGAGCGCGATCGCTCCACTGCCGCTGCCGAGGTCGACGGCGAGCGGGCTCGGGCTCGGAACCGCGGTGAGGGCGTCGATCGCGAACTGCACGACGAGCTCGGTCTCGGGCCGCGGCACGAAGACTCCCGGGCCGACCGCGAGCTCGAGGGTGCGGAACGGCGCGACGCCGGTAATGTGCTGCACGGGCTCGCGCGTCGCACGCCGCTCGATGAACTCGGTGATGGTCATGACCTGCTCGGCGTCGACGGGAGCGCCCATGAGGGCCTTCGCCTGCACCTGCCCGCGGCTCATGCCGAGCACGTGCCCGATCAGCAGGTCGGCGTCGGCCTCGGGACTCGGCACGCCGGCCTCCGCGAGCACGCTGATGGCGTGCGCGCGCAGCGCCGCGAGGTCGGGCTTGCTCACGGGTCAGGCGTCGGTGTCGCCGAGAGCCGCGAGCCGCGCCTCCTCGTCGAACGAGATGCACGATTCGACGACCGGCGCGAGCGCGCCGTTCATGACCGCGTCGAGGTTGTAGGCCTTGTACCCCGTGCGGTGATCGGCAATGCGGTTCTCGGGGAAGTTGTAGGTGCGGATGCGTTCCGACCGGTCCATGCCGCGAATCTGGCTCTTGCGGGCATCGCTGGCGACAGCATCCCGCTCCTCCTGCTGACGCGCGAGGATGCGGGCCCGCAGCACGCGCATCGCCGCCTCGCGGTTCTGCAGCTGGCTCTTCTCGTTTTGCATCGCAACGACGATTCCCGTCGGCAGGTGGGTGATGCGCACGGCCGAGTCGGTCGTGTTGACCGACTGCCCGCCGGGGCCGCTCGAGCGGTACACATCGATCTTGAGGTCGTTCTGGTTGATGTCGACCTCTTCGGGCTCGTCGACCTCGGGGAAGACGAGCACGCCCGTCGTCGAGGTGTGGATTCGCCCCTGAGACTCTGTCGCCGGCACGCGCTGCACGCGGTGCACGCCGCCCTCGTACTTGAGGCTCGCCCACGGGCCCTGAGCGGGATCGCTCGAGGATCCCTTGATGGCGACCTGCACGTCTTTGTACCCGCCCATGTCGCTGCGGGTGGCGTCGAGCAGCTCGACCTTCCAGCCGCGCGATTCGGCGTAATAGCTGTACATTCGCAGCAGGTCGGCCGCGAACAGCGCCGACTCTTCTCCGCCCTCGCCGCCCTTGATCTCCATGATCACGTCGCGCCCGTCATCCGGGTCGCGCGGGATCAGGAGCCGGCGCAGCTTCTCGGCGCGCTCGGTCACGGCCTGCTCGAGAGCGGGCACCTCGTCGGCGAACGCCTCGTCGTCCTTCGCGAGCTCACGGGCCGCGATGAGGTCTTCTTCCGACTGCTGCCACTTGCTGTGAGCATCCACGATCTGGCTCAGCTCGGCATAGCGCCGGTTGAGCTTCTTCGCGCGCGCGGCATCGGCGTGCACGGCGGGGTCGCCGAGCTGCACCTGCAACGATTCGTGCTCAGCGATGAGGGCGCCGACCGATTCGAACACGACGTTCCTAGCCGTCGACGTGCGCCGCCGCCTGCGGCAGCGACTTCTGCACGGCGACGAGGAACTCGACGTTCGAGGCGGTGTCTTTCAGCTTGCCGAGAACGAGCTCGAGCGCCGCTTGCGTGTCGAGGCTCGCGAGCGCACGGCGCAGCTGCCACGTGACGCGCACCTCGTCGGCGCCGAGCAGCATCTCTTCGCGGCGCGTGCCCGAGGCCGAGATGTCGACGGCCGGGAAGATGCGCTTATCGGCGAGCTGGCGCGAGAGCCGGAGCTCCATGTTGCCGGTGCCCTTGAACTCTTCGAAGATCACCTCGTCCATCTTCGAGCCGGTCTCGACAAGCGCCGTGGCGAGGATGGTGAGCGAGCCGCCGTCTTCGATATTGCGCGCGGCACCGAAGAAGCGCTTCGGCGGGTAGAGCGCGGCCGAGTCGACGCCGCCCGAGAGGATGCGCCCGCTCGTCGGCGCCGTCACGTTGTAGGCGCGGCCCAGGCGGGTGATCGAGTCGAGCAGCACGACGACGTCGTGTCCGAGCTCGACGAGGCGCTTCGCGCGCTCGATTGCGAGCTCGGCGACCGTCGTGTGGTCCTCCGCAGGGCGGTCGAAGGTCGAGGCGATGACCTCGCCCTTGACCGAGCGCTGCATGTCGGTGACCTCTTCGGGGCGCTCGTCGACGAGCACGACCATCAGGTGAACCTCGGGGTTGTTCTTCGCGATCGCGTCGGCGATGGCCTGCAGCACGAGCGTCTTGCCCGCCTTAGGGGGCGAGACGATGAGGCCGCGCTGGCCCTTGCCGATCGGGGCGGCGAGGTCGATGATGCGCGTCGACAGCGTGCCGGGCGCGGTCTCGAGGCGCAGGCGCTCGGTCGGGTACAGGGGCGTGAGCTTGCTGAACTCGACGCGCGCAGCGGCCTCCTCGACCGACTGGCCGTTGATCGAGTCGACGCGCACGAGCGCGTTGTACTTCTGGCGGCCCTGGTTCTCGCCCTCGCGCGGCTGGCGGATGGCGCCGACGACGGCGTCGCCCTTGCGCAGCGCGTACTTCTTGACCTGGCCGAGCGAGACGTAGACGTCGCTCGGGCCCGGCAGGTAGCCGGTCGTGCGCACGAAGGCGTAGTTGTCGAGCACGTCGAGGATGCCCGCCACGGGGATGAGCACGTCGTCGTCGCTGATCTCGGGCTCGATCTCTTCGCCACCGGGGCCGCGCTTGCGGTCGCGGCCGCGGCCGCGGTTGCGGTTGCGCCCGTCGAGGTCCTGCTCGGCACGGTCGTTCTGCGGGCCGCGGTTCTGCTCGGCGCGCGGGTTCTCGCCGCGGGCGGTGTCGCCACGGCCCGCGTCGGCGCGGCCGTTCTCGGCACGCTCGCCACGGACGGGCGCGTCGGCGCGATCGGCGGTGCGGCCGTTCTGCTGACCATTCTGGGGCTGGCCGCCCTGCTGCTGGCCGTTCTGGGGCTGGCCGCCCTCGGCGCGGTCGCCGCCCCGACGGTTGCGGTTGCGGTTGCGACCGCGGCCACCGGTGGTGCCGGCGTCGTCGCCCTCGGGCTGGTCGGTCGACGCCGCGTCGTCCGACGACGGGTCGGTGGAGGATGGCTCGGCGGCAGACTCGGTCACAAAATGCTCGGCGGCCTCGGCGGCGGTCGGCGCAGCCGCGATCGTCGGCAGCGCCGTGAGGGTGTCGCTCGTCACACGACGCGAACCGCGGCGGCGGGGCGCGGCCTCGGCCGCGGCATCCGGAGCGGGCTCGGAGACCGTCTCGCCGGCAGGGGCGTCGATCGACGGGGCGTCGACGGAGGCCTCGGGGGCCGACTCGACAGGAGTCGCTTCCTCGGCGGCAGCGCCGGCGGAGGCGTTCTGGTTCTGGGTGATGGCGTCCACAAGCTCTCCCTTGCGAAGTTTCGACACGCCGACCACGCCCAGCTCGGCGGCGAGCTGCTGCAGCTCGGCGAGCTTGAGGGTGCTGAGGTCAGCGGGGGCATCCGCGCTCGATGCGCGGACAGAGGGGTCAGTCACGAGATTGTTCCTTTCGGCTCCGGGCGAGACGGCCACGGAGGATGCCCGGTGCCTCATGATCGCGACGCCATCGCGGAGCGAGGAGGAGACCGACAGAAAGCGGTATCGACCGCGCGAACGCTGTGGTGGCGCGAGTGGAAGCAGCGGGGCTGCTGGTGATCGCCCGGGCTGAGAACGGGCTAGGCCGCGGCCTCGGCCGGATGCGTGTTCACTGTAGCACCCTTGAAATCGACGGCCAGCATGTGCGGCACCCACGGCGTGGTGGCGTGCTGCTCGATGAGTTCGGCCGCGCGCAGCCGCTGCGCGGGGTCGCTGCAGAGCACGAGCACCGAGGGGCCCGCCCCCGAGACGACGGCCGCGAGCCCTTGCTTCCGCAGTTCGGTGACGAGGGTGTGCGTCTCGGGCATCGCGGCGGCGCGGTAGTTCTGGTGCAGCTTGTCCTCGGTCGCCGCGAACAGCAGCTCGGGGCTCTGGATGAGCGCCGCGATGAGCAGCGCCGAGCGCGAGACGTTGAAGATGGCGTCTTCGTGCGGTACCGATTCGGGCTGGAGCGAGCGCGCGAGGGCCGTCGACATCGTGCTCGACTCGGGCACGGCGACGAGCAGCGAGACGCCTCGGTGCACCGTCAGGCGCTTGTGCTGCGGACCCTCGGGGGTCATCCAGGCGATCGTGAGCCCGCCGAACAGTGCCGGGGCGACGTTGTCGGGGTGGCCCTCGAGCTCGGTCGCGACGGCCAGCAGCTCGTCGGGCGTCACCTCGACGATGCCCTCGAGCAGCCCGCGTGCGGCCATGATGCCCGCCACGATCGCAGCGGCGGACGAGCCCATGCCGCGCCCCTGCGGGATGCCGTTGCGCGCGATGAGATCGAGCCCCGGGAGCGCGACGCCGTGGTGAGCGAAGACATGCGCGATCGCCCGCACGACGAGGTTGGACTCGTCGGTGGGCACCTCGCCCTCGCCGACGCCGTGCACGACGACCGTGGCACCGGGCTGCTCGCGCACGCTCACCTCGAGCTCGTCGTACACCGAGAGCGCGAGGCCGAGGGTGTCGAAGCCGGGGCCGAGGTTGGCCGTGCTCGCGGGCACCTTGACGGCGACGCGGCGGCCCACCAGGCGCGGATCGAGTGCGGTCACCCGCCGACCCTCTGCAGGCCGAGCACCGAGGCGACCTCGGCCGTGTCGACCCGCACGACGGTCGGCGAGACGTCGACGCCGTCGGGGCCCTTGAGCGCCCACTGCGGGTCTTTCAGGCCGTGTCCGGTGACCGTCAGCACGACGGTCGAACCGGCGGGGATGACGCCGGCCTCGGCGCGCTCGAGCAGCCCCGCGACCGAGATCGCCGATGCCGGCTCGACGAAGATGCCGACCTCCTGCGAGAGCAGGCGGTGCGCGAGGAGGATGTGCTCGTCGGAGATCGCCCCGAAGTAGCCGTGGCTGTCGTCCCGAGCCGCGAGGGCGAGCTCCCACGAGGCGGGGTTGCCGATGCGGATGGCGCTCGCGATCGTCTCGGGCTTGCGCACGGGCTCGCCGAGCACCATGGGTGCGCTGCCCGCGGCCTGGAAGCCGAACATGCGCGGCAGCTTCGTGGTGGCCCCGCGGTCGAGTTCTTCGCGGTAGCCGCGGTGGTACGCGGTGTAGTTGCCCGCGTTGCCGACCGGGAGGATGTGGAAGTCGGGCGCATCCCCCAGCACCTCGACGACCTCGAACGCACCGGTCTTCTGACCCTCGATGCGGTCAGGGTTGACAGAGTTGACGAGGTGCACCGGGTAGTTCGCCGAGAGGTCGCGCGCGATGTCGAGGCAGTCGTCGAAGTTGCCCTCGATCTGGATGATCTCCGCCTTATGCGCGACGGCCTGGCTGAGCTTGCCCATCGAGATCTTGCCCTCGGGAACGAGCACGGCGGCCGTGATGCCCGCGTGCGTCGCGTAGGCGGCGGCCGAGGCCGAGGTGTTGCCGGTCGAGGCGCAGATGACGGCCTTGGCGCCGTGCTCGACGGCCTTGGAGATCGCCATCGTCATGCCGCGGTCTTTGAACGAGCCCGTGGGGTTCATGCCCTCGTACTTGACGAACACGTTCGCGCCGGTGCGCTCGCTCAAGTAGCGCGCGGGGATGAGCGGCGTGCCGCCCTCGCCGAGCGTGATGATGGGCGTCGCCGCGCTGATGTCGAGGCGGTCGGCATACTCGTGCAACAGACCGCGCCACTGCTTCGCCATGTCAGAGTCCTTCTACTCGCAGCACGCTCGTCACGCCGTGCACGACGCTGCTGGTGGTCAGTGCCGCGACCGTTGCGGCGAGATCGGCCTCGGAGGCCTCGTGGGTTCCGATGACCAGGGTAGCCGCGCTCGGCGCCTCGGCCCCACTCAGCGGATCGACCGCCGCGACCGACTGCTGCACCGTCTCGACCGAGACACCGTGGCTCTGGAAGAGCGCCGCGACGTGCGCGAGCACGCCGGGCTCGTCGGCGACGAGCAGGGCGATCTGGTAGCGCGTCATGATCGCGCTGATCGGCAGCACGGGCAGGTCGGCGTGCGTGCTCTCCGCGACGCCGGGGCCGCCGGCGACGTGCCGGCGGGCGGCCGAGACGACGTCGCCGAGCACCGCCGATGCCGTCTGGATGCCCCCCGCACCGGCCCCGTAGAACATGAGCGGCCCGGCCGCCTCGGCTTCGACGAACACGGCATTGTTGGCGCCGTGCACCGCGGCCAGCGGGTGGGTGAGCGGGATGAGCGCGGGGTGCACGCGGGCGCTCACGCCATCGGCCCCGGTCGCGGGGTCGGTGAGCCGCTCGCAGATGGCGAGCAGCTTGACGACGTAGCCGGCCTTGCGTGCCGCGACGACCTGCTCGAGTGTGACCTCGGTGATGCCCTCGCGGTACACCGCGTCGGCGGGAACGAGCGTGTGGAAGGCGAGGCTCGCGAGGATCGCGGCCTTCTGGGCCGCGTCGTAGCCGCCGACGTCGGCGGTCGGGTCGGCCTCGGCGTACCCGAGGGCGGTGGCCGTCGCGAGTGCCTCGTCCATCGACTCGCCGTGGGCATCCATGCGATCGAGGATGAAGTTGGTCGTGCCGTTAACGATGCCCATGATGCGCATGACGCGGTCGCCCGCGAGCGAATCGCGCAGTGGGCGGATGATCGGGATGGCCCCGCCGACCGCGGCCTCGTAGTACAGCTGCGCGCCGACCTGCTCGGCGGCCTCGAAGAGCTCGGGGCCGTGCGTGGCGAGCAGCGCCTTGTTGGCCGTGATGACGTCGGCCCCCGAGGAGAGCGCCTGCAGGATGAGCGTGCGCGCGGGCTCGAGGCCGCCCATGAGCTCGACAACGATGTCGGCGCCCGTGATGAGCGACTCGGCGTCGGTCGTGAGCAGCTCGCGGGGGATCTCGGTGTCGCGCGGTGCGTCGAGGCTGCGCACGGCCACGCCGGCGAGCTCGATGCCGGCGCCGATGCGGGCGGCGAGCTCGTCGCGGTGCGTCAGCAGCTGGTGCGCCACCTGGGCGCCGACGCTGCCGGCGCCCAGCAGGGCGACGCGGAGGTTGCGGTATTCGATCACAGGGTCTCTCCTTGAGGGTTCGCGAGCACGTCGCGGCGCAGCAGGTCGGCCTCGGTCTCGCCGCGCACGATGACACGGGCTGCCCCGTCGCGCACGGCGACGACGGCGGGGCGGGCGAGGTAGTTGTAGTTGCTCGAGAGCGAGAAGCAGTACGCGCCCGTCGCGGGCACGGCGACGAGGTCGCCCGGGGCGGCGTCGTCGGGCAGGTAGGCGTCGCGCACGACGATGTCGCCGCTCTCGCAGTGCTTGCCGGCGACGCGCACGAGCGCGGGAGCGGCGGTCGATCCGCGGCTCGCGAGAGCCACCGAGTAGTCGGCGGCGTACAACGCGGGGCGCGCGTTGTCGCTCATGCCGCCGTCGACGCTCACATAGCGGCGCACGGCAGTGCCGCCCTCGACCGTGACGACGACATCTTTCGTCGTGCCGACCTCGTAGAGGGTCACGCCCGCGGGCCCGATGATGACCCGGCCCGGCTCGACGGCGACCTTCGGCACCGGGATGCCCAGCTCGCCGCACACGGAGGCCACCGCCGACAGCAGCGCCTCGGCGACGTGCTCGATCTCGGGCGCCTCGTCGCTCTCGACGTAGGCGATGCCGAAGCCGCCGCCGAGGTTGAGCTCGGGCACGTCTCCCCCGGCACGCAGCTCGGCGTGCAGCGTCAGCAGGCGGCGGGCGGCCTCGAGGAAGCCCTCGACGGCGAAGATCTGCGAACCGATGTGCGAGTGCAGGCCCAGGAACCGCAGGCTCGCATGCGCGCGGATCGCGGCGACCGCAGCGGGGGCATCAGAGATCGGGATGCCGAACTTCTGGTCTTCCCGCGCCGTCGCGAGGTACTCGTGCGTGTGGGCGCGCACACCCGAGTTGATGCGCAGGCGCACGGGCTGCACGCGGCCGTGCCGTTCGGCGGCCGCGGCCACGCGCTCGATCTCGATGAGCGAATCGATGACGATCGCGCCGACGCCGACGCCGACCGCGCGCTCGATCTCGGCCACCGACTTGTTGTTGCCGTGCAGCCCGAGGCGGGCGGGCTCGACGCCTGCGGCGAGCGCGACTGCGAGCTCTCCGCCGCTGGCCACGTCGATGTTGAGCCCTTCCGCGACCATCCAGCGGGCGGCCTCGGCGCAGAGGAAGGCCTTGCCCGCGTAGTAGACGACGGTCGACGTGTCGTGCGCCGCGGCCGCGGCCGTGAAGGCCGCGAGGGTGCGGGCGGCTCGAGCGCGGGCATCCTGCTCATCGACGACGTAGAGCGGGGTGCCGAATTCGGCGGCGAGGCGCGTCACGGCGACCCCGCCGATCGTGATCGCGCCGTCGGGGCCGCGTCGCGCGCTCGACGGCCACACGTGCGCGGGCAGCGCGACGGCGTCGGCCGGAGGCGACAGCCACGGCGGCGAGAGCGGGTGGGCGGGCACGGCGAGCACCTCACGAGAGCGTCGGTCGGGAGCGGAGGGGCGAGCGAACCCGGCTTGGTTCCTGAAGCCGGTTCTGAGTTTAGCGGCGAGAAGTGTGGAGCCACGCCGGGCCGGACCCCCGTCAGCCGCAGGTGCCGCGCGTCGAGAACTCGGGCCCGCCGAGCGCGACACCCTCCCCCGCGAACACGACCACGAGCTGCTCGTCACCCACCTGCACCGCCGTGAGGTCGAGCGCCTGGGGCAGGTACTGCGCCACGCAGAACAGCTGCGAGGTGAGCAGGGGCTCGACGAGCCCGCCGAAGCGCTGCTGCAGGTCAGCCGCATCGAGCCGGTCGTCGCCGAGCTCGACGGTCGAGGGCGTGAAGGCGAGCTGGCCGTCTTGCACCGACGGCGTGACGCCGAGGCCCACCGAGAACTCGACCCCGAAGAACGAGAACGCGGTCTCGAAGCGGATCTCGCGCTCGTCGAGGCGCACGTCGGTCACGACCGAACCGGCGAGGAAGCCGGCGAGCGCCGCGACATCGCTCTCGGCCACGCGGAAGACGGCCTGCACCGAGTCGGTCGGCTGGCTCACGTCGATCGGAGCCCCCTCGGCGATGAGCTCGAGGTCGCCCACGAGCTCGCCGACGGCGACGTCATCGGCCACCGCAGTGATGCGCTCGAAGCGCCCGCCCGCGGCCTGCAGCAGCACCGAGCTACCCTCGATCGTCACCTCGACAGGATGATCGGCCTCGAGCTGCAGCGCCAAGCGCACCTGGTCGGCGATGAGCGTCGAGGCCTGCTGGCGCGCGAGCGATTCGGCGATGACGGCGACGACCCCGAGCACCACGACGATGCCGATGACCACGAGGACGACGACGAGCCCGCGGCGCTTCCGGCGCGGCACCTTCTCGACCACGATGACGGTCTCCGGCTCGGTCGCCTCAGGCTCGGTCGCCTCAGGCTCGGTCGGCGTCTCCTCGGCGGGGGCGGTGGGCTCGCTCACGGTCACATCCGTTCCGGCGCCGAGACGCCGATCAGGGTCAGGCCGTTGCGCAGCACCTGTCCGGTCGCGTTGTTGAGCCACAGACGGGTGCCGTGGATGCTCGACACCGGCTCATCGCCCTGCGGCGTCACCCGGCACGTGTCGTACCAGCGGTGGTAGGCCGCGGCGAGCTCTTCGAGGTAGCGGGCGACGCGGTGCGGCTCGCGCAGGGTCGCCGCCTGGGCGACGATGCGCGGGAACTCAGCGAGCGCGCCGAGCAGCACGCTTTCGGTCTCGTCAGTGAGCAGGTCGCTCTCGAACATCGAGCGGTCGACGCCGGACGCGGCCGCGTTGCGCGCCACCTGGTGCGTGCGGGCGTGGGCGTATTGAACGTAGAAGACGGGATTGTCGTTCGTGCGCTTCTGCAACAACTCGGGGTCGAGCGTCAGGGGCGAGTCGGCGGGGTAGCGCGCGAGCGAGTAGCGCAGGGCATCCGTGCCCAGCCATTCGCGCAGGTCGTTGAGCTCGATGATGTTGCCGGCGCGCTTCGACAGCCGGGCACCGTTGATGCTTACGAGCTGCCCGATGAGCACCTCGATGTCGCGCTCGGGGTCGTCGCCCGCGGCCCCGGCGAGCGCCTTGAGGCGGTGCACGTAGCCGTGGTGGTCGGCGCCGAGCAGGTAGATCTTGTGCGCGAAGCCGCGGTCGCTCTTCGAGAGGTAATAGGCCGCGTCGGCCGCGAAGTAGGTGTACACGCCGTTGCCGCGCTTGATGACGCGGTCTTTGTCGTCGCCGAAGTCGGTCGTGCGCACCCAGACGGCGTCGTCGAGGTCGAACACATGGCCCTGCGCGCGCAACCGGTCGACGGCCTCGTCGATGCGGCTCGTCGCGCTCGCGGTGTCGACCGCGTGCAGCACGCGCTCGCTGAACCACACGTCGAAGTGCACGTTGAAGCGCTCGAGCGACTCGCGGATCTCGTCGAGCTGCCAGCCGTAGGCCAGCTCGCGTGCGATCACGACGGCCTCGTCGCGCGGCAGCTCGCCGAGGTCGGGCCGCTCGCCGAGCGCGCGCATCCCCAGGGCGGTGACGTATTCGCCCGGGTAGCCGTTCTCGGGGGCGGGCTCGCCGAGAGCGGCCGCGAGCACCGATTCGCCGAAGACATCCATCTGCGCGCCGGCGTCGTTGATGTAGAACTCGCTCACGAGCACGGCGCCGCTGGCCTTCAGCACGCGCGCGAGCGAGTCGCCGAGCGCCGCCCACCGCGTGTGGCCGATGTGCAGCGGGCCGGTGGGGTTGGCCGAGACGAACTCGAGGTTAATCGACTGACCGTGCAGGGTCTCGTTGTGGCCGTAGCTCGCGCCGGCTTCGACGATCACGCGCGCGAGCTCGCCCGCGGCGCCGGCCTCGAGACGGATGTTGAGGAACCCGGGGCCCGCGATCTCGACCTCGGCAACACCCTCGATGGCGCGGATGCCCGGCACGAGCTCGTCGGCGAACGCGCGCGGGGGCATCCCGACCCGCTTCGACTGCTTCAGTGCGATCGAGGTGGCCCAGTCGCCGTGGTCGCGGTTGCGCGGGCGCTCGAGGGCGATGTCGGCGACCGTGAGTTCGCCCGCGGCAGCGGCGTCGCGTCGCTCGACAGCACTGACGACGACGGCGAGCAGAGCGGCGGCGAGCTGGTCGGGGTTCACGAGGGTCAAGCCTATCCGCGCCCGCTGGCCGCTCCGGCGGGCGCTCAGCCCAGCATCACGAGGCTGTCGGGGTCGGCATCGAGCTTCCGATCGGCCTCGGCGTGCACGAGCAGGCGGTGCAGCGTGAGCGACGACCCGTCGTTGGCGAGGAAGGCCGTGTCGGCGGCATCACGACCCGTCGCAATGCGCAGCATGCCCGAGCGCGGAGCCATGTGCGTGGCATCGGCGACCATCCACTGGTCGTCGACGAGCGCCTCGACGACGGCGTGGAAGTCCATGGGCTCCAGCTGCGGCGCGTAGACTGACACCGCGCGCGCGGGCATGTCGGTCGCCCGCAGCACGCCTGCGAGCAGGTGGGCGAAGTCGCGGCACACCCCCTGGCCCGTCGCGAGGATCTCGGGCAGGCCGTCGGTGGGGCTCGTCGAGCCGATCGTGTAGGTCAGGCGACCGGCGACCCAGTCGCGCGCCGCGATGAGGCGCTCGCGCTCGGGCAGCGCGGCGAGCTCATCGATGATGCGCGCCTCGATGAGCGGCCCTGCGAGGTCGTCCGACTGCACGTAGCGACTGGGACGGACGGCGAGGATGCGCTCGGTCGCGTCGACCGGTCGCGGTTCGCCGCGGCCCACGACCGTGGCCTGGTAGCGAATCGTCAGCGGGCCTTCCGGCACCGCAGCACTGTGCCAGCGAGTTCCGCTGACACCCACCGACTCGGTGAGCTCGACGCGCTCGCCGCCCGCGTGCACGCTCAGCTGCTCGTCGATGCGCAGGCCCGGAGCGTGCGCGACCGCGACCGCCAGCACGATGTTCGTGGCCTCGCCGAGCGACGCGTCGATCTCGCACCCGACGGTGCGACGCACGCTCTGGTCGATGCCCATGCGCCCAGACTGGCACGGCCGCACACCCCGCGCGAGAACCGCTAGGCTGAACGAGCCTCCGTAGCTCAGGGGATAGAGCATCAGTTTCCGGTACTGAGGGTCGCAGGTTCGAATCCTGTCGGGGGCGCGCAATATTTGTCGGCTTCGCCGCCGCTTCTGCGGCGAAGCGTCCGCTATCGCGGCACGAGCGCGGTCGGACCGCTTCGCGGTCGCGGCTCGCGATGCCTGGAGCCGCCTCGCGGTGGCAGCTCGACCTACGCGACGCCGCGGTTTTGGCGCCGCACGGGCTTCGGGGCCCGGCCGCCGAGGAACGAGCGGCGCGGGTCGACGACGAAGCCCTGGCGCAGCGCCTCGCGGCCGATGAGCATGCGGAAGCCCATGCTGTCGCGGTTGCTGAGGGTCATCTCGGCCGTGATCGTGCGACCCATGAGCGTGATGTCCATGAGCACGACGATGCGCTCCTCCGTGTGACCAGACGAGCTGCGCACCGTGCGGCGATCGTGCACGGGGCACTCGACCACGACCGTATCGGCGTCGGATCGCTGCCACGGACGCAGCGTGAAGCGCACGCGCTCGGTGCCGTCAGCATCCCGCGGCAGGGGCTCGATGCCGAAGGCGTGCACGCTCGACGAGCGGGCGCCGGTGTCGAGCTTCGCCTTGATCCACGGCACACCCGCGGAGGGCAGGCCGACCCACTCGCGCCACCCAGCGATGGTGGTTGAATGGGCGGGCTCAGTCACACCCTCATCTTGTCAGGGGCACCCCATGAAACTCGCCATTCTCTCGCGTGCCCCGCACTCGTACTCCACGGGGCGCCTGCGCGCTGCCGCCGAGCAACGCGGTCACCGCGTGAAGGTGCTCAACACCCTGCGGTTCGCGGTCGACCTCACGGGGCCCGAGCCCGACCTCAACTACCGCGGCAAGCCGCTGTCGAGCTACGACGCCGTGCTGCCGCGCATCGGCAACTCGATCACCTACTTCGGCACGGCCGTCGTGCGCCAGTTCGAGCAGATGGACGTCTTCACGCCCAACACCGCGAACGGCATCAGCAACGCCCGCGACAAGCTGCGGGCCACCCAGATTCTGAGCCGACACGGCATCGGGATGCCCGCCACTGCCTTCGTGCGCAACCGCGCCGACGTGCGCCCCGCGATCGAGCGCGTCGGCGGAGCCCCCGTCGTCATCAAGCTGCTCGAGGGCACCCAGGGCATCGGCGTCATCCTCGCCCCGCAGGCCAAGGTCGCCGAGGCGATCATCGAGACGCTGCATTCGACGAAGCAGAACGTGCTCATCCAGCAGTTCATCGCCGAGAGCCGCGGCCGCGACATCCGCGCCCTCGTCGTGGGCGACCGCGTGGTCGCGGCAATGCGCCGTACGGCCGAGGGTGACGAATTCCGATCGAACGTGCACCGCGGCGGCAAAGTCGAAGCGGTCGCCCTCTCGCCCGAGTACGAGCGCGCCGCCGTGCGCTCGGCGCAGATCATGGGTCTGCGCGTCGCGGGCGTCGACATGCTCGAGGGCAACGGGGGTCCGCTCGTCATGGAGGTCAACTCCTCCCCCGGCCTCGAGGGCATCGAGCGCGCGACGGAGCTCGATGTCGCGGGCGCGATCATCGACTACATCTCGCACGAGGTCGCCTTCCCCGACATCGACGTGCGCCAGCGACTCTCGGTCTCGACGGGCTACGGCGTGGCCGAGCTCGTGGTGCACGCCGGTGCCGAGATCGTCGGGCAGACCCTCGGCGAGTCGGGCATCCTCGATCGCGACATCACGGTGCTGACGCTCAATCGGGGCACGACCGTCATCCCGAACCCGCGGCGATCGCAAGTGTTGCAGGCCGAGGACCGGCTGCTGTGCTTCGGGCGTATGGAGGAGATGCGGGCGATGACGCCGAGCCGGCGCCGCCGTCGCGCGGCCGTGCGCAAGCTGCCCCTGGGCTAATTCGGAGCAGCGCGCCAACTCCCAGGGGTAACCGGCCGCTATTCGACCGTCGCGTCCATCGCGTGCGTCTCGAGGAAGCGGTAAAGCTCTTGGTCATCGACGCCCGGGAAGGTTCCGCTCGGGAGTGGCGAGAGGATGTGCGCGTGCAGCTTCGCGCTCGTCCAGACCTTGCCCTGCCAGCGGGTCGCGAGCTCGCCATCCGGCCGCTTGCAACACCCCGGGTCGGGGCAGGTCGAACGGTGTCGGTTGACCGTGTCGCGCCCGCGGAACCACTTCGAGTCGGAGAACGGCACGCCGACGGTGATCGAGAACTCGTCGGAGGCACCCGAGCCGATCTGCGTCGACTCCCAGAACGTGCCCTCGGGAGTGTCGGTGTACTGGTAGTACTCGGTCGTGCGGTTGGTGCGGGCGAAGGCGGCGCGCGCGCTCCAGCGCCGGCACACGAGCTGCCCCTCTGTCGACCCCGTGACGTCGACCGGCAGGCGCAGCCCGTCGTTCTCGTAGGCCTTGTAGACGGCGCCGTCGCCGCCCACGCGCATGAAGTGCACCGTGAGGTCGAGGTGGCTCGTGGCGAGGTTCGTGAAGCGCAGGGCCGCGGCCTCGTGCGTCACGCCGAACGCGTCGCGGAAGTCTTCCACCGCGATGTTGCGGTCTGATTTCGCCTGCGCGAGGAAGGCGACCGACTGCTCGCGGGGCATGAGGCACGCGGCGGCGAAGTAGTTGATCTCGAGCCGCTGCCGCAAGAACTCGGCGTAGCTCGTGGGCACCTCGTGCGCGAGCAGGCGGTGCGCGATGGCCTGCAGCGCCATCGAGCGCAGTCCGTGCCCCCCGGGGATCGAGGCGGGGGGCAGGTAGATGCGCCCGTTGTCGAGGTCGGTGACCGAGCGCGCCGAGTGCGGCAGGTCGTTCACGTACACGAGCTCGAAGCCGAGCTTCTGCGCCATGAGGCCCACCTCGCGGTGGGTGAGCGCCCCGCTCGCATGGCCCGACTCCGCGACCACCTGCTGCGCGAGCTCCTCGATCTCGGGCAGGTAATTGTCGACCGTGCGCATGTGCAGGCGCTGCGCGGTGTTAGCGCGCCGCGCCTCTTCGGGCGTCGCGATGGCCTGGCGCTCGCGCTCGACGAGCGCACGGTGTAGACCCACTATCGACTCGAGCACGTCGTCGGGCATCGACCGGCCCGCGCGCACCACGGGCAACCCGAGCCCCGCGTAGTGCGGGCTGCGCTGCGCGCGCTCGAGCTCGATCTCGAGCGCCGCGCGCGGCGTGGGCGGGGTCGTGTCGAGCAGGTCGCCGAGCGTGGTGCCCAGCTCGGTCGCGATCGCCGTGAGCAGCGTGACGCGCGGCTCGCGCCGCCCGTTCTCCATGAGCGACAGCTGGCTGCCCGCGACGCCGATGCGATCGCCGAGCTGATCGAGGGTCAGGCCCGCCGCCGTGCGGTAGTGCCGGATGCGCTGGCCGAGGGTGACGAGATCGCTCATGCCTTGACGATATCGAAAGAACCACTTTTCTTTCCACTTGATTCACTCGGAAATACGGTCAAGGCGGCACCACCATGGGGATATCGCTGAATTCTCCGAGGGAGACGCCATGACCCTGCTCGACAGCTCCGCCGCCATTGCCACCGCCACGAGCACCCCCGCAGCCTCGCGGCACCGCCCGGCCGAGGTCGTCGCGTGGGTCGCCCAGATCGCCGCCTTGCTCGAGCCCGCCGACATCCGCTGGGTCGACGGCTCGACGCGCGAGCGCCACGAGCTGCTGCAACTGCTCGTCGCTAACGGCACAATCGAGCAGCTCAACCCCGACCTGCGCCCCTACTCCTTCATCGCCCGCTCCGCCGAGAGCGATGTGGCCCGCCTCGAGAGCCGCACCTTCATCTGCACCGAGAACGAGGCCGACGCCGGGCCCACCAACAACTGGCGCGAGCCGGCCGCCATGCGCGCCGAGCTCGAGGTCGTCATGCGCGGCGCCATGCGGGGTCGCACGATGTACGTCGTCCCCTTCGCGATGGGCCCCATCGGCTCGCCCATGGCGCGCTTCGGCGTGCAGGTGACCGATTCGCCGTACGTCGTGGTGAGCATCGGCACGATGACGCGCATGGGCGACCCGGCTCTCGACGCGATCGCGCGCGGGGCATCCTGGGTGCCCGCCGTGCACAGCGTGGGCGCGCCGCTCGCCCCGGGCCAGCAGGATGTTCCGTGGCCGTGCAGCGACACGAAGTACATCGTGCAATTTCCGGCCACGCGCGAGATCTGGTCGTACGGCTCGGCCTATGGCGGCAACGCCATTCTCGCCAAGAAGGCCTACGCGCTGCGCATCGCCTCGGTTATGGCGCGCGAGGAGGGCTGGCTCGCCGAGCACATGCTGATCATCAAGGTGACGCCGCCCTCGGGCAAGTCGTACCACCTCGCGGCGGCCTTCCCGAGCGCGTGCGGCAAGACCAACATGGCGATGATGACCCCGAGCCTGCCCGGCTGGAAGGTCGAGACGATCGGCGACGATATCGCCTGGCTCTGGATCGGAGCCGACGGCCGCCTGCGCGCCATCAACCCCGAGGCCGGCTTCTTCGGCGTCGCGCCGGGCACCGGCATGCGCACCAACCCCACGGCCGTCGACGCGCTCTGGGGCAACACGATCTTCACGAACGTCGCCCGCACGGACGACGGCGATGTGTGGTGGGAGGGGCTGACCGACGAGAAGCCGGCCCGCCTCACCGACTGGCGCGGCGACGCGTGGACGCCCGACAGCGGGCGCCCCGCCGCCCACCCCAACTCACGGTTCACCGTGTCGGCCCGGCAGTGCCCCTCGATCGCGGAGGACTGGGACGACCCGGAAGGCGTCGTCATCGACGCCATCATCTTCGGCGGCCGCCGAGCCAGCAACGTGCCCTTGGTGGTAGAGGCGCGCGACTGGGATCACGGTGTCTTCATGGGCGCCACGATCGCTTCCGAGCAGACGGCGGCCGCCGAAGGCACCGTCGGCGAGCTGCGTCGCGACCCGTTCGCGATGCTGCCCTTCGCCGGCTACAACATGGCCGACTACTTCGCGCACTGGCTCGACTTCGGTCGCCGACTGCGCCGGTCGGCCCGGGTGCCGCGGGTGTTCCAGGTCAACTGGTTCCGTAAGGGGGCCGACGGCTCGTTCCTCTGGCCCGGCTTCGGCGAGAACGCCCGCGTGCTCGAGTGGATGGTCGGACGGCTCGAGGGCAAGCACGGAGCCGTCGACTCGCCCATCGGCTCGCTGCCCGGTGAGGGTGCGCTCAACGTCGACGGGCTCGAACTCGACGAGGCGGCGCTCACCGAGCTCTTCCGCGTCGACCCCGTCGCCTTCGAGGCGGAGGCCGACGACATCGAGGCCTTCTTCGCGACCTTCGGCGACCGCATGCCCGTCGAGCTCACGAAGCAGCTCAGCCTGTTGCGCGGCCGGCTCGCGGCCGCGCAACAGTAGAGCAATGACTTAGCGCCGGTTGAGCAGGAAGAGCAGGCCAGCGAGCGCGGAGGCGAGCGCGACCAGCAGCGCCAGGATGGTGCCGCCGAGGGCGAGCAGCCCGGCGGTCACGAGCAGCCAGACGATCGAGAGCACGACGGGCACGGCGAAGAACCAGCGTGCAACGCCGCGGGCCACGCCCTTCTGGTAGGTCACGACGGCGCCGATGATGCCGCCGATGACGATGAGCACAAGGGCGACCGTCGCGGTGCCCGCGGGCAGCGCGGTGCCGAACGCGGCGAGCAGCGGGATGAGCCCGAGCAGCAGGAACCCGATGCCGAACGCGACGAAGCCGACCTTGCCGAGCACCGAGCCGCCGACGACGCCGTTCGACCCGGTCTGGCCGAAGGCGAGGAAGAACCCGCTCGCGCCGAGCAGCAGGAACCCGATGGTCGTGAGCCACCCGGCGATGGGGCCGCCCGCACCCGCCGCGGTGGCGATGAGGGCGATGAGCCAGAGCAGACCGCCGGCGAGCATCCCCCCGCCCCCGAAGATCCGCCAGTTCGCTGTTCGTTCCGTGACGCGTCCAGCCATGTGATTCTCCATTCGACAGGGGTGAGAGCGCCGTCGCGATCGCGGCGGCACCCGAGACAGCGTGTCAGCATTCGGCACCGAACGGAACAGGCGCGCCCCAACGTTCTGCCGCTGCCGTGCGTCTGAGAGGGTGAGAGCAATGCTGGATGCCGCGCCCCCTGCGGCACGACGGGAGAGGACGGGCCGGTGGGGCAGGCGACCCGCGCCGACTGGGAGTCGGTGCTCGCGACGCTCGTCGCCGAGCGCGGCGACGCCCTGACGCGGTACGCCTACGTGCTGTGCGGCGACCCCGACGATGCTGCCGACCTCGTGCAGTCGGGACTCGTCGCCACCTTCGGCCGCCTGCGCAACGGCTTCGCGATCGAGCGCGCCGAGGCCTACGTGCGGCGCGCGATCGCGACGGCGTACATCGACCGCGGCCGGCGCTCGACGCGCTGGCGGGCGACCGCGCACCTGCACGTGGTGCCCGAGCAGATCGAGGGGCCGGATGCGGCCACCGATCGCCGGCTCGACCTCACGGCCGAGCTCAACGGCCTCAGCCCGCGCGAGCGGGCCTGCGTCGTGCTGCGGTTCTACGGCGATCAGAAGGTCGACGACATCGCCGCCGACCTCGGCATCAGCGCGGGTGCGGTCAAGCGCTACCTCAGCGACGGCCTCGCCAAGCTCGCCACCGCTCTCACCGAGCCCGGAAGGGAGCATCATGGCCAGCCTCGATGATCTGGGGCGCGCACTGCGCGACGACGCCGACGCCTCGGCACCGCCCGCATCCCGCATCGATGTGGATGCCGTCATCAGCGCCGCCCGCGCCCGACGCCGCCCGCGCCAGTGGGCCGCCGGCACGCTCGGCCTCGTCGCCGTGCTGGGACTCGGCGGCATCGCGGTGGGTGCCCTCGCTCCCCCGAGCCTCATCGCCGCGAGCGAGTCGGCCGACAGTGGTTCCGCTGGCACCGCGGCGCCCGAGTCGGTGGGTGCCGACGAGCTGCTGTCGGAGCCGGGCACCGCACGCGCCGACGGTCTCCTGTCGTGCGGGGCGGTGCCGCCCGCGCCGGGTCAGGGTTCGGTTGAACTCGCAGCAGAGGCCGTGCTGCCAAGCGAGGGGGATGCCGGGGCCGTGCTCACGGGCACCCTTCGGCTCATCAATCTGGGCACCGAGCCGCGCCCGGTCATCACCGCGCGAGAGGCCGAAGCAGTCGTGCTGCTAGACGGCATCGTCGTGGGCGAGGCGACGGTTGTCGATGAGGCCGCGCAGACGGCGATCATCGACCCCGGGGTCTCGGTCGATCTTCCGGTGCGGATCTCGACGATCGCCTGCGTCGAGGGAGGGGCCCTGCCGCCCGGCGACTACACAGTGCTGGTGCTCGCCAGCACGTGGGTGTCGCCCGACGAGCCGCCGACCCTCGCGATAGCGCCCGAAAGCAGCCTGCGCCTCGACTGAGCGCGGCGGCGCGGCTCGAGTCGAGATCCACTCGACGCACCTCAACCCCGCCTGGCTAGAATCGCGGCACCGCGCAACGGCGCCCGACCCGAGGGCACCGCCGCACGACGCGACCGACGAAGGGCAGGCCCATGGCGAGCCACCACCGCATCATTGCCCTCACGGCGCTCGCGGCGGCGCAACGGACCGCCGACCTCGCGGGACGGGCCCTGCAGTCGGCCGAGAACAACCGACAGGCGGTGATGGCGCCGAGCGCCACCCTCAGCGGTCTCATGGATGGGGGCGGTCTCATGGGTGGGGGCGGCCTCATGGGTGGGGGCGGTCTCATGGATGGCGGCGGTCTCACGGGCGGAGGTGGTCGCGGCTCAAGCGGCGGTCGCACCGGCGGCGGCTCAAGCTGACGGTCGTCGTCAGGCCGGTCATCGGGTCGCCGCGACGGTGGCGGCCTCTTCTAGATTTCCTACTCCACCGACCATCGACAGAAAGGTTCCACTCATGACCAAGCAGTCCATATTCGGCCGCATCGCGCAACTCGCGAAGGCCAACATCCACGCCCTGCTCGACTCGGCCGAGGACCCCGAGAAGATGCTCGACCAGATGGTGCGCGACTACACCGCGAGCATCCAGGAGGCGGAGGCCGCGATCGCGCAGACGATCGGCAACCTGCGCCTGCTCGAGCAGGATCACGCGGAAGACATCGCCTCGGCGCAAGACTGGGGCCGCAAGGCCGTCGCCGCGAGCGCGAAGGCCGACGAGTTGCGCGCCGCGGGCAACACGGCCGACGCCGACAAGTTCGACAACCTCGCCAAGGTGGCACTCGGCAAGCAGCTCTCGGCCGAGACCGAGGCCAAGGCCGTCGAGCCGACGATCACGAGCCAGAACGAGATCGTGAACCAGCTCAAGAGCGGCCTCGAGGCGATGAAGGGCAAGCTCGACCAGTTGCGCTCGCGGCGCGACCAGCTCATCGCTCGCGCCAAGATCGCTGACGCGCAGAACCAGGTGATCGACGCTGTGAAGAGCATTGACATCATGGACCCAACGAGCGAGCTGGGCCGGTTCGAGGAGAAGATCCGCCGTGAGGAGGCCAAGGTCATGGGCCGTCAAGAGCTCGCGGCATCAACACTCGACGCGCAATTTGAGTCGCTCGAAAACGTCGGGGTCGAACTCGAGGTCGAGGCGCGCCTCGCCGCGCTCAAGTCGGCCGGCCCGCAGCAGGCGATCGGCCAGTAGCAATCGACGCCTCCCTCCCCCGGTGGAACGGGGTCGATCTCGCACGCGGACTCACTCTGCTGGGCATGATGGCGGCCCACACGTGGCCGCGTGACGCCGAGCAGGGCGAGCTGATCGTCGACGGTCGGTCCTCGGTGCTCTTCGCGGTCGTCGCAGGCGTCGCCCTCGGTCTCGTCACCGGGGGCGACGCCCCGCAGACCGCTCGGCGCGGCGTTGCGCGCGGCAGACTCGCGATCCGCGCCGCGACGCTCATTGTCATGGGTCTGCTGCTCTGGATGCTCCCGAGCGGCATCGCGATCATCCTCGACTCGTACGGCCTGATGTTCCTCCTGCTCGTGCCGCTCCTGTTCGCCGGGCGCGCGGTGCTCGCGGCGGTTGCCGTCGGATTCCTCGTCGCAGCGCCCCTCGTGCGCGACCGGGTGGTCGAGCTCACGGGCCTCGGGCCGACGGGGCCGCTCGCGCTCGCGGAGGAACCGGGGGCGGTGCTCGTCGATTGGCTGCTCACGGGCTACTACCCGGCCCTGCTCTGGCTGCCGCTATTGCTCGTGGGCCTGATGTGTGCGCGCGCGGGTCTCGGCTCGACGCGCGTGCGCGTGCTGATGCTGGGCCTCGGCGCGGCCGCGAGCCTCGCCGGCTACGGCGCAGCGGCCGTGCTACCGGGCGTCGATGCCGAGGCGCACAGCGGCACAACGGCTGAGCTACTGGGCGCGGGCGGTCTCGCGATCGCGATCATCGGGGCGGCATTGCTCGCGCTCGACGGGCGCGAGCCGCGGCGCATCGCTCTGCTCGTCGCCGCCCCGCTCACGGCGCTCGGCCGCGTCGCGCTCACGGTCTACGTGGCACAGGTGCTCATCGTCGCCATGCTCGCCCCGCTGGGCCCGGCCGGGCGTTTCGACGCGACGGTGGGCATTCCGCTGCTGATCGGGCTGTCGATCGGCGGCATCGGGCTCGGCCTTACGTTGCAGGCACTCGGACGCCGCGGGCCGCTCGAGTGGCTGCTCTCGACGATGGCCGGGCGCCCGCCCCTGGAGCGCGAGCAGAGTGCGAGACTGGGCGCATGACCAGCACCTTCCTCGTCGTGCCCCAGTGGCAGGGTTCGAGCTCGGCACGGGCGATGCGCCTCGTCGACGGTGCGCACGCGATCCGCGCCGATCTACCGAGCGCCGCGACGCGGCTCATCGACGTGCCGCTCGAGGCGGGAGACAGCGAGGGCACGGGCATCCTGCGCTACAGCGCGATCCGGCTCGTGCGCGAGCGCATCGAGCGCGAGCTCGCCGAGTTCGATGGCACCCCCGTTATCATCGGCGGCGACTGCGGGGTCGAGTACGCCGGCATCGAGCACGCCGCCCGGCAGGGTCGCGTCGTGCTGCTCTGGGCCGATGCGCACGCCGACCTCAACACCGCCGAGACCTCGCCAAGCGCGTCTTTCCACGGCATGGTGCTGCGCGCGCTCATCGACGCGGGCGCGATTGCGCCGGCTGACGTGCTGCTGCTTGGCGTGCGCGACGTCGACGACGCTGAGGCGCGGTTCATCGACGAGGCGGGCATGCCGCACGTGGGCCCCGACGAGGTCGGCGACCGCGTGGCCGAGCGCATCGCGGCGGCGCGCGCCGACGGTGTCGAGCCGGTGCTCTACGTGCACATCGACCTCGACGTGCTTGACCCCGGCGTGTTCAGCGGCGTCGGCTTCCCCGCACCTTTCGGGCTGACGCTCGAGCAGCTCACGACGGCCGTCGCGCAGGCCCGGGCGCTGCTGCCGCTCGTCGGCGCCGGGCTCACCGAGTTCGCCCCCGCGCCCGCGCGCGACGAGGTGCCGGGCGACAGCGCGGGCGCGACCGACGACGACGACGACGACACTACGAGCGACGCTCTCACGGTGATCCTGCGCATCCTCGCCGCCCTCAGCCGCTGAAACCTCGTCGCTGAGCGACAATAGGCGGGCATCCCGCGATCACCCCTGGCTACGCTGGCGGACATGAGCGACACATCCTCTGAGACCGCGACCCCGACCCGCATCACCGTCGAGCGCGACGGCCACCTGCTGCTCATCGGCTTCAACCGGCCCGAGAAGCGCAACGCCGCCGACGTCGTGATGCTCGAGCAGCTCGCCCTGGCCTACGGCGAGCTCGACCGCGACCCCGAGCTGCGTGTCGGCGTAGTCTTCGCGCACGGCGACCACTTCACGGGCGGACTCGACCTCGCCGATGTCGTGCCGCGCATCGGGCCGCAGGGGCTCGCGATGGTGCCCGAGGGCGGCATCCACCCCTGGGGCATGGACGGCACGCGCGTGCGCAAGCCCGTCGTGCTCGCCGTACAGGGCACGTGCCTGACGCTCGGCATTGAGCTCGCCCTCGCGAGCGACATCGTGGTGGCCGCCGACGACACGGTGTTCGCGCAACTCGAGGTCGCGCGCGCGATCCTGCCCTTCGGCGGCGCGACGACCCGCTTCGCTCGCGCGGCGGGCTGGGGCGACGCCATGCGGTGGATGCTGACGGGCGACCGCTTCGACGCCGTCGAAGCGCATCGCATGGGTCTCGTGCAAGAGGTAGTGCCCGCGGGCGAACAATTGGCTCGCGCCCGCGAGCTCGCCAGTCGGATCGCGGCGCAGGCCCCTCTCGCCGTACAGGCGACGCTCGCGAACGCGCGCCTCACGGTGCGCGAGGGGGAGGCGGCCGCCGAGGCGCAGCTGCCGCGCGAGCTCGTGCGCCTCGCGCAGACGGAAGATGCCCGCATCGGCATGCAGGCTTTTCTCACTCGCACCGACCCGGAGTTCGTGGGACGGTAGCATCATGCGCACTCTCACGACGACCGCCCAGACCGACCTCCCCGCGCTCGACACCTACGACCTCATCGTCATCGGCGCCGGGGCGGTGGGCGAGAACGTCGCCGACCGCGCTGTGCAGGGCGGTCTGAGCGTGCTCATCGTCGAGGGCGAGCTCGTCGGCGGCGAGTGCTCGTACTGGGCGTGCATGCCCTCGAAGGCGCTGCTGCGCGCGGGCAGCGTGCTGCGCGCGGCGCACACCGTGCCGGGGGCCCGCGCGGCGATCACGGGCGGCATCGACGCAGCCGCCGTGCTCGCGAGCCGCGACGTCGTCGCGAGCCACTGGGACGACGCGGGCCAGGTGCGCTGGCTGCAGAAGACGGGCATCGCCCTCGCGCGCGGGCACGCGCGGCTCGACGGCGAGCGCCGCGTCGTCATCACCGCGGCCGACGGCTCGATCCGCACCGTCACGGCGACGCACGCCGTCGCGATCTGCACGGGCTCGACGGCCGCGATGCCGCCGATCGCGGGTCTCGCCGAGGCGCGACCGTGGACTTCGCGCGAGATCACGAGCACCGAGACGGTACCCGCTCGGCTCGCGATCATCGGCGGCGGAGTGGTGGGCTGCGAGATGGCGACGGCGTTCACGAGCCTCGGCAGCGCTGTGACCCTCATCGCGCGGAGCGGGTTGCTCGCGGGGGTCGAAGAGTTCGCGGGTGAAGCCGTCGCCGAGCGACTGCGCGCCGACGGCGCCGAGGTGCTGCTCGACTCGAGCCCCGAGCGGGTCGAGCGTCGCGCCGACGGCGTGGTCGAGCTGACGCTGCGAGGCGGCCGGGTGCTTGAGGTCGACGAGGTCGTCGTCGCGACGGGCAGGGAGCCCGTGACGGGCGACCTCGGGCTCGAGACGATCGGGCTCGAGCCCGGCAGCTGGCTCGAGGTCGACGACACGTTGCGCGTGCGCGGTGTCGACTGGCTCTACGCCGTGGGCGACGTGAACAAGCGCGCGCTATTGACGCACCAGGGCAAGTACCAGGCGCGAGCCGCAGGTGACGTGATCGCGGCGCGGGCGAGCGGAGCATCCGTCGACGACGCGCCCTGGGGTGCGCACGTCGCGACGGCCGACAACGATGCCGTGCCGCAGGTGACCTTCACGAGCCCCGAGGTCGCGAGCGTCGGCATCACCGCCGCCCGGGCCGAGGCGCGGGGCCTGCGCACGCGCGTCGTCGACTACCCGCTCGGCTGGCTCGCGGGGGCGACCGTGCACGGCGACGACTACACCGGCACCGCGCGCATGGTCGTCGACGACGATCGCGGCGTCATCGTGGGGTTCACGCTCGTCGGCGACGACGTCGGCGAGCTGCTGCACGCTGCGACAATCGCGATCGTCGGCGAGGTTCCCCTCGCGCGTCTATGGCACGCCGTGCCTTCGTACCCGACGCTCAGCGAGATCTGGCTGCGCTTGCTCGAGGGCTACGGGCGGCCATGACCGCGTCCCCGGCACGCGAGCGCGCGTCACGGGCCGTCGACCGGCTCGCCCGCAACCGCGCGCTCCGGGCCGTCGCCCTGCACCCCGTCGTCGCCCGCCCCGGCTACTTGTTCGCCACGGCTGTCGGCGTCACGTGGGGCGCGCTGCTCGGCGGCTTCCGCGTCTCGCGGCGCGGCGGCGTGATCGTGTGCGCCGGACTGCCTCGCTGGGCGTTCGGCCGCGGCGGCACGACGATCGGCGCCGCGTACCTGACTCGCGACACCCTGCGCGACAGCGTGCTCGAGCACGAGGCCGTACACCGGGCGCAGTGGAAGCGGTACGGTCTCGCCTTCATCCCCCTGTACCTGGCGGCGGGTCAGGATGCGCGCGCCAACCGCTTCGAGATCGAGGCCGGCCTCGAGAAGGGCGGCTACCGGTAATTGCCGATTCCGCCTCGGCGCCGCCGCGCACTACCCTCGGGCCATGCTGAGACCGCCGATCGCTCCCGTCGCGCTGATCGTCGCGGTGCTCGCCGTCTCGCTCGCGGGGTGCGTACCGACCCCCGAGGCCACCCCGAGCGCCTCGCCCAGCGAGAGCCCTTCGTCCTCCGAGAGCGCCACCTCGAGCGCGACGCCGACTCCCGAGCCGATCGCTCTTCCCGACTGCGCCGGCATCTACTCGCCCGCCCTCGTCGCGAACCTGACGGGCGAGGGCCGTACGTCGTCCGGCGACGTCAGCGGGCCCGGCATGGGCGGGTGGGGCACGGCCGACACGTCGTTGCAGGGTCTCCTCGCGTCGATTTCCGACCGCGTGAGCTGCACCTGGATTCTTCCCGCCACCGAGAGCGGCTCGACCACCTCGATCGCCCGGCTCGACGCGGCGACGCGCACCGCGGTCGTCTCCGCGCTCACGGCCGGGGGCTACACCGCCTCGACGATTCCCGAGGGCGAGCTGTACTCGATCGACGTCGAGCTCGAGATCGGCACGTACAACGAGTCGCACCTGCTGACCGACGAGCTGTGGTTCGCGAGCTTCTTCTCGGGCGGGCAGTCGCAGACGCTCACGCTCGACGCCGCGACGCTGCTGCTGCCGTAGCGGGGGCTCGCCGTCAGCTCCACCACTGCGGCGCGTGGATGCCCGCCCCGGGCCGCCGGCGCTCGAACTGGGCCCCGAGCGCGAGCAGCGTCGCCTCGCCGCCCGGCCGGCCGATGAGCTGCACGCCCATCGGCAGCCCCGGGTGATCCGAGGTCGGCGGCGTGAGGCCGACGGGCAGGGTCACCGCGGGTAGGCCCGCGACGTTCACGAAGCTCGTCCACGGCGTGTACTGCACCTGCTGCGTGAAGTTGCGCTCGGCATCCTCGGCGTCGTACCAGCCCAGCGGGCGCGGCGTCATCGCGAGCGCGGGCGTGAGCACGGCATCCACCGTCGAGAGCTGCGCGATGACGCGCCGCTCGAAGCCGCTCAGCCAGGCGAGGGCCTCGGCGAGGGTCTCGGCACGCAGCGCTCGACCCTGCCCGACGAGCCAGGCCGTGAGCGGCTCGAGCAAGGCCAGCTCGTCGGGCGTGCGGGCCGGGATCGAGGCGGCGCTCGTCTTCCACACCGTGCGGAAGTGCGCGCCGTAGTCGGGCTCGGGGGCGAGCGCGAGCTCGTCGATGCCGTGGCCGAGGCCCGCGAACGTCGCGACGGCCTCCTCGAGCGCCCAGCGGGCCTCGGGTTCGATCGTGATCTCGGTATCGGTGTCCCACGGCGAGCTCGTCATGAGGCCGAGCTGGTAGCGGCCCTCGCCGCGCACGGCCGCGCCGAGCAGGGGGCCAGCACTCGGATGCTCCCGCCCCGAGGCGAGCGGCGGGTCGATCGGGGCGCGGGTCGCGAAGGGCCATGGCGCGGCCGCGACGAGCGCGTCGAGCACGAGGGCGGCATCGGCGACCGTGCGGGCGAGGGGCCCGGGTACGACGAGGCCTCCGAGCCGGTCGAGCCCGCTGCCCGAAGGAACGCGGCCGCGGGAGGGTTTGAGACCGACGAGGCCGCACGCCGCCGCGGGAATGCGGATGCTGCCACCCCCGTCACTGCCCAGCGCCACGGGCAGCAAGCCCGCGGCCACGGCCGCCGCGGCCCCTCCGCTCGAGCCCCCGGCCCCCCGGCTCAGGTCGTAGGGGGTGCGGGCGGGCGGGGCTACATGGCTCTCGGTGTACGACGGTAGGCCGAACTCAGGGGCGGCGGTGGCCCCGAGGCTGATGGCCCCCGCCGCGTCGAGGTGCTGCACGAGCTCGTCGTCGCTCGTCGCGATGTGGTCGGCCCGCAGGCGCGATCCGTACGTCGTGCGCTGGCCGGCGCGCTGCACGAGTTCTTTATCGGCGATCGGGATGCCCCACAGCAGCGCCGACCGCGCGACGAGCCCCTCGAGCGCGTCCGCGCGGGCGAGCGCGCGCTCCGCCGCGACCTCCGTCAGCGCGCCCACCGCGCGGTTGTGACGCTCGATGCGCGCCAGGTAGTGCTCGACGAGCTCGCGCGGGCTGATGCCGCCGCGACGCAGCTGCTCCCCTTGCTCGAGAGCACTCAGGTGGTGGAGGTCGGGCACGGTGCGAGCCTACGACGGCCTCCACCCGCGGCCCCGCATATCGATTGTGCAACGAAGGCCCGCGCAGTCGCCTGAGCACCCCGAGAACACGCCTCGATGAGCGCTCCCAACTGCTAGATTCGCGCCGAAGGGCGTCCGGGGGCGCGCCCCTCAACCGTATCGAGGCCGCCCTTCTGAGGAGCACAATGATCGCGCAGCGCCTGCTCGTCGGCACCGCCGCTCTCGCACTCATCGGCGGGCTCTCCGCCTGCGTCCCCGAGCCCGAACCGGTTGCGGAGGAGCCCACCCCTGAGCCCACCCCGACGGCAGTCGAGACCGCTGAGCCCGAGCCCGTCGACCTCTCGTTCACGATGCCCGCCGACTGCACCACGATCCTTCCGGCGGCCCGCGTCGAAGCACTCGCGGCCCAGAGCCTCGAACTGCTCGGCGGCCCCGGCAGTGTGTACGGCGACGACTACTTCTTCGACCCGACCCCTGAGCAGCTCGTCGGCGGCATCAGTTGCGTGTACGCGCAAGACGGCGTCGATCTCCCGAGCCTGCTCATCAGCGTGGCCCCCGTCTCGCCCGCGAACCGCGCGCGCATTATCGACGACCTCACGGTCCAGAGCCTCAACGAGGCGACGACCGCCGAGGGCGCCCTCACCTACGGACAGCAGGGCGACGAGACCATCGCCCCGGCGATCTACAACGTCGTCACGCAGGAGAGCTGGATTTCGGTCATCAGCAGCCCGGGCGGGCCCACCGTCTACGAAGAGGCCGTCGTGCTCGCTGGCGAGGTCGAGGCGCAGGTCTACGACTAGCCCGTTCAGGCTCGTCTCGATCGCTCCGGCGCCTCAGCGCCGCCGCGCGAGCGACTTCTGCATCATGACGACGCCAAGCCAGCGACCGAACTTGAACCCGACACGCCCCATCGAGCCCGTCGTCTCGAAGCCGAAGCGCTCGTGCAGTGCGATCGAGCTCTCGGCACCGCGGTCGGCGATGACGGCGATGATTTCCTTGACGCCCGCCGCCTTCGCGCGGTCGAGAAGCTCGCCCATAAGCGCGGTTCCGAGGCCCTTGCCGGTCGAGGCGGGCCCGAGGTAGATCGAGTTCTCGACTGTGAAGCGGTAGGCCGCCTTCTCCTTCCAGGGGTAGACGTAGGCGAAGCCGAGAACGACCCCATTGGGCGAGACGGCGACGAGGAAGGGGTAGCCGAGCTCGCGCACCTTCCCATACTTCGTGCGCAGGGCCTTCAGGGTCCACGGCGACTCGTCGAAGGTCACCGTCGAGTTGGCCACGTAGTGGTTGTAAATCTCGCGCACATCGGGAAGATCCTGCTCGACGGCCTCGCGCACGGTAAACGCGAACGGCGACTCGGGCTCGGGGCGCTTGCGCAGGTGGGGCGGCAGGGTGCGGCGGCGCTCGTACTCCTCTTCGAGCATCCCGTCCCCTTCTGCACGCGCCGCCCAGCGCGACGGCGTCAGTCTACTTTCGCCGGGCGGGCGGGCAGGCGCCAGTCGATAGGCGCCGCGCCCTGATGCCCCAGCATCGCATTGACCTGGCTGAACGGCCGTGATCCGAAGAAGCCGCGGTGGGCCGAGAGCGGGCTTGGATGCGCGCTCGCGACGACGGGCACGGCTCCCAGCAGCGGTGCCGCGCCGGCCGCATCCCGCCCCCACAACACCGCGACGAGCGGCCCACCGCGCGCGGCGAGGGCCGCGAGGGCGCATGCCGTGACCTTTTCCCACCCGCGACCGCGGTGCGAGCCCGGCTGCCCCGGCACGACGGTCAGCACGCGGTTGAGCAGCAGCACGCCCTGGTCGGCCCACGCGCCGAGGTCACCGTGCTCGGCCGGCGCGATGCCGAGGTCGCCGTGTAGCTCGCGGAAGATGTTCGCGAGCGAGCGCGGCAGGGGGCGCACGGCGGCGTCGACGGCGAAGCTCAGCCCGATCGGGTAGCCGGGCGTGGGATACGGGTCTTGCCCCACGATGACGACACGCACGGCGGCGAGGGGCGCGGCGAAGGCGCGCAACACGCGGTGCTCGTCGGGCAGGAAGGCCGAGCCCGCCGCGGCCTCGGCGCGCAGCTCGGCGAGGAGCGCGCGCACGCGGTCGGCGACCGGGTCGAGCGCCCGCGCCCAGTCGGGCGCGATGCCCACGAGTGCATCGCTCATGCCAACACGCTACCCGGCGCGCCCGGCGCGGGGCGGAGGGCGCTGCTGAGGCGGGCGCTGCGCTGGGCCGCGCGCGCCTCCGCGCGCTAGCATCGCGAAATGACCGAGCCGGCGAGCGTCTCGACCACCCCGTCTCCCTTGCGCGGGAACGGCGGCGCCATCACTCTCAGCCTCGTCGGCTATTTGTTCTTCGTCGAGGTCGTCAGCGGCGTGCTCCAGGGCTATTATGTGCCCCTCATCAGCGACCTTGTGCTCTACCTGGGCATCACCGACGCCGACTTCAACTGGTTCGAGGCGGCTCAACTGCTGCTGAGTGCCCTTGTCGTGCCCGTACTCGCCAAGCTCGGCGACATGATCGGGCACAAGAAGGTGCTTCTCATCTCGACCGTGCTCACGGCGGGGGCGAGCTGGTGGCTCGTATTCGCCGACTCGTTCTGGATCTTCCTCGTCGCGTGGGCCCTGCAGGGGTTCTACGTCGTCTGGCTGCCGCTCGAGGTCGCACTCATCTTCGACCGCGGCCGCCGCAGCGATACGGGCGCCTCGCAGACCCGCCGCGCGGCGGGCTACCTCGTCGTCGCGCTCGAGGCCGGAGCGATCGTCGGGGCCCTCGGCGGCGCGCGCGTCTTCGCGGCCTTCGACGAGAACGTCGTGCTCACGCTCATGATCCCGGCCATCGCCGTGACGGTCGCCTTTTTCGTCATCCTCTTCGGGGTGCCCGAGTCGAGCCCTCAACCGGGGCGCCGCCTTGACACGATCGGCTTCGTGTTGCTGACGATCGCGCTGCTCACGGTCACGTCGGGGCTCACCTTCTTGCGCATCAACGGGCCCGACACCTGGTGGGTCTACGCGCTCATGATCGTGGGCCTGTTCGTGCTCTACCCCTTCGGCACATGGGTGATGAAGCACCCCGACCCCGCGATCGACCTGCGCGTGCTACGGCAGCCGAGCATGTGGCCCGTGCAGTTGACCGCGGGGCTCGTCGGCATCAGCATCCTGGGAGCCCAGGCGCCGCTCAGCACCTTCGCCGGCACCGACCCCGTCAACGGTTTCGGGCTCGGGCTCGACGCGGCCGAGCGCTCGTACATCATCGGTGCGTACCTCGTCGCAATGATCATCGGCGCCCTCCTCTTCCCGGTCGTCTCGCGGCGGTTCACCCCGCGGTTCGCGCTTATCGCCGCCTCCGTCACCGTCGGGCTCGGCTACCTCGCCTTCCTCGTCAACAACACCACGGCGGTGGGGGTCACCCTCAACATGGTCGTCGCAGGCATCGGCTCGGGAGCTCTCGTGGCGGCCCTGCCCGCCGCGGCCGCCGCCGCCGCGCCCCTCGGGCAGACGGGAATCGCGACGGGTCTCACCAACACGACTAAGACCATCGGCGGGGCCTTCGCGAGCGCAATCTTCGCGGTCGTGCTCGTGCTCGCCTCCGGACAAGCCGTCACCGAGACGGCGTCGAGCCTGCTCGGCTATCTCGCGGTGTTCGCGATCTGCGGCAGCGCGGCTCTCGTCGCGGCGGTCTCGCTCGTGTTCGTGCCGCGCCTCGCCTTCGGCGACATTGCGGCCGACGAGGCCCTAATCGACGCGGCGCGGTAGGGGCGCAGGGCAGTCCGCGCGCGCCGCGATAGGGGGTCGGCTCAGTCGTCGCGCACCGCGAGCGGGCGGCGGATGAGCTTGTGCTGCGCGGCCTGCGCGACCGGGCGCACGGTCAGCTCGTCGATGTTGACGTGGGCGGGTGCCTCGATCGCGTGCACCACGAGCTCGGCGATATCGTGCGCCGTGAGGGGATGCTCGACGCCGTCGTAGAGCGCGTCAACCTTCTCGGCGTCGCCGCCGAAGCGGTTGAGCGCGAACTCGTCGGTGCGCACCATGCCCGGCGCCACCTGCATGACGCGCAGCGGCTCGCCCGCGAGCTCGAGGCGCAGAGCATGCATCATGCCGCGCAGAGCGAACTTCGCCGCGTTGTAGCCGCCGCCCGTCTCGTAGGCGATTTGCCCGGCCGTCGACGTGATGGCGAGGATGTCGCCGACCCCGCGCTTGCGTGCGCCGGCCCGCAAGGCGGGCAGCAGGGCGCTGATGACCCGCTGCGCGCTCAGCACGTTGATGTCGAACATGCGCAACCAGTCGGCAGCGTCGGCCGACTCGACCGTGTCGGTGCCGATCGCTCCGCCCGCGACGGCGACTATGGCGTGGATCGGACCGTTCGCGGCGATGTGCGTGCGCAGGGCATCCACCGCGACCGCATCGGTCAGGTCAGCAACGACGGTCTCGCACCCGGTCTCGGCGGCGAGCGCCGCAAGGCGGTCGGCCCGGCGCGCGACCGCGACGACGCGCCAGCCGTGCGCGCGCAGCCGCTGCGCCGTGGCGGCTCCGATTCCCGAGCTTGCACCGGTCACGACTGCTGTCAAGGGGGTCATGCTGACACGCTACTCGGCGAGGGCCAACGCTAGCCTGGCCGGATGGGGGGAGCCGATTCGGCGCGCTCGCGCGTGCCGCTCTGGGATACCGCGCGGTTCGTGACGATCGCGCTCGTCGTCGTCGGTCACGCCATTCAGCGCCTCATCGGCGACTCGGATGCTGCGCTCGTGCTCTACCTGTTCATCTACGCCTTCCATATGCCGCTGTTCGCGATCATCAGCGGATACTTCTCCCGGCCCGGGCCACCTAACGAGCGTCGGATGCGACGGGTCATCACCGACATCGTCCTCCCCTACGTGATCTTCGAGACAATCTGGACGGGCGTTCAGGCGATCGTCGAGGGCAATTGGTCGATCAACCCGACGAAGCCCTCGTGGACACTCTGGTTTCTGCTCGCACTCGGCATCTTCCGGCTCGTGCTGCCCTACCTCGCGCTCGTGCGCTGGCCGCTCGCCTGGGCGATCGTGCTCTCGGTCGGGGTCGGCTACTTCAGCAACGTCGACTCGACCTTCTCGCTCTCGCGCGCGATCGGCATCCTGCCCTTCTTCGTGCTCGGCTGGAAGTTGCACGAGTGGGGCCTCGTCGACCGCTGGCGGCTCGCCGACCCGCCCGCACGGCTCGTACGCTCGATCGCCGTCGTCGTGCTCGCCGTGTGGCTCGCCGTGCTCATCGCCTTCATCGACGTCTGGCGCGCGGTCGATCTGCGGTTCTGGTTCTTCTACGACGACGCCTACCGCGAGCTGGGGCAGGACGCGTGGTGGGCGGGCTTCGTGCGCCTCGCCCTCATCGCGCTCGCCGTGCTGCTCTCGGCCGCTGTGCTCGCGCTGGTGCCGCGGCGCCCGACGCTCGTCACCCCGCTCGGACAGGCCACTATGTACGTGTACCTGCTGCACAGCTTCGTGCTCTACCCGATCCGCGAGAGCGGTGTCGTGGGCGGCGGCGACCGGTCAGGATGGCCGTGGCTCGTCGGGCTCATCCTGCTCGCGCTGCTCACGACGGTCGGGCTGGCCAGCCGCCCGGTACGCCGGGTGTTCCGGCCCCTCGTCGAGCCGCGGCCGCGCTGGCTCTTCCGGCCCGATCTCGATACCCGCACGGGCCCGATGCGCCTCGAGCCCTCGCGCGTCGACCCCACCGGGTCGCGCCGCGACCGCGAGCGCTGAGCGCGCGAGCAGGTTACGGCGTGTGTCGCGGGGCATTGCCCCGCGCCGCGGGCATGCGTACCGTTCGAGGCGTTCCACCGACCCACGAGGAGAACCCATGACCGCCAACTGGAAGTTCGAGACCCTGCAGATCCACGCCGGGGCTCAGCCTGATCCGGTTACGAACGCGCGCGCCACGCCCGTCTACCGCACGACCGCGTACACGTTCAACGACGCGCAGCACGCCAAGAACCTGTTCGCGCTCGCGGAGTTCGGCAACATCTACACGCGCATCCAGAACCCCACGCAAGACGTGGTCGAGCAGCGCATCGCCGCGCTCGAAGGCGGCACCGCGGCGCTGCTGCTCGCCTCCGGCCAGGCGGCCACGACCTACGCCGTGCTCAACATCGCGCAGGCGGGCGACCACATCGTCTCGTCATCGTCGATCTACGGCGGCACCTACAACCTGTTCACCTACACGCTCGCCAAGCTCGGCATCGAGGTCACCTTCGTCGAGAACCAGGACGACCCGGCCGCGTGGGCCGCCGCCATCCGCCCGAACACCAAGCTGCTGTTCGGCGAGACGATCGGCAACCCGAAGGTCAACATTCTCGACATCAGTGCCGTCGCCGAGGTGGCGCACGCGCACGGCCTGCCGCTCATCGTCGACAACACGATCGCGACGCCCTTCCTCATCCGCCCGCTCGAGCACGGCGCCGACATCGTCGTGCACTCTGCGACGAAGTTCCTCGGCGGGCACGGCACCGTGCTCGGCGGCGTCATCGTCGACGGGGGAAAGTTCGCCTGGTCGCAGAACACCGAAAAGTTCCCGGGCCTCACCGAGCCCGACCCCTCGTACCACGGCGCGAGCTACACCGGCGTGCTCGGCGACGGCATCGCCTACATCATCAAGGCGCGCGTGCAGCTGCTGCGCGACATCGGCGCCGCCGTCTCCCCCGACAACGCCTGGCAGCTCATCCAGGGCATCGAGACCCTGAGCCTGCGCATCGAGCGCCACGTTCAGAACGCCGAGACCGTCGCCCGCTGGCTCGAGGCGCACCCCGACGTCGCGACCGTCAGCTACTCGGGCCTGCCCTCGAGCCCCTGGTACGCGGCCGGCCAGAAGTACGCGCCGAAGGGCGTGGGCGCGGTGCTCTCGTTCGAGCTGAAGGGGGGCGTGGATGCCGGACGCGCGCTCGTCGACTCCGTCGAGCTCTTCAGCCACGTCGCCAACATCGGCGACGTGCGCAGCCTCATCATCCACCCCGCGTCGACGACCCACTCGCAGCTCACCCCCGAGCAGCAGCTGACGAGCGGCGTCACGCCGGGCCTCGTGCGCCTCTCGGTCGGGCTCGAGAACATCGACGACATCATCGCCGACCTCGAAGCGGGCTTCGCGGCCGCTCGCGCGGTCGTCGCGGCTAACGCGGCGGTCTAGCGGCGACCGACGAGCACCGCGGCACTGCCCCCACCCTCACACGGCGGGGGCAGGGCCATCTCTGCGTCAGAATGGACGCAGCATGGACTGGCAGACGAGCGAAGACACGGTGCCCTCGGCATTCATCACCGAGGCCAACCGGCGCTCGATGCTGGGCACCCCACCGACGACGGGGGCCTGGCGTGAGGGCGACGCGCCCGGTGCCCGGCTGTTCCAGACCATCGGCTCGATCGCGCTCGAGTCGGGCGCGACCCTCCCCCACGCGCGGCTCGCCTACGAGACCTGGGGGTCGCTGAGCCCGGCGCGCGACAACGCCGTGCTCGTCGTGCACGCCCTGACGGGCGACAGCCACGTCGTCGGGCGGCCCGGAGCCGGGCATCCGACCGCCGGGTGGTGGGGCGGCATCGTCGGCCCGGGCCTCGCGATCGACACAGACCGCTGGTTCGTCATCGCCCCCAACATGCTCGGTGGCTGCCAGGGTTCGACCGGACCGGCCTCCTTCTCGCCCGACGGTACCGAGTGGGGCTCGCGATTTCCGTACCTGACTATCCGCGACCAGGTTGCGGCGCAGGTCGCTCTCGCCGACGCACTCGACATCGAACGCTTCGCCGCTGTCATCGGCGGCTCGATGGGCGGCATGCACGCGCTCGAGTGGGCGATCGAGCACCCGCAGCGGGTCGAACGGTTGGCCGTTCTCGCGTCGACGGCGATTTCGAGCGCCGACCAGATCGCCCTGAACTCGGTGCAGCTCGAGGCGATCCGCATGGATTCGCTGTTCCGCGATGGCGACTACTACGACGAGCCGGAAGGCCCCTACCGGGGCCTCGCCCTCGCGCGGCGCATGGCACTGCTCAACTACCGCTCGCCGACCGAGCTCAATGAGCGCTTCGAGCGCTCGTGGCAGGGCGTGCTCGACCCGCTCGGCAAGGGCGGCCGATTCGCCGTCGAGAGCTACCTCGACTTCCACGGCAACAAGTTCACCCGCCGCTTCGACGCCGGCAGCTACATCGCGTTGGTCGAAGCCATGAACTCGCACGACGTCGGCCGCGGGCGCGGCTCGGTCGCCGAGGCCCTCGCCCGAGTGACCGCCCGGGCGCTCGTAATCGGCGTCGACAGCGACCGGCTCTTCCCCGTCGAGCAGTCGCGGCAAATCGCGGCCCACCTGCCCCGCACGATCCACGGCGCCGAGGCGCATGTCATCACCTCACCGTTCGGCCACGACGCCTTCCTCATCGAGAACGAGCTGGTCGGCCCGCCACTCGCCGACCTGCTCGCCGAGTAGCCTGCCATGCACCGCTCCCTCGTCCTCCGCCCGCGCTCAGCGGTCGTCCGGCGCGGCGCGGCCGGAACGGTCACCGTCGCCCTCCTCGTCGCCGGCCTTCTCAGCGGATGCTCCTCTGCCGCCCCGGCGGACCCCGGGTCGCTCGCGCTCCGGGGCCCGGTGACGGCGGCCGACGTGACGGTCGCCGCCGATGTCTACCGCTCGCGCATCGACCCGGCCCGCGGCGGGATCCAGCTCTCGGTGCGCAATGACGCCGCCGTGCCCCTCATCGTCGTCGAGGCCCGCCTCGCCTCGGACGCCCTGAGCGCGACTATCGTGCGCGAGCGCAGCACCGTCATCCCCGCCGGGCGCACGCGCGACCTGGCGATGCAGCTGCCGGCGGTCGCGTGCCCGCCGAGTGGGGCGGTACCCCTCGACGCGGCACCGCCCGAGGCAGTGCTCGTCGTGCGGCTCATAGACGGCAGCACCGCCGAGGTGACCGTCCCGACCACCGACCGGCTGGGCCAGTGGGCCGACTGGGTCGCCGCGCAATGCCTCGCGGTCGCCGTCGACCAGCAGGTCGCGCTCACGGTGCGGCACGATCCTGCTCGCGACGAGGGTGCCTTGATCGGGGTACTGCTCGACATCGAGCCGCGACCCGCGTCGGCAGGCGTTGCCGCCGGACCACCGGTCGAGCTGGAGAGCGTCAGCGACACCGTGCTGTTCGGGCTCGTGGACGCAGCGAGCGGAGCGCGGATCACCACCGCACCCCTGCCGCCCGGCTCGAGCGGCGCGGAGGGCGCGGTGAGCATCCCGCTGCTGCTGACGCCCGCGCGCTGCGACGCCCACGCGCTCGCCGACGACAAGCAGGGCACGCTCTTCCGCATCAACGTGCGGCTCGATGACGCGCCTGGCACGGTGACGATCACGGCCGATCCGACGACGCGGGCGGCGCTCTACGACGCGTTTACACGCGCATGCAGCCTCTGAGGATGTGGCCCCCTCGGGTGACAGACTGAGCCGCATGGAGCTGATCGAGAAGGAGCGCCGACGGCTACTCCAGTCGGCGGCGCGCGCCTTCGGGCTCAGCGGCGTTGTGCTCGCGGCCTTCTGCCTCGCGCTGCCGGGCATCGTCGACCCCGACCTGCTGCCCTCGGTGCTCATCCTGCTCGCTGGGCAGGCCGGCGCCCTCGTCATGGTCGGCCGTAGCGGCCACATCGGCTGGGTCGCCCTCACGATCGTGCTCGGCTGCGGGGCGCTCGCGCTCGCGCAACTGCCCTGGGGCCAGCCCACGTCGCTCGCCCTCTCGACCTCGCTCGCGCCGCTCGGTGCCGCGGGCCTGGGCGCCGTCGGCATGGTGCTGAGCGAGGGAACGGGCCGCTGGGCGCTGTGGGCGGGCGGAACCCTCGCGAGCAGCCTGCTCGTCGCGACCGCGGGGCCCACGAGCGGGCTCATCTCGACCTCGGCCATCGCGACCCTCGCGGGCTGGGTCATCACGCTCATCATCGGGCTGTGGGTGACGGTGGGCGTGCAGCGCGCGGTGCGGCGCATCGAGAACATTGGCCGAGCGCACCACCTCGAACGGCAGGCGAGCGAGACCGAGGCGCAGCGGCGCCAGAGCGCGCGCCTGCTGCACGACACGGTGCTCGCGACCCTCACTCTGCTCGCCCACGCGGGCGTCGGCGTGAGCGCCGAGGCCCTGCGCCAGCAGGCCGGTGAGGATGCTCGGCTGCTACGCCAGCTTCGTCTCGGCTCGACGCCCATGCCGCAGTTCTCGGGCACGTACAGCCTCGAGCCCGTGGCCGAAACGCCGCTCGGGACGACGCTCGAATCGGTCAAGCAGCGCTTCCTGCGCATGGGGCTTGCGGTGCGCTGGCACGGCAGCGGCCAGGTGCTGCTGCCGAGCGACGTGCTCGATGCCTTCCTGCTCGCCCTCGCCGAATGCCTCGAGAACGTGCGCCGCCACGCCGGAGTGACCGAGGCCGATGTGACGATCACCCAGGGCGACGACGTGCTGCGCGCCGTCGTCACCGACGCGGGCATCGGCTTCGACCCGAGCGAGGTCGCGACCGAACGGCTCGGCTTCACCGAGTCCGTGGTGGCGCGCCTGCGTGACGTCGGCGGCAACGCCCGGGTCTTCTCGACGCCGGGTGCTGGAACGACCGTCATCCTGGAGGTGCCGCGATGAGCGGCAAGTACACCCTTCCAGAAGAGAACACGCTCGGGGGTCGCGTACGGCCAGCCGGCGCGCGGTCTTCGACGCGCCGCGGCACGCCCACCTCGACACACGCCTCGGCGCTCGGCTCGGGGTTCCTCGGCCTCGGCGTCGCGATCGTCGCCGCGTTGCAGGCGATGCTCGGCATCTCGCTTTTCTTCTCACGCATCGACGCATACCCCTCGGTAATTCCTGTCGCTGCCGCCTGGCTGCTGCTCTTGGTCACCTTCCTCGGCCTCACGGTCACGATCTCGGCGAGCGGCGAGCGCCTGCCCGACTGGCTCTACGTGGTCTTCCTGGCCGCCCTCGCCGCCGTGGTCTGGCTCGACTTTGTGGCGATCGCGCCCCTCGGTGACATCGGGCGCAACGCCACCGCCTCGGTCTCGGCGGGCTTCGTACTGCTCGTCATCGTGACCCTGCGCTCGCGCTGGGAGGTGCTGCTCGCCGCGTCCGCGCTCGGCATCGCGTTCATCGTGGCGATCCTCGTCTCGACCCCGTTGACGCCCGTCACGATTCCCTCCCAGGTCGTCACCGTTGCGCTCGCGGTTGGTCCGGGCATCACGGGCGTGCTGCTCGTGAGCGGTTTCGAACGGATGCTCAAGCGCGAACTCGACCGCGTGCTCGTGCAGTCAACCGTCACCGCGCCGCGACTCGCGGTGGGGATGCTCGCGAGCGAAGAGCTCGCGCGGCTCGACCTCGACGCCGAGGAGCTGCTCGAGGCGGTCGCGACGGGCGCCGCGCCGCTGCCGCTGCCCGCCCTCTACTCGTCGCGCGCATCCACGCTTGCGACCGAGCTGCGGCTGCACCTCATCGAGGGGCGCCGCGAGACCTGGCTGTTCCACGCCATCAGCGAGTCAGAGCACCTCGGGCGCCGCGTCACGGTGAGCGACCCGGGCACCCTCGCCGGGCTGCTCGACGACGGCCAGCGCGATGCGCTGCTCGCCGCGCTCTGGCTGCTCGCCGCCGACCCCGCGGGCGCCTCGCCGACCCGCGCGGTCACCGTCGCTCTCGGCCCGCTCGATCCGCAGCGCGCGACGATCGGCGGCCGGCTCGTCATCCCCGTGCGCATCGAGGTCACGGGCCTGCGACGCAATCGCGTCGACCCCGGTGTGTGGGAGTCTCTCGACCGGGTCGGGCGATACAGTGACAGCACGGAAAGCGGAACCGTCGTGATCGACCTCGACTGCACGGTCGAGAACCCGGTCGACGCGGCCCGACCGCACTGAGCCGCCTGAACCCGCAGCACCACCCGCATCCGAAGCCTCATCGGCACCCACAGAGCAGGAGGAACCGCGATGGCGCAGACCTCGCCCATTCGACTGGCCCTCGTCGACGATCACCGCATGCTGCTGGGGGCGCTCACCGAGTGGATCCGTCAGGCTGCCGACGACATCGAGATGGTCGCCGCGGTCGCTTCCTGGCCCGACCTACTCTCGCACCCCGCGTTCCCGGTCGACGTCGTGCTGCTCGACCTCGACCTCAAAGACAACATCCCCGTCTCGCTCAAGATCCAGACGCTCAAGTCGATGAACGTGCGCGTGGTGCTCATGAGCACCTACAGCGAGCCCAACGTCGTGCGCGAGGCGCTCAACGCGGGTGCGCTCGGCTACCTCGTGAAGAGCGAAGACGCCGGCATGATCGTCGAGGCCATCCGCGCCGCGCGCGCGGGCGAGTCGTTCATCTCGGCCGAGCTCGACCTCGCGCTCAACGCCGCCGACGTCGGCGGCTCGCCGCGCCTGAGCGCGCAGGAGCGCCGGGTCATGGCCCTCTACGGCGCGGGCGAGCCCGTGAAGACGGTCGCGTACCAGCTCGGCATCTCGGAGGAGACGGCCAAGAGCTACCTCAAGCGCATCCGCGAGAAGTACCGCATCGCGGGCATTGACGTGGGCACGAAGGTCGCACTGCGCAAGCAGGCCATCTCCGACGGCATCCTCGTGGATGCTCCCGGCGGGGGCGGCGGCCTCTAGCCTCGCGCGGCCGGTGCTGAGGCGCTAGGCGACCAGCCTGCCGCGGCGCTCGAGCGCGACGCTCACGATCGCGAGCAGCACCCCGCCGACCGCGAGCAACAGCCCCACCCACGCGGGCGTCAGGTAGCCCCACCCGGCCGCCACGACGAGTCCGCCGAGGAACGCGCCGAGGGCGTTGCCGACATTGAGGGCCGAGTGGTTGAGGGCCGCCGCGAGCGTCTGCGACTCGCCCGCCACATCCATGAGCCGGGTCTGGATGACGGGCGACATGATCGAGGCAGTGAACCCGACGAGGAAGGTGCCCGCGATGAGGCCGACCGGGGTCGTGCCCGCGAGGCCGAGCAGGGCGAGCGAGCCGATCAGGCCGGCGAAGCCGAGGAACATCGCGCGCGCGGTGCCCGCGTCGGCGAGGTGCCCACCGATGATGTTGCCGATCGTCAGGCCGATGCCCGTGCTCGCGAGCACCCACGGCACCGCGCCGCCGGGCATCCCGGCCGAATCGGTGACCATGGGGGCGATGTAGCTGTAGACGGCGAAAAAGCCGCCGAAGCCGATCGCGCCGACCGCCACGGCGACCCAGACCTGTAGGCTGCCGAAGGCCGCGAGCTCGCGACGCACGGTCGAGTTGGCGTCGCCGGGCTGCCAGGGCACGAGGATGCGCACGGCGACGAACGTGGCCGCGAACAGGGCGGCAACGACGAGGTAGGCAGCGCGCCAGCCGGCGGCCTGGCCGATGGCCGTGATGAGCGGCACACCGATGACGGTCGCGACCGTGAGGCCGCTGAGCACGAGGGCGACGCCCTGGCCCCGCTTGCCCGGGCCCATCAGGCTCGCGGCGACAAGCGCCGCGACGCCGAAGTAGGCACCGTGGGGCAGGCCCGCCATGAAGCGGGCGGCGATCACGAGTTCGAAGGTCGGCAGGGTCGCCGAGGCCACGGTGCCGACCGTGAAGGCTGCGGCGAGCCACAGCAGCAGGCGGCGGCGCGGCACGCGGCCTGCAAAGGCCGCGATCGTCGGTGCGCCGACGACAACGCCGAGGGCGTAGGCCGTGATCACCCAGCCCGACTGGCCGATCGCCTCCTCGGTGTTCGACACGTACAGGCCGGGCAGCAGGTCGCGCGCAATCTCGGGCAGCAGGCCCATCGCGACGAATTCAGTCGAGCCGATGCCGAAGCCGCCGAGCGCGAGCGCGATCAGGGCGGCGTAGACGCGGCCGCGGCTGAGCGGGCGGCGCTCGGCGCCGCCGTGGGCGCGGCGGTGCGCCTCGTCGTGCTCGCGCTGAGCGCGGGCGTACTCGGCAGCGGTCGCGTCGTCGATGATGGGCACGCTGGCGGTCGAGACACTCACGGCTACTCCGGGGCGGCAGAGGGGGTGGAGCCGCGCGTCATCGCGGGCCGGTTCGACTCCAGTGTATCGAATCGATTCGATGCTGCGCACCTGAGGACGACGGCGGAGGAGGCTGGCCCTCCGGGATCGTGACGTAGGTCATGCCGCTCGGTGATCTCCATCGAAGCACTCCACCACCCTGCTGGGATACCTGCCAGTCGCTACGATGCTTCAACTGATGGTGCGCCGGGCATAAGTGGGCGAGGTTGTCGATCGAGGTCGTTCCGCCGAACTGCCAGTCGAGCGTGTGGTCGATGTCGCTCCGGGCGGCCGAACGCCCGCACCCGGGGAAGCGACAGGTGCGGTCACGAACACGAAGCGCGGTCGCCAGGTCAGCAGGAACCGCGTAGCGGTCTCGCCCGACCGAGAGTACAGCTCCTGACTCGGGATGTCGGAGCAGGCGAGTGAAGGACGGCGCGCCCGCCGCGAGCTCCCGCGCGGTCTCGTCGTCGATCGGCCCGTACCCCTCAAGCTCTGCTCGCGGCACCGTCGCCGTCGTGCCGACCACCCTGGTTCGGGCGTCCGCCGTGGGAGCGAGCAGCCGCTCGACCGGGACGGTGACGTGCACGGTCGCGCGAATACCGGTACCGCAACCACTTGCATCGATCACGCCATCGACGAGCAGGTCGCTCAAGACATCAGCCCTCAGCTGCGTCAGAGTGCGATGATCGTCGCCCTCTGCCGACGTGCGCCGGATGCCCGTGGCCACGGTCGTCAGCCGGTCGTAGATCGCCGCAGCGCGGTCTGCCGGCAGGAAAGCGGTGAGCCACGCCATGCCGTCGTGGGCTGGCTCAAGCAGCACGTGACGATCAGCACAACTCTTCTCGACGCGCTGCTCGATGCTCTCGGGATGGCATCGCTCGCGCTCGGCCCGCGCACGCGGACGAAGCCGAGCGGCCGTGAGTCGCGCCGCGGCAGGCAGTACCGCCCGTTCGAATGCGGAGCGGGCACCCTCGGGCAATGACTGCGCTTCGTCGATGATCACTTGCGCGTGGCGGTAGCTGATCGACCCGCCTGCCAGAGCCCGACGGGTAGCGCCGAGGTGCGAGACGAGCATGTCGCTCTCGGCAATGATCCGCTCGGCGGTGCGCTCTGGCAGTCGCAGGGCGCACGCGACTTCACTCACGAGCACCCGATGGGCAAGCTGGCGCCGGGCCGACGGCGAATCGTCCCGGTTCATCTCAGCGCTCTCGGCCGTAGCCGACAGCTCGGAGAGCTGGCGAGCTCGGTCGATAACCTCAGCGCGAATCGCCTGGGCTGTCGCGATGATGCGGTCGAAGGTCGCTGCCGCCTGCAGCAACTCGACGAGCGAATCGGCGAGTTCGATCGACGGTCGCGCCGCGGTGAGAACCGACTCGTCGATGGCCACCCCCGATGCGTTCATGAAGTAATCACACCATCGACCACCGACATTCCTCAGTCGTCGACGAGCTGCTCCAGCGCGGCCTCGAGCCGCTGCACCTTGCCGTCGAGCTCGCCGACATGACCCGGGCGGTAGTCGGCCTTGAGCACGAGCGACACCCGCGTGCCGTGCTCGGCCACAGCGAGGGTGGCGCGCTTGACGACATCCATCACCTCGTCCCACTCCCCCTCGATCTCGGTGAACATCGACGAGGTGCGGTTGGGCAGGCCCGATTCGCGCACGACGCGCACGGCCGCGGCGACGGCATCGTGCACCGAATCCGACGACGAACCGCCCGAGGGGGCCACCGAGAACGCGACGATCATGAGGATGCTCCTTCCGAGGCGGGCGCGGCGGCACCTGCCGCGACTCCCGACGATACGACGCGCGGCCGGGAGCACAGCGCGATGAGGTGCCACACCGCCCAGGCGAGCAGCACGACGTACAGCAGGTTACGGGCCGAGAGCACGACGAGCATGCGCGGGTCGAGCGCGAGCAGCGAGCCGTAGAGCACGGGGTAGACGAGCTGCGTGAGTCCGGCGATGACGAGCGCGAGCACCGCGGGAACCCGGAACGAGGGCCCGCCCCACGCCCGCCACGCGAGCCCGAGCACGACGGGCACGGCGATCCACGTGGCGAACTGCGGCGAGCCCACCTTGTTGACGGTGATGAGCGCCATGACGAGCGCGAGCGAGAGCACGGGCAGCAGCTCGACCTCGTCGACCCCGCGACGCGCGGCGACGATGCCGAGCGACACGATCACGAGCACGACGAGCGCGAGCAGCGGCGTCATGAGATCGGCCGCGAGCTGCGAGCCGTCGCCGACGACCTGCCAGGTGAGGATGCCCTGGTCGTAGTACACGCTCGCCGCCCACTCCCCCGCCGCCGCGGCCCACAGCCACACGGTCGACACGGGCGACTCGACCTGCAGCCCGCGGCCGGTCTGCTCGGTGATGGGCGTGAGCAGCGCCGAGGCGCCCCCGAGCGCGATGCCCGTCGCGACGACGAGCATCGAGACCGCGACCGCCGCGGCGAGCACCGCGCCGCGTGCCCGCAGGGCCACGAGCGCGGCGAGCAGCAGGCCCGCGGGCCACACCTTGATCCAGGCGCCGACCGCGAGCAGGGCGCCGCCCCACTTCGGGTGATCGGCGATGAGCATGACGGCGGCGAGGACCACGGGCACCGTGATGGCGTCGATGCGGCCGAGCGCGATGGGGCCGACAAGCACCAGGAAGAGCATCCACCACCAGGCGACGCCCGCGCGCCGCGCGCGCTCCTGCACCCCGATGATCGATACGAGCGCGACGGCGTTGAGCATCATGACGAGGGTGAGCCACGTCGTGCCGTACAGGTCGGGGCCGAAGACGTAGGCCGCGAGCATGGGCGCGAGCGCGAGCAGCGGGTAGACCCACGAGGTGTCGATGCCCACCCACTCTGCGCCGAGCACACCGCGCTCGACCCAGAACAGGTAGACGAGCGTGACGTCGCCCATCGGCAGCCCGGGGCCGTAGAGGTTGAGGAATCCGAGCCAGAGGTGCACGACGGCGAAGGCGATCCACAGGCTGACGGCACTGCCCGCCGCGGTGGTCGCGAGGTGCCGAAACCGCGCGAGGCGGTCGGCGGGCGCGGGCATGAGATCGAGCGTACTGCCGCGGATGCTCGCGCTCAGTCGCCCCGACCCCGCAGCAGCGCGGCGATCGTCGCGGGCACCGCGGCGCACACGTCGAGCACGGTGACGGGCCCTCCCGCCGAGGCGCGCTGGGCGGCGAGCCCGTGCACGACGGCCGCGGCGGCGCCGAGGCGCGCGAGGTGCGCGAGGTCGAGCGGCCCTGTGCTCGCCGACCCGCCGGCCGCGTGCGTCGCGACGAGGGTGCCGAGGATGCCGGCGAGGGCATCCCCCGCCCCGGCCGTCGCGAGCCACGGGGTCGCGGAGCGCGCGACGAGCAGCGGCCCGCCCGGCGCGACGACGTGCGTCGCGTGACCCTTCAGCAGTACGGTGACGCCGAGCCGGTCTGCGGCCGCGCGGGCGGCAGCCGCGGGGTCGGCGAGCACGGCCGCGAGGTCGGCGCCCGCCACGCGCGCGAGCTCGCGCGCGTGGGGCGTGATGATGGCGGGGCCGCGAGCGGAGCCGACGGCATCGAGGGCCCCCGCGTCGATCACCAGCGGATGCCCACTCGCGAGCGCCGCCCGCATGCGCTCGGCGGACTCTGCGGCTGCTTCGTCTCCAGCGCCCCGCTCGACCGCGGCCGCGCCCGCATCCATGCCCGACCCGAGCACCCAGGCCTGCACCCCGCCCTCGGCCGTGACCGCCTCGGGACGCCGCTGCAGCACGAGGTCGGCGGCCCGCGCGGGGCCGAGGTAGCGCACCATGCCGACGCCCGTGCGCAGCGCGGCCTCGACGCCGAGCACTGCGGCGCCCGGGTATCGGCTCGAACCCGTGACCATGCCCAGCACGCCGCGCGAGTACTTGTCGTCGTGCGGGCCGGGCACGCGCAGCAGCGCCGCCACCTCGGCGGTCGTGATGGTGCGGGCCTCGCTCACGCGGTCACCCTATCCCCGCGAAACCGCGCCCGCACGGAATACGCCCGGCCGCGATGGGCTTGACTGACAGTGTGACTTCCGCGCTCTTCGCCCCCATGACCATCCGCTCACTCACCCTGCGCAACCGGCTGTGGGTGTCGCCGCTCTGCCAGTACTCGGTCACGGCCGCCGACGGCGTGCCGACCGACTGGCACCTCGTGCACCTGGGCTCGTTCGCCGCGGGCGGTGCCGGGCTCGTGATGGCCGAGGCGACCGCCGTGAACCCCGAGGGCCGCATCAGCCGCCACGACACCGGCATTTGGAACGACGCGCAGGCCACCGCCTGGTCGCGCGTGGTCGACTTCATCCACTCCCAGGGAGTCGCGGCGGGCATCCAGCTGGCGCATGCCGGCCGCAAGGCCTCGGTCTTTCCCGAGTGGGGCGCAATGGCCAACGGCGCCTCGGGCCACGGCACGGTGCCGATCGAGCACGGCGGCTGGCAGACCGTGTCGGCCTCGGCGATCGCCTTCGACGGCTACGCCGAGCCCGTCGCGCTCGATGCTGCCGGCATTCAGGATGTCGTGGTCGCCTTCGCCGATTCGGCCCGCCGCAGCGTCGCCGCTGGCTTCGATCTCGTCGAGATCCACGCGGCTCATGGCTACCTGTTGCACCAGTTCCTCTCGCCGCTGTCGAACACGCGCGACGACGAGTGGGGCGGCAGACTCGAGAACCGCGCCCGTCTGCTACTCGACATCGTGCGCGCCGTGCGCGCCGCCGTCGACGTGCCGATCCTCGTGCGCTTCTCGGCCACAGACTGGGTCGACGACGACTGGCTCGAGTCGCACGGCCTCGCCGATTCCGGTGTGGTGGGCTGGAACGAGCACGACACCGCCATCGTCGCGCGCTGGGCTCAGGATGCGGGCGCCGACCTCTTCGACATCTCGACGGGCGGTCTCGTGCGCGCTCGCATCGAGGTGGGGCCCGGCTATCAGGTGCCGTTCGCCGAGACCGTGCGTCGCGAGGGCGACGTGCCCGTCAACGCCGTCGGGCTCATCACCGAGGCCGCGCAGGCCGAGGCGATCGTAGCGACCGGGCAGGCCGACGCCGTCATGTTGGGCCGCGAGTTCATGCGCGACCCGCACGCCGCCCTGCGCTTCGCGCGCGAGCTCGGCGCCGAGGTCGACCGCGCTCCGGTCGGCACGCCGCCGCAGTACCTGCGCGCCTACCGCTGAGGCCTACCGCCCGCCGCGCTGCGTCGCGTCCTGCACCTCGCCGACGAGCTCCTCGATGATGTCTTCGAGGAAGAGCACGCCGGTCGTGCGGCCCTCGGCATCGACCGAGCGCGCGACGTGCGCGCCCGAGCGGCGCATGACCGCGAGGGCGTCTTCGAGGTCGGCCGTGGCCAGGATCGACACGAGCCGGCGGATGCGCTTGGGCGGCACGGGGTCGTCGAGCTCGTCGTTGGGCAGGTCGATGACGTCCTTAAGGTGCAGGTAACCGGTGGGCTCGCCCGCGTCGTCGATCAGCACGTAGCGGCTGAACCCGCGCTGCGCGACCGCGCGCTCGACGTCGAGAGCACTGGCGTCATCGGGTAGCGACGTGAGGGCATCCATCGGCAGGGCGATATCGCTCACGACCTTCGTGGTGAACTCGAACGCGGCGGCGAGCGCACCCGTCGTGTCGTCGAGCACGCCCTCGCGCGTCGATTGGCGCACGATCGTCTCGACCTGCTCGAGCGTGAAGGCGCTCTCGGCCTCGTTCTTCGGGTCGACGCGGAACAAGCGCAGCACGCCGTTCGCGATCGCATTGAGGGCCCGGATGACCGGCCCGAGAATGCGCGAGACGAGCACGAGAGGCGGCGCGAGCATGAGCACCGCGCGCGTCGGCAGCGTGAACGACAGGTTCTTCGGCACCATCTCGCCGAACACCACGTGCAGGTAGGTCACGAGCAGCAGGGCGATCGTGAACGCGATGCCCGCGATCCACTCGGCGCTCAGGCCCGTGAGCTCGAGCGGGATCTCGAAGAGGTTCTTGATCGCAGGCTCGGAGACGTTGAGAATCAGCAGCGAGCAGATCGTGATGCCCAGCTGGCAGGTCGCCAACATGAGGGTCGCGTGCTCCATGGCCCACAGGGCCGTCTTCGCAGCGCGCGAGCCGGCCTCGGCGCGCGGCTCGATCTGCGAGCGCTTTGCGGCGATGACGGCGAACTCGGCGCCGACGAAGAACGCGTTGCCGGCGAGCAGCACGAACAGCCAGGCGATACCCCACCAGTCGGCCTCGGTCATGGCGTCTCACCGCCGGCGGTCGCGGTGCTCGGCAGAGGGATCTCGCCCGTGGCGAGCGGCGTGAAGCGCACGCGATCGATGCGGCGGCCATCCAATCGTTCGATGCGGAAGGTTCCCGACGCGATCTCGACCGTGTCGCGCACCTCGGGCAGACGACCGAGCTCGGCCATGAGGTAGCCGCCCACGGTCTCCCAGGGGCCGTCGTCGGGCACCGTGACGCCCGCGCGATCGGCGAGCTCGTCAGGGCGCAGGATGCCGGGGAAGGTCAGCCAGTTGCGCGAGCGCACGACATCGACGCGCGCGCGGTCGTGCTCGTCGCTTACCTCGCCCACGAGCTCCTCGACGAGGTCTTCGAGCGTCGCGACCCCGGCGGTGCCGCCGTACTCGTCGACGACGATCGCCATCTGGTACCCGCGGCCGCGCAGTTCGCCCAACAGGGTGTCGAGCATCATCGTCTCGGGCACGCGCAGCGCCTCGCTCTGCAGGGCCGACGCCGGCACCTCGGCGCGGCGGTCGCGCGGCACGGCGACGGCCTGCTTGACGTGCACGATGCCGACGATGTCGTCGATCGACTCGTCGATCACCGGGAACCGCGAGTGGCCGGTCGTGCGGGCCAGCTCGATGACCGACTGTGCGCTGTCGCCCCGCTCGACCGCGGCGACGCGCGGACGCGGGGTCATGACGTCTTGCGCGGTGTGCTGCGAGAACGCGAGCGTGCGCGAGAGCAGCGTGGCGGTGTCGCTGTCGAGGCGGCCCTCGCTCGCAGAGCGGCGCACGAGCGAGGCGAGCTCTTCGGCCGTGCGCGCGCCGCTGAGCTCTTCCTTCGGCTCGACGCCGATCGCGCGCAGGATCGCGTTCGCCGAGCCGTTGAGCACGACGATCGCCGGGCGGAACACCGTCGTGAACGCCCACTGGAACGGCACGACGACCTTGGCGGTCTGCCGCGGCAGGCTCAGCGCGAAGTTCTTGGGTACGAGCTCGCCGACGATCATCGACAGCAGCGTGGCGACGGTGATCGCGATGATCGATCCGACGATCGGCACGGCGCCCTCGGGCAGGCCGATCGAGCGCAGCGGGTCGGCGAGCATGCTCGAGATCGCCGGCTCCATGAGGAAGCCGGTGAGCAGCGTCGTGAGCGTGATTCCCAGTTGCGCGCTCGAAAGGTGGGTCGACGTGATCTTGAGCGCGGCGATCGTCGGGCCGAGCCGCTTCTCGCCGCGCGCCTGGCGCGCCTCGAGCTCGGAGCGGTCGAGGTTGACGAGCGCGAATTCGCTCGCGACGAAGAATCCGGTGCCGATGGTCAGCAGCAGGCCGGCGAGCAGAGAGATCCACTCAGCGCTCACGGCGGCCCCCGATCATCGGCGAGGGTCTATGGCTTGGTTCGTCAGGGGCGGGCGATCGGCCCGTACTAGGAGGCTCCATAACGCTCTCACTATAGGGGGCTGAGGCTCGCTCGTGCCTGGGAGGGTGCCGCTACCAGCTGACCGGCAGCGCCTTGCCCTCCTCGTATCCGGCCGCCGACTGCGTGCCGACGACCGCGCGCTCGTGGAATTCGCGCAGCGTGGATGCTCCCGCATACGTCATCGACGACCGCAGCCCCGACGTGATCATGTCGAGCAGGTCGTCGAGCGAGGGCCGCTCGGGGTCGAGGTAGATGCGCGAGCTCGAGATGCCCTCGGCGAAGAGGCGCTTGCGGGCGAGCTCGAAGGCGTCGAGCCGCTGGAAGCGCTGCTCGACTGCCTTCGTCGATGCCATTCCCCAGCTGCTCTTGAACCAGCGCCCCTGCTCGTCAGCCTCGAGCTCGCCGGGCGCTTCGAGGGTGCCCGCGAACCACGATCCGACCATGACGGCCGAGGCACCCGCGGCGAGCGCGAGCGCAACGTCGCGCGGGTACCGCACGCCGCCGTCGGCCCAGACGTGCGCGCCGAGCTCGCGCGCGGTCGCCGCCGTGTCGAGCACGGCCGAGAACTGCGGGCGGCCGACGGCCGTCATCATGCGCGTCGTGCACATGGCGCCCGGGCCGACGCCGACCTTGAGCACGTGGGCCCCGGCCTCGACGAGGTCGCGCACGCCCTCGGCCGTGACGACGTTGCCCACGACGATCGGCACGCCCAGCCCGCGGGCGGCGACGGCGCGCACGGCATCCGCCGCCTGTGCCTGGTGGCCGTGCGCCGTGTCGATGACGATGACGTCGACGCCGGCCTCGACGAGGGCGGCGGCGCGCGCGGCCGCGTCACCCGTGATGCCGACCGCCGCGGCGACGCGCAACCGGCCGTGAGCATCCAACGCCGGCGGGTAGATCGTCGCCCGCACGGCGCTGCGCGCGCTCAGCGAGCCGATGATGCGCCCGTGGTGGCGCACCGACACGGCCTCGACGCCCGCCGCGTCGATGAGGGCGAACGCCGCGCGCGGCTCGGTGACGTCGTCATCGTCGATCGAGGGCACGCTCGGCGCCACGAGGTCGCCGATGACCGAATCGGGCAGCGCGTGCCGCAGGGCGCTGGCCGGGATGCTGCGCTCAGGCTTCCCCTCGGCGTCGACGATCGTCAGCAGGGCGCCGGGCACATCGGCGACGAGCGCCCGCGCGGCCGCGATCGAGTGCTCACGGCCGACGAGCACGAGCGGATCGAGAAGGGTGGATGCGCTCTTCACCGCGCGGATGGCCGTGTCGAGCTGCTGCGGCGAGCCGTCTTGCGGCAGCACCGCGAGCCCACCGCGGCGCGCGAGGGCGGCCGCGAGGCGCGCACCCGTGACCGAGGTCATGTTCGCGGCGACGATCGGGATGCGCAGCCCCGTCGGGTCCTCCGCCGTCAGGTCGACGGCGAGTCGACTGCCCACAGCCGAATGCTGCGGAATGAGGAAGACGTCGCTGTAGGTGAGGTCATGGGCGGGAGGCTCGCGGAAGAATCGCACGAATTAACGCTACTCGCCCCCCGCACGGGCGAAACCGGCGCGCAGGAGCGGTTAAGCTTGTGCGGGCGGTGCCAGCGAGGGCTCCGCCGGTGCCAACCCAATCGATGTGAAGCGAAAGTGGGCGGTCGGCTGTGTCAAGCCAAGTGACCGGAATCGGCCCTGACGGCAGCGCCGCGGGCGAATTCGGAGCCAACGAGTGGCTCGTTGACGAACTCTACGAGCAGTACAAAGTCGACAAGAACGCGGTCGACCCCTCCTGGTGGCCGATTCTCGAGAAGTACCACCAGTCGACGACCGCCGCGGCCGACGCTCCCCCGCCGACCTCGATGCCGATCGATGCGCCGCCGCCCGTCGAAGCCCCGGCCGCGCCTCCCGCCGCCGTGCCCTCCGTCACCTCGACATCGGTTCCCTCGGCCGCCGTGCCCGCCACGGGCAGCCAGCCCGTCGCGCGCACCACCTCGATTGCGCCCCAGCCCACGCCCATTCCCGCGCAAGCCCCGGCGCCCACGACCGGCGCCATGACCCTGCCTGTCGACGCCGACGGCGACGGCGAGCTCGACGATGTCGTCACACCCCTCAAGGGCATGGCCAAGACCCTCGCGACCAATATGGATGCGAGCCTCACGGTGCCCACCGCGACGAGTGTGCGCACTATCCCCGCGAAGCTGATGATCGACAACCGCATCGTCATCAACAACCACCTCAAGCGCGCGCGCGGCGGCAAGGTCAGCTTCACGCACCTCATCGCCTGGGCGATGGTGCGCGCCCTGCGCGAGTTCCCCAGCCAGAACGTCTTCTACGACGAGGTCGACGGCAAGCCCGTCGTCGTCACGCCGGCCCACATCAACCTCGGCATCGCGATCGACCTGCCCAAGCCCGACGGCACCCGCTCGCTGCTCGTGCCCGGCATCAAGAAGTGCGAGGCGAAGGGCTTTGGCGACTTCATCGCCGCCTACGAAGACGTCGTCAAGCGCGCCCGCGACAACAGGCTCACGGCGGGCGACTTCCAGAGCAACACGATCTCGCTCACCAACCCGGGTGGCATCGGCACCGTGCACTCGGTGCCGCGCCTCATGAAGGGCCAGGGCGCCATCATCGGCGCCGGGGCGCTCGAGTACCCGGCCGAGTTCCAGGGCATGTCGCAGGCGACCTTGGCCGATCTCGGCATCGGCAAGACCATCACGCTCACGAGCACCTACGACCACCGCGTCATCCAGGGCGCCGGCTCGGGCGAGTTCCTGAAGAAGGTGCACGAGCTGCTCATCGGCGAGCGCCGCTTCTACGAAGACATCTTCGCCGACCTGCGCATCCCCTACGACCCGATCCACTGGGCGCAAGACATCCACGTCGACCTCGCGGACCAGATCAACAAGACGGCGCGCGTGCACGAGCTCATCAACGCGTACCGCGTGCGCGGTCACCTTATGGCCGACGTCGACCCGCTCGAGTACCGCCAGCGCACCCACCCCGACCTCGACATCTCGAGCCACGGGCTGACGTTCTGGGATCTCGACCGCGAGTTCGTCACCGCGGGCTTCGGCGGGCGGCGCTCGATGCTGTTGCGCGAGGTGCTCGGCGTGCTCCGCGACACCTACTGCCGCACGGTGGGCATCGAGTACATGCATATTCAGGAGCCGGAGCAGCGCCGCTGGTTCCAGGAGCGCCTCGAGAAGCCGTACCAGAAGCCCACGCACGACGAGCAGATGCGCATCCTCGGCAAGCTCAACCAGGCCGAGGCCTTCGAGACCTTCCTGCAGACCAAGTACGTCGGCCAGAAGCGCTTCAGCCTCGAGGGCGGCGAGAGCGTCATCCCGCTGCTCGACGAGATCCTCCAGGGCGCCGCCGAGCAGGGCCTCGACGAGGTCGCGATCGGCATGGCCCACCGCGGCCGCCTCAACGTGCTCGCGAACATCGCGGGCAAGACCTACGGCCAGATCTTCCGCGAGTTCGAGGGCACGCAAGACCCCAAGTCGGTGCAAGGCTCGGGCGACGTCAAGTACCACCTGGGCACGGAGGGCGTCTTCACGTCGGCCGCGGGCCAGGAGGTCGGCGTGTACCTCGCCGCGAACCCCTCGCACCTCGAGGCCGTGAACGGCGTGCTCGAGGGCATCGTGCGCGCCAAGCAAGACCGCAAGAACGACGCGGCCTTCAGCACGCTCGCGGTGCTCGTGCACGGCGACGCGGCCATGGCCGGTCAGGGCGTCGTGGTCGAGACGCTGCAGCTGAGCATGCTGCGCGGCTACCGCACGGGCGGCACGATCCACGTCGTGGTCAACAACCAGGTGGGCTTCACGACGCCCCCCGGCGAGGGCCGCACGTCGATCTACTCGACCGACGTCGCCAAGACCATCCAGGCGCCGATCTTCCACGTCAACGGCGACGACCCCGAGGCCGTCGTGCGCGTGGCCGAGCTCGCCTTCGCGTACCGGCAGCAGTTCAAGCGCGATGTCGTCATCGATCTCGTCTGCTACCGCCGCCGCGGCCACAATGAGGGCGACGACCCCTCGATGACCCAGCCGCTCATGTACAACCTCATCGAGGCCAAGCGCTCGGTGCGCACGCTCTACACCGAGGCGCTCGTCGGCCGCGGCGACATCACCGAGGAGGAATTCGAGGCCGCGCACCGCGACTTCCAAGACCGCCTCGAGGTCGCCTTCGCCGAGACGCACGCCGCGCAGACCGGCGCCATCCCGATCGTCACGGGCGGCCCCGCCACCGAGCACGACGACCTGGCGGGCGAGCCCGAGTCGACGGGTGTCGACGTGGCGGTCATCCAGCACATCGGCGACGCGCACGACAACCCGCCCGCGGGGTTCACCGTGCACACGAAGCTGCAGGCGATGCTCAAGAAGCGCGTCGAGATGAGCCGCACCGGCCAGATCGACTGGGGCTTCGGCGAGCTGCTCGCGCTCGGCTCGCTGCTCATGGAGGGCACGCCCGTGCGCATGGCCGGGCAAGACTCGCGCCGCGGCACCTTCGTGCAGCGCCACGCCGTGTTGCACGACCGCGTCAACGGCCAGGAATGGCTGCCGCTCGCGAACCTGAGCGAGAGCCAGGCCCGCTTCTGGATCTATGACTCGCTGCTGAGCGAGTACGCCGCGATGGGCTTCGAGTACGGCTACTCAGTCGAGCGCCCCGACGCCCTCGTGCTGTGGGAGGCCCAGTTCGGCGACTTCTCCAACGGCGCGCAGACGATCATCGACGAGTTCATCTCATCGGCCGAGCAGAAGTGGAACCAGCGCTCGAGCGTCGTGCTGCTGCTGCCGCACGGCTACGAGGGCCAGGGCCCCGACCACTCGTCGGCCCGCATCGAGCGCTTCCTGCAGCTCGCGGCGGAGGACAACATGACGATCGCGCGGCCCTCGACGCCCGCCTCGTACTTCCACCTGCTGCGCCGCCAGGCCTACGCCCGCCCGCGCCGCCCGCTCATCGTCTTCACGCCGAAGGCGATGCTGCGCCTGCGCGGCGCGACGAGCGAGGTCGCCGACTTCACGAGCGGTCGCTTCGAGCCCGTCATCGACGACGCCACGATCGTGGATGCCGGCGCCGTGCGCCGGGTGCTGCTGCACGCCGGCAAGATCCACTTCGACCTCAGGGCCGAGGTCGAGAAGCGCGGCATCACCGACATCGCTCTCGTCCGGCTCGAGCAGTATCATCCGCTGCCCGAGGCCGAGCTGCGGGCCGTGCTCGGCCGCTACCCGAACGCCGAGGTCGTGTGGGTGCAGGACGAGCCCGAGAACCAGGGCGCGTGGCCGTTCCTCGCGCTCGAGGCGCAGAAGCGCGGCATGGCCGCGATGCGCGTCGTCTCGCGGCACGCCTCGGCCTCGCCCGCGACGGGCTCGAGCAAGCGCAGCGCGCAGGAGCACGCCGACATCATGGATGCCGCGCTGAGTTAGCTATCAGCGAGAAACCCGACGGCCGGGACGGCCGTCGGCGCTGGCGTCGCCGCGACGACCAGAAATGGCCGTCGTCTCAGGTTGCAGCGCGCCCAGGATCAGGTCGCGCAGCTCGTCGGGCGCCTTCTCCTGGCACGCCTCCTTGACCTTCGTGGTCAGGGTGATGCCCACGAGGTGCTCGGCCGAGCAGTCGTCGCAGTTCGCGAGGTGCTCGCGGATGTCGTTGCACTGCTCGGCACTGAGCTCGTTGTGCAGAAACTCCTCGAGCTCCTCCTTGGCCTTGTCGCAGCCGCAGTCGGTCATCGCGTGCTCCCCTTCATCGTCGTGGCCGGGGCCGCGGCGGTCATGCCGCGCTCGCGGGCGTAATCGGCCAACAGTTCCCGCAGCAGGCGTCGGCCGCGGTGCAAGCGACTCATGACGGTGCCCACGGGCGTCTTCATGATGTCGGCGATCTCCTGGTATGCGAAGCCCTCCACGTCGGCGAAGTACACCGCCAGCCGGAAGTCCTCCGGGATCGACTGCAGCGCATCCTTCACCGCGCTCGCGGGCATGCGGTCGATGGCCTCGGCCTCGGCCGAGCGCGTCGTGGTCGAGGTCGCCGACTCCGCGCCGCCGAGCTGCCAGTCCTCCAGCTCGTCGATCGTGCCCTGGTAGGGGTCGCGCTGCTTCTTGCGGTACACGTTGATGAACGTGTTGGTCAGGATGCGGTAGAGCCAGGCCTTAAGGTTCGTGCCCTGCTCGAACTGCGCGAAGGCCGCAAAGGCCTTCACGAACGTCTCTTGGACGAGGTCGGCGGCGTCGGCCGGGTTCTTCGTCATGCGCATAGCGGCACCGTAGAGCTGGTCCATGAAGGGCAGAGCCTGCTCCTGAAACAGCCGCCGGCGCTCGGCAAGCTCATCGGCCGCCGCCTGCGCGGCCTCGGGGGGTGTCGTATCGGTCATCGGGCGCGAGTCTAGCGAGGGCGCCTGCGACGGCCCCGACGCGGTCGGCGCGCGCCGATCGAGCAGTAGCGTCGCCATGGGCTCCCTCTCACGTCATCCGGGCACCGAGCGGTGCCATTACCCTGATAACTGATGCAGGTCTTCACCTATTCCGGAGCGCGGTTCTCGCCGTACGGCGACGAGGAGCGCCCGGGCGCCTCCGACACCCCCGGCACCGCGGGCGACTGGCTTGCCCCCCGCGCCACCGGGCCGCTCGCCGCCCGCGTGAGACTGCCCGGCTCGAAGAGCCTCACCAACCGCGAACTGGTGCTCTCGGCCCTCGCCGACGCACCCTCGCTGCTGCGCCGACCGCTGCACTCGCGCGACTCGATGCTCATGATCGAAGCGCTGCGCTCGCTCGGGGTGCGCATCGAGCAGGTGCCGGGAGACGGCGCCTACGGGCCCGACCTGCTCGTCACTCCCCCGGCCGAGCTCGCGGGCAGCACGGCGATCGACTGCGGACTCGCGGGCACCGTGATGCGGTTCCTGCCGCCCGTGGCCGCGCTCGCCCTCGGCCCTGTCGCGTTCGACGGCGATGAGGGCGCGCGCCGGCGCCCGATGCGCACAACGATCGACTCGCTGCGTGCCCTCGGCGTCGATGTCAACGACGACGGACGCGGCGCTCTGCCGTTCAGCCTGTGGGGCACCGGCGCGGTGCGCGGCGGCGAGGTCGCGATCGACGCCTCGGCCTCAAGCCAGTTCGTCTCGGGGTTGCTGCTCGCGGCCCCGCGCTTCACCGAGGGGCTCGTGCTACGCCACACGGGCGAGCGCCTGCCCTCGATGCCGCACATCGAGATGACGATCGCAGCCCTCGCCGACCGCGGCGCGACGGTCGAGAGCCCTGGGGCGGGCGTGTGGGTCGTCGCGCCCGGGCCCATCGCCGGCCGTGAGATCTCGATCGAGCCCGACCTGTCGAACGCTGCCCCCTTCCTGGTCGCCGCGCTCGTCGCGGGCGGAACGGTCGCCGTCGAGGGATGGCCGCGGTCGACGACGCAAGTCGGCGCCGATCTCGAAACGCTCCTGCCGCTCTTCGGCGCTACCGTGCGTCGCGACGGCGAGGCGGTCATCGTCGACGGCGGCGCTGGACTGCTCGGCGGAGCGTCGCTGGACGGCATCGACCTCGACCTGTCGACCGGCGGCGAGCTCGCGCCCGCGCTCGTTGCGCTCGCGGCGCTCGCGAGCGGCCCGAGCACAATCACGGGCATTGGCCACCTGCGCGGCCACGAGACCGACCGCCTGGCGGCCCTCGCGGCCGAGATCACGGGGCTCGGCGGTGCCGTGACCGAGCTCGACGAGGGTCTGGCGATCGAACCGCGCCCCCTGCGGGGCGGGCCATGGCGCGCCTACGACGACCACCGCATGGCGACCGCCGGAGCGATCATCGGCCTCGCTGTCGACGGCGTGCGGGTCGACGACATCGGCTCGACCTCAAAGACGCTGCCGCAGTTCGTCGAGCTGTGGAGCACGATGCTCAATCAGACGGCTCCCGCGCAGGGGTCGAGCCGGCCGTGAGCTGGCTGCCGCCCGACGAGGACGAGCCGTACGAGCAGTACGACGAGTCGCTCATCCGGGCCCGGCCGAATCCGAAGGCCAACCGACCGCGCTCCAAGCAGCGCCCGGCCCACGAGAACTCCGTCGTCGGCCGCGTCGTGACGGTCGACCGCGGCCGGTATCTCTGCCTCGTCGATGAGGGCGAGCCGGAGGAGCGCGAGGTGATCTCGACCCGCGCACGCGAGCTGCGCACGAGCGCGATCGTCACGGGCGACCGCGTCGACCTCGTGGGCGATGCGAGCGGGGCGGACGGCTCCCTCGCCCGCATCGTGCGCATTCACGATCGTCGCACCCTGCTGCGCCGCAGCGCCGACGACACCGACGCGGTCGAGCGCATCATCGTGGCCAACGCCGATCAGCTGCTCATCGTCGCCGCCGCCGCCAACCCCGAGCCCCGCCCACGCCTCATCGATCGCTACCTCGTCGCGGCGTTCGACGCCGGCATCGAGCCCCTGCTCGTCATGACGAAGACCGACCTCGCCGATCCCGCGCCGTTCCTCGCGCAGTTCCGCGGGCTCGACCTGCGCGTCGTCACGAGCCGCTCCGACGCCCCGCCGGTCGACGAGATGCGCACCATGCTGCTCGACCGCACGACCGTTGCCGTCGGCCACTCGGGCGTCGGCAAGTCGACCCTCGTCAACGCCCTGGTTCCGGATGCCCGGCGCGCGACCGGGGTCGTCAACGCCGTCACCGGCCGCGGGCGGCACACCTCGTCGTCGACCGTGTCGCTGCGCCTGCCTGACGGCGGGTGGATCATCGACACCCCCGGAGTGCGTTCCTTCGGCCTCGGGCACGTCGACCCGGACAATATTCTGCGCTCGTTCGGCGATCTCGCCGAGATCGGGGCGAGCTGCCCGCGCGGCTGCACGCACCTGCCAGATGCATCCGACTGCGAGCTCGTCGAGCGCGCCGCGGCAGGCGACTTGGGTGAGTTCGGCGCCGAGCGGCTCGATTCGCTACAGCGGCTGCTGACGACGCTCATGACCCCGACCGGGCGCACGGGCGCCGATACGCTGAAGGCGTGACCACGGCATCCCCCGCAGACGATTCCCGCCACCCGATCGGCAACCTCAGCGACGACCTCGCGCTCGCCCTCGACCTCGCCGATCGCGCCGACGCGGTCTCGATCGACCGCTACCGCGCGGTCGATCTGCGCGTGACGACCAAGCCCGACCGCACCCCGGTGACGGATGCGGATCAGGCCGTCGAGCGCGCCATCCGCGACCGGCTCACCGCCGAGCGCCCCGCCGACGGCATCCTTGGTGAGGAGTACGGCACGGCTGAGGGGACGGGCGCGGGTGCCCACCGGCAGTGGATCATCGATCCGATCGACGGCACCGCGAACTTCTTGCGGGGGGTGCCGATCTGGGGCACGCTCATCGCCCTCGCGATCGACGGCGTTCCCGTCGTCGGGGTCGTGAGCGCTCCGGCCCTGGGGCAGCGGTGGTGGGCGGCGCGCGGACACGGTGCGTACACGTCGCAGCACGGTGAGGCCGCTCGAGCGCTCGCCGTGAGCGGTGTGCGCGACCTGGCCGACGCATCCCTCAGCTACAACAGCCTGCCGGGGTGGGACGACGCCGGTCGGCTCGCGCCCATCGTCGCCCTGACCCGCGCCGTTTGGCGCGCGCGCGCAATCGGCGACATGTGGTCGTACATGCTCGTGGCCGAAGGCGCGATCGACATCGCAGGTGAGTTCGACCTCCAGCCCTACGACATGGCGGCGCTGCAGCCGATCATCGAGGAGGCGGGCGGGAGGTTCACGTCGGTCGACGGCGCGGAGGGGCCCTGGCACGGTAGCGCGCTCGCGACCAACGGCCTGCTGCATGAAGAGGTGTTGCGGCGCCTGCTCGCTGAGTAGGCTCGCAGTCGAGCGCTCCTGGCAGCCCGGACGGCGCCCACCCCTGCTCAACCCCGCACCATCACCCCGCATCGTCACCCCGAGTCGAAAAGAGCTCCCGTGAGCACCGTCATCTCCGCGCCCTGGGCGCGCGCTTTCGCCATCGTCACCCTTTCCGCCACGGGCCTCGCGCTCAGCGGCTGCAGCCTCCTTCCCTCGTTAACGGGCGGCGAGACCGCCACGCGCGACGACAGCGGCGAGGTCGTCGAGGGCAACGAAAGCACCGACGTCTTCACCCTGCAGGTCGGCGACTGCCTCAACGACGCCACGGCCGAGGACACGGTCGAGACCATCCCTACCGTGCCGTGCACCGAGCCCCACGACAGTGAGATCTATGCATCGATCCTCATGGAGGGCGACATCTTTCCCGGTACCGATGCGGTCATCGCCGAGGCCGACGCCGCGTGCCTCGACGCCTATGCGGCCTTCACCGGCATCGAGTATGCCGACTCGATCTACTACTACAGCTACTACTTCCCGACCGAGGGCAGCTGGGAGGGCGGCGACCGCGAGATCCTCTGCACGATCTACGACGAGGCCGGCCAGGTCACGGGATCGCTACAGAACATCGGGCGCTGAGCATCCTGATCACCGTGACGACGCGTCGACGGTTGGTGCTCGCGATCATCACGGGCACTGCCGTCGCCGCGCTCGCGGGGTGCACGGTTTTCGCACCGTTCGCGCCGAGTGGTGAGCCCGTTCGTGACGACGAGGGGCGCATCATCGAGCCCAACGAGCAGACCGACGCGTTCGCGCTGCGAGTCGGCGACTGCCTCGACAACGCGACCGCGACGGGCGAGGTTCAGACAGTGCCGACGGTGCCCTGCGACGGCCCGCACGACGGCGAGATCTACTCGGCCCACCTGCTCGGGCAGTCGGGCTACCCGGGCGAGGATGCGGTGTTGGGCCAGGCCGAGGCGCTGTGCCTGGGGGCCTTCGAAGACTTCGTGGGCGAGCCCTACCTCGACTCGCGTTTCGACTTCAGCTACTACTACCCCACCGCGGCGAGCTGGGCGACCGGCGACCGCGAGGTGCTGTGCGTCATCTACGACCCCGAGGGGCCGGTCACCGGATCACTCGCAGGCGTCACCGACTAGCGACCCGGTCTGCGCAGCCCCCTCAGAGCAGCCCGCTCAGAGCAGCCTGCTCAGAGTAGCTCTGCTCAGAGCATCTCGATCACGGCCTTGCCGCGCGTCTTCTGTTGTGCGAGCCGGTCGATGAGTGGGAACGCACCCGAGAGCGGCGCGATCTCGTCGATGGCCGCACGAAGGGCCCCGCGATCGAGCATGTCGAGCAGCGTCGCGAGGTCGTCGCTGTTCTCGCGCTGCATGACCGGGGTCAGACGGTGCTTCACCCACGGGTTGAGCAGGATCGCGCGCAGCTGCCGATCGGTGCCGCGCAGCAGCGGGCCGCCCGACTTGTCGGCCCCGACGATCGCGAGGGTGCCGCGCTCGGTCAGCGCGCGCCGCAGTACGTGTAGCGCCCGACCGTCTGCCGCCTCGATGATGACATCGAACCGGCCCCAGTCGGCGGGATCGGGCGTCGCGCGGTAGTCGATCACCCGCTCGGCGCCGAGGGAGCGCACGAAGGCGGCCTTGCCGGCGCTCGCGACGCCGGTCACCCGCGCGCCCGCGACGGCCGCGAGCTGCACCACGAAAGAACCGACGCCGCCACCCGCGCCGATGATGAGCACGCGCTGGCCCTCCTGCACGCGGGCGCCGTCGCGAACGGCTTGCAGGGCGGTTCCGGCTGAGACGGGCAGGGTCGCGGCTTCCGCCATCGGCACCCCGTCGGGGATGCGGGCGATCTTCGCGGGCGAGGCGACGACGAGTTCGGCGAACGCCGCCCAGGCGGTGCCGGCCACGCGGTCGCCGACCGAGAACCCGGTCACCTCGTTGCCGACCTGCTCGATGACTCCCGCGAAAGCGAGGCCGATGATCGGCTGGCGCGGGCGGCGCAGCCCGAGCGCCAGCCGCACCGCATAGGGGTCGCCCGTCATGAGGTGCACGGTGCCCGAATCGGGGCTCACCGCGTGCACGCGCACGAGCACCTGATCGGGCTTCGGCGTCGGCGCGGGCACCCGCCCGAGGGCGAGCACCTCGCTGCGCCCGTAGGCGTGCTGGGTGATGGCGGTCATGGTGGCGGTGCTGGTGGTCATGCGGAGTCTCCGTTGCTGGTGGTGGTGGGGTAGCTGAACACCTCGTCGAGGCGCACCCCGAGGGCGTGGGCGATCTGGAAGGCGACCTCGAGTGAGGGCGAGTACTTGCCCTGCTCGATCGCGATGATGGTCTGGCGCGTGACCCCGACCCGCTCGGCGAGCGCGGCCTGCGTCATCTCACCCGCGGCGAACCGCAGGGGGCGGATGCTGTTGGAGACGCGCGTGGGCTTCACCATGCGGGCACTCCCCCGCGGTAGAGCGCGATCTTGGTGACGGTCTCGAGCATTGCCGAGAGGAAGAACCCGAGGTAGAGCACGTTGGCGATCCAGAACGGGTCGAGCTCGAGCATTGCGAAGACGAGCGCGGCGAGCGCGGCGGCGATCAGAAGGCCGCGCGAGGTGAACTCGGCACGCGCCTTGATCTGCTTGTCGCGAACATCCATCTCGTGGCCGTCGCGCCGAGTGGTAACGGCGACGACGATCGAGACGATGATCATGACGACAATCGCGGCACCGATGCTCCACAGCATCGCGTCGATGTACGGCGTCTCGGGCATCGGCGTCGTGGCGGCGCGCGTCAGAAGCACGCTCAGGTAGATCGTGAAGTGCACGATCGAGACGATCACCCCGGCCCACGCGATCTTCTCTTCGTAGCCCATGTCGTGCTCGGCCAAGGTGGCCTCCCTCCGGTAGGTGTCAAGAATCCTTGACACACTCGAAGGTAAAGCACTGCTTACATCATGTCAAGCATTATTTACTCGTCGTCGGGTCGGCTCGGCGCCGCAGCTGCAGCGCCGCCGCGGCGAGCCCCGCGAACATGATCGCGCCGCCGATGAACTCGGTCGTGGCGGGCACGAGCAGCATGAGGGGCACGACGGCGCTGGTCGGGTAGCGCGCGAGCAGCGAGTTCCAGATGCCGTAGCCGATGAGGCTGGCGAATACCGCGGTGTACACGGTGGTGAGAATTGCCACCCACGACAGGCTCGACAGCGCCCGGCCGACCACGGGCGGCGAGTCGACGACGAGCGAGAGCGCGAAGGCGGACAGCGGAACGACGATCCCCGACCAGGCGACGAGCGAGAGACCCGAGCTCGCCTGCGCGCGCCGTGCGAGAACGTTGCCGATCGCCCAGGCGAGCGCCGCCGCGAGCGTCACGACGAGCGGCAGCCACGGGGCCGACTGCGAGTGGCCGACGACGACGAGGGCAAGACCGAGCATCCCGATCGCGATGCCGATCAATTGGCGCCGCGTGACGCCCGAGCAACACGAGCGCCGCGACGACGATCGAGAACATGACCTGCGTTCGCGCCTCAGTTGACGACGACGAGCAGTGCGAGCAGCGAGTGCCGCAGGCTCACCGCTGGTCGACGATGTCTTTGCCGAGGGGCAGCAGCGCCACCGGCACCATCTTCAGGTTCGCCCACGCGAAGGGGATGCCGATGATCGTGATCGCGAGCGCGAGCGCCGAGGTCACGTGGCCGATCGCGAGCCAGATGCCGGCGAGCAGCACCCACACGATGTTGCCGATGACCGACCACGCGCCCGCGGTCGGCTTGTCGACCACAGTCTTGCCGAACGGCCAGAGCGAGTACACGCCGATGCGCCACGCGGCGATGCCCCACGGGATCGTGACGATGAGCACGAACATGATGAGCGCCGCGAGGGCGTAGCCGAGGAACAGCCAGAAGCCCGAGAGCACGAGCCAGATGATGTTGAGCAGGGTGCGCATGCGCCCAGTCTTGCAGAGCGGTCCATCAGTGCGTGACAGCGTTCCTTCGCGGTGGAGATGGGGGGAATTGAACCCCCGTCCATCGCTGTGAGCCGGAGCCTTCTACGGGCGTAGTCTGCTGAATCGTTCTGCTCGGCTCCGACCTTTGTTGCAGACCCCTAGGTCGACGAGCCCAGCCTCAGTGAAAGTCCCGCGTGCACCTGAGACGCAGGCACGCAGCAAGTCTCCTTCATGACGCCAGCGACCGGGGCGGAGACGAACCCGGGCTGACGGACTTAACTACTCTTGCCTAGGCGGCGAGAGCGAAGTCGGTGCGCTTAGCATTGGCACCTGTTGTTTGCAGAGATCGTTAACGAGATAACCCTGCATCCTCGACCCGCTTCTCACCGTTTCGCAGGCGATGTCGAAACCGATCATCCCCTCGGTCACTCGCGCGGTCTGCCCGACGGATCGGGAGCCTGCACGAGCGGGTCGCTGTCACGCACTGTGGAGTTGTGGGGGCCGCGGCTCGAGGCCCGGCGGTCAGACGCCGTTCGTGGCGTAGCCCTACAGTATACGTCACCGCTGACAGGAGGCCCATGCTGACTCCCCTCGCCCTCACCGTGCAGGGCTCTGCCCGCATCGAGCTCGCACCCGAGCGCGCGATACTGCGCTTCTCGGTCGCCGCCGACGGCCCTGAGCGCGCCGCCGTGGTCGACACCGTCACGGCGGCTCTCTCCACGGTCAGCACGCTCATCGGCGACCGGCATGACGCCGGCTCCGGCCCCGTGCTCGACTGGTCGGCCGATCACCTCGCGGTGAGCGCCCAGCGCCCCTGGACGAACGACGGAAGCCAGGCGCCCCTCGTGCACCGGGCGAGCGCCTCCGGCCGGGCCACCCTCACGGCCGATGCCGCGAGCGTCGCCGAGCTCGTCGACGCGCTCTCCGTGCATCCCTCGGTCACGATCGACAGCCTCGAATGGTCGCTGACGGATGCCCGGCTCGCCGCGGCCCGCTCCGAGGCCCGCACCCTCGCGGTCGGCGACGCGCTCGGCCGGGCGCAAGTGCTCGCGGCCGCCGTCGGCCGGTCGGAGGTCGTAGCAGTCGCCCTCGCCGACCCCGGCATGCTCGACGGCGCTGCCCCCGGCCCCATGCCAATGCCGCGCGCCGAGAAGGCGATGGCCATGGCGATGGACTCCGGCGGCGGCTTCGCTCTGCGCCCTCAGCCGATCGTCATCGAGGTGGCGGTCGACGCGCGGTTCAGAGCCTGAGGCGACCCGGCCCGCGTGACGCTCGCTAGTCGCCCAGCCGGTTGCGCGTGCGCATGGCGCGATCGGCCTCGCGCTTGTCTTGCCGCTCACGCAGGGCGTGGCGCTTGTCGTACTCCTTCTTGCCCTTCGCGACCGCGAGCTCGACCTTCGCCCGCCCGTCGCTGAAGTAGATGCGCAGCGGTACGAGGGTGTAGCCGCCCTCTTTGACCTTCTGGCTGATCTTGATGATCTGCGCCTTGTGCAGCAGCATCTTGCGCTTGCGGCGGGGCGGGTGGTTGGTCCACGTGCCCTGCGTGTACTCGGGGATGTGCACGGCGTCGAGCCACGCCTCACCGCGGTCGATGAAGCCGTAGCCATCGACGAGGCTCGCTCGGCCCATGCGCAGCGACTTGACCTCGGTGCCGCTCAGCACGAGGCCGGCCTCGTAGGTGTCTTCGATGGTGTAGTCGTGCCGCGCCTTGCGGTTGGTCGCGACGACCTTCTCGCCCTTCTCCTTCGGCACAGTTCACCTCCTACGCGATCGGCCTGCGGATGCTGCGCCCATCTCGAGCACAGCCCTCCAGCATACCGGCCGAGGCTGCGAAGGCTAGACGCGCAGGTAGCGGGTGATGGCGACGTTGGCCGAGAGGGCGGCGAGCAGGGCGCCCGCACCGAGCAGGATGGGCACGACGAGCAGGGCATCCGACAGCCCGACGAACGAGGTGAGCGGCAGCGTCTCGGCAAGGTAGCCCTGCACGAAGAACTGCACGATACCGACGACCGCGACCCCGGCGAGCACCGAGCCGATGAGCGCCGCGACGACGCCCTCGATGATGAAGGGCGTCTGGATGAACCGATTGGATGCGCCGACCAGGCGCATGATGCCGATCTCGCGGCGGCGCGAGAAGGCGCTCAGCCGGATGGTCGTCGCGATGAGCAGCGCGGCCGCGACGAGCATGAGCGCCGCGATGCCGATCGCGGTGAGGCTCGAGGCGTTGAGGATGTCGAAGATCTGGTCGAGGTAGCTGCGCTGGTCGACGATGCTCTCGACCCCCGCGAGGCCGCCGAGCGCGTCGGCGAGAATGGCGCTCTGCGTCGGGTCGATGAGGTTGACCCAGAACGCCTCCGGCAGCAGTTCGGGCGTGATGAGGTCAGCGACCGCGTCGCCCTCGAACTGCTCCTGGAAGTTCTCGTACGCCTGCTGCTGGGTCTCGAAGTAGAAGGTATCAATGAACGGCGCGAGCGTCTCGCCCTCGAGCTGGGCCTCGACGAGTGCGACCTGGTCGGGCGTCGCGGCCTGCTGGTCGCAGCCGCCGACGGTCGAGAACTCGGTGCACATGTACACCGCCACCTGGGCGCGGTCGAACCAGTACGACTTCATCTGCGTGATCTGCATCTGCAGCAGGATCGCCGCGCCCACGAAGGTGAGCGAGATGAAGGTGACGAGCACGACCGAGATGACCATGCTGAGGTTGCGGCGCAGGCCCTGACCGACCTCGCTCAGCACGAGCCCGAGCCTCATCGGTGATCCCCCGTGCTCGCAGGTGCCGCGGCTGCCCCCATGCCGAAGCGTTGGCTGACGATCGGCGTCGCCTGGGTCTTGTAGCCGCCGCCGCGCTCGTCGCGCACGATGCGGCCGCCGATGACCTCGATGACGCGGCGCTGCAGGCGGTCGACGATGCCTGCGTCGTGCGTCGCCATGATGACCGTCGTGCCATTCGCGTTGATGCGCTCGAGCAGGGCCATGATGCCCGCGCTCGTCTCGGGGTCGAGGTTGCCCGTGGGCTCATCGGCGAGCATGATCGCGGGCTTGTTGACAACGGCGCGCGCGATCGCGACGCGCTGCTGCTCGCCGCCCGAGAGCTCGTGGGGAAACCGCTGCGCCTTGCCGTCGAGGCCGACGGTCTGCAGGGCATCCGGCACGGCCTCGTGGATGAAGCCCTTGCTCTTGCCGATGACCTGCAGCGTGAAGGCGACGTTGTCGAACACGGTCTTGTTCGGCAGCAACCGGAAGTCTTGGAAGACCACGCCGAGATTGCGCCGGAAGTACGGCACCTTGCGGCTCGAGATGCGCCCGAGGTCTTGCCCGAGCACGTGGATCGCGCCGGTCGAGGGGCGCTCTTCCTTCAGCACGAGGCGTAGGAAGGTCGACTTGCCCGACCCGGAGGCCCCGACGAGGAACACGAACTCGCCGCTGAGAATCTCGAGGCTGACGCTGTTGAGCGCCGGCCGCGCACTTCCGCGGTAGACCTTGGTGACTTCGTCGAATCGGATCATCGAGGGACAGCGTAGGCGGGGAACGCGCGAGGCCCCGGGTGCGACACCCGAGGCGGCACGGTTCTCAGGGCGTGCTTAGCTGGCCTCGGGCTGCGTGATGCCGATGACAGTGCCCTCAAGGTCGCGGAAGGCCGCGTAGGCGCCCCAGCCGGCGACGACATCGACCTCCGCCGCGATCTCGCCCCCGGCATCCACCGACCGCGCGAGCACCGCCTCGACATCGTCGACCGTGATGTACAGCCGCATGCCCTCGCCGCTCGGCTGGTAGTCGTCGCCCTCGGTGATCGCGAGCGCCGCGGCGGCGGGGTCGTCGTTCGGGAAGAACACCATGCGCTGCCCGTCGATCTCGGAGATCTCGAGTTCGACGGCGAACACGCGGGCGTAGAACGCGAGCGCACGCTCGAGGCGGCGCGACGGGATCTCGATGATGCTGATGCTCACCATGGCGAGCACTTTACGGCGGGGGCGCGCCCGTGTCGACAGGGCTGGTCGAGAGGATCGCTCGCGTCCATAATGGGCTCATGACTCGGGGGCTGACGGTCATGACGATCGTGGTGATGCTGACCGTGAGCGGCTGCGTCGCTGAAGGCCTCACGAACGAGGCGTCGAGCGACCGCTGGCTGGTTGCGCTGCCCGCAGGAGCCTCCCCCGACGCGGATGCGGGCGGTCCGGGCTACACCGTGCGGGTCACCGAGGGACTCGCCCACACGTCGGCCCAGCAGTTCGACGCCAACGGCTCGATTGCCCTCGTCGATCTCGATCCGCGCAGCGAGACGACCGTGCCCGTGTCGTCGACCGGCAGCCTGCCGCTCGATCTCGACGAGGTGCCAATGCTCGAGCTCGTCGACGGGTACGCGCGACCGATCGTCGATCCCACGGGACGCACACTCGGATTCGTCTCGGCGAGCGCCGGTCGCTACGGCATGGCGCTCGATGTCGATGCCGACGGCGACGCCGACGTGATCGAGGGGATCGCGACCGGCGATGTCGTGCGCGTGGTCGTGACCACCGCGGCGGGCCGGGAGTTCCTCGACGGCGCCCTGGGGGGCGAGTGCGCCGGCTCCGGTGGGGCGGGGTGGGATGCCGCGATCGCGGTCGTCGTGCGATGCGGCGTCGAGCCCGGCGCGGTTGGGGGGCCGAGCGGAGCCGGCCCCCGGATGGCGGCGAGTGGGGCGCCGTTCGCGGCACCCGGGGTTCTTCGCGACCCCGCCGCGGAGCCGGAGCTGAGCGACGGAGATCAGCTCATCGCCGACCTCGAGCGGTACGGTGCCGACGTCGTGCTCGGGGCGCTGCTCAACGACGCCGTCGGCGACCTCCTGCCGGATTCCGCATCCGAGACGCTCGGGGCGATCGGCGGCATCGTCGCCGACGGCGAGGGGGACGCCGCCGATATCGCGCGCATCCTCAGCCGATCGACCGACGACCTGCGCGACGCCGTCGCCGAGATCCTCGCCTCGCTCGGCGAGACCGACCCGACCGACGGCGACCAGGAAACCGGATCGGCGTCATCCGGGTGCGAGCTGACGACCTCCGACGGTGCCTGCGTCGACGGCGACGACGCGGGCAGTCGGGGCGACCCGCATCACACGACGCACGATGGACTCGACTACGACTTCCAGGTGGTCGGCGAGTACCTGCTGACCCGCACGCCGACCGAGCTGGTGCACGTGCGGTACGAGCCCTACCTCGACTCGCGATCGGTCTCGGTGCTCACGGCGATCTCCGTGCGCACGCCCGACGGCGTCGTGCAGGCGCGCCTCGGCGACCGTCCCTTCGAGCTGGAGTCGTCGTGGAACGGTGAGCGCCTCTCGACCCCGGAGACGCTCGCGGAGGGCGGCACGCGGATCGAGATCGACGAGGGCACGCTCGCGGTCGCTGTCGACTCCGGCTTCCGCCTCGTGGTGCGCGCGGCTGGATCGCTGCTTAACAGCTATCTGGCGGTGGAGGAACCGACGAGCGGACTGCTGGGCGACAACGACGGCGACCCCGCCAACGACCTGCGCGTCGGCGACCGCATCATCGGTGCCGACTCCGACGAGATCACGACCGCCCTCGCCGATGCGTGGCGGCTCGTCGAGGCCGACTCGCTGCTGCCCTACCGGGAGGGCGAGTCGCGCGGCGGCTTCGACGATCCGAGCTTCCCCGAGGAGCGCGTCGCGCTCGAGACCCTCGACGAGCGCGCGACGACGCTCGCGCTGGTCATCTGCCGCGAGGCGGGCGTGCTCCTGCCGGGCGAGCTCGCCTCGTGCGTCTTCGATGTCGCGGTCACGGGCGACCATGATCTTGCCGACGGCTACGCCGCGGCCGCCCCGCCGCTCGACGATATCGGGGACGACGAGCTGTTTCGTCTCTCGCGCGGCGGCCGCGACTGGGCGTACCCCGTGGTCGCGTGGGCCTCGGAGGTGATCAGCGCGGGCGATGCTCTCGACGGCGACCCCGCTGACGTGCTCGGCCCGCAGAATACCCGCAACGCGAGCATCGGCGAGGGTGACGCATCGTGCGAGCAGCCGCTCGATCTCGGCTTCGACGCAGAGATCGTCGACGGGCGGGGGCCCGAGCTCGGCGTCGCACACATCGGCATCGGCAGCCTCGAGTACGAGGTCTGGGTCGCCGACGGCGATGGGCCCTGGGTCTTCGCCGGAGCGCTCTCGGGGCGCTCCGTGCTCGACCTTGAGACTGTCATCGGCGCCGGCGGTTCGGCCGATCGGGTGCGGCTGTGCGACGCTCCCGCCGAGACCGACGGCACGGGTCAACCGGCGACGGGCCCAGCCTTCGACGCCGTCGCGATCCTCGGCGTCAAGGGCTGACCGGCCCAACGAGTTAGTCGACGGGCTTTTGCTTGCGCCACTTGATACCCGCGGCGATGAAGCCGTCGAGGTCGCCGTCGAACACCGCCGAGGGGTTGTTGACCTCGTGCTCGGTGCGCAGGTCTTTCACCATCTGGTACGGCGCGAGCACGTACGAGCGCATCTGGTCGCCCCAGCTTGCGGTGATGGTGCCGGCGAGCTCTTTCTTCGTCGCCGCCTCCTGCTCTTTCTGCATGATGAGCAGGCGCGACTGCAGCACGCGCATGGCGGCCGCGCGGTTCTGGATCTGGCTCTTCTCGTTCTGCATCGACACGACGAGGCCGGTGGGTAGGTGGGTGATGCGCACGGCCGAGTCGGTCGTGTTGACCGACTGCCCGCCGGGGCCGGAGGACCGGAACACATCGACGCGGATGTCCGACTCGGGCACCTCGATCTCGGCGCTCTCCTCGAGCAGCGGGATGACCTCGACCGCGGCGAAGCTCGTCTGGCGCTTGCCGGCGGCGCCGAACGGCGACATGCGCACGAGTCGGTGCGTTCCCGCCTCGACACTCAGGATGCCGAATGCGTGAGGCGCATCCACCTCGAAGGTCGCGCTCTTGATGCCCGCCTCCTCGGCGTACGAGACGTCCATGACCGTGGTGGCGTACTTGTGCTGCTCAGCCCAGCGCAGGTACATGCGCAGCAGCATGTCGGCGAAGTCGGCGGCGTCGACGCCGCCCGCACCGGCGCGAATGGTGACGACGGCGGGGCGCGCGTCGTACTCGCCGTCGAGCAGCGTCTGCACCTCCATGTCGGCGAGCGCCTTCTCGATGCCGTCGAGTTCGCTCGCGGCCTCGACCGCCGCGTCGGCGTCGTCGGCCTCGCGCGCCATCTCGATGAGCACGTCGAGGTCGTCGAGCTTCGCCTGCAGCTCGGTGATGCGCTTGAGCTCGCTCTGGCGGTGGCTCAGCGCGCTCGTGACCTTCTGCGCATTCGCCGTGTCGTCCCACAGATCGGGCGCGCCCGCCTGCTCGTTGAGCACGGCGATGTCGGCCTCGAGCCGGTCGACGTCGACGACTGCGCGGATGTCGGCGAAGGTGCTGCGGGCGGCGGCGATGCGCTCGGCGAAGTCCAGATCGATCATGTCGAGGCCCAGCCTACCGGCGGGTGGGTGGCATGGTCGGTGAGCTCGTCGGAGGCGGCGCTACAGTGGCCCGCATGGTGACCGTGCCCCCGCTGCTGGCCCAGTGGGCCCCGGCGGTCGCGCTCGAACCGCTCACGCCAGCTGTGCCGGCAGGGTGGTCACACTTCAACCCGTCGATCGTGCGCCACGACGGCACGACCACGATCGGCGTGCGCAGCGCCAACTACCGGTTGAGCGACACAGGACAGTACGAGATGGACGACACCGCGATCCGGTCGCAGACGGTGCTCGTCGACCTCGTCGATGGCGAGGTCAGGCATCCCCGGATGCTCCACATCGAGACCGACCGCATACCGTCGACCTTCCCCGTGCACGGCTGGGAAGACGTGCGCCTGTTCCCACACGAGGCAGGCGTCCACGGGCTGGCGACCGTGCGCGACTTCGACGATTCCGGGCTCTGCCGCATGGCCCTGCTTGTCCCGATCGGCACCGACCGGGTGACTGAAGTGATCGTGGAGAGCCCCCGGCCGGGTCGGCACGAGAAGAATTGGGCACCCTGGCCGCTCCGGGGGGCAATTCGCGCCGTCTACTCGTGGGATCCCCTGCGCATCGTCACGATCGACCCGATGACCGGCCAGACCGCGCTCGACGAACGAGGCGAGACTGGACTCGGGCCAGGCACGCGCGGGGGCTCAGGCGGGGTCGAGCTCGACAGCGGCGAATCGTTGTTCGTCGTGCACGAAGCGCACCAGCTGCCCGCCGGCCGCACCTACCTGCATCGCTTCGTGACGATCAGCACCGACGGCAGGGTCGAGCGAGCTTCGCCCCGGCTCGGGCTCACACGGTTCGGCGTGGAATTCGTTGCAGGCGCCGCCCGTGACGGCAATGAGCTCCTGGTGACGTTCGGGGTGACGGACAGCGATGCCTGGCTCGCCCGTCTGCCCCTCGAGGGTGTGCTCGACCGTCTTCAGCCCGTGCGCCGCCCCGCGGACGTGCTCGCATGACCACACCAGGCGTGCGCCTCGCGATGATCGTGCGGAATGAAGCACCGATCATCGAGCGCGTCATCTCGTCGGCCCTGCCCTACGTCGACTCGTGGCGCATCATCGACACCGGCTCGACGGACAACACGGTCGAGCTGATCGAGGCGGCACTGGCGGGGCTGCCGGGCGAGCTTCGGCGCAGCGACTGGGTCGACTTCGGGCAGAACCGCTCGGAACTCGTCGCGTGGGCGACCGAGGGCGCCGATTGGCTGCTGCTGCTCGATGCCGACATGACCGTCGACGCCGACCATGACCTGATCGACCGACTCGCGGAGTTCTCGGCCGATGCCGCCCTCGTGCCGGTGAACGGCGGCGTCTCGTACCGCATGCCCTATCTCGTGCGCGGAAGCCGGCCGTGGCACTACAGCGGGCGCACGCACGAGCACCTCTCGAGCACGGCACCCTATCGCACGGCGTGGTTCGACAGCCTGCGCATCACGCATCTCGCCGACGGCTCGTCGCACGCGGTCAAGCTCGAGCGCGACCTCGAGCTGTTGAACCTCGACCTGCTCGAGCACCCCGATTCGCCGCGCACGGTGTTCTACCTCGCACAGACCTACCGGGACGCCGGCGAGAACGAGCTCGCTCTGCAGCACTATCGACGCCGAGCGACGATGGGCGGCTGGGCCGAAGAGGTCTTCTGGTCGCTCTACCAGGCCGCCCTCATGGAAGAAGTGGTCGCGTCGCCGACAGCCACCGACGCGATGATCAGGGCCTGGGATGCTCGCCCCGAGCGCGCCGAACCGCTCTACCGCCTCGCCCGCCGCCATCGGATCGCGCGCCAGCACCACGCCGCCTGGTTGTTCGCCAGCGCGGCGGCAGCACTCGAACCACCTGCCGACACCCTGTTCGTCGACGCGGAGGTCTATCGCTGGGCCGCTGCGTTCGAGCGGGCCGACGCGGCCTGGCGGATCGGGCATCACTCGCTCGCTCACGCGGAGACCGAGCGCCTCCTGACCCTCGATGGCGTCCCTGGCGAGCATCGCGATCACCTGCTCCTGATGAGGTCGGATCTCGCCTCGAAAAGCCCGCCGTCGGCGCCCGTCCGCGGCTAGGCTGAGCGCACCCGAAAGAGAGAGTCGTTCATGCCGAGTCGTCGCGATGTGCTGCTCGTGCTGGGAACGGCCGCGGCAACCGCTGCACTCACGACCGGCATCAACCTGCTGCTGCCCGGGCCGATGGGTCCGGCGGGCCCCGCGGGTGCCGATGGCGACGACGGCACCGACGGCCGAGACGGCGTGGATGGTGCCGACGGCACCAACGGTGCGAACGGGCAAGACGGCCGAGACGGTGTCGATGGCCGCAATGGCACGAACGGCGCGGCGGGCGCAACCGGTCCTGCGGGTTCCGGCAGTGGTCCCGGACCGACCGGCCCCACCGGCAGCAGCGGTCCGACGGGCGATCAAGGGCTTCCGGGCGCGACCGGACCGACGGGGGTTGTCGGGCCCACGGGAGTCGTCGGCCCCACGGGCCCCGATGGCACTGTCGGGCCGACCGGGCCGACGGGCAGCACGAGCGACCTGGGGCCGACGGGCGTGACCGGCGCAACGGGCCCGACCGGTGAGATCGGACCGACTGGACCGACAGGAGTGACCGGAGCGACCGGCTCCACGGGCGAGGTTGGACCGACCGGGCCCACCGGGCCGGTCTAGGCTGTCTGCGCGGTCGGCAGACCCTGGAACGCGCTCGACGGGAGGTCTTTCTCGTCGGTGCGCACGGCATCCAGAATGCGCGTGACGACCGCGGCGGGCGCGTAGCCGACGGGGAACGCGGGCCGCTCGCCCGCGAGGGGGTGCTTCGAGAGCTCGGTCTCGGTGTGGCCAGGGCGCGCATCGAGCACGCGGATGCCCGCCCGGCGCAGCTCGCGCGCGGCGACCTGGTGCGCCGCGGCCTGGGCCGACTTGACCGCGCTGTAGGCGCCGATGCCGGCCGTCGGGGTCTCAGCGACCACGCCGCTGATCGAGACGACGAACGGCGACCCGCCCGCGGCGGCGCTCTCGGCGAGTGCCCCGGCGGCGGCACGCAGCACCCGCATGGGGGCGAGCACGTTGATGGCCCAGAGCGCCTCGAGCGTCTCGTCGCTCGTCTCGACGAGCGGGCCGAACGCAACGGCGCCCGAGGCCACGATGACGCCGTCGACGCGGCCGTGGGCGTTCTTCGCCGCGGCGACGACCTTCTCGGCCTCGCCCGCGTCGGTCAGGTCGGCGGGGATGAGCGCAGCACCGTCGATGTCGAGGTCGTCGAGCG
>CAYPND010000001.1:0-15144 GCA_964412175.1 uncultured Microbacteriaceae bacterium | reverse complement strand
TCGGTCAGGTCGGCGGGGATGAGCGCAGCACCGTCGATGTCGAGGTCGTCGAGCGCGAGCATCGAGCGGCCCGTGAGCGTGAGGCGCGCTCCCGAGGCGGCGAGCTGCCGCGCGAACTCGCGGCCGAGGCCGCCCGTCGCGCCGAGAACGATGATGGAGGCACCCGCGAGGTCGGTCATGCGGGCAACGCTACGTCGGCTCTCTGGGAGCATGCAGAGGGCGCCCAGGTTGCGCCGCGCCGCCACCCCTCATCGACGGCACGGGTAGACCCTCTCACCCACGCTGCGCGTAGCGCAGCGCCTGCTGGGCGAACGCGGCACCGACCTCGTGCGCCTGCTCGCGGTAGAGCCGCCAGTTCTCGTGGCTCAAGCGCTCCTGCTCGGTGGGGTCGACGCCCTCGCGCTCGTAGACGCGGCGCCCGCCCGCGATCCAGGCGAGTTGGGTCGCGAGCCCCACCTCGAGGTGGAACTGCAGACCCCACGCCGACTCCCCCACTCGGAAGGCCTCGACGATACCGTCGGTCTCGCCGAGCAGGACGGCGCCCTCGGGCAGCTCGTAGCTGTCGAAGTGGTAGTGGAACACCTCGACCTCGTCGGCCCCGCTCGCGCCGCGCGCGGCGGAGGCCACGAGGGGCGCCAGCACGGGGTCGGCCGCGGCCTCGTCGGTGAGCCGCACGCTCGTCCACCCCAGCTCGGGCACGGGCGAGGGCTTGAAGGGCGCGCCAGCGGCGGCAGCGAGCAGCTGCGATCCGAAGCACAGCCCCAGCACGGGCATTCCCGTAGCGAGGGCGTGCTCGAGCACGCGCTTCTCGTGCGTCATCCAGGGGCGCTTCGGCTCGTCGGGCACTCCGGCGTAGGCGCCGAGCGAGACGACACCGCTGAACCGGTCGAGAGCATCCAGGGGCGGCGCCCCCTCGGGGTCGCGCTCGACATCCCACGTCACGATGCGCAGGCCCGCCTCGGCGAGCGGTGCGGCGAGCTCGTTGAGATTGTCGTCGACGTCGTGCAGCACGACGAGCACTTCGGGCGCTGCGCTCACGCGAGATCGCCCTGCATGGCGCGGATGTACTCGCGAATGGTCGGCACGCCCTCGAGCTTGTCACGGAAGAACGTGTTGACGATGTTGATCACGCGGTTCTGCGCCGCCTCGACGTCGGCCGTGCGGCGCTCGCCCGCGTCCTGGTCCTCCAGCGTGCGGCGCAGGCTCAGCAGGGCACTCACGATCTCGGCCTCCTCGTCGCCGTCGAGCATCTGGATGACCTGGATCATGAGCGCGTCGGCCTGGTCGCGAACGGCATCGATGGGGATGCTCGTGCCGGGCTGCGTGGCGTTGTCGAGCGTCGAGATGAGCGACCACACCTGATAGAGGATCGTCGCCGGCTCGTCGAAGAGCTCGCGCACGTAGGCCGCGTCGAGGTGCCGGCCGGAGAGCCGGAAGATGTTGTACATGCGCTTGGCGGCCTTGCCGTAGTTCACCTGCTTCGTGAGGTACTTGCGCACCTCCTCTTCGAGCCGCTCGACGTAATCGTCGAGCGCCTCGTCGCTGACGTGCTGGACGACCTTCGTGAAGGTCGGCAGGTCGTCGGCTTCGAGGTAGACCTCCTGGAAATAGGCGTCGAGGTAGCCGTCGAGCGGCACGATCTCGCCGTCGGGGGCCTCCCATGTCACGTCGATGACGTTGCTCGCGTTCGACAGCGACTTGCGCTGCGGGTCGGTCACGACCCAGTCGAGTTTGCACCAGCCGGGGTCGAGGGCGGCCTCGTACCAGGTGAGGGTCTGCACGGTGCCGTCGGCGAGGGTCAGCTCGATGCGCTCGGCCTCGATCTCGGCCGGGGTCCAGCTGATGGGGCTGCCGTGCTTGCGGGGCTGACCGCCGTGCACGCAGTCGACCGGGTAGCTGCCGAGCTTGCCCTCAAGGAACTGGAAGGCGTCGCCCGTGTACGTGCGCCGTGCCGCCGCGCGCATGAGGTCGGCCATGATGCGGCACGCCTCCTCGCGGGTTGCCGCCTTGATGTTGAGCCGCTGGAAGTAGTCGCAGTCACCGGGGAACGACTGGATCTTCGACTGCGCGGCCGAGCCGCTGAGCGCGAGGGCGCTCTCGGCGATCTCGGGCGGGCCGGTGACCTCGACAACCTGCCCGATGCGCCGGAACCGCTCGAGATCGCGCGGCGTGAAGTCGAGCATGCTCACGCGGTGGCCGAAGGTGCCGCTCTCGTGCGTGACGATGTGGTCGTCGCTCGCCGCGTCGGCGGCGATGGCCGCGAGCCACTGCAGCGCGGCCTCTTCATCAAGCTGCACGCCGAGGCGCGCGGCCGATTCTCGGATGCGCGCGATGTCGTCGTCGGCAGTGGGCTGGTCGGTGTCGAGCGTCATCGCGGGCCTCTCGGGGGTGAGGTGGGGTCAGACGCGGGCGTCGAGCTCTCCGCGCACGGCCCGGAACAGGGCCGCCTGATCGCGCGCGTCGTCGAGTGCATTATGCGTCAGGGTGATGCTGAGCCCATAGCGTTCGGCGACGAAGTTCATGCTCGTGCCCGCCCAGCTCGAGCCCGTGACTCCGAGGTAGAAGGCCTTGATGTCGAGCGCCGAGTGGCCGAAGGGGTTGCGGCCGCGGTAGCGGTGGAAGTAGTCGGCCACGAACATCCAATCGAAGACCGCGTTGAAGCCGACCATGACGGGCCGGTGGCCGGCGGGGGTGACGGCGTCGATCCAGTCGGCGAACTGCTGCATCGCGACCGCGGGGGCGGTTCCGGATGCTCGAAGGCCGTCGAGCGTGAATCCCCCGACGCTCATCGCCGACTCGAGCACGCCCTCGCGGTCGGGCTGCAACTCGACGTAGAACCCCGGCTCGCTGTCGGGGGCATCGACCACGCACGCGCCGACGGAGAGCATCGCGTAAGCGCTCGGGCTCGGGCCCGCGGCCTCGATGTCGACGCTGATGTAGGTGACGGGCTTCTCGGGGCGATCGGTGCTCACGTGCCCATTCTGGTGGTCGCGCGCCGCGGTTCAGTCGAAGACGCTTCGGCCGGTCGCCGTCACCTCGAGTCGCAGGCCCTCGGGCAGGAGGATGGCGAGCACGGGCGGCTGCCAGTCGGCGGCGAGGGTGACGCGGGCGCTCAGGCCGTCGGGCGTGCTCGCGGCGACGAGCTGCAGATTTTCTAGCCCGCCCACCGGAGCCTCGGCGAGGTACTGCCGCGCGCCGGTGACGACCTGCTCATCGGTAAGGCGCGGACGCAGCACGCCCTGGGGCGTGACCTCGACGTCGGCGAGGTCGAACGACTCGGCACCGACGAGCGCGGCGCCATCGGCGAGCGTGAAGAGCCGCGTGCGCTCAAGGTAGAGCGAGGTCGCGGCGGTCACGAGCAGCACGACCGCGAGCGCGAGCGCGCCATAGCCCGCGATGAGCGGCAGGATCGAGCCGCGGTCGTCGCGCCACACTCTCATCGCGCGCCCCAGAACCGCGAGACCTGCTGGGTCGCGCTCGCCTCGACCGGCACGGCGAGCGGCACGCGCAGGTCGAACACGGGCGGCACGAGCGGCAGCGGCACGCGCGCGGAGACTTCGACCGTGACCCATCCGCGCCGGGTGAGGCACTCAGTCGGGCGGGGGGCGCACGAGATCGTGAGGGTCGTGTCCTGCGCGTCGACGCCGTGGTCAGCGAGCGCGAGGTCGAACGCCCGTTGCGCGGCTGTCGCACCCTCACCGACGGTCGGCGCTTGCACGAAGACGCGCGCGGCCTGGCGGGCGGCCCCTTCAGTGGCGAGCGCCGCCGACTGGATGGCGCCGAGGGTGAGGATCAGGTAGACGAGCGGCACGAGCATCAGCAGGCCCGCGGTGAGGAACTCGAGCGATGCCGAGCCGCGGTCGGAGCATCCACCGGCGGGGACTGATCGCTCAGCGGAGGGGCTCGAGGGCGGCACGCCCGCTCACCTCCAAGGTGTCGTCGATGCCGACCATGCCGATGAGCGGCAACGGCGACCGCACGGTGACGATGACGACCGGATGCCCTCCGAACGCCCCCGTGCCCGCCGAGATGCTCTGCGCGTAGCCCTCCCCCAGCGCCGCCGTGATGAGCTCGCGGCTGCGATCGATGCCGGCGGGGAGGGAGCTGTCGGCGAGCGCCGCGAACCGGGCCCCCTCGGCTGCCGCATCGATGAGGGTCGTGCGCACGTGCAGCGCGAACGCCACCTGCAGCACGCTCAGTGTCACGAGGGTGAGCATCACGCCGACGAGCACGAACTCGACGGCGACCGAGCCGCGGTCGTCATGCAGTTGTCGGCGGAGCGGAGCCATCAGAAGCCGGTGACCCGATCGATCGCCTGCTGGAAGACGCCCTGCAGCGCGGGGCCAGCGAGCGCCCAGATGAGGATGACGAGGCCGGCCGTCATGAGGGTGATGAGCACCCAGCCGGGCACGTCGCCGCGGTCGTCGCGGAGATCGGTCGAGCGTCGTCGCATGGTCATGGTCGTCCTTTCAGGGGGGGTGGATGTCAGAAGCCGAGCTGCAGCACCATGAGCCCGGGCCATACGGCGAAGAGCACCGTGACGGGCAGGATAAGCATCACGAGGGGCACGAGCATCGCGACCTCGCGCGTGCCCGCGGCTTCGAGCAGGCGGCGCTTCGACTCGTCGCGCGCGTCGAGGGCGTGGGCGCGGAGCACTTCTGCGAGCGGGGTGCCGCGGTCGAGGGCGGCGAGCACCTGGTCGATGAGGCGGCCGACGGCGGGCACCGCGAGGCCGTCGCGCAGCTCGGCGAGCGCGAGCGCGAGCGGCTGACCCGCGGCGGCGCGCTGCACGACCCGATCGAGCTCGCCCGCGAGCTCTCCCGACCCGGTACGGGCGACGCGGCGCAGCGCCTCCAGGATGCTCTCGCCGGCTGCCACGCTCAGGGCGAGGAACTCGACCACGGTCGGAAACTCTTCCGCGATGCGTGCCGAGCGGCGGCGCGCGGCGCGGGCGAGCAGGGCATCCACCGCGGCGATGCCCCCGATGCCGCCGGCGAGGATCGCCCCGAGGGCCGCCGGCACGAACGGCACACCGTCGCGCGCGAGGAGGATCGCGAGCGCGATGCCGGATGCCGCGCCGAGCAGGGCCCCGAGCAGCTGCCGGGTGCGGTGCCCCTGCACGGTGAGCGCCGAGCCGGACTGCCGCAGGCGCGTGCGGATGACCGCTTCGCCGCCGAGCACGGTGTCGAGCATCCCGCGGCCCGCCTCGGCGGCCGGAGCGAGTAGCGCGCCGATGACGGGGAGCGGATCGGAGCGGCGCGCCTCGGTCATCGCACGGGCCTCGGCGGAGACATCGACGAGGTAGGGGGCGAGCCGGTTCGACAGCCGCGGGCGGCCCAGGCGGGGCGCCGTCGAGACGAGGAGCCACAGGCCCGTGCCGAGCCCAAGCCCGGCAAGGAGGGCCGCGCCCAGGAGCGGCGTCATCGGAACCACCGACCCTCGTCGGGCAGCCGCCCGAGCGCGATCATGAGGCGGTAGGCGACGAGCGTCGCGAGCAGGCCTCCGACGACGAGTACGGCACCCCCGGGGCTGTTGTAGGCGGCCGCCGCTTCGGGGCGCGTGCTGAGCATGAGCAGCACGATCCAGGGCGCGACCACGCCGAGGCGCGCGGCCGTGCGTACCCACGACTGCCGCGCATCGACCTCGGCTCGAACGGCGGCATCGGCCCGCAGGTAGTGCGAGAGCGAGCGCAGCACGCTCGGCAGCTCGGTGCCGCCCACCTCGCGCGCCATGCGCAGCGTCTCGACGATGCGGTCGGCGACCGGGTCGGCGAGGCTCGCCTTGAGGGCATCGAGGCACTCGGTGAACTGGGCGGTGCGCAGGTAATCGCGACGGAACGTGCGGAACGGCACGCGCACGGGCTCGGGTGCGGAATCGGCGAGCGCCGCGATCGCCTGCGGCAAGCTGAGGCCCGCGCGCACGCCCGAGAGCAGGTGGTCGACGACGTCGGGCCACACAGCGCGCAGGGCACGCCTGCGGGCGGCCGCCCTCGCCCGCAGCACGAGCAGGGGCACGGCAGCGACGACGACCGCGGCGACGGGAGCCAGCGCGACGACGGGCAGGAGCAGCAGGGTCAGGGCGCCCCCGGCGAGACCGGCGATGGCGATAACGCCGAGAAGCACGAGGGGCGAGACGGTCGGCACCCCCGCGCGCGCGAGCAGGTCGACGAGCGGCGCGAACGGGGCGCGGGCCGCCGACGTCGACGGCTCGCGGCGCGGCCAGAGCCACGGCGAGGCGATGAGGAGCACCCCGGCGGCGAGCAGGAACCCGATGGCGAGGGTCATGCGCCCGCCCCGCTCCGCAGCAGGATGCTCGGGTCGAGCCCGGCGCCCGCGAAGCGCTCGGCGCGCGCCGGCAGGGTTCCGGTCGGCTCGAGCTGACCGTCGCGGAGCGCGAAGAGCGACTGCGCCTCGATCGTGCCAGCCGCGACGGTGCCCGTCGGCGCGACGATCTCAGCGACCCGACGGCGGCCGCCCTTCATGAGCTCGCAGTGCACGACGAGGTCGATGGCGCTCGCGACCGAGGGCACGACGAACGCCGAGTCGATGTTGCGCCCCGCCAGCAGGGGCAGCGTCGAGAGCTTGACGAGGGCATCCCGCGCGCTGTTGGCGTGGATGGAGCACATGCCCGGCAGCCCCGAGTTGAGCGCGATGAGCAGGTCGAGCGACTCGGCCTCGCGCACCTCGCCCACCACGAGGCGATCGGGGCGCATGCGCAGGGCCTCTTTGATGAGGCGCCGGAGGGTGATCTCGCCCGTGCCCTCGAGGTTGGGGGTGCGGCACTGCATCGCGACGACGTCGCCCGCCGTGAGGTCAAGCTCGAACGTCTCCTCCACCGTGACGATGCGATCGGCGGGGCGCGCGCTCGCGAGCATGGCCCCGAGCAGCGTCGTCTTACCGGAGTGGGTCGCCCCGCTCACGAGGATGTTGCTGCCGACGAGCACGCTCATGCGCAGGAACTCCGCCGCGAGCGGCGTGAGCGAGCCGAGCTCGACGAGCCGCGCGAGGCTTCCGATGCGCTGCGAGAACTTGCGCACGTTGACGGCCCAGTGCTGCCGCGTGACGTCGGGGATGACGACATGCAGGCGCGAGCCATCAGGCAGGCTCGCGTCGACGAAGGGGCTGCTGAGATCGACGCGGCGGCCCGTGCTCTGCAGCATGCGCTCGACGAGGGTGCGCACCTGCTCGTCGGTGAGGTGAGCATCCACTCGTTCGGTCACACCCGCGCGGGCGATGAAGACCGCGTCGGGGGCGTTGATCCAGATCTCCTCGACCTCAGCGTCGTCGAAGTAGGGCTGGAGCGGGCCGTAGCCCGTGAGGTCGGCGAGTATGCGGCCGAGCGCGGCCTGCTCATCGCCGAGGCTCGGCAGGCTGCCAGCGAGCGAGCGCTCGGCATAGACGCGCAGCTCGTCGCGAACGAGGCGCTCGGCCGCGGTCGGGTCGGCGCTGAGGTCGAGGCGCTCGGCGCGCACCCGCTCGCGCACGCGCTCAGTGATGACGCTGTGGGTGGCCGACATGCGGGTCATTCTGGTGAGGGGGCGCGGCGGGGTCGCGTGACTCTCCACAAGCGCGCGCGTGTTCCGCCCCGGATGCGTGCTCGCCCGCCGCGCAAGCGCAACGACCCTCGTCGATCGGTCACTTGTTGCACGAACTGCGCAGAAGCCCCGAAACGAGTGACCGATCGACGACGTCCTGGACGACGTGGGTGGAGGACGCACCGGCATTGAGCACGCGGCAGGTCCACCGACGGGCATCACGCGATCGCGGGCCGGACGTCGCGAAGCCGCCACCCCCGCGGCGGCGTCCACCCTCCGTCGGCGAGTCGTCGAGCCACGCGGCTCATCAGCTCTCGCGGATCCTCGAACACATCGGCGCGAGTCGCGCGCACCGCGCGCCATCCTTCATCGGCGTAGCGGTCGAACCGACGCACGTCGGTGGCGAACCGCCGGCGCGAAGCACGGTGCACGTCGCCCTCGTACTCGACGAGCACGCTGAACGGCGGCCACGCGAGGTCGGCTTCTGCCGTCCAGCGTTCGGGCGAGCGGCCGCTGGACTGCACCGGATGCGCGACGACGGGCTCGGGCAGCCCCGCGCTCGCGAGCATGAGTCGCAGCAGCGTCTCGGCCCGCGAGCGGACTCCCGCGCGACGAAGCGGGGCAGCGCGCTTAAGCCGCGCGAGCCCAGGCCGGCGACTGCCGTACTGCAGCGCCGGCAACATGGGGTCGAGCCGCCCCTCGACGATGGCTCTCTGGAGCGCTGCATCGGCGAGGGCAACGAGATCGGGCAGGGCGAGTTGAGTGGCGCAGGTCAGCAACGTCAGCGGCTCGTCCACGAGCGGCACGGGCAGCGACTCACGCGTGCTCGGCGACACGGCCAGCAGATGCTCGACCTGACCACCACCGAGCCCGAGACTGTGGCCGCGCACCCCGGCGATGCGCGGGGCGCGCCCAGGCCGCGGCACCGCAACGTGGAGCTCTCGCTCGAGCTGCAGCGCTCGAGGCAACGGGTACCCGCGCACCAGCGCCGCGGTGCTGTGGCTGATCGCCGCCCCCGACGGGAGCAGGAGACTCAGGGCGTGCGCACGCTGCACGAGGTCGTCGAGGTCGACGCCGTGGGTCGCGACGCCGCGGTACGGATGCTGGACTCCTCGCTGTCTCGTGCGCGAGTAGGGCATCCGGCCGCCGGAGACTGCCGCGCGCACGATCCACGCATCATCCGAATCGGTCGTCTCCAGCGAACGGGTCATCCGGCGCATCGTGGCGCAGTGCGTCGGCGGGCGACCGGCGTGCAGCACACACCGTCCATCGGTCACTCGTTGACCCACTCTGGGGAGGAGTCCCCAACAAGTGACCGATCGAGAGGCATGCGGGGCGGCGCGGGGCGCGACGCGCGGGGCGGCGCGGCGCGCGGCGCCGGGCGGGCGCGGCCTAGGCTGAGCGGCGACTCACCCGCGAGGCAGCCCGCGAGAAGGGCCGACGACCAGGAGGCGCGCATGCTCGAGGCACTCGCCGCCGGCGCCGTGGGGCTCGCCGCCGCGAGCTTTCTCGTGCTCGGCGCCGCGATCGGGTGGGTCGTGCGGGTTCCGACCGGGGTCGTGGCCGGCATCATGGCGTTCGGCGCGGGCGCGCTCATTTCGACGCTCGCGTTCGAGCTCGTCGCCGAGGCCCACGACGTGGGCGGGCTGCTGCCGACGCTGGGCGGGTTCCTTGCCGGCGCCGTGATCTACGTGCTCGCCGACCTCGCACTCGCGAGTCGCGGTGCTCGCGCACGCAAGCAGTCCATCGCGCTGCAGAGCGAGCCGGGCGTGCACGCGGCTCCCGCCGCGGCCGCGAGCGCGAGTGTCGGCATCGCTGTCGCCATCGGGGCACTGCTCGATGGGGTGCCCGAGAGCCTCGTGCTGGGGCTGTCGATCGCGCAGGGCGGTGCGGTGAGCATCCCGCTGCTGGTCGCCGTCGCGGTGTCGAACATTCCGGAAGGGCTGGCGAGCGCGGCGGGCATGAAGCACGAGGGCCGCAGCGCTCGGTACGTCTTCGGGGTGTGGGGCGGCATCGCGCTCATCTCGGGCGTCGCCGCGATGCTCGGCTTCGTGCTGCTCGCGGGCGCCGCGCTGGAAGCCGTCGCGGTCGTCACGACGATCGCCGCCGGCGGCATCTTGGCGATGGTCGCGAACACGATGATTCCGGAGGCGTTCGCCTCGGATCGCTCGTTCACGGGGCTCTGGGCAGCACTCGGCTTCGCGCTTGCGTTCGCGCTGTTTCAGTTGAGCTGACCTCGACGTGCGGTCAGATTTGCCGCAAAAGTGCGTTTGCGGCGCTGCATAACGCCACTTTGGCCCAGATCTGCCTCAAGGGAGGGGAGATCCGCTGCCGGGCGGCCACCACAGCGCCCGGCAGCGGAAGAGGGGGATGCCGTCGGCGGAGCCGACGAGCATCGCGCGCTCAGCCCTTCGGAACGAAGGTGTACTTCGTGGTGAGGTACTCGTCGATGCCTTCGAGCGAGCCCTCTCGGCCGATACCCGACTGCTTCACGCCACCGAAGGGGGCCGCGGCGTTGGAGATGACGCCGGCGTTGAGGCCCATCATGCCGGTCTCGAGGCGGTCGATCATGCGCATGCCGCGCGCGAGATCCTGCGTGTAGACGTAGGAGATGAGCCCGTACTCCGTGGCATTGGCGAGCCCGACGGCCTCGTCTTCCGTGTCGAAGGGCACGATCGCGAGCACCGGCCCGAAGATCTCCTCCGTCAACAGGCGGGTGCCCGCGACGACGCCCGTGAGCACGGTCGCCGGGTAGAACGAGCCGTCGCGGTCGGGGATCTGCCCGCCAGTCGTGACGGTCGCGCCGCGAGCGACGGCGTCCTCGACCAGCTCGTGCGAGCCCGCGACGGCGTTGTCGTCGACGAGCGGGCCGATCTGCACGCCCTCCTCGGTGCCGCGGCCCATCTTCATGGCGGCGACGCGCTCGGTGACGCGGCGGCTGAACTCCTCGGCCACATCACGCTGAACGAGGATGCGGTTGGCCGCCGTGCACGCCTGACCGATGTTGCGGAACTTCGCGAGCATGACGCCGTCGATGGCCTTGTCGAGGTCGGCGTCGGCGAAGACGACGAAGGGGGCGTTACCGCCGAGCTCCATCGAGGTGCGCAGAATGCCGTCGGCAGCCTGCTTCATGAGCACTCGGCCGACCTCGGTCGAGCCCGTGAAACTCAGCTTGCGCAGGCGCGGGTCGGCGATGATCTCAGCGGAGAGCGCGCCCGACCTGGCGGTCGTGACGACGTTGACGACGCCCTTCGGCAGACCGGCGTCTTCCAGGGTCTTCACGAAGTACATCGTCGTGAGCGGCGTGAGTGCGGCGGGCTTGATGATCGAGGTACACCCGGTGGCGATCGCGGGCGCGATCTTGCGGGTTGCCATGGCGAGCGGGAAGTTCCAGGGCGTGATGAGGAACGAGGGCCCGACGGGGGCGTGCGAGACCACGATGTGGCCCGTGCCCTCGGGGTTCTCGCCGAAGCGGCCGTTGATGCGCACGGCCTCTTCGCTGAACCACCGCAAGAACTCGGCGCCGTAGGTGACCTCGCCACGCGATTCGGTGAGCGGCTTGCCCATCTCGAGCGTCATGAGCAGGGCGAACTCGTCGGCGCGCTCGATGACGAGCTCGAAGGCGCGGCGCAGCAGCTCGCCACGCACGCGGGGCGCGGTCGCGGCCCAGCTTGCCTGGGCGGCGGCCGCGGCATCCATCGCCCGCTTGCCGTCGGCGACCGAGGCGCTCGCGATCTCGGCGAGCACAGCGCCCGTCGAGGGGTCGGAGACGGTCATGGTCGCGCCGCCCTCGGCGTCGATCCACTGCCCGTCGATGTAGAGGCCGCGCGGGACCTTGGCGAGCAGTTCGGCTTCGGTGATCATGGGGATTCCCTTTTCGCTGGTATTCGGATGCGGTGGTGGCGGATCCGCGGATGATGGGGTGCTGCTGGTGGTCTAGTTGACCTCGAGGGCTTCGCCGATGACGCGGATGCCCTCGCGCAGCAGCTCGTCGCCGATCGAGAGCGGCGGCAGCAGGCGGATGACGTTGCCGTCGGTGCCGCACGTGAGCACGATGACGCCGTTGAGGTGGCAGTGCTTCGCGACCTTCCCGGTCAGGGCGGCGTCGGGCTTGCCCTCGGCGTCGGTGAGCTCGATCGCCATCATGGCGCCACGGCCGCGGATGTCGCCGATGCGGCCGTCGCGCGCCTGCAGGGTCGTGAGCTCGTCGCGGATGATCGCCTCGAGCTCGAGGGCCCGCCCGAGCAGGTCGTGCTCGTCGTAGGCGGTCAGGGCACCGAGGGCCGCGGCGGTCGCGACGGGGTTGCCGCCGTAGGTGCCGCCGAGGCCGCCCGCGTGCGGGGCATCCATGATCTCGGCCCGGCCGGTGACCGCCGCGAGCGGCAGGCCGCCCGCGATGCCCTTGGCAAGGGTCATCATGTCGGGCACGATGCCCTCGTCTTCGCTCGCGAACATCTGGCCGGTGCGGGCGAAGCCGGTCTGCACCTCGTCGGCGATGAACACGACGTTGTTCGCATTGGCCCAGGCCTGCAACGAGGGCAGGAAGCCCTTCGCGGGAACGATGAAGCCGCCCTCGCCCTGGATGGGCTCGATGATGATGGCCGCAAGGCGGTCGGCCCCGATCTGCTTCTCGAGCGTGTGGATCGCGCGGGCCGCGGCATCCTCGCCGCTCAGGCCGTCACGGTAGGGGTACGACATGGGCGCGCGGTAGACGTCGGGCGCGAAGGGGCCGAAGCCGGCCTTGTAGGGCATGGCCTTGGCGGTGAGCGCCATGGTGAGGTTGGTGCGGCCGTGGTAGCCGTGGTCGAAGGCGACGACAGCCGACTTGCCGGTGTAGTAGCGCGCGATCTTGATGGCGTTCTCGACGGCCTCGGCGCCCGAGTTGAACAGTGCGGTGCGCTTGGCGTGGTCGCCCGGGGTGATCGCGTTGAGCTTCTCAGCGAGCTCAACGTAGCCGTCGTACGGCGTCACCATGAAGCAGGTGTGGGTGAAGCGCTGCACCTGGTCAATGACGGCCTGCGCGACGTGCGGGTCGGCGTTGCCGACGTTGGTGACGGCGATGCCGCTACCGAGGTCGATGAGCGAGTTGCCGTCGACATCGACGATGACACCGCCGCCGGCCGCAGCCGCGTAGACGGGCATCATGGTGCCGACGCTCGAGGAGACGGCGGCCTGCTTGCGGGCGATGAGGGCCTCGCTCTTCGGGCCCGGGATGCTCGTCACGAGCTCGCGGCGCTGCGGCAGGCTGGGCCCGCCGAGGATTGCGGGGGCATCGATCGTCATGCTCATGCGGCAAGAGTAGAGCGGCAATGGCGCTCCCGTGATGTACGAGCTGTACATGCGGTGGCACAGTGCTCGACACAACGTACACCTGGCAGGTAGGGTCGGCGGGTACTCCCTCAGCAGACTCCCGAATGTAAGGAACCCGCGCATGCCCGTGCCGCTCGACGCCGTGCTCGCCCGCCGCGAGCTGCAGCTGCGGCTCGTCTGGGCCGACGAGACCGCCCGCGCTCGCGCCTGGGGCTGGGTGCACTCGAGCGACCTCGCCGACCCGAGCCCGTTCCTCTCCCCCGGTGACGCGCTGCTCACGACGGGCACGCAGTGGGTGAGCGACGACGAGATCGCGCCGTGGGTCGCGCGCCTCGCCGCCGCGGGAGTGCCCGCGATCGGCTTCGGCACCGAGGTCATCCGCGACGGCACGCCGGATGCCCTCACCGAAGCCTGCGCCGAACACGGCGTCGCCCTGCTCGAAGTGCCCTACCGCACGCCTTTCATCGCCGTGGCCCGCGCGGTCGCCGACCTCGATGCCGAGGAGCGCTACGCGCGCGTGCGCTGGACCCTCGAGACGCAGCGCGCGATCGCCGTCGCCGCCCTGCGCCCGACCGGGCTCACGGCCGTCGTCGCCGAGCTCGCACGCCGCATCGGTGCCGAGGCCGGCATCGTCGGCGCGAGCGGCGAGGTGCTCGGAGCGACGCCTCCGACGGCCGTGCTCGACGAGGCCCTCGGCATGCTGCGCGCCGGTCGCCGCGCCGCGCGCACGGTCGACGACTGGAGCCTGCAGACCGTCGGCGCCGCCACGGCACTCACAGGCGTGCTCGCGATCGGCCCCGGGTCTTTGCACGACGACGCCGAGCGCGCCGTCGTCACGAGCGTCGTCGCGCTCGCGGGCCTCGCCGGGGTCGCCGATACGGATGCGCTCGTCGCCGAGGCGGCCGAGACCGCGGGGCGCCTCGCGGCCCTGCGCTCGGCCGTGCACGCGGCGCTCGTCGCCAGCGAGCCCTCCGCCGCGCTCGCGCCCGTGACGCTCGACCCCGACGATCCGGCTGCGCTCGTGCAGCCGCTGCTCGAGCACGACGCCCTCACGGGCGACGACCTCATCGGCACGCTCGGCACCTGGCTGCGGTGCGATGCGGTGGCCGAGGCGGCGGCGCTGCGGTTGGGCATCCACCGGCACACGGTTCGAGCGCGCCTGCGGCGCGCGGCCGAGCTGCTCGACCGCGACCTCGACGCCTTCCCCGCGCGGGCCGAGGTGTGGGCGGCGCTGCAGGCCATGGGGCGCGCGTGAGGCCTCGCGTCACGCTCGAGAACGAGTTCTAGACTGGCGGCACTCGCGGAAGTGGTGAAATCGGCAGACACGCAGGATTTAGGTTCCTGTGCCTTCGGGCGTGAGGGTTCAAGTCCCTCCTTCCGCACGAGATTGTCGGGGTAGCCTGAAGCCACCTTCACCCACGATCGACGGAGCCGCCGCATGATGCCCATGGACCTCGGGTTGTTCGATGTCGAGGCATGGATCACGGGGGCCGGTCAGTGGGGCCTCGTGCTCGTGTGCGCGATCGTGTTCATCGAGACCGGGCTGCTCATTGGCTTCCTGCTGCCGGGCGACACGCTGCTCGTCATCACGGGCATCCTGACCTTTACGGGCGTCATTCCGCAGCCGATCTGGCTCGTCGTGCTGAGCATCTTCATCGCGGCCGTGCTCGGTGATCAGCTCGGCTACTACATCGGGTATCGGGCCGGGCCGCCGATCTTCGAACGCAGGTCGTCGGGATTCTTCAGCAAGAAGAGCGTCGCGCGCACCGAGGCCTTCTTTGCGCGCTACGGAGGCTGGGCCGTGACGATCGCGCGCTTCATCGGCGTCGTTCGCACGATCGCGCCCGTCGCAGCAGGTGTCGGCAAGATGCCGTACCGCACGTTTTTGTTCTTCAATATTCTCGGTGCTCTCCTCTGGGGTGTCGGTCTCACACTGCTCGGCTGGGGCGCAGCACACATTCCCGGCGTCGCCGACCTCGTGACCGACTACATCGAGGTCGTCTTTCTCGTCGTCATCGGCTTGGGTGTCGTCGGCATCGGCTGGCATCTCGGCCGCGAGCAGTGGGAGAAGCGCAAAGAGGCAAAGGCCGCCGCCGCGGACGAGCCCGTGCCGGTCATCGGGGTGGGGACGGCCGACGCCGAGCACAACGGGCACCCCGAGAAGTAGGCGACGGCCCCGGCGCGATCAGCCGCCGAGGACGAGCAGCACGAGCAGCGTCGCGTTGAGCGCGATGAGCAGGCCCGCGCACACGATGGCGAGCGCGGTGGTGAGCATCCGGTTCACCGATTCGCTCATGAGC